>NZ_PJIZ01000094.1 GCF_021596505.1 Nostoc sp. CMAA1605 | reverse complement strand
ACTTTGCTAGAAAAGCTTAATTCATCCCGCATTTATGCAACGCCGGGATTAGGGATTAGGGATTGGGGATTGGGGACTGGGAGACAGAAGGCAGGGAGTAGGGAGAAATGGGGACATTGCCCTCCCCCTTGCACCCTGCACCCGTTCGGCTGACGCTCACGGCGAAAGCCTGCACCAATTCCTCTTCTCTTCCCCATGCCCCATGCCCTATGCCCTATGCCCCATACCTCAAATCTCCTGTTCTGGTAAAAACAAGGTGAACTGACTTCCTACTCCCAACGTTGATGTTACTGTGACATCACCACCGTGTAACCTAGCTAATTTCCGTGTCAAAGCTAAACCTAATCCTGTCCCTTCATATTGACGATTCAATTTACTATCTAGCTGTTTAAATGGCTCAAATAAAAATTTAAATTGACTAGGATCAATGCCAATTCCTGTATCTGCAACTGTAAATGTGATTCCTTGATAGGCTTTTTTGACTATTAAGGAAACTTCGCCACTAATGGTAAATTTAATCGCATTAGTCAGCAAGTTGAATAACATTTGCTTCAAACGATATTCATCAGCTATGCAAATCTTGACAGCAGGGTCAATTTCATGAGTTAGTTTTAAGCCTTTCTCATGGGCGCGATCGCTGGCAATCGATAACAAATAATTACATAAATCTACAACTGATATCGGCTCTAATGATAACTCTTCCTTACCTAATTCCACCTTTGATAAGTCTAAAATATCATTAATCATTGTTAGCAAATGTTCGCCACTACTATATATACAATTAATATATTCTTTTTGCTTGTCATTTAAAGAGCCTGCTATCTCATGCTGTAATAGTTGCGATAACCCCATAATCGCATTTAAAGGTGTTCGCAATTCATGGCTCATAGTTGCTAAAAACTCGCTTTTGGCTCTACTCCCTGCTTCTGCTGCTGCTTGTGAGGCACGCAGTTGCAACTCTGTTTTTTTGTATTCAGTCATATCCTTGACAATTACTAATAGTAGTTCAGTCTCATTATCAGAATTAGGCATGACGGAGATACAAAGTTTCGCCCAAACTAATTTGCCGTTTTTATGTAAGAAGCGTCTATCAATTTCAACGTGTTGTTGTGCATGATGTTGATGAAGATTTGTATATAGTTCTCCTAATAATTTTTGATAATTATCTAACTCTGCTTGTGTCTGAAAAATATAATCAGTGAAGTTTTGACTACATAATTCTTCTCGACTGTAACCCAGCATTTGACATAATCCAGGATTCATATCTAATATCTGGGTTGTCTGATTTATAACTGCAATTCCCACTACTGAATTCTCAAAAATAGCTCGATATAAAGCTTCACTTTTTTGTGTTGCTACCTGTGCTGCGTTACGTTCCCTGGCTTCAATAGCTAATGATACAAAATCAGCGATCGCACCAGCAAAATATTTTTCCTCTCCAGTCCACTCCCGAACTTCGTGACAATGTTCGCACCACAAAAACCCCACCAAACGATTTCCTAACCAAATTGGTGTACTGAGTAGCGAAATTACCTCGAAAATAGAAAGATAAGTTGTAAATAATTCTTGAGTTCTTTGGTCTATGATGACGTTATTAATGTGTAGGCTCTCTCCTACTGCTAAAGCTTGGAAGTAAGCAGGGTAATTTGCTTTTGACAAAACCTGGCCAAAAGTATGCTCTTGATTGTCAATATTGTATAAATCAAGACATTCAATTCCTGAAACTTCTTGATTGTAAAACCACACACTCACGCGCTGCACTAAAAGTGCGTGCGCCGCAGCCTCTGTTATTTCTCTGAATACAGCAGTTAGAGTTCCTGTCTGAAAGGTTCTGCTACTTGCTAAATGCAGTAGTGTTTGGCTATGTTTTCGTCGCTCTTTGTCTGAAATTGACAGTACCTCTTGGGACTGTGGAAACTTAGTAATATCTTTTACCACTAGCACCTGCATGTGTTTTCAACAGAAATCACTTTGCATTGCAGTTCTAAAACATGAATAGAACTGTTTATATAAATACAACTTTGATATACACATTTACATACCCATAAGGTATATTTTTTTGGCTAATTTTGTACGAATTATGCTTTTAAACGAATCTGCGTTTTGATATGCTGTTTTTAACTTGATATCAGGTTTCAAATTGGTCGCGACCAATTACAAACAACATATATTTGTGAACTTTTAATAAAAATTTCACATAAATTTTAAAAATTCAGTTCATGGTGCAGTATGGTAACGGTAAATCAGAATCAATAAATATTGATCAAACTATACATTAACAAAAGTATTTTAGATAGCGATTCTGACTAACTACTGACGAAATGATTAATATTGTATAAATGCTTTTATATTTTTACCATTATCTATATACATAGATACACTCATTTTTATAATGTTTAAGAAATTAATATTTGTGTATTCTCCTATAGAAAGATACTGTCACAGCTAAATTTTGTCACAATTAAACTCAGGCTAGAGCCTCTGATCGAGAGGTGGTAAAATTATGCAAAATTCTCATATCAGAATTGTTTCTCTGATTCCCAGTGGAACAGAGATTTTAGCAGCCTTGGGTTTAACAGATTATGTGGTTGGGCGATCGCATGAATGTGACTATCCCCCAGAAATTACAAACCGTCCTATTTGCACCCAAGCGCGTCTAGATAGTAATACCTCCAGTGAACAAATCCACGATCAGATAAATAATTTGCTACAGTCGGCTCTCAGTATTTACCAAGTCAAAACCGATATCTTAGAACAATTGCAGCCCACTCATATCTTGACCCAAGATCAGTGTAATGTTTGCGCCGTCAGCTTACAAGAAGTAGAAAAGGCTGTGGCTGAACTGACTCAAAGCTCTCCGCAAGTTGTTTCTTTACAACCTAACCTGCTAGCAGACGTTTGGAAGGATATTGAGCGTGTAGGGCGTATCTTTAATGTTGATGCTGTTCAACTCTTAGAAAACCTAGAGGCTCGTGTTAGAATTTGTCAACGAAAAATTCAAGGGCTGTCCTTAGTAGAATTACCGACCGTCGCCTGTATTGAATGGACAAATCCCCTCATGGTAGCAGCTAATTGGATTCCTGAACTTACCAACTTAGCTGGAGGACAATCATTATTTTGTGTCACAGGTCAACCATCTCCCCACCTGCAATGGGAAAACCTATTGATTAGTAACCCAGATGTGATCATTTTTATGCCTTGTGGTTTTGACTTAAATCGCACCCGTCAAGAAGCGGAACTAGTCGCCCAGCACCCAGACTGGCAAAAACTCCACGCGATGAAAAGCGGTAGAGTCTACATAACCGATGGCAATGCCTACTTTAACCGTCCAGGCCCCAGATTAGTAGATTCTCTAGAAATTATGGCAGAAATTATACATCCAGAGATTTTTGATTACGGTTACAAAGGAAAAGCCTGGGAGAGATTGTAAAGGCAAAAGGCAAAAGGCAAAATTTGAATATCCCCAATCCCCAGTCCCCAGTCCCCAGTCCCCAATCCCTTTTGAAAATAGCCAAAATGTTTTATTGAGATATTTGTAACTGATTCAAGTATTCAATGAGATTTCTTAAGGTGTTAGTGAGCGCAGTTTCACTGACAATTACTGTGTGTTGCTGACCATAATTTTCTACAGTTAGTCTATATTGAAAGCGATCGCACTGGGAATGCTCAGGAATTATTTGTTCAGGTAGTTGGAAAAAATCTGCTGAGGCGACAAGTGTAGATAATTCCTCTGCTGTCGGAGTTGGGAGAGTGTCCGTGTCAACATGGATAGTTTTACTAATCCCAGTAAACCCCCCCGTGCGTTCTAAATATACTTGCATTGTAGAGAAATATAAATATTTGACTCCAGTTTAGCAAGAGGTAGACAAATAGTGACTAGGACAATTCAAAACGTGAAGTTACTAACTGCTGTATATCGTCAGTCTGTTGCTACTTAACCTTTTATTTGATATTCCTTAACCTTGAGTCATTGCCTAAAGGTTTATTAAGTGAAATTGCGTAAGGATTCACTATTAAACCTGGGAGTATTTTTTCATGACATTAGGTAAAAACTTAGGTCTTGCTACTATTGCCACCGCCATTTCTGTAGCTGCGATCGCGTCTAAACCAGCACAAGCAGCTATAGTAAATTATAATTTCACAGTCGATACCCCTGCTACTCAATATTTTGGCACTTTCAAATATGATGACTCATTTTTAACTGGTCTAGGAGAGGAAAGATTAGGGGTAGAAAGTGGACTCAAAGTCACATTCAATTATCTAGGAAATAACTATACAGAAGCTGATGATGTTGATTTTGATTCATTCCCTGTAGTCACTTTTGATGCAGGTCAATTCCAAGGACTCAGCTATTTTGTAGCTGATCAGTTTCTCATTGGTAGTGAACCCAGTACCCCAGAGATAGGCGGAAACAACTTTTACACAATCAGTAACTCAGTCGATACAACATTGGCAGGTACAGTCACTTACACCAAAGTACCAGAACCATTTGCTGTGGGTGGAACTGCGATCGCTACTACTTTAGGGCTATGGATGAAGCGTAAGAAAAAAGCAGCCTTGGCAGGCTAAAAACAGTTTTTTCATACCAAAAAGACAGGTTTTTTTCCTGTCTTTTTTTACGTAAAAAAATAGAGACGTTGTAATGCAACGTCTCTACTACATAAATTATGAATGAGAGAATTCTGAATTACAAACCACCAACCACACCACCATCATTGCGGGTAATAACTACCGTTGCAGAACGGGGACGGCCAGCTAAACCATAACCTTGGCTAAAAGGCCAGTTACTAGATAATGTGGGATTTGCGGTAGTTCCACTATCACCAGGATGCTGAATATTGATGAACATCGCTTTACCATCAGGTGTGCTAGTAATACCAGTGACCTCACAATCTGTAGGACTAGTTAAGAAGCGTCTCACCTGTTTGGTGTTGGGGTCAGCACAAAACATACCATTACTACCAATGTTGATTAGCTCAGGAACACCATTGATTGTGCTACCACGACCATCACCAGCTTGATCAGTTTGAATCCAAAGACGACCGAAGTCATCAAACCACAAACCATCAGGTGAACTGAAATCATCACCATTGATATTGCCTTGAAAATTGGCTTCAGTTCTGTTTCTGTCGCCACCTTGAACAAAAATATCCCATTTGAAAGTTGTTGCTGTCACAGTACGTCCATCTTCACGCCAGCGAATAATATGACCGTACAAATTACTAGGACGGGGGTTAGCCGCATCTACAGGAGGACGCGCACTACCCGCAACTGTTGAACCATTTACTTGGTTGACAGTAGGTGGGGTTGCTGTACCACGACGGTTATTGTTGGTTAATGTACAGTAGACCTCAATCTCTTTATATCCACCAATGCGAGGACGTACTGCTGTCCACTCTGGTCTATCCATCATGGTTGCACCGACTCTATCCGCCGCCTGACGAGTCTTAACTAGAACCTCAGCCTGGCTTCTAAAACCGTTTTCTGGTGTCAAACCATTTTGACCATAGACTAAAGGCAACCACTGACCAGTACCATTGTCATTGAATTTGGCCACGTAAAGAATACCAGAATCCATCAAATCGCGGTTAGCTGCACGATTACCAGGATTATAGGCTTGAGCGCAAACGAACTTGTAGATATACTCGTTACGTTCATCATCACCCATATAGAAAGCCACCCGATTGTTGTCATCCACCACAACCTGTGCGCTTTCATGCTTAAATCTACCTAGAGCCGTCCGCTTAACTGGCTTACTTAGAGGATCATATGGATCAATCTCAACTACCCAGCCAAATAAATGGGGTTCTAGTGGGTTGGTACGGTTGTTGAAGCGTGGGTCAACTTCATGCCAACTATAGCCAGCACCGTTAGCAGAAAGACCATAACGATTTTGTCCTGTCAGAATCTCTGAGTCTTCAATCCCTGGAGTAGAGACTAAAGCTTCACCCCGATTGCCAAAGTAACCGTTCCAGTTTTCTTCACAAGTTAAATAAGTATCCCAAGGTGTGTAACCGTTGGCACAGTTGTTGACTGTACCATATGCGGTGTAGCCGTCGTTTGTGCCGATTTCAGTAGAGCCTGTGGGAGTAATGTTAAACTTCTTCGACTTTAACAAGGCATCCCCAGCCGCAGGCCCCGAAACTCGCATCTCAGTATTACTGGTAATGCGACGACCATAGGGTGAATTGCGATTGTAAGTCCATTCATTGCCGTTTTTGGAAATTTCGACAATAGACACGCCATGAGCAGCCTGAGACTTCCGTACTTTTTGAATGGTGACGGGACTTAGACCTTCAGAACCATGTAGGATATTTTCCTGGGTATATTCATGGTTTACACATAACAAACCATTGTTAATCGGCTGGTTTAAAAAGCTTCTTAATGATCTTGCTTGGGAACTAACTGTCCGACCAACTACATTACCTTGTGATAAGGGGAAGTAGTGCATACCATCATGGTGCATCCCCACTTGCATTGCTTGAGCAGCAGCATCTTGGGAAGCATCTGCTAACCAAGTCGGTGCGCCTGGCATAATGGGATCTCCCCAAGCAAACAATACTTTAGCTGTATAACCTTCAGGAACACTAACAAGATCCTTTTCTAGAACTCCTGTAGTTGGATTGAATACATTAGGTGGAACACTCTTAAAGCCAATACCACCAAATCCTGTTCCCTTGGGAATTGGAGCTGCTTCAACACTCTGGAGAATGCCTCCAATCGAAACTTCACCTACCACAGTTAGCACCGATGCACTAGCTGCCGTCATGATGAACCGCCGCCGACTCATGCTGACGCGATCAATCACATCACGAATTGATTCGTTACGAGATTGGTTAAGCGTCACGTTATTTTTGGGGTGAAAGCGTCCCTTCATTACCTAGTTCTCCATTTTGACACTAATGAGTTAACTGTTAAGTTCATCTTGTAAATAAAAGATTCAGTAGTGCTGAGTGCTAGGTGTTGAGTTCAATTAACCTTACTTTTTACTCAGCACTCTTTTGGTCATTTTGTTTGACAACAAAAAAACATCAAATTACACATGAACCTCAATTTTTATTGATATCAACAGTTAATGATCGGCAAAAACCACAACTCAGAAAATATTTGATTGAGTCCTATTGTTTGACTAATTCATCCTATTTATATTGAGGCAGGCATAATAATAGGATGCTGACAAGCCTTTTCAATAAAGGCGTGTGACTACAATCGAATTAGAATAGTGAGCCACAAAAGACTTATCAAATATTCTCTAATAGTGGTTTATGGTGCTGAAACTAACAACGGTTACTGAAAATCTAATTAAAGAAAATTAAGATTAGGTTATACAATAATTAATATTAGTTTATTAACAATTATTTTTTGAGGGAAAATACTGTTTTGCAGGGACAGTCCGTTTGCCATTACTCATGAAGAAAGTACGATTTTTGTATTGAACCTCCGAATTTTAGATTTTGGATTTTAGATTCAACCCAGAAATTAAAATCTAAAATTGGTTGACTTTTGCGCGTTATCTGTTAACGCTGAGTCACGAATTCAGTTCTCAGGACGCACTAGGAACTGTGTTGAGTACCAGGCTGTCCTATTCTGGAGATGGGTAGTTGTGTTGTGGGTGAGACTGTGTTTATCAGCGTTGTGATACCAACTTATAATCGCCAGCCGATTCTAGAAAAATGCTTGCGAGCCTTAGAAATGCAGCAACTAAGCGCATCAAGCGTTGTAGGTAATTATGAAATTGTCTTAGTAGATGATGGTTCTACTGACGGTACGCTGGATTGGTTAAAGGCAAATAAAGAAGATTTTCCCCATGTGCGTTGGTTTGAGCAAGACCATGCAGGCCCGGCGGCGGCGCGGAATTTGGGCGTTGAACAGGCGCAAGGGGACATCATTATATTTATAGATAGTGATTTAGTAGTCCTAGAAAACTTCCTGCAAGCCCATGCAGATGCTTTAGTGCAGGGTAAGGAGAAATTAGGCAGCGATCGCTTTTTTACTTACGGTGCAGTTATTAATACTTGTAATTTTGACAATCCCACCGCCGAACCCTATAAAATCACAGACTTCTCCGCCGCCTTTTTCGCCACAGGTAACGTCGCCATCCCTAAACACTGGCTAGTACAAGCCGGATTATTTGACACAGGCTTTCAACTTTACGGCTGGGAAGACTTAGAACTAGGTGTCAGACTCAAAAACCTGGGTTTGAAACTGATTAAATGTCCCGCCGCCGTCGGTTATCATTGGCATCCCCCATTTAACTTAGAGCAAATCCCCAACCTCATCGAGAAAGAAATTCAAAGGGGACGGATGGGAGTTTTGTTTTATCAGAAGCATCCCACCTGGGAAGTCAAAATGATGATTCAAATGACCTGGATACATCGTTTACTGTGGGGGATTCTTTCCCTCAACGGCGCATTAAATGAACGCACCATGAAACCGTTGTTACAGTGGTTGATTGATTCAGGTAAACCCCAGCTAGCTTTAGAAATCGCCCGAATTTTCCTCAACTGGTACAACGTCAAGGGTGTGTACGAGGCTTATGCTCAATTGAGTGCTGAGTTGTGAGTGCTGAGTGCTGAGTGCTGAGTGCTGAGTTGTGAGTGCTGAGTTGTGAGTGCTGAGTGCTGAGTGCTGAGTTGTGAGTGCTGAGTTGTGAGTTATTAGTTTTTCTCCTCTGCTTCCCCTGCTCCCCTGCCCCCTGCCCCCTGCCCCCTGCCCCCTGCCCAATTCCCCATTCCCAATGCCCCATTCTGTGCTACCCTAGTAGAGTTGTCTAAATTCCGCACATCTGGGAATTCGGGTGTTTCTCATGGAGAAATACGCCTGGATGGAGGTTTAACCCGAATAGGAGTAAAAAAATATATGCCAGTTGTTTCATTGGCTCAAATGATGGAGTCAGGGGTTCACTTTGGGCATCAGACCCGACGCTGGAATCCTAAAATGTCTCCATACATTTACACTGCGCGTAATGGTGTACATATCATCGACTTGGTGCAAACAGCCCAATTGATGGATGAAGCGTATAACTATATGCGATCGCAGGCGGAGCAGGGTAAAAAGTTTCTCTTTGTAGGCACAAAGCGGCAAGCAGCAGGGATTATTGCCCAAGAAGCTGCCCGTTGTGGTTCTCACTATATCAACCAACGCTGGCTAGGTGGAATGCTCACCAACTGGGCAACTATCAAAACCAGAGTAGACCGCCTGAAAGATTTGGAACGGCGGGAAGAAAACGGTGCGTTAGATTTATTGCCCAAGAAAGAAGCTTCTATGCTGCGTCGTGAGATGGCGAAGCTGCAAAAATATTTGGGTGGTATCAAAACCATGCGGAAAGTTCCTGATGTCGTGATAATTGTTGACCAACGTCGGGAATATAACGCTGTCCAAGAATGCCAAAAACTCTCTATCCCCATCGTATCTATGCTGGATACAAATTGTGATCCAGATGTAGTAGATATTCCCATCCCAGCTAACGACGACGCAATCAGATCAATTAAATTGATCGTGGGCAAATTAGCAGATGCTATTTATGAAGGTCGTCACGGTCAGCTAGATGCCGAGGAAGAATACGAAGATTACGAAGGTGCAGAGGAAGAGTACGATTACGAAGAAAGTGATTACAGTGAGTTTGCTTCCGACGACGAAGAAGAATAATCAACTGTTTTTGTACTGGGAAAGACATAATTACTCGTTGCTGGTTGAATGTCAAAATTTAACGGCAGATGCAGAATCAGTGTAAATTTTCCCAGTGCAATAGCTTTTAACACTAAATCAAAATGGAAGATGAAGCAGATCAAGCTCACACCTCATGCTTCATCTCCAATAGTTTGAATTTCATCGTTTTTTCTTCCCCAGCCCTGAGTAAGATAGAAATACTCAAAACTCTTGCTTAGTGCTGAGTCATGAATGCTGGGTGCTGATTATGGTTTTTAAAGATCGAGTTGGAGAAATAAACAAAAAACAATTGTTGGTTTCTTCCTCATACCACCCTCAACTCAGCACTCAACACTGCTTTGGTGAGCGATAACAACTCAAGGTCAAGTTAGGAATTGAGGCAACATGGCGGAAATATCTGCAAAACTCGTCCAAGAGCTACGCCAAAAAACTGGTGCAGGCATGATGGACTGTAAAAAGGCGTTGAAAGAAACCAACGGCAATGTCGAAGAAGCCATAGACTGGCTACGGAAAAAAGGTATCGCCTCTGCGGGTAAAAAAAGCGATCGCATTGCGGCTGAAGGTTTAGTAGAAACCTTCGTTCAGCCCGGCGGCAAAGTAGGTGTACTCATAGAAGTCAACTGCCAAACAGATTTTGTTGCCCGTAACGATGCTTTTAAAGCCCTAGTTAAGAACCTAGCCCAGCAAGCAGCAACAGCTGATAGCTTAGAATCTTTGCTGGCTCAACCTTACATCGAAGATAACAGCGTCACTGTAGATGAATTCATCAAGCAAAGCATTGCTAACTTAGGTGAAAACATTCAAGTACGTCGCTTTGTCAATTTTGCTATCCAAGACACACCAGGAGTAGTAGACAGCTACATCCACACTGGCGGTAGAGTTGGTGTATTGGTTGAGGTTAGCTCTAAATCAGAAGCACCTACTACTAACGAGGAATTCCAAGCTTTGGCGCGGAACTCAGCTATGCAAGTAGCTGCTTGTCCCAACGTTGAGTATGTCAGTGTAGACAACATTCCTGCCGAAGTTGTCCAAAAAGAAAAAGACATCGAAATGGGCAAGGAAGACTTGGCTAACAAACCAGAAAACATCCGAGAAAAAATCGTTCAGGGGCGAATTGAAAAGCGTCTGAAAGAGATGACCTTGCTAGACCAACCCTACATTCGCGACCAAAGTATTTCTGTAGAAGAACTAGTCAAGCAAGTGAAGGCGAAAGTTGGTGAAGATGTGACTGTGAGCCGTTTCGTGCGCTACATCTTAGGTGAAGGTATTGAAAAACAAGAAAGTAACTTTGCTGAAGAAGTAGCAGCTCAAATGGGTGCTAAGTAGTAATGAGTAATGAGTGCTGAGTGCTGAGTGCTGAGTAGTAATGAGTGCTGAGTGCTAAGAGCTAAGTAGTAATGAGTGCTGAGTGCTGTTAGCGGTAGCGGGGCGTTTAGCCCGTGCTGAGTTGAAAGGTTTCTTCAATGTTATGTCAAAAAATCAGTACATAGATACTGAAACAAGACAAAATTACTCATTACTTATTACTTCTTACTCATTACTCTCACTACTCAGCACTATCTTCTGGACAGGTCAAGCTAATTGCCTGACCTGTATTTTATTTAAAATTTTTAAAATTTAGAACTGATTCTTTACTAAATAAACATACATTTGTACCATATAAGGCTCCGGTGGGTGAAGATATGGTTAGAGCTATTGAGCGAATTGAACGAGAACTTGCTGTGTTGCAAGAAGCGATTCAGGCGATCGCTAGAGAACTGCAAATGGCTTATGCTAGTTATTTAGCGGCTTTGGGTCAAGCACTAAGAAAACAATTAATCCTCGCTAGTTATCACCTGTGTACCCAAGGCTATCCAGAAAACTTTCTGAAGTTGTCATTAAATCAGCGACAACAACTGCAACAAAGCATTCGCAAGTTAGGTCAAAAAGCTGCCGAGATATTAATCAGCAGTTTGATGAGTCAGGAAGATGAGGAAGACGAGGAAGATGAGGAAAATGTAGAAGAAATAGTAACTTCCCTAGAAACTACAGAAGGGGAAATACCATCTGAGCTATCATCTTCACCGAGTGAATCAGTTAAACATTCATCGCCTCAAACTTATATTGTCGAAACTTCCAACCCCATCGAATTAGCGAAATGGCAACAGCATTTAGAAGTGCAAATGCAACAAACCCTCAGAAAAGTTTCCCATGAGGCTAATTTAATCTTACAAAATGCCGGAATTTTACCGCAAAAACTGCCAGAACCTGTTTTAGAAGCCGCAGCCGCAGCCGCTTCAGAAGGTTCAGCCGAGATGATGCCAGGGCCACCCAACATTCTTAACTTAGTTCTGGAGATTGCCGACGAGCAAGATACAGAAAAATCTGGTTTAACTCAAATCATGACTATTAATTTGCGCTTAGGGGAAATCGAATTTGCTGACACAACAGTTGCTAATCATCGCAAACAAATTCGTGAAATCTTAGGACAACTGAATAAACTAGGAAGGGAGTATCAAAAGAAGCAAAGAGAACGCTCAATTGCTGAAGCCGAAGCCGCATGGCGTGCGAGTTGGTATGAAGATTAGTCAATAGTCCAAAGTCCACAGTCCACAGTAGTGACTATTGACTATTGACTATTAACTATTGACTATTGACTGTTGACTATTGACTAATAACCAATGACTAACGACCAACCAGATTGGATACGCTTACATAAAGCCTTAGCAGTGGAAGCCGAAAACGGTTTTACTGATTTGGTGGGTAGACAGTATCGCTTCAGTGAATTTCTCAGCCTCACATTTGGGAAATTCCCCACAAGTTTACCCCCAACTGAACGCCGTCGCTGGCAAGACATGGCGGCACAGTTTGCTAATTATCCCAATCTGGAACTCAAAGAACGTCAACATTTGATAGCGGAAGCACGGCGATATCTTTACCAACTGCAAAAAGGAGAAGGGGAGCAAGGGAGCAGGGGAGCAGAGGAGCAGGGGAGAAGTTATAAGGCGAAAGTTCCCAATTCTGCGCCACTTGTAGCAGAAGTTAGTCGGAGATTAGCCCCCAAAATTGACCAAAAACTCAGCGATTTACCGGAAATAGGCATTCGTAAAGCTGATAAATTGGCGGCTTTGGGTTTGTATACTGTACGTGATTTACTGTTTTACTATCCCCGTGACCATATTGACTATGCCCGACAAGTGAATATTCGGGAGTTGCAAGGGGGTGAAACAGTGACAATTGTGGCGACAGTTAAGCGTTGCAACTGCTTTGTCAGCCCCAAAAATCAAAAATTATTGATTTTAGAATTAGTTCTCAAAGATAATACGGGTCAAATCAAAGTTGGTCGTTTTTGGGCAGGTACGAGGTTTACTAGTCGTGCTTGGCAAGAAAGTTTAAAACGCCGCTACCCTGTGGGAAGTGTATTAGCAGCTTGTGGGTTAGTAAAAGGTAGTAAATACGGTTTGACTTTAGATAACCCTGAGTTAGAGGTTTTGGCACATCCAGGGGATACGATTGAATCGTTGACAATGGGGCGAGTAGTACCAATTTACGCACTCACTGAGGGAGTGATGGCGAATATGGTACGACAGGCGGTAATTGCAGCTTTACCTGCGGCGGCGCAATTAAAAGACCCCTTACCCAAGGGTTTGCGAGAAAAGTATGGTTTGATGGAATTAAAGGATGCGATCGCTAATATCCATTTCCCTGATGATAGTGATACTCTGCAAACTGCCCGTCGTCGTTTGGTATTTGATGAATTTTTCTATCTGCAACTGGGTTTACTACAACGCCAACAACAAGCTAAAGCTATTCAAACTAGTGCAGTGCTTGCACCCAAAGGTGAATTAATCGAAAAATTCTACCAAGTCCTACCATTTCAACTAACAGGCGCACAACAACGAGTCCTCAACGATATTCTCAACGACTTACAAAAAACCACACCAATGAATCGGTTAGTACAGGGTGATGTGGGTTCAGGTAAAACTGTTGTGGCGGTAGTAGCAATTTTAGCTGCTATTCAATCTGGCTATCAAGCTGCATTAATGGCTCCGACAGAAGTTTTAGCAGAACAGCATTACCGTAAATTAGTTAGCTGGTTTAACTTATTACATTTACCAGTGGAATTACTTACGGGTTCAACTAAAACTGCCAAACGGCGGGAAATTCATTCCCAATTAATCACCGGTGAATTACCTTTATTAGTAGGAACTCACGCCTTAATTCAAGACACCGTCAATTTTCGCCGATTGGGGTTAGTGGTAATTGATGAACAGCACCGATTTGGAGTCAAACAACGAGCGTTGTTACAACAAAAAGGCGAACAACCCCATGTATTAACCATGACTGCTACCCCCATTCCCCGGACATTAGCACTAACTATACATGGGGATTTGGATGTCAGCCAGATTGATGAGTTACCACCGGGACGACAAGCCATTCAAACTACAGCCTTAATCAGTCAGCAGCGCACCTTTGCTTATGACTTAATGCGGCGAGAAATTGCCCAAGGTCGGCAGGTTTATGTAGTCTTGCCTTTGGTAGAAGAATCAGAGAAACTAGACTTGCGATCGGCTGTAGAAGAACACCAAAAGCTTAAAGAAACAGTGTTTCCAGAATTTCAAGTCGGGTTGCTGCATGGGCGTATGAGTTCAGCCGAGAAAGACGAAGCCATTACCAAATTTCGAGATAATAAAACGCAGATTTTAGTTTCAACCACCGTTGTAGAAGTTGGTGTTGATGTGCCTAATGCCACGGTTATGCTCATTGAAAATGCCGAGCGTTTTGGTTTGTCACAACTACACCAATTGCGGGGAAGAGTAGGAAGAGGTGCAGCAAAATCCTACTGTTTATTGATGAGTAGTTCCAGAAGTCCCGATGCTCAACAAAGACTAAAAGTATTGGAACAGTCCCAAGACGGCTTTTTCATCTCCGAAATGGATATGCGGTTTCGCGGGCCCGGAGAAGTATTAGGAACTCGCCAATCTGGCGTACCTGATTTTACCTTAGCTAGTTTAGTAGAAGACGAAGAAGTATTAATATTAGCTAGACAAGCCGCCGAAAAAGTTATAGAAATAGATACTAGTCTAGAGCGTTGGCCGTTAATGAAGGCCGAATTGAAATATCGCTACGAACGCTTAATGGGTGGGGCGATTTTAACCTAGACCTCATCCTATTGATGATTAAAAAATTTCTTTTTTTCTCGTGATAATTGCTGTACAAGCATAATCACTGAGAATATTCATCATTAGTTAGCTAATTATTCATCATTAATTTACTCGTAATCAGTTGGAACTTTACTCCATTGGAGTGGTGATTGCCTAAACTTGATTTGTTGAGTGTGTTACTCAAAATAGTCGGGTAACGATCGCAAATTCTCTGCATCTATAAGGCCGCATTAATACAAAAACACTAATAAATCAAGGACAATGGGAGTAATGAAGAAAACTATTCACGCTATTGTGATTGGTAGTGCAGTAGCTATGGGTGTAGGTGCGATCGCCGCTTCTCCCGCCCAAGCAGGTAGCTTAACCAGTGCTACCATCGGTGGTACAGCAGCTAATGATTACTTGGTCTATGACGTTAACGGTACAAACACTGTGGCTGTAGACCAGAACCTGAAATCAGCAAATATCCAAAAAGTGTTAGATGGTAATGCTGCTAGCCCCACTGGTAACATAGAGTTAAGAGCCAGCACCGAAAAATCAACTTTCACTGCTAATGACTTTACACAAAATACCACCTTGTCAGGAACAATCGGTGGTGAAGCCATCACACTCAGTAGTTTAACCGTTTCTGACTGGACTAGTCTTTACAAAGATACAGGTAAAACTTTCGGTGAATATTGGTTTAGTCAGGCTTTAGATAAGAACGGTTTCGGTAGCTTAGTAGGAACTTCTATTGGTACAGGGTTTTTCAACGCCTTTAAAAATAATGGAGGATTCCAGAAGTTTAGTGATCCAAATATTTCTTACGTTAACCAAGATGATCAAACAGGCTTAGTCAGTATTGGGTTAGCAGGACATTTCAATGCTACACCTTTATTGCTGCCTTACTTTAATATATACGTTAATAGCTTACCAAACAGCACACCTAAAACTACTGTCAAGAATTTGCAAACACAGCTAGAGAGTAAAACAATACAAGCTAGCGAAATTGTGAAGTATACCTATAACGGTAAAACCGATTATCTGTTCAGCTTTTATGCTACCCAATCCGGTTTAACTGAGAAATCTGATGGTATCTCACACAGTGGTAACTATGAAGTGACTTTCCAAGGTTTAGTTCCCATCAAAACTTCTCAAGCAGTTCCAGAACCTTCTATTGTGCTTGGTCTTTTGGGTGTAGCTGGTATGTTCACCGCACAGCGCAAGTTTAAAAAAAGCTTTTAATTAAAGCTAAAAATTGTCATTTCATTCATTAATACAGAAAAAGGAGCTATAAGCTCCTTTTTTTTAATTTCACTGAATTTTATTATTTGTAATCAACATTTTTCTGTATGATCATAATTAATTATTTGAGTATATGTACTCTGTTTTTGCATCAAGTCATCAAAAAATAAATACTAATACCATAGCAATCACTCACGAAGCTAGGGAACTGTTAATGGGGAACAGGGAATAAAAACTGTACTGATGTTTTTCAAAAATACAATAGGATTCCTGTATTAAAAATTCGCTTTGATTACTAGAGGTGATGTCTCCAATAGGTAACAGATAACTTTTTACAAAAAGAGAATAATGTCAGGAGTTGTAGCTAAAAACTACCGATGAATCCCGCCCGCAATAATTCAATTGAGTATTGTGTAAAAACCCTGTTTATTTTATGGAAAGTTTAAATAACATTTAACACTACAGCAAAAAGACCCTAGTGGGGGTCACACCCCTCTACTAACAGGATAAAAACAAGATTTACACTGAATCTGATAACTAAATTTTCTGGATTAGCAGCTTGAAATATGATCTGACTCTGATTCTGCTCATTTAGATATTGTCTCAGTTGTTTTTACAACTTGAGATTGACACAAAACTTTATTATCAATAAATATGAATAATGTTCAATAATTCGTTGTTACAACCTCACGATAATTGTTGCCAAACACTCAACCGTATCCTTATTGTTGAAGATGATAAGATAAATAGAATGTTATTGAGTGATTACTTAAAATATTGTGGATACAATGTTTTAAGTTTGCCAGATGGTGAAAATTTTATTTTCAATATTAGAAATTTTAATCCTGATTTGATTTTACTAGATTTAAAATTGCCAGATATTGATGGATATTATTTACTACAACAGGTTAAACAGCACCCTATCTGCCATAGCATACCCATAATTGTTGTTTCAGGATTTGCTTTTGAAATTGATAAAGAAAAAGCCATTAAACTAGGTGCGTGTGATTATTTTGTAAAACCTATTAATCTCAATTTGCTAACAATTGCCATTGCGAAGGAATTAGCATACGCCCATATTTAGTCAAAAGTTCCCCCTGATGTGAATTAGGAAAACCTTCTATATCTAAAAAATAGCCCATGCTTGCAGCTAATGAGACTTGTTAGGGGCGGGTTAATCCGATATCATGAACGATTAACGATGATCTGGGTGAATCAGCCCCTAAAAATATCTATGGAATTACCCAATTTTAATTGACATTAGACGTAAATTTCAAAATCCAAAATCTAAAACTTGCTCAATCTCTTTATGGGGGTACAGTCAGTCTAAAATTCCAAATCCAAAATTAGTTGTTCTATCTATAGAAGAATTGAAAATCTGTTAAAGCTGTTAGCCTAGCTTTATTTAAACGGTAGTGATAGCCAAGTTTTCTTTTCCACAAATCCCATACACTTTGTTTATTAGTGTTGGAAGCATCTAAATGTTTCGTGATATTTCTAACTTCTGACCAACCTTCTCTAGACACATCCCAACCCACTTTAGCGGCTGCTAATCCCATTGCATTACCTTCACCTGCATGAATACCACGCAACTCTAAATATCTACCAATCTTTGCCCAGTATTTGAGATATGCGATTTCTCTACCTTCGTCCCTCGCAATCATAAATAAAGACTCACCAATATATGGTGCATCTTCTAATGTGATGTTTAAATGTGCTGCGACTTTGCGAATATGTGGTAATCTTTCTGGGGTGTATCTTGTCACATGAGCCACTAAATTCTCACAATGACCTGCTGTAATACCTGGTTTCCAGTGGAGATTATCAGGTAAAGGAGACAGTATCGTTGTATCTGCGTCAATATATATGGCGGCGGTAAATTTTGCCAAAGCGAATTCCATCACTAAGCTTTTATCGTGATAACAATGCAAAATTCCGCGTTGGTTATGTTTAAAAGCTAATACATTGGCATAATCTTGAAAATCTGCTGGTTGGTCTGTTAAAACTACAAACATCTTTCCTGGGGCATATTTCGCCAATTCACTAGCCAATTGTTGCGTCAACAGACGATACTTTTTCCGTAAAGCTAATGTGCAGAAGCAGTAATCTTGTTGTTCGTAAGTCATAAATATCCCTTATGGCTATACACTTCAATGCCTTTTCAGTCTTGCTAGTAGATAAAACTGACAGTATTTTACAGATGTCTCAGAATGCCTTAAACATAAGGTTACAATATATTTATACTTATCAAGCGGAAGTAAAGATAAATGTGCTGTATTTTCACTGATATTATTACTAATCTTAATGATTAACTGATGAGACTGCGAGTTTATGCACAATAGCGTGTATGCCTTGCTTTAAAAAAGTTGAGAGTGCTTAAGTGTATACCCTTAAGCACTTCCAAGGAAAAGTAAGAATTTATGGTTTCGAGATTCTGGAATATTCTATGAATCTAGGCTTTTAATCCAAAATTGGTATGATGCCAACGAATTTGTTAAATTTTGAGTTTGCGTAACTGCTGTTTAATATTATTAAGTGTTTTTTGCCACTGATTTTGTTTAACTGGTGCAGGTATATTAGCCGCAGGTAACGCAGAATTAAGATTTCGGTAGTGTTCCCAAATTTCCCAGTAGGGACAACCTGGTTGAATGCGAATCCCTGCCCAATGGAGATATTGCAAAGGTTGATTAACTGTAGGATCAAATAAAATATTTCCTTGAGTTTGAAATTGCGGTGAACCCCCCCAATTACCAGGTGCTTTACCTGGTCTGCGAACAATATTAAATCGGCGAGGAATTCGCTTGAGCAACATATAATTGATAATTGGTTGATCAGAAGTCTTTTCAGAAAAATCAAAATACTCTGGATGAGCCGCACATTCACTAAAGGTTGTATACAAATCATCTTCGGAAATGATATTTTTTCTGGCACCCCAAAAACCACCATTAAAAATATCTTGAACTTCTATTTCAGTAAAAAGTTTTTCTGCTAATACTTTGGATGTAAAAACGTTTTTAATGCCACCTAAATGTTGATAATCGCAACAAATAAAATCTGAATCAGCTAAATAATTGAGATTATTAATGATTTTTTCAAAAACAACAATATCTGTATCAATATACAAGAATTCATCAAAAGGGCCGAACCAACAAGCCTGTTTACGGAATTGGTTGGGACGAGCAAAAAATTGATTGCCAAATAGTTCATGTAATTTGCGTGACAACCGGTCGATAAACTCTAAGTCTGCATAGAGTTGTACACCATAATGTTGATTGAGTAATTCTGCTATTTGATGGTAGTTATCATCATAAGGAATCATGATGATAGGTGTATCTTGGTCATGCAATCGGATACTATTGAGGAGTGCGATCGCCTGATCTATCACCTTGTCATTAGCAATGATATAAATTCCCCGGCTCATTATCTTCACCTCAATTTTTTAATCCTAATTTTCGTAAAATTTTTGTGCCTAAACTCGGCGGAGCGTTGTAAGCTTTGGGCTTAGTCGTAAATTGTGGACGCTGATTTGGCTCATGTAAATAGCGGTAATGTAAGAACTCCTCGCGGTAAGGAAATCCAACATTGTTTCCAGCGCACAATTGCTCAAAAAACCGAGATTTGACCCCAATATAATGCAAATAAGTTAGTCGCTTGCCTTGGTCATATAGGATATTATCTTGACTGATAAAATGGGTAGAGGTAACACAACAGCCTGTTTTCTGCTCTTCAGCTAGTTCGTAGCTCAGATTACAGTGAGAAATGCCTGAGCGCATAACCATATAATTCAAGACTGTTTGATCAGGAGCCATTGGATATAGTATTTCTGCTTCTCCCTGACGTAGCTTATCTAAAATCATCTCTTGATTTTGAGAGTTAAATACACCTTTTTTAGAACCATAAAAACCAGAACAAAATGCTTTAGTTTCTAATTCTGCATTAGTAAATATTTCGGCTAATTTAAGAGAAGATAAATCATAAACATGAGATAAATCTTTATACTGGAAATCATAAACTACCCAGTCATATTTATCTAAACGGGCGAAAATTTCATCTAAGGGACTCATCAATAAGGTGTCTGCATCCATGTAGACAAATTTATCAAAAGGCCCATCAAAAGCACAGTAACGACGATGAGTCCCCACCCGATAATATTTATCACCATTAACTTTTTGCCAATTAGCTTGCGCTGTGGGGTGAGTATCCCAAACACGGCGCACAAAGTCATCCCATTGCCGAATAGAGTCTTGATTATCGTATAGTTGTACATGAGGACGGCGGGCAATTTCGGCAGCAATTTGAGTTGTATTATCGTCGTAAGGATAGACACAAACAGGCATCGGCCGCCCATAAATTGCCTCTATACTATTGAGTAGAGCAATTAATTGGTCGTAAACTCGGTCATTAGCAAGGGTACAAATCCCATCCATAGAATTACTCCTTTCCTATGAGAATTTAGTGACAAATTCTGACAACCAATTAAGTAAATTCAGCTTATGTAAGATAATTTGTCTAGCCTCTGCGATCGCATCCTTAGCTGCATACCAAGCATCAGGAGTAGCAGTCACTTCTTGAATGTAGGCAATACCTTTTTCATCTAAACTAGGTAAGCGTAAAAAACTGCCTGGAGGTAACAATTTATCAGCAGCAGATCCTCCGTAATAAATTGGCAAACACCAAGCTAATAAAGCATCCCATAATTTTTCGCTGACATACCAACTATTTTCAGCATAATTTTCAATGGATAAGTTGTAATAATATGGAGCCATACCATACCACTTATTACCCAATTCACCCCTTGATTTGGCAGAAACAGGTAAATTACGCCCGTACAAATCAAATTTAATTTGATGATTTTGTAGTGATTCTAGAAATTGTAATCTTTGACGATGATTAGCAGTGCGATTAATGCCAGAAGTAATCCAACTACAAGGTGCGACTTTTTCAGGTACTGGCATTTCGTTTAATTCTTGAAATGAGTTGTTATGATACCAAATTGCCGGCATATAATCAGGTACAGGTGCAAAATCATCAGGGCCAGAAATATAGCCACAGTATTTAGTAGCCACTTGGTAATAGTGTTTATTTTTCTCCACAACTTCTTCTAAAGGAGGTTCGCGCAAAAGATAGATAATTCTTTCTTTAGGAACTCCTCTTAAGCGTGAACTAACGTCAACTGTTGGTTTCTGTAATTTTTTGCGTAACTTATCTATTAAAGATTGAGGCTGAGGTTTCCTCGGAAAATCATATTGATACATCAACAAAAAGTCTGGTTGGGGTGCTAATGCTTGCATTTGAATATTGCCCCAAAGACCAAATTGATGTGGAGTTTGTTGCCATAGCCAATCACCTCTTTGCTCAAGATTGCGATAGCTACTAATCATCCCAACGGTTTTTATATTCATTCGCTTGACGTTGAATAGGGAACGGGAAATTTTTCTAAATTGTCATGATAGGACGTAAAGGTTCTTCTACATAACTCAGGATTTTTTCGGCTCGATTTTCCCAAGAAAATTGATGAGCTAATTCGATATTATTGAGATAACCTGATATTTTTCTGGGATAAATTTCTAAGGCTTGTTGGATTGCTTGGGCAAGTTTTTGAGGATGATCAGGTTCACACCATACAGCCGACAAAGGCATATCTTTAAATGGCATTAAAGGCGTGATTTCTGTGATGACTATGGGTGTTCCTGAAGCCATGTATTGAAAAAATTTCACAGGATTTGTGAAGTCAGCAGACTTACCGGAACAGTGTGGATGCACTAAAATATCAGCAGCTTGAAATAAACTTACTAATCTTTGTCTGGGTAATATCCAGCCTAGAAACTTAACATTATCTACTTGTTTTTCTTTGGCTAGTTGTTGATACGCTGTAACTTGCTCTTCTTTGCCTCCTGTAATCGCAAACTGAATATGTGGTAATTCTTTGGCAGCATCTATTAAAACATCAATCCCCTTGAAAGGATATAAAGCTCCTGAATAAACTACAAGCTGTTGTCGTTCATTTTCTAGTAGCTGTTCGCGCCATTCTTCGGCTTGTTGTGGTTGTCTAAGTAAGAAAGATTGATCAAAGCCATTATGCAGCCAGACTACTTTTTCTGGCGGCATACCATATTCAATCAGGCTTTGTCTAATCGGTTCTGATTGAGTAATAGCAATTTGAAAAAACGGACTATGGACAATTTCTGCTGGGAATTTTTCTGATTGGAAATAATGCCGTTCGTAAATGGTGGGAATCTGGTTTTTTACTGCGGCTTTGGCAAAGTTCCAATCTCTGGTATGGACAATTTTTGTTTGGGGTAGTAAATGAAATGGCAAGTAATAACGCGTCAATACTGTCATGCTGGCGGTAAATTTTCCCCCAATACAATCAATTGGCCAAGGCATGGGTAATGTAGAAATTTTTAACTTTTCTTGGACATCGTAAAATTCTACAAAATCTTGCTCTGGGTGTCTGAGATGAAAAGGCGAAAATAGTTCCCCAGGATTGAATTTACCGCGTTGAGTATCTGGATAGACTAAAGCTGTATCATATCCAAGATTGGCGGCGGCGTTAGCACAAAGCACATCATGTATTTCGTGTGCTGTATCTGGTTTAAGTGATATGGTTCTACTAAAAAATAGATATTTATTTTTCATAGTAATTCTTAGGGTTAATTGTTATGTATTTTATTTTCAAAGTTTTCTAAGAAACTCAGTAGATTCATCCCTAAGTGCAGAGCTTCGTTGAGTGTTTGATAACGATTTTGTTGGGCTTCTAGATAATTTTCTGTGAGCGATCGCAGTGATACTAGTAAGGCGTTAAATTTGAGATTCAGTTCTTGAATTTTCTGTAAATGTCCCATCTGCACATGATCATCTTGATTGTGGGAGGAGGCGTTGGTGAGATAATGATTTTGTTGTTGGACTATATCCTCGAATATTTCTAGAGTATTGAGGATTTTAAAGGTGGATTTGTAGGAATCTTCAATTAATGCTTGGTCTTCTTGATTATTTTCCGTCATTTCGTCTAGTAACAGGTGCAGTACACCTATCATAGAGTTCAACTTATTCCGCAGTTCATGAGAAATTCGCAATAAGCTTTGATTGCTGTAGTTGCTAGTTTCAGGAACATTGCTAAACTGCATAGAATAAAGGCGTGCATAGTAACCGCCTTTTTGTAGGAGTTGTTCATGGGTTCCTACTTCTACTACCTGTCCTTGATCTAAGACTGCAATTTGATCAGCGTTCTGTACCGTAGAGAGACGGTGAGCAATTACTAAGGTAGTACGATCGCGGCTCAAATCATCTAATGCAGCTTGTACTAAACGTTCGGATACGGTATCTAAAGCACTGGTGGCTTCATCGAGAATCAGGATTTCTGGATTTTGCAATAAGGCGCGCGCAATTGCTAGCCTTTGTCTTTGTCCCCCAGATAACATCACACCGCGATCGCCAATCATGGTATCAAATCCTTGGGGTAACTTACTGATAAACTCGTAAGCATTAGCTCGCTTGGTGGCTGCGATGATTTCTGCTTCTGTAGCGTCTTGTCTGCCGTAGGCGATATTTTCTTTAACTGATTCATTAAACAAAAAAGTGTCTTGGCTGACAATACCCATACGCTTGCGCCAAGACTTGACATCAAAATCACGTAAATCTCTGCCGTCAACTGTTATACTGCCGGAGATGGGATCATAAAATCTGGGCAATAAATCCGCTAAGGTAGATTTACCCGCACCAGAACCACCCACCAAAGCTAAGGTTGTCCCACGGGGTAAGAATAAACTGACATCTTTTAAAACTGACTTGTCATGTCCTGGGTAGTTAAAGGACAAAGAGTTAAAATGTATACCCTTTTCTAGTTTTTCATAGATGACATCACCACTAGCCATAAATGGCTTGTTGTCACGACGTAAAAATTCCGAGACGATATTGACACTCGGTGCGCTATTAGCAAAAGTGTTGCGAATACTATTCAACTGAGATACTAGCGGTAACAATCGCAGCAAGACTAATAAATAAGTCAGTAGCACTGCTGATAAAGCATTGACTTGATCGGCAAATAGGACTCGGCTTAGAAATACAATCAGCAACAAAGCCGTAATCCCCATGACTTCACTGAGTGGTGCAATCACTTGGGAATTAGCTTGAGAGTCATAATCTGCTTGTTCGCGATCGCGAATTAGCTGTCTGATTCTGTTAAATTCTTTTTCTTCATTACCTGTAGCTTTGACTAACCGAATACCGTTTAATGTCTCTAATACTGCAATTGAGTACACTCTCGACATTTCACTGAGCATATGTCCGAACTTTTTCGCCCGAACCATAGCATACTGGTTGATCAGAGTTACAAAAGATAACAATATAGTAGATGCAATAGTTAACTGCCACGAAATTGATAACAGCAGTCCAATAAATACAAAAATTGTGATAACAGTAATAATTAATTTAATAACATTGCTAATTGAAGTAGCAGCCCGCCCCATTTCCCCGCCTAGACTATTTAATAGGTCTCCCACTCTCATTTTAGCAAAGTAGTCTAGGTCAACCTCTAACAGCACTTGCAATCCGGCTTCCCGGATGTCCGAAGTTAACTTTCTGGTAAAAGAACTAGAGGTTAAAGAACTAGCATAAGAGGCTAAATTTTTTAAACTAATCAGTGCGATAATCGCCAATGACATGACAAGTATGCGATAGTTCTCTTGTACACTGTCAAAGGGAATCATAATTGATTTGAGAATCGGCGGAGCATCACTTAAATCTATTTCCTGCCCCACTATCTTTAAAACGATCGGTACAATTAAAGTTGTACTGACCCCATTAAATAAAGCTCCAGAAAATCCCAATAATACTGTTAGAAAAATCCAGCCGGGATAAGGTTTAGCGAATTTGAATAATAGTTTTCTGGTAGACATTTGTTTTTATGTTTACATCCAACGTCATTTGTAACACTACTTTGTAATTTCTATATATTTCACTCTCCTCATTTTCAGTCATCAACAGTTATCCTCTTCATAACTGCATTTTTGCCGTCATGTAAAATAGTATACTCTTAATTAGCAATTGAGTAGGGGAGCAATCCGGGTGAAATAGGCAAAAACCTTGTGATCTCTAGTCTCTGTACTACCCTACAATTCCTAACTACAGCTTTGGATTCATAATTGTGCGATTAATGATTCTAAAGTTTCAGCCATCGCTGCTAAACTATACTTCTCTACACATCTTGCTCTGGCTCTTTCACCTCGTTCATTCGCTGAGTCTAAATCTTGAAATATTGATTGGATTTGCTGGGCTATTTGTTCTGGTGATGCCGGGTCAACTACATAACCTGTATCTGCTAAAATTTCTGTAATATCTCCCACGCGAGTTGATAATACAGGTTTAGCCATTGCCATCCCATCTGTCAACTTTAAAGGGAATTGCGCGCGCGAAGTTAATGTATCTCGTTGGGGAACCACGACGACATGAGCCGCAGCCACGATTTCTGGCATGGTATCCACAGGACATTTTGGTAGTTTAATAATCCAACGTCCCCATTTTTGAATTAGTTGCTCATCATAGTCATCGTAAGGACTACCACCAACAATCACCAGTCGCAAATCTGACTCATCTAACAAATCCAAAGCCATTAAAACATCTTCCACCCCCTTATGAGGGCGTGGTGCGCCTGGAAACATTAAAATGCGGTATGGAGTTAAACCATAACGCTCTCTACTAAATTCAGGATTATACTTGCTGGGATCAAACATGGCGGTGTCTTTCCCGTTAGGTACATAAACACCACCAAAACGTTTTTGCAAAAACTCCGTGTCTATGGTGATAGCATCCGCTTTTGGTACTAATTTTTCTATCCATCGAAGATACAAAGGATGGTCTGGAAACCTCAATGCACCATTAGGCTTAAAAATATCCCTGTACAATTGCTTTAAACCAGGACGATATTGCCATTCATCGCCACCATACCAACTCAGTTCCCAATCATCCATATCTAACATTAAAGGACGATTGCTAGTATATTTGTGCAGCAGAGATATACCAAAACTGGTCATTTTAGGCTTGACAGCGTAAACAATATCTCCCTTTAAGTTATTAACCAGCTTGTTAGCCGCAGTTAAAAACTTAGGATATTTTTCTCCTTGAATAGAAAATACCTCGACATTAGCTGGAGGAATAGCATATAAATCTTTACCAAATAAGAAACCGACGACTTCTATTTCATAATTAAGTTTGTGGAGGACTTGACCTAGTAAAAATGCTCTAATTGCACCGCCTCCAGACAAGTCACTGACGACTAGGGACACTTTTTTTTTCATGACTGTTTGCGTTGCTTCTCTAGACTAAATTACACCTGAATGATTGGCTCAATTCTAGCTGCTGAATTCCTGAAAGTTGATTATTTAAGTGTAAAGACGGAGAAAATCTTTTTAGAGCGTGGCCCCCTATAGTCTTCGTAAATGACAAAGTTAGGGATAAGTGCCGTATCCAGTATATTAGTCTCACAATTAAGGAATGATGAATAGCAATTTTATTGTGAGCTAAATAAAAGGGATGCTGCATTATATTCCGTAATATAGAGATTTTTTACACATATTTTGCATTTGTACCCGTATACTAAGGTACGTAGGTACGTAGCCTTATTTTAAGGCATAAAGAAAATTATGTGGACAAAATTACGGTCGTATATTACGGATATATAGGAATCCGACTTGATTATTGAAACGATTTGCGTAGGTAGGGAACAGGGAACAGGGAACAGGAAACAGGTAAGAAGGAACAAAAGTGTACGGATTTTTTTCAAAAATCAAATATGAGTCCTATATATCTCAAATAATATAGGACTTACGCAACGCCGATAATGTCATTGCGACCGAAATGAAGTGTAGGGAAGCAATCCCAGTATCAGGGGAGATTAGTTCGCTATCGCTCGTAATGACGGAGTTGTGTTATGTTTGCGTAAGTCCTGTAATACTTTGTCTGTTAGTCAATAAGTTTTAATTGTCCACTTTGAATATAGTCAAAAACCCGATTGATTTGACGGCGGGCTTCATCACTCATTGTATTATGACTAAATACTGTGGTGGTTAGTAAGTGATGATCTTGGCTACTCATTTTCCCTGATCTGATAATGCGGTCTACAATCTGTTTAGTGGTGATGTCTATGGAATTGGTAGTTTTGTGAGTAGAAAAGGGTGATTTGTTCATTGGGATGCAAGTCTAAAAATGAAATTTCGCGGTAAAATTCAACGTCTAAGTCAAGTACGTCATCGTAGGTTGAAAAAGCAAATAGCATACCCAATATCCACAATTTCAAATATTAATTTTTAGCTTTGTTTTATAAAGCTCAAGATAAATTTAACTTTATGTTGCTTTTTTTACATAGAGCAAAATCACTGATTAATCATCAAAATACTGATAATCTTTAACGGGATTGCGGTGTAACTACTGTTGCGGATTATGAAGATGAAACATCAATAAAAGTTATATTAAAGAAATGTCATGAATCTAACTTGTCATCAGTACAGGACTTCTCAGAAAAAATACCCAAAATTATGCCACGCCTATATGTAATCGAGGTATAGCCCATGCAAGTTATTCGCCTTGAGGCACTTTCAGACAACTATATATTCTTACTGTATGACGAGCAGAACAATGTAGCGGCTGTAGTTGATCCCGCAGAGGTTGAACCAGTCTTGAAGCAGCTAGCCCAATTGAATGCGGATTTAGTGGCTATTTTTAATACTCACCACCACCATGATCATGTCGGTGGTAATCAAAAGCTGATACAGAAGTTTCCACAGGTGAATGTTTACGGTGGTGCGGAAGATAAAGGCAGAATACCAGGACAGAGAGTGTTTTTACAACCAGGCGATCGCGTCCAATTTGCGAATCGAGTCGGTGAGGTAATTTTTGTTCCTGGACACACCCGCGCACACATTGCTTATTACTTCCCACCCCAAACCACCAACGAACCTGGAGAATTATTTTGTGGAGACACCTTATTTGCTGGTGGTTGCGGTCGTTTGTTTGAAGGAACACCAGCGCAAATGGTGGAATCATTGAGTAAACTCAGGTCTTTACCAGACCATACCCGTGTGTGGTGCGCCCATGAATACACATTAAAAAATTTACAATTTGCATTGACTATAGACGGTAATAATACTGATTTACAAAAACGGATTCATGAAGTGAAAACACAACGCGATCGCCAAGAAGCCACCGTACCGTCATGGTTAGGAGTAGAAAAGTTAACCAACCCCTTTTTACGTTGGGAGCAACCAGCACTACAACTCGCAGCTAATAGTAGTGACCCGATACAGACATTCGCACGGATTCGGGGAATGAAGGATATGTTTTAGTCAATAGTCAATAGTCAATAGTCAATAGTCAATAGTCAATATAGGAATCATATTTGATTTCTGAAAAGAACTAAGAGATAATACGGAGGGTGATATCTGTCTAACAGGGAACAATGATAAACCAGCATATACAAACCGCGATGCCTGGGGCGGGCGTAGCTATCGCAGAACTACAAAAATTTATAGATGATCGGCCAGATGCGCGTGAGGTGAGGAAAGCATTGGCAGTCAAACTGGTTTATCAAGGCTACAAATATGAGGAAATTCAAACAATTTTAGATGTGTCACTTGGTTCGATAACAAGCTGGAAACAAGCCTACGAAGAGTATGGAATTTCGGGACTGTGCCTGAACCACAAGGGAAGAAAAAGCTACTTAAGTGTTCAACAACGAGAAGAGGTCTTAAGTTGGTTGCAAACAAAGGAATGTTGGGAGCTTGGGGAACTTGAATATAAATTGGCTTTTGAATACGATGTAACTTATGAGTCAAAACGCAGCTATTATGACTTATTTGATGCAGCAGGAATTAGTTGGAAGAAAACTACAAAACTGAATCCAAAAGCCGAGCCGGAAGCTGTGGCAGTAAAAAAAAACAGATTGAGACATTGTTGGCAAGCCGCACAAAAGAAATAGAAGCAGGATTATTGAGAGTATTGTTGATAGATGAGTGTCATCTATTGTGGGGAGACTTGAGTGGGTATGTCTGGGGTAAAACTGACCAAGAAATAGCAGTTCCGGTTGTCAATGAACGAGACAAACAGACGTACTACGGAGCAGTTGACTATCTCAAAGGTGAATTACTTCTTAAAGCCTATGATGCAGGTAATTCAGACAATACGATTGATTATCTACGTTATTTATTAGACCAGTCACCTCACCAACAATTACTGATTTTTTGGGATGGTGCTTCTTACCATCGTTCCCATCTTGTCCAAGACTTTTTAACCGAGGTAAACCTTGGTTTACCTGAAGAACAATGGCAAATTCACTGCGTGCGTTTTGCTCCTAATTGCCCATCACAAAATCCGATTGAGGATATTTGGTTACAAGCTAAAACTTGGGTGCGGCGTTTCTGTGCTTTAATTCCTTCGTTTTCTCATCTCAAATGGATGTTCGAGTGGTTTATTCGACACACTACCTTTGATTTTGCCACCCTTCAAATGTACGGAGCTTTTTCAGAAATCAAATACTAGTCCTATAGCCCTCTTCTGTCACTTTCCGGGAGGGCAATCGCTAGAAGCCCTATGAGGCAATCAATACAAGCTATTCTATTAGAAAAAAGTTGGTCTTGTATTTGTTATTAGAAAATAATCGCGCAAACGCCTGTTATACAAAAGCTCTAGAATTCAGAAATGGCAAAACTTTTCGGAGAGTGACAGAACAGGGATAGTCATTAGTCAATAGTCATTAGTCAATAGTCATTACTCATTACTCAGCACTCACCACTCAGCACTCATTACTCAGCACTCACCACTCAGCACTTATTACTCATTACTCATTACTCATTACTCAGCACTCAGCACTCACCACTCAGCACTCACCACTCAGCACTTATTACTCAGGCTTATGGTAGTTTAAAGTAGCACCTGCGAAATATAACTTTACCTTCATGACTGGAGAGCATCACCTTGGGAATAGAACTACGCAGTTTCGTATTTCTCGACAGCCTGCAACCACAACACGCAGCATATATAGGAACAGTAGCCCCAGGTTTCCTACCATTACCAGGTGATACCTCACTATGGATTGAAATCTCTCCTGGTATTGAAATTAATAAAATTACAGATGTCGCCCTCAAAGCTGCTTCCGTGCGTCCGGGTGTGCAGGTGGTGGAAAGACTTTATGGACTATTGGAAGTACATTCTAGTTCTCAGGGAGAAACGCGCGCCGCCGGTCAAGCAATTTTAGCGATGCTGGGAGTCAAACGCGAGGAATGTCTTAAACCTCGTGTGATTTCTAGTCAAATTATCCGCAATATCGATGCTTACCAAGCACAACTGATCAACCGGACTCGCCGGGGACAACTGTTACTCGCAGGACAAACCCTATATGTTTTAGAAGTCGAACCTGCGGCGTATGCGGCTTTAGCTGCGAACGAAGCGGAAAAAGCGGCTGCAATTAATATTTTGGAAGTGCAAGCTGTGGGGAGTTTTGGCAGATTGTACTTGGGTGGACAAGAACGCGATATTCTAGCAGGTGCGGCTGGAGCAAAAGCAGCGATTGAAAGTGTAGCTGGAAGACTTTCCCAGAGCGATCGCCAGGAATGAAGGAGAGAAAATGAGACAATGGCAAATATAGAGCATCTAGGTTTATTGCAAGCTGGCGCAGTCCGATGGCTGGAGTGGAGAAACACTAATCCTCACATAGCACCAGACTTAAGCACCGCCGACTTACAAAAACATAACCTCAGAGGCGCGCACCTCCAGGGAGTTAACTTGAGCAAAGTCGATTTAAGCCATGCTTTGCTAGTACGCGCTGATTTGAGCCAAGCTAATCTCAATAGTGCCAATCTCCATCAAGCCAAACTCAGCGAAGCTAATTTAAGTGCGACGCAATTGAGTGTAGCCAATTTGAGCCAAGCCATCCTCACCCAAGCTAATTTGAGTCATAGCATCCTCATCGGCTCTAACTTAAGCGAGTCAGATTTCAGGGGTGCGACTTTGATAGCAGCTAATTTGATTGGTACTGACTTAAGTAATGCTAACTTGAGAGATGCCGATTTAGATGCCGCCCAGTTAAACCGCGCTCATCTTTGTTTTACCAATCTAATTGAGGCGAATTTAATCGGGACTAATTTAAGTGAAGCCAATTTATACGCCGCAGACTTAGTAGGAGCTTATCTTTACAAAGCTAATCTCGAAAAAGCCCAACTCTACAAAGCACATTTGAGCAGTGCATACTTATTTCGGGCTAATCTCACTGAAGCTGATTTAACTGGTGCTGATTTAGCATGGGCAAATCTCAAAGGTGCTAATTTAGCAGGTGCAAACCTCTCTAGTGCCAACCTCAGAGGTGTGAATCTGACTGGTGCAAATCTAACTGGTGTCAACTTTCAAAATGCAATTATGCCCGATGGTGTAAGACATGATTAGTCAATAGTCAACAGTCAACAGTTATTAGTAAGTAGGGGCGGGTTTTGTGAGATATTCATACTTAAAAAAAGATATCTTTGTTAAACCCGCCTGTACAACAAGTAGTTAACAGTTTGATATCAATTTTCCGGCGTGTTTCAGCCGTTTTGTTACCCCGTCATATCCCAATACGGTTCAGTTAAGAATAAATGTAGCGACTGTCTTGAAAGTCAAGACAGTCGCTACACGGTTTAAGGTTTTTGACGCTAACTGAACGGTATTGCGTCATATCCTCGTTACAACATTTAATTGCGTTAGCTTACCCCTCTGGGGAAGCAAGCTACGCGCAGCGTCTCGTAGAGAAGAGAAGTCCATAGCGAATTGATTTAAGATATTGGAATTTCAATCACAAATTCTGTACCTTTACCTAAAATAGAATTGCAACTCAGCTTACCATGATGAGTTTCTTCAACAATTTGCCTTGCTATAGCTAGTCCTAAACCTGTGCCTTTACCCACTGCTTTTGTAGTAAATAGATGATCAAAAATCTTGTTTCTAATTTCTTCACTCATCCCTTTAGCATTATCAGCAATCTGAATTTTTGCTTGGGAATTTTCTATTGATGTTGTAATTGCAATCCAGTTGGGATTAGCTTCAATGTCTCTAAAACTCCGCCCACTATTTAATTCTTCTAAGGCATCAATAGCATTGGCTAAAATATTCATAAATACCTGATTTAATTGCCCAGGAAAGCATTCTATTACAGCTAACTCACCATAGTTTGTGATGACTTTAATAGCTGGACGCTGTTCGTTAGCTTTTAGTCTGTGCTTGAGAATTAAAATTGTACTATCAATACCTTCATGAATATTAAAAGGTACTTTGTAATCTTTATCAATTCTGGAGAAAGTGCGTAAACTATTGCTGATATTGCAAATGCGATCGCAAGCCATTGTCATGGAGTCAATCATCTTGGGCAAGTCTTCTAAGCTATAATCTAAGTCAATATCTTCGGCATGATTGGTAATTTTTTTGCCTGGTTCTGGAAAGGTTTCTTGATATAGCTTTAAATGTTCCACAAGATCATTCAATGTGGGATTAGCTTGTTGTAGCGTAGCAGAGATAAAGCCTAAAGGATTATTCATTTCATGGGCTACTCCAGCAACTAAGTTACCTAATGCAGACATTTTCTCACTTTGCACGATTTGTAATTGTGCTGTTTGTAAATCTTGTAATGCTTGTTGTGCTTTTTGGTAAAGCTGAGAATTTTCGAGAGAAATTGCTGCTTGAGAAGAAAGTAAATTAATTACTTGTAGCCTTTCGTTGGTAAATACCCCACTTGTTAACTTATTTTCTAAATAGATAATCCCTAACAAATGCCCTTGTTTAATAATGGGTGTACACAACACACTTTGGGGTTGATGTTCTAGCATATAATCTGCAATCACACCAGGAATATTTGTTTGGCAATTGTTGATAATGAGAGTTTCTCGTGTATTCCTCACATAATTGATGAGTTTTTTAGGAACATCTTGACAAGTATCTAGTAGTTGTGGTTCTAGAATGGTTTTAACATCAATCTGAAAATTTGACTGGTGATCAATAAAGGTAATGGCGCGGACTTGCCATTGATTATTTTCAGGAAGAATAACTACAGATTTTTTCGCCCCAGAGTTTTCTAAAATGATGCGAGTCAACTGAGCAATTAATTCGTCTAATTCTAGAGAACTGGAAATGGCTTGAGCCGCTTTGAGGACTGACGTAAAATCTAGTACCTCGGAAAGACCGTTTTTAAAAGCACTAGTAGATGTAGAAGTTGACGTACTAATAATAGTAGGTATGGTTTCAAAGGCATTGAAACCGATTTTTTGTTGTTGCAGGATGGGTTGTAGTAGTTGTGGATAGCGTTTTTCTAAGTCGTCGGTTTTGGCTTTTGCACCCCAATGAGCATAGCAGTAATAAGCTTCCTGCATATAACCTGCGGCAACTTTTTCTTTACCCCATTCTAGATAGAATTTAGCTGCTAGTTCGTTGGCTAAGGCTTCTTCGTAACCATATTGATTGGTTTGAGCGTGGGTAATTGCTTGTTCATAAAGTTCTATTGCGTCGGTTTTTTCTTGATTTAATCGGGCTTTTTCTGCTTGGATGAGTAGACATTTGTGTAGGATATTTTCAGGACAAGCTTTTGCCCAACGATTTAAGCGTTCTTCTAGGGGAATCAGTGCTTGCCAATGGTGTTGACGCTGATAATTTTCAATAGCAGTTTCAAAGAGAGAAAGGTGCATTAATGCCACATAAAAAACACTGGAAGGGACTTTAGCATGACTGGAAACTGCATTTTCAATGATGCTCAAGTGGGGGATTAAATCAGGGTATGCGGCTGGATTTTCAAATAAATAGGCGTGGCGAATTTTAACGGAATAAAACCAAGCTAAGTGATAGGGTGCATTAGCGTATTTTTGCAAATACTGGGCTTCACTAAAGTTGTCGTCATCAAAGGTGAACGGTGTTTTGGTTAAACCTAAAAGTTGACGTATTGGTTGAATTACCCCGACTCGTAAAGCATCGAGGTTATCTAAACTTTTGATTTGTTCTAGAAAAGCAGCGTGATTTTTAGCGATCGCATACAAATCTTCTAAGTTTTTACCATAGGTGAGGCGATCTGAACCACTCTGCATCATCATAAAACCTACTGTCAGCCAGTTTCCGGCTTCCATTCCATATTTGTAGGCGTTTTCGTAGTATGTATCCGCCTCGCGGATAGGACAACTCCAGCTATGCACGTCAGCTGCAAACAGGAAATTCGTCATCCCGCGCACGTCAGCATTATCAAACTGTTCACAAAGCTGTACAGCCATTTCCCCAAACTGACAAGCTGTAGCTGCATCCTTGAGTACACCATTAGTAATTAAGCCATAGCCAACATAGCCAAAGGGAGACATATCGCTGTTACCATGCTGTAATGACAGTGTGGTCATCTTAGCGAGTGCTAGCAATGCTAAGGTGCTTTGACCATCAAGCCACGCAGCATAGAACAGAATTTGTAAAAATTCGTAGTATTTCTGCCATGCTGGAATCGGTCATTTTGGGCGCAGCGAGGATGGATGCAATGGTATGCTGCTCTAAAAAATTGCTGCACCGTGGCGATTTCTGCATCTAGACTGGCTTGGATAATCTCCGGTTCTGTGGGCATTGTCCACCCCAGCAATTGTAAACTTTGGCGTTGAATTGCGATCGCCTCAGCATTACGTCCCTGAAGCTGGTACTGAGTCATCTGCACGCGATAAATTACGGCTTTATCCAGGGGGAGTTTGTGCGTAGCTGAGAGTCTTAGCATACAAAGCTTCCGCTTGGTCAAAATGACTACACAGATAAGCAGCTTCGGCAGCATCCCGGTGCAAACTGTATATGAGTGTATAGTTGGTTTGCCAAACCTCTGGGG
>NZ_PJIZ01000093.1 GCF_021596505.1 Nostoc sp. CMAA1605 | reverse complement strand
CCGTAAGCTAGAGAAGCGGCTGTAGGTTCGTTGATAATCCGTAATACTTCAATCCCAGCAATTTTACCAGCGTCCTTGGTGGCTTGGCGTTGGGAGTCGTTGAAGTAGGCGGGAACGGTGATTACAGCTTGGGTAACGGTTTCGCCGAGATATTTGCTTGCGTCTTCTACTAATTTACGGAGAACTTTCGCAGAAATTTCTTCTGGTGCAAACTGTTTACCAGAGGAATCTAACTTGACATTACCGCCACTGCTGAGGACTTTGTAAGAAACCTCTGTAGCTTCGTTGGTAACTTCATCAAAGCGACGACCAATAAAACGCTTTACAGAGTAGAAAGTGTTTTCTGGGTTCATCACTGCTTGACGCTTGGCGATTTGTCCTACCAAGGTGTCGCCATTTTTCGCAAACGCTACTACTGAGGGAGTGGTGCGAAACCCTTCAGCGTTAGCAATAACCGTGGGTGTACCACCTTCCATTACTGCGACGCAGGAGTTAGTTGTACCTAAGTCAATTCCAACTACTTTTGCCATTTTAGGTGCTGGCTCCGTATAACTACAAATGAATGAATGGGAATATAAAGGACTTAATCTTTGAACCAACTAGATGAAAAAGCAGTTAGTTCAGCATTGCTCACCTTTTTGTTGGTTGTCTTGGAGTTACAAACCCAAGTTACGCTGATATATATACTGAGCTTATGTAGCCAGTCCATGAAGGGTGGTTTCCCGAACAATGGATGGGTCGGTTAATTTTAAAGTATGTTTCTAGTTGGTTCATTGATTAAACTGCTTTTACTCTGTCTAATTTATGAGAATTAATACCTTGAGTAATTAGGGTGAACCGTAATGCTAAAGTGGTGTTTGCCGTCTTGAGCAGTAAATTACTTCCTTGTGGCAGAGAATCTACGGGTAATCTTGGGAAGATGGCAGGGAGCAGGGGGCAGGGGTAAAGTGATATTATCTGTTTGATTCTCCTTTGTATAGTTTGATTTTTATTAAGTATTCTACGTAGTATTAAATTTTTTGAATTTTGAATTAATTATGCGTCGTGCTTCTGGATGTTTGTTTGGGCTAGCTTTTGGCGATGCGTGGGTGCTGCTACAGAATTTTTAACAGTAGAGGAAATTTGCCGTCGCTTTCCACCGCATGGGCCACAAGAAATTTCAGGCAATCCCGCACTGGTGACTGATGATACTCAAATGATGTTAGCAGTAGGGCAGGCATTAATTAAAGCTGAAACAAATTTGAATGTATCTAATTTAGAAGCCACCCTCAGAAATGCGTTTATCAAATGGTTACACAGTCCCGATAATAATCGCGCCCCTGGTCTAACTTGTTTAAGGTCTTGTCAAGAGCTAGAAACAGGAATACCTTGGCAACAAGCCACCAGAAAGAATTCTAAAGGTTGTGGTGCAAATATGCGGGTTGCACCTGTGGGTTTGTTGCAACTAGACAAAACAAAGCGAGCAGCTATTGCCCAATTTCAAGCTGCACTTACCCACGGTCATCCTACAGCATTGGCGGCTTCAGATTTAACCGCAACTGCGATCGCTTTTCTCATTCAAGGATGTACACCCCAAGATTTACCTACTCAACTGTATGAATATGCTTTAAGTCAACGCTTAATCTACCATGCTGATTGGTTAGGTGATTTGTGGCAACAACCCTATATCAATACCCCAGAAGAATTTATTAGTCGTGGCTGGGATGAATGTTTCGCCATTTTAGAGAGACTGAACACCGCTTTAGTTAACCCCAACCGTGAAACTGACCCCTGTCTAGCCACAGGTGAGGGTTGGATAGCCGAGGAGGCATTCGCCACAGGACTTTTATGTTTCTTATTCTTCCCCGAACAACCATTAGCCGCCCTGCATCGTGCAGCCGTCACAGCAGGCGATTCTGATTCAATTGCTTGTTTGACTGGAGCTTTTGCTGGGGCTTATTTAGGGATGTCAGCTTGGCCTGAAGATTGGGTAAATCGCATCGAATACCGCGAACAAATAGCTGCATTAGGCAACCGTTGAGATTGAATTCATTTATCCCTCTTATGTCACTTTCCGGGAGGGCAATCGCTAGAAGCCCTATGAGGCAATCAATACAAGCTATTCTATTAGAAAAAAGTTGGTCTTGTATTTATTATTAGAAAATAATCGCGCAAACGCCTGTTATACAAAAGCTCTAGAATTCAGAAATGGCAAAAGTTTTCGGAGAGTGACAGAAGAGGGATAACCTATAAAATCCTCCAATTAAAAACAGTAAAATTAAAAAATCTTTAGTAAATAGGGTGCGTCAGTTTGAGTAATCCAAGAAATACCAAGAAATCACTGATACTTACACACCCCACAAACTCAAGTATTTGCTAACTCATCAACCATTGAGTTTCTTTTCTACCAATTCGTTGGTAATTTTAGGATCAGCACGTTTATTGGTCTTTTTCAAAACTTGACCAACAAAGAAGCCTTTGAGGTTGATGTTACCGCTACGATATTTTTCTAGTTCTTTGGGGTTGGCTGCAATTACTTCCTCAACGATGGGTTCTAATACACTAGGATCTGTAATTAGCTCTTGGCCTGCAAAAGCTTTTTCAGGAGACAAGCCAGTTAGTAAGTCTGGTAACTTTTGTTTAGCTTGGGCGTTACTAATTTTGCCACTTTCAATCAGCTTAATTACCTCAGCTAAATTGGCGGGTGTTAAACCAATCTCAGTAATACTGAGTTTTTGCTTGTTCAGGTAGGCGGCGATATCTTGAGTAATCCAGTTGGCGGCGGTTTTAGGATTAGCACCACTAGCAATTACAGCTTCAAAATAAGCAGATGCGCTACTTTCTTCTGTTAAAACCCTTGTATCGTAGGCCGAAAGCCCTAGTTCACTTTCGTAGCGGTGGCGTTTTTGGGCTGGGAGTTCTGGAATTTGACTGCGCCATTGATTTAATTGTGCTTCTGACACTTCAATGGGTGCTAAGTCTGGTTCAGGAAAATAGCGATAATCGCTAGAACCTTCCTTACTCCGCATACTGATGGTACGTTGTGAGCCTTCTTCCCAGAGACGGGTTTCTTGGATGATACGTTCTCCAGTTTCTACGGCGGCAATTTGACGTTCAATTTCGTACTCAATGGCGCGTTGAATGGCGTTGAAGGAGTTCATATTTTTGATTTCTACCTTCGTACCAAATTCTTTTTGTCCTACGGGACGAATGGAAATATTCACATCACAACGTAGAGAACCTTCTTGCATATTGCCATCGCTGACACCGAGATAGCGCAAAATCCGCCGTAATTCTTGGGCGTACTCAGCTGCTTCTTGTCCTGAACGGATATCTGGTTCAGAGACAATTTCCACTAATGGCACACCTGCACGATTGTAATCTACCAGAGAATAGGTAGAACCAGATAAGCGATCGCTCCCAGCGTGGACTAATTTCCCTGCGTCTTCTTCCATATGTAAACGCGTAATCCCAATACGTTTACGCGTGGGATTCCCGTCTGCATCTACTAATTCAATCTCTAACCAACCATGTTCTGCAATGGGGAGGTCGTATTGAGAAATTTGATAATTTTTCGGTAAATCAGGGTAAAAATATTGTTTACGGTCAAATTTGCTATACCTAGCGATTTGACAATTTAATGCCAATCCTGCCTTCACAGCATATTCTAGAACTTTTTGGTTAAGTACAGGCAAAACCCCTGGTAAACCCATACACACTGGGTCAATATTAGTATTGGGGTCAGCACCAAAGGCTGTAGAGCTAGTAGAGAAAATCTTGGTATTTGTACTCAGCTGACAGTGGGTTTCCAAGCCAATAATCGCTTCATACTCAGTTTTTACGCTCGTAGCAGCAGTCATAATATTAAATTCAACAAGTTCACGTAGATTCCTATTTTAGCCTTCACGGGGACTAGGCATCGGGAATTGGGCAGGGGGCAGGGGGCAGGGGGAATGGCGACTGGGGACTGGGGACTGGGGACTGGGGACTGGGGACTGGGGACTGGAAGGTAGACAAGATAGAAGAGGAGAAAAACTAATGACTAATGACTAATGACTAATGACTAATGACTAATGACTAATGACTAATGACTAATGACTATTGACTAAAATTAAAACTCTTCTAATAAATTCATCAATGCGTTCAATTCTGGCTCATCTTGTGAATCTGATAGCTGATTTTTTAAATCTAATAGCTGACTTTCTATTGCTGCTGCAACATAATTCATATTAGATGCCCTGGCAATTTTTAGCTGTTTTTCTTTGATTCTGATTTTTCTGAGCAGTTCATCCACAAAATCAACGGCATTACAATCTTGAGAAATCATACCCTGATACCTTTTTAATATCTCCAAAAATTCAGTTAAATTCGCAATTTTAGTGAAAAACACTGCAAATACTTATTTGCAATAGTTGAAGCATCGGTTTGGTATTAATTCTGTAACTGGAGAAAATTTTTTACTAAAAGCCTACGGTAAAATATTAGACCATCATTCATGGGTACGCTCTACTGCTTCATTTGTTGTTACATTACTTGCGCGCTAAAAAATTGTAAATTTGATATGGACTAAAATCAGCCTTGCAAATGGGACAAAATGTCATCAATGCTGACACTTTCTTGGTGTGTGGGTTGGGCAATTTGGGGCAATATTGCGTATTATCTCTCAAGGAGTTTGGGGTAAAAGTTAACGCGATTGAGGCGGTTCATCGTCAAAGCTGGGAAATTCCTGGTTTACCAGATGCAATTGACAACTTAGTAATCGGTGATTGTTGTCAAACAAAAATACTCGAACAGGCGCAAATTCGCCAATGTCGAGCCATTCTGATGGTAACAAGTGATGAGCGCGTTAACATTGCTGGGGCTTTTGCAGCGCGATCGCTCAATCCCGATATCCGTCTTGTCATTCGTTCCTCCCAAGAAAACCTCAATGATTTACTCAGTGAAAGTCTGGGTAATTTTGTCGCCTTTGAAGCTACGCAGTTACCCGCTAAAAGTTTTGCCTTAGCTGCTTTGGGAAGTGAAACCACAGGCTTTTTCACTTTAGAAAATTATTTTCTCAAAGTGATGCAAGTTTCTATTGATGTGGGACATCGTTGGCGCAATTGTTGGCAACTTTACGAACTCAACACCAGTCATCGCCGCATCCTCACCCACAACCGAGCCGGAGAATCCCCAGCGCAGACATTCTATCAATGGGATGCAGATACTGCCATCCATCCAGGAGACATTATCACTTATATTGAAGCCACGGAAAATCTAGTTTCTCGTTCCCAAAAACCAGCTAATCACATCAAGCATCTTTGGCAGACTGTATTGTCAACTATCACCAAAACAAATCTGCGTGAGCAGCTGATTCAATTTTGGGTAGAGAGTAGCCAAACTCGTCGTGTAGCTTTGATGAGTTGTTTGGTGATGATGAGTTTATTTTTTGGCGGCACATTCCTTTATAAACTGCAATATCCCCAATTAAGTTGGCAATCTGCTCTAAATATCTCGCTAATTCTTAGTCTAGGCGGCTATGGTGATATATTCGGCGGCATAGAACAGTCATTTCCGATTTCTTGGTGGCTACATTTATTCAGCATTGCTCAGACTGTAGCAGGTACGGTATTTGTCGGGATTCTCTATGCAGTGATGACTGAGCGTATCTTAGCTGCTAGATTTCAGTTTTCCATCCGTCGTTTACCTATACCTAAATCAGATCATATAGTGTTGATTGGTTTGGGAAGAGTAGGAAAACTAGTAGCGCACCTCCTGCAAGAATTAAAGCAACCCTTGGTAGGAGTCCACCCCCATGATGTAGACCCCAGTTTACTGCCACCCATGCCCCTAATTGTGGGTAATATCAAAAATGCTTTACAGAGAGTCAATCTTGCCACTGCCAAAAGTGTAGTTGTGGTGACAGATAATGAGGTGACAAACTTAGAAATTGCCTTGATGACCTATGCAGTCAATCCCAAAGCCTGCATCGTAATTCGCACCGTTGACCCCCGTTTTAGTCAGAATATTGCTAAATTACTCCCTCATGCGAGGGTTTTGGGAGTATACGAACTAGCGGCTGAGGCGTTTGTGGGTGCAGCTTTTGGGGAAAATATTCTCAATCTCTTTCGCTTACATAACCAAACTACTCTAGTCACCGAATATCAAATTGAAACTAACGATACTCTCAATGGGCGATTATTAGCAGAAATTGCCTATGGTTATGGCGTAGTACCAGTTCTTCACGCAAGAAATAGCCAGCGCACACCGAAGTTTATGCCCTCTGATGATCTTAGGTTAGTTGTAGGCGATCGCTTAATAGTTTTAGCCACCATTGAAGGATTACAACGAATAGAACGGGGGACTATGTTACCTCGTCAATGCTTAGTGCGAGTCGAAAAAGCCGTCTCACAAGAAGCAGTTTTTGAAGGTGCAGCCTTAATTTCCCGCATATCTGGCTGCGATATGTATCTTGCTCGCACATTCATGAATCAATTACCCGCTACACTACAGTATCCTCTCTACAAACACCAAGCCCATCGCCTCGTAAATGAGTTAACAAAATGCCAAGTATCGGCTCATATTCTTGAAAAGGGTGTAGGGGTATAAAAATCATAAGTAAAACTAATAGCAAGTATTGCGTTTACAAAATTCTGAGGACTTGATTAACTTTTGTAAAGTAGTGTAGATTATACTCACAGGCAAAAACAAAACCGCCTGATACATACATCAACCAAAACGCAATCATAAAAAAATGACAGCAACCTTACAACAGCGCAAGAGCGCAAACGTATGGGAGCAGTTCTGCGAGTGGATCACCAGCACCAACAACCGCCTATACATCGGTTGGTTCGGCGTATTAATGATCCCCACCTTGCTAGCTGCAACCACCTGCTTCATCATCGCCTTCATCGCCGCACCACCAGTAGACATCGATGGTATCCGCGAACCAGTAGCAGGTTCCTTAATGTACGGAAACAACATCATCTCCGGTGCAGTTGTTCCCTCCTCCAACGCTATTGGTCTACACTTCTACCCAATTTGGGAAGCAGCATCCTTAGACGAGTGGTTGTACAACGGTGGCCCTTACCAGTTAGTAGTATTCCACTTCCTGATCGGCGTATTCTGCTACCTCGGACGTGAGTGGGAACTATCCTACCGCTTAGGAATGCGTCCTTGGATCTGCCTAGCATTCTCCGCACCAGTAGCAGCAGCAACCGCAGTATTCCTGATCTACCCCATCGGACAAGGCTCCTTCTCTGACGGTATGCCCTTGGGAATCTCCGGAACCTTCAACTTCATGATCGTGTTCCAAGCAGAACACAACATCCTGATGCACCCCTTCCATATGTTAGGAGTAGCTGGTGTATTCGGTGGTAGCTTGTTCTCCGCAATGCACGGTTCCTTAGTGACCTCTTCCTTAGTTCGTGAAACAACCGAAAACGAATCCCAAAACTACGGATACAAATTCGGACAAGAAGAAGAAACCTACAACATCGTAGCAGCACACGGCTACTTCGGTCGCTTAATCTTCCAATACGCGTCCTTCAACAACAGCCGTTCCTTGCACTTCTTCCTAGCAGCATGGCCTGTAATCGGGATTTGGTTCACAGCATTGGGCGTAAGCACAATGGCGTTCAACCTCAACGGCTTCAACTTCAACCAATCAGTGATTGACTCCCAAGGTCGCGTCATCAACACCTGGGCAGACATCATCAACCGCGCTAACTTAGGTATGGAAGTAATGCACGAGCGTAACGCTCACAACTTCCCCCTAGACTTGGCTGCTGGTGAAGTTGCTCCTGTTGCTATCAGCGCACCTGCTATCCACGGCTAATTCTTCAACTGAAGTCAAATAAGCTTAGTTAAATAAAAAATGCCTCCCAGAAATGGGGGGTATTTTTGTTTGATTCAAGAAGATAGTTGAGATGGAAAATGGTATAGAATTAACGAAATCAACCCTAATGGAGATGTTAATTGACGGCAAAGAGGACTCGACTACAGGCTAGTGAGATTAAACCCAGGTTGCCATTTCTAAAAAAGAAAGCTTTATTTATAGAACCTAAGTTGGCATCTAGGATTAAAGAAATTGGAATTAGACTATCTAAATATAAAAATGAGCTGCTTGATAAGAAACGATTTTTAATAGAGTTTCTCAATGAATGAATTTTATTACGATATTCAAGCTTACATATATGAGATTAAATCAATTGTTAATTTATCTGAAGTAGAAATAGAAAAATTTTGTCAGCAAAAGAACCTATCTGTAACTGAGTATTACTGGTATAGTGTCATATTCCCTAATTGGTTGAGTCAAGAAGATCCGAAATTTTCTTACTGGATGGAAAAGCTTATACAAGAACAGTATACTGGCAGCGATGAAGATTTAATTTTAGCTCTAATTCAAATTCCGGGAGGGAAATCGCTAGAAGCCCTATGAGGCAATCAATACAAGCTATACTTTTAGAAAAAAGTTGGTCTTGTATTTGTTATTAGAAAATAATCGCGCAAACGCCTGTTATACAAAAGCTCTAGAATTCAGAAATGGCAAAAGTTTTCGGAGAGTGACAGAGCAGGGATAGAAAGCAAAAAACCCAGTCTTGTACTGAAAAACTGGGTGTAATGATGCCAACAAGATTATTGAGCAGTCTATAACCAATCTCGATAGGCAGAAATTTCATTGACACTAATTTCCAATGGGCCACCCTTACCGAAAGGAGGGTAAACGCGAATCTTGGCATTAGTAGTAAATCTTTCTAGCCTATTACCTAGTTGTGGAATGTTGCTGACTATGTGCCAGTAGGAGACGATATCAGGACAGTCAATCACTAGCATTAACATTGTGTCTTTTTTGGTGAGATACCACTGGCAGCTAGATAATAGTGCTTGAGTTATCCGATCGCAAGCCAGATAAAAGCATCTGCCAATAGACTGTTCAAGTTCTAGATGCAGCATTCCATCCTCTTTTGTCACCCCAGTGGGTGGCAAATCATCAGGAGGAAGCTGGTTTATTTTAGACATAATTTTCTAACCTCTTGGTTGTAGCGCGGCCAACTCTCATGATTCGTGTACTTAGTCAATAAGGTAGGTTCTAACGCTAATGTACCTAGATGTAATTCGTCTTGAAATTGAGGATTTTACTTCGGAGATTTAACTACATCGCCAAATTGATGAAGTTTTTAATTTAATTGGTCTTTACCTAAACTTGGTTCCACACAATAACTTTATGAACGGTAGAACCATTGTGGCTGGATTTTACTGAATTAGCTGGTACTGTCTGGCTGAATTTATGGCTGATAAAGAATGACCTTGCTGACCTGAACGATTTATTGTAGCTTTCTTCTACACAGATGAAGGCGCATCAAAATGAAATTCTCCACACCACTAAGTTATTTGAGGCTCGATTTTCGCTGCTTTTCTTCTGTCATGTCTATACAGCAGGAGATGTATTGACAATTAAGATACAGGGATACTTAGAGACAGACACTATTGGGTCATCATAATTTTGGATGTGTGAGCAGAGTTGTACAAACAAGCTAAAAGCTGAAACATCAGGTACCATTTATATCCAATGCCTCTATTTTGCTACCATTTGCAACTCCAACCATAAACGTGGGTCACTGTCTCTAAGCTTTGACAACGGATCTCGCAATAATCGTTTAGCATTCATGCAAACTACTTGTACTAACCCCATATTTTCTGCTAGTTCTCGCAGTATTTCTTTGTGTGCTTGCATATGAGGAAGCATATCATCAGAACAATAAATGCCTATATATTGCAAGCGTCTAGCAGGTCGTCCCCAAAAACAGGTGATTACTTTCACATAACACCCGTCTAATAATTCCCCGATTTTTGGGTAATATTGAGTGACAACTCTCGTAAATTCTTTAGCTAATATATCTTCCGCAATCATTGCAATTGATATTTTTGTAGCGTCCATCACTACACTTAATATAACACATATTTGTTATATGATTATGACAATAATAGTTAATTTATTTGAAATATAAATGGACTTAAAATATAAAAATTGAGATGTAATTTTTATTCCTTACATCTCAACACTTCTGCTTGGTAGATTAGTATTTTTTCTTGATTTTAATGGCGAAAATTTTATTATACACACGGCAAATTATCTATCTGGATTTTCGCTCTGAAACTAAGATTTCGGCTATAATTTCAGGGACATTCCCTAAGTCTAAAAATCCATCAGAACCATTGAGTGGTGACTTGAAAGTATAATTAGGATCACACTCACCTGTATCGTATACTTGAATGTACCATCGGTCAGGGAATCCAGGTACTGCTAATTCGACAATGTACCAAGTCTCTCCTACTAAGCGTGAATTTAAAATAGCAAACCAATCCCTGTATTCTTCTAAAATGTTCCAGTCTGCTAACAAGAATTCTAATGCTATGTGTCCAGCATCAGTTGCGGTAAGTAGCATAATTACTCCTGATTTGCAGCTTCAGAATTAATTGTTGTAGATTGTTGAAGATCAGGATATAGCCCTAAATTTTTTGCTAATTGACGAGCTAGAAAAAATAGAAACTTTGAGCCGTCCTGATTACCCTGATGGGCAAATGCAGTTGCTACTTGTACGATTGTCTCTACAAAATTAGCATCAATTAAATCCTTATGGGCTTCTAGAATTTCTGGTTCTTGACCATTGGGGCATTGTAACAATTCATCGATTAGGCTAAAGTAAGAAGTCTGGCGTGATTCTGTTACTTCGCTCATGGGGATTTTTCCTCAATAATGATGTGAATAACTTATGTTTAGAAAGAACTCGATATCTAGTTAAAAATTGATGGTTTTTGGATAAATATTTTATTGCTCTATACTTTGCTGCCACAGTCTTTCTAACATTTCTACCTGTTCTTTTAATATCGATGCTCGGTACAAAATATATCGATCATGAATAATGATTCCCAAGCCGACAAAAATAGGAATTAAGACAATAAACCATTGAATGATAATAGCAAGTTTATAAGTGTCGGTAATAGTTACCACTTGATTCATATTTTGATGAGGAGGTAGTGGGGTAACAATTTGAGATGAAGATGATTTATGATCACTACTTGATTGAGAATTGATTGGACTAATTTTATTAATATCAGGGTTGAATTTCTGTGTTCTAACGAACTCTGTGTGTTTTTCCCAAACTAAACTCAAGACTACTAGCCCAGGAGATATGACTGCTAAAGCAACTAGACAAACTGTGAGAACGTTTAACAGTTTAGGTTTCATCTTAGCTCCCCTTGCTAGGTAGTTAGCACTAGAAAATTAAATATCGTAATAATTTCATACGTTAATAGTCATAAAATCGAGATATAATTTGGATAATAAAGATGTTTAAAATACAAAAAAATCATAAGAGCAAACTGCTAATGCTTGAGATTCCATATTAAATCTCAGCGTTATTAGAAATGGATTTATTTGTCGATCGCAGTTAACTCAATCACTTTATTGTGATTAAGAAGTCCCCCCTTGTTCTTTGGTTTTACCCATTGAATTTCGGGGGGTAGAGGGGAATCTCTGCGTAAATCCTATAAGTTTTATATCAGTTGCAGTTTCTGCCCATAGTTTATGAGGAACAGATCAAGATTATTAAGTTTATTAATTTTGTACTCAATTTCTCAAATGATTGTATAGCAAGGATTACAAAAATAATTTGGGGTAAGGGTACTAGTATTTTCGGGAAGAGGTACTAGCATTAAGCAGATGGGGTTCTGGTATTTATATAATTAGATGCAAAGCTACTTGGGCTGATAGTTCAAGGTAATTTAGCTTGAGTAGTTTAGCTCAAAAATTTGTACTCAAGCAAAATCTATTTAATTGGTGAGTATGATATATCAATCAAGGATAAAATAACATTAATTTTTAGCAAATAAGTTAAGATATCTGTACTTATTATCAAGATTTAAAATATGGTTAATTTTTTATTGTTTGCGAGATTTATTTAGTAAAAACATTTGCTTTGAGACTAGAGGCTTAATTATATTTTGGAACAATAATGTAACTTAAGTAACTAAAAAATCTTAAAAAAATAATTATTAAATAAATGTCATTAAATAGCTTTTTTATTTACTGATACTGTGCTTTATTGAGATTACATTCCTCACGCTCACACATAGACATATCAATAAATTCAATACATCTAAGCTCATTGTTATAAGCTGAGTATTGTAAATATCTCTAAATGTAATTTTTTGGGAGTAATTTCATGCGAATCGCGCAGGATGTAACTGAACTTATTGGTAGAACTCCTCTAGTGCAATTAAATAAAATTCCTCAAACTGAAGGAGTAGTGGCCAGAATAGTGGTCAAATTAGAAAGTATGAATCCGGCTGCTTCTGTAAAAGACCGAATTGGGGTAAGTATGATCCTTTCGGCGGAAGCAGAGGGTTTAATTACACCAGGAAAAACGATTTTAGTAGAACCGACTTCGGGAAACACGGGAATTGCTTTGGCAATGGTAGCAGCAGCTCGTGGTTATAAATTAATTTTGACTATGCCAGAAACCATGAGTCAAGAAAGACGCGCCATGCTTAAAGCCTATGGTGCGACTTTAGAATTAACACCAGGTACGGAAGGAATGAAGGGTGCAATTCGCAAAGCCGAAGAAATTGCAGCCAACACACCTAATGCTTATATGCTGCAACAATTCCGCAACTCAGCTAACCCGAAAATTCACAGAGAAACTACCGCCGAAGAAATTTGGACGGATACAGACGGCGAAGTAGACATGGTAATTGCAGGGGTCGGAACTGGAGGAACAATTACCGGAATTGCAGAGGTAATTAAACAACGCAAACCCAGTTTTCAGGCGATCGCAGTTGAACCTAGCAACAGTCCTGTCCTCTCCGGTGGTGAAGCAGGTTCGCATAAAATTCAAGGGATTGGCGCAGGCTTTGTTCCCGATGTTCTGCGTTTGGAACTGGTAGATGAGGTGATTAGAGTCAGCGACGACCAAGCCATGAGTTATGGACGGCGTTTAGCCAAAGAAGAAGGCTTACTTTCCGGTATTTCCTCTGGTGCGGCTTTGTGTGCAGCTATTCAAGTCGGTAAACGTCCAGAAAACCAAGGAAAGCTCATTGTCATGATTCAGCCTTCCTTTGGTGAACGCTATTTGAGTACACCTATGTTTCAAAATGTGACTATTGATTAGGGGTTGGGGACACTTCGACAAGCTCAGTGCTTCGCTGGGGATTGGGGATTGGGAATGATTTATTTTGTTATTTATTCGCAACGTTTGTAGAGACATAGCATTGCTACGTCTCTACATTGGTTGTTACGAAATATTTAATGATGAGAACGTTGGTGGTTATGTTCTTGCTGGGAGTGATGGTTGCAATTACCTTGATGATCGTGGTGATGTGCATCACTGTGACCGTGACCACCGTGGGCGCAGCCTTGTAAATCTTGACTCATGAGATTTTCAGCCATTGCGCGAAAAGATTCGTCTACGGGTTTTAAGCCAATCCACGCATCAAGTGTTTCCACATCAAAACCAACTTCACGGCGATCGCCTACTTGAATTAAAGGACGACGAATTAACAGAGGATCGCGTAACATCAAGAATAAAGCGGTTTGTTCGTCTAATTTTTCAGGAACAATTTCACCGGACTTAATCTTGGGTGAAGAAGGATTAAACCACTGACTAACAGGGCGATCGCCAAAAAATGACCGCAGACGTTCTACTGTCCAAGGTTCACTCAGTAAATCATAAGCTATGACTTCATGTCCTGCCGCAGTTAACAAAACTTTCTGACGAGTACCACCTTTACAACCAGGTTTGCTATAAAAAATTACTCTAGCCATTGTATTTTCTCCTCTTAGTTGGGGATTGGGGATTGGGGATTAGGGATTGGGGATTGGGGACTGGGGATTGGGGATTGGGGACTGGTGACTGGGGATTGGGGATTGGAAGGTAGACAAGGTAGAGTTTTTTTTCTCAACTCATCACCTGCTAAACGCCGCGCTAATATTACTCAGCACTCACTACTCAGCACTCACCACTCATCACTCAGCACTCACTACTCAGCACTCACCACTCACCAGCACTCAAAACTTTTTCGCGCTATGGGTAACTACATCAAACTCAAAGCGTTGTTTGGGATCAGTTTCGCCATAAATATTAAAAGTCACAGTTGGTTCATCACCTACTGCTTCTACACTATGAATTGCATCAGGAGTAAAGCTGACAATATCTCCTGGAGATAGCAAAATTTCTCCCGTTGGCTCAATTTTGTCTGGGAATTCTGGGTGTTGAGTACGTCGCCAAACAGTATTTTTTTCTTGTCCTTTTAATACTGCTACTACTCCCCATGTTCCATGATTGTGAATATTGGATATGCTTCCTGGTGCAAATGTTACTGTTTGCACTGTTAAAGGAAAACCTAACTCATCATATAACAATAGAACTGAGGTTTTGGTTGTAGGAGAAGGCTCTAAATACTGGCTCCGCACCCAATAAGAATTCACAATCAAGCGGCGCACTAGCATTCGGATTTTGGGTAGACAAAGAGATTCATCTTCTACCCCATTAAGAACGTCCTCTATTTCAGTTAAAAACCGATATAGACGATAATTCTCTTGTAATAAATCCCAGCTTCTCGCAGATTTACACGCTTGATATTGACCGTCTCCTGTTAAGAGCCAATCCCTACCTTGCATAATATTTAAACTCTCAGTTGAGATATTTGGGGAAAAACAAACACTGGTGTAGTTATGTTAGGTAATTCCTCGCGGGGAAAAGTTGGTGAAATCACCTTAGAGGGAAATAGGTCATTACTAGCAGATGTAGATAAAGGTGTGTAGGGAGATGCGCTAAAAAATGAAAAATTATTCATGGCTGATAACTGTTGACTGTTAACGGTTAACTAATTAATCATCTTCTTCTGCTGGACGTGTCAAAACATCCATGAGGATTCTTGCTCCGAAATCATGTTTTGCGTCAATCTCTTGAACACGCAAACTGATTTCCTTGGCACGCTCGATTTCCCCTAACTTTGCTAATACCAATCCTGTAGCGGCATAAGCATTTAAGTACAACCTGATTGGTGGTTCTTCCCTCCGATTCACCAAGATAGGTTTAAGTTGTTCCCACTCATCAGGAAACTGTTCTGATTTTTTAATTTTATCTAATAATTGGCTAGTTATTTGCAATGCCAAGAAATAATTATTTTTATAAAAGAAAAATCTATAAGCTGCTACTAAGACATCGGTATTTTCCCCAGTTAGAGATAAGGCTTTTTGAATGTATTTTTCTGCTTCTAAAGTATTCTCCCAATTTTGTGCAGCTAAAATTAATAACTCTTTGACTTGTTCAGGAACTTGAAACCAGGAAAATTGGTTGGTGTTAGTTTGCATAATTTTATTTTTGGGAATGGGGAATGGGGAATAGGGCATTGGGCATTGGGAATGGGGCATTGCAATCACATTTCTCTATGTACCCGTACACTCTTAGGGACTTCCAGAAAATAAATTATCCAATTTCCAAGATAAGACATTGTTCTTTTCCCCTTGCACCCGTTCGGCTGACGCTCACGGCGGAAGCCTGCACCCTGCCCCTCTGCCTACACAGTGATAGTATATTTTTTAAGTTGGCAGTCCCTTATACCCCTACACCCCCATACCCCTACACCCTTAAAACAGTGTGAGAATGTAAATCAATGTGAAGAGAACAATCCAAATAATGTCTACAAAGTGCCAGTAAATTTCTGCCATTTCGATGCCAGTATGTTTAGTAGCAGAATAATGACCAGCACGACGCGATCGCCACAATACTCCTAAAATCAATAACAGACCGATAAATACGTGCAAACCGTGAAATCCGGTCATGATATAGAAGCAGTTAGCAAAGACGTTGGTAGTCAGACCATAGCCCAAATTTTGGTACTCATACACCTGACCCGCTAAAAATACTGCTCCCATAATAGCGGTGACGAGATACCAAAACCGCATTCCCCAAACACTATTCCTCTTAATCGCCATATCCCCAAAGTGAATGACGAAGCTACTAGATACCAGAATAATGGTGTTAATGGTTGGGACAAATAACTCTACCTCTGTTCCCTCTGGCGGCCAAACATCGGTAGTTCCCCGAAAAAATAGATAAGTAGCGAAGAAGCCACCAAACATCAAAGATTCGGAAATCAGGAACGTCAACAAGCCCCAAACTCGTAAATCAGGATGCGCCTCATGATGTTCATCATGCGCGGTTACAACAGTCATACCTACCTCTCTTACATTGTTGGTGATTAACTTCCCTTCTTTGCTACTGTGTATACACAAGATAATTTAGTCGATACATTAACAATGTCAGCTGATACATTCGCAATGTCACGCAATACATTCGCAATGCCAGCTAATACATTCGCAATGCCAGTCGATACATTAATAATGTCAATGCAGCAACTTGTGTATACACTGTAGTTTTAAAGATTGGCGTGAGGAAACTAGATTTTCTTAATCTCCCCAATGCACTGAAGGGATCAAGGGAAGTAATTTAACTTAGGTGTACACGGCAGCCTACAAGGAGAGGAGAAATATACTTATTCCTTTCCCAATCGGAAAAAGGGGTTGGGAGTTTTGACAAGCGTAGGTTTTTTATTTTATCAACCCCTACACTTTTACACCCCTACACCCTAAACCCGTGTTTTTTGAGTAAAGTGTCAAAAACCTACAAAGAGTTAGGTTGATGAACTGACTTCCGCAGAATGACCATATTCATAAGGGCCATGAGTTACCACAGGTAAAACTTCCCAGTTCTCTACTAAAGGAGGAGAACTAGTAGTCCATTCCAAACTCAAAGCTTCCCAAGGATTATCACCAGCTACTTCTCCTTGACTCCAACTCAGAATAATGTTGATGGCAAAGGGAATGACTGATAAACCCAAAATAAATGCCCCAATGGTACACAACTGATTCAAGTCTACAAATTGGGGGTCATACATGGCGACTCTACGAGGCATACCTTGCAAGCCTAACTTGTGCATTGGTAAGAAAGTCAAGTTAGTGCCAACTAAAGTGAGGAGAAAATGCACTCGTCCCCAAAATTCATTTAATTTGCGTCCGGTCATTTTGGGAAACCAGTGATAGATACCTGCATAAATCCCAAATACAGAACCACCAAATAACACATAGTGGAAGTGCGCCACTACATAATAAGTATCGTGGACGTGAACATCAAAAGGCGCAGTCCCCATTGTCACGCCGCTTAAGCCACCCATGACGAACATCGACAACAAGCCGATCGCAAATAGCATGGCACTAGTAAAGCGAATCTTACCACCCCACAGAGTTGCTACCCAACCGAAAATTTTCACACCGGTCGGTACAGCTACAATCAAAGTCGAGATGGTGAAGAACATCCGCATCCAGCCTGGTGTCCCACTGGTAAACATATGGTGTACCCAGACAAACAAACCGACAACGCAGATGGCGACACTAGAATAAGCGATCGCTTTATAACCAAAAATGGGTTTGCGTGCGTGGACGGGAATCACTTCGGACATAATGCCGAAGATGGGCAGAATCATTAAATATACTGCCGGGTGGGAATAGAACCAGAATAAGTGCTGGTAAATAATGACGTTACCGCCTGCATCTGGTTTAAAGAAGGAAGTACCAAAGTTGAGGTCAAACAGCAACAGTACCAAACCGGCTGCTAATACAGGCGTAGATAGCAGTGCAAGTACAGAAGTGGCTAAAATTGCCCAGCAAAATAGGGGTAATTGATCCCATTTCATGCTAGGAACTTTCATCATCAAAATGGTGACGACGAAGTTCACAGAACCCAGAATAGAAGAAGTCCCTACCAATACAATCGCTAAAATCCACAGACTTTGGGCGATGGGTGCGGTAACAAGACTCAAAGGCGGGTAAGCAGTCCAGCCAGATTGTGAACCACCAAAGATGAAACTCAGTAATAGCAATAATCCGGCTGGTGGGTTTAACCAAAAAGCGATCGCGTTTAATTTGGGAAACGCCATATCCCTCGCCCCAATCATCAAGGGGATGAGGTAGTTACCAAACCCCCCAATCGCACTGGGAACAATCCACAGGAAAATCATGATTGTCCCGTGGTTAGTCATGAAAGCGTTGTAGAGATTGGGATCAATGAAGTCCGCGTCTGGTGTGGCTAACTCAGTGCGAATGGCGATCGCCATCAACCCACCAATCAAGTAGAAAACAAAGGCTGTCACCAAATACTGGATGCCTATAACCTTATGATCTACGTTAAATTTGAAATAGTCGTGCCATTTCCAAGCAGGAGACTGTAAGGTGTGGCTAATCACCAGATTTTGCGATGGATTTTGATCTGGTGAATTCCGTGGAAATTCGATTTGTGTCATAAGTGTTGTTGTGACAATGCGTTCAGTTGTCATTTGTCGGAAATTGACAACTAAACCTTACTTCTGTAGTTGATACAAAGTTGCGGCATCAATCCCCAAATTTTGGCTAAGGGGTGCAAGAAACTCTGATTTGGACAAATTCGCCGGATTCACAGCTACAACCGTTTGTAGATGATGTTGTTGAGCCACTTGATTTTCCGTCAACCAGCTATCAAACTCTGCTGGTGTATGGACAACCACCTGTGTCCGCATTGAACCGTGATAACCACCACACAATTCTGTACACACCACCGGATATGTACCGGGTTTAGTGGCGACAAAACTCAATTGTGTCGGAATTCCAGGAATTGCGTCTTGTTTGATGCGGAATTGGGGAACCCAAAAGGAGTGAATTACATCCTGTGCGGTGAGATTCAGTTGCACAGCTGCGCCTACGGGAACATGAAGTTCTCCAGCCGAAACCCCATTATTGGGATAGTCAAACAGCCAAGCAAACTGCATACCAGTCACATTTACCACCAAATCCGCCGTTTGAGCTTGATGGGTGGGGGATGTACCAATCCCGATGCTAGGTGCAGTTTTAGCTGTTAAAGCATCATCAAGGGTTGCAGCAATAGCACTTCCAGAACTGTGATCTGCATGGGATACAGCATGGGGATGGCTTCCAGGTTCTAAACCTCCCATCCGGTTAAAGACATCCACACTGTAAATACCTAAGCAAATGACAATCAGTGAGGGAATGGCTGTCCAAAAGATTTCTAGAGGAACATTACCTTCTACTGGAACACCATCCGTATTGTCACCCCGACGACGGCGATATTTGACTAGAAAAATCAAAATCGTGCCTTCCACTACCAAAAATAGGGCAACAGCAATGGTAAACATAATATTAAAAAATCCGTCTACCAACGGTGCTTGTTCTGATGCTTCTACTGGTAATAGATTGTGATTTTGACCCATCCAAAGACTGATTACTCCAATTACTATGCCAGCAATTAGAGTCCATAATGAAACAGGAATTTGTTGCATAGTACCTGCTTTTTAGTTGGCGGTGTTAGGGTCTTATCCAATTTGGGATTTGGGATTTGGGATTGGAACTCAACGCAAAATCTCACATCCAAAATTACCTATGCCCATCTATAGGTTTTAAGATTTTCACCTGATAATGTTTTTTCGCTTATTCAATTTCTAACCCACGCCAACAAAAATTGGGGGATTTTTTCCAGATATCTTCATATCTATCCCCCAAAAACTTAACAATGTATTGTAAATATGATAAACAGAAAGCTTTGAGATTAATCCAAGCGATTCCTCCCAGCATTTAAACTGTTAGTAGCCATAGCAAGGATGATTTTGTTAATAATGAACAATTAGTAATTTACGCAGTTGTTGTTGATGAACTTTTATATATTCCCCTAATCTACCTTGCCACATAATTTTGATTCGGCTCCTAACAGTTTTTTGGGGCATCAAGCTTAGTTCTCTAGTGTAGAGTGGCTATAGCAATTTTTAGGACAAATCCGAGAACAAGCTTCACAGCCAATGCAGTTTTCTGGATGGGCGACTACCATGACTTTGCGCTCGATTTCGTCATCTTCTTCATCCTCAACAAATTCACCTTCTTCATTAAGTGCTTTCAAATCCAGCACAGAATAACCACATACTTTAATACATCTGCCACATCCGATACATTTGTCTTTGTCAATTGCTTGAGCAAATTTAGGTGTCCAAGTTTTGCCACCAAAGGTTACGCCTGTGAGGACTGCCATCGCTAAACTCCTGGCTATTCTGCCAATAAACTTGTTGGTAATTTAATCTTCATCTTACTTTAATTTTATCTACTTATTTTGTAATCAACAGATTAATTTGTGGGGAATTTAAATGCTAATTAGATACAAAATTTTTCCCCAAAATGTATTTCGCTTTAAATGAAAATTATTATTATTAGTGGTTTCCTTCCCCTCGATATACACAATAAAAATTATTCATCAAATAAACGATATCAATACTTTTGTAAACCTATCTATATAAAAATCTCATTTGATTACTTCAGGTAGTTAATCCAATAAGGAATAACCAACTGGATAGTGTTTGGCTCAAAAACTAAATATAAGTTATTATGCACAATCTTTTCAGAGATCATAGTTATTACTTGGATAAATAATTACATTTTAATTCACGCTATTTCCCTTAAATTACTTACAAATTCGTTGCTATTTATTAGCAAGTTATCAAAAATTACATAATTGCTTGACAGAATTGTAGCTTTTGCCACAAAACGCTTTTTCAGATACTTGTAAATCTATACTTTTTTTGCTCAAATTTTCTGGTAAATGATGATAAGTCATTTACTTAAGCAAATTGCTAGGAAATCATAACAATAATGATTTGTGATGCTAATAACAGACGATGACTTTGGCACAAATATTAAGATTATTAATAAATTCCTCAAGACTAATAATTATGTACACAAAAACTCAATCAAAACATTTTGGTTAAACTTTCGAGGTCAAGACAAAAATGTTCGTAAACTAAGTATTTCTATAATTCTTAAGAACCTTTCCTAAGCTCATCATGAACAAATTCACGTAAATATTTATGAAATCTTTATCTAAGAAAGCAACTAAATTAGGCTTAAATTAATAGCCTGAATTAGTTTGTAATTGGGTGCAAAGTCGAAATATGGATGTGAATAAATTATTAAGTAATTAGACTTTTCTTACTTAATAAATAAGTAGTACAACATGGCATAAATCAAGCAACCATTGCCAATTTCTACTGGTGATTTTTGTTTTTTAACCTTTACCTTGTGTACAGACACATCCAGGGGAGACTTAAGCCGAACATCTCAACGATTCAAGTGGGAAGCCATATGCCTTATACAATTCCTAACAAAAGTTGCGTTGGATGTGACAACTGCCGTCCCCAATGTCCTACGGGTGCAATCAAATTAGAAGGTGATGAGTATTGGATAGATCCTTGTCTTTGTAATAACTGTGAAGGCTATTATCCTGAACCGCAATGTGTAATAGCTTGTCCTATTAAATCTCCCATACCGTGGCAGGCGAAGAAAGGGAGATGCAAAGTTGAACCAAGAGATGCTACCAGTTCAGACTTATTTTCTAATGGTAAGAATAACCCATTTGCTTCGGCGATCGCCATTTGGGAAGCGTGCAATCTCCTAGCGCAGCGTACATCCCTGAATTGGGAAATCGACGACGCAGGCTATCTATGTTACCGCAGACAGGTGAACCAAGGACGGGGTGCGATCGCTTTTCACATCCAAGACCCATTTCAAGTCAACGAATGTGCCAAAAATATTAGTGTAATTGAAACCCTGGATATTCGCGCTACTTGTCTGCATCTGATTTTTGCAGCTTATGCCACAGTCTTAGACCAACCTTGGGAGCAAGAATTTGCCATTGACGAACGACAACTAGAAAAATATCTGGGACTAGAAAAACGTAAAGACCTCAACAAAGCCGCCAAACTCTCATTAATGAAGAATCTGGTACAGCAAGCTTGTTCACTGATGATTTCCCTTGACTGGCCACAGCAAGGCCGAGTCCCAGGTTTTACCGTCCAAAATAGTCGCTTGTGGCACTTAGTCAATATTCAACATCACTTTCAAGAAGATGACCTTGGCTGTAAATATCTCATCGGACTAACATTCAAAATCCGCGCTGGTCTTTGGTCACAATACTTCTTAAATAAACAAGGATGTAAAGAACGTAGTGCATTTTATCAGTATGGTAGTCTGCCTAAAACTGTCTTAACCACAGTTATGAGTATTTGGCAACAACATGAAGGTGCAGTCAGATTAATGTTGTGGTTGCTGTTTAAAACCAAAATGGGTAAGGAACAACGCATCACAGTTCCTACCTTACTCCGCATTGCCTATGGCGAAGAAAAAGTTACCCAAGCTTCCCGACACAGAGAAGAACGCAAACGCCTATTAAGAACATTTGAAAACGATTTAGAAGTTCTCAATAATTTAGGGATTAAACCCATATTTGATCCCATTACCTATCCCTTAGAAATTCAACCTTTATGGGCTAAATTGGTTGATATTCCTGAAGACCCTGATGAGGCTTTAGAATTTTGGATTAATGACGCTGGGGGGGAAACTCGTCTCACCGATACTGGCCCCCGTGGGAAATGGAATCTGTTAATGAATGCGAGAATTTTAGCTTTTGAATTACCTCCAGAATGGGAAAGACAAATTTCGGAATCAGAGAAAAAACAACGGCGTACAGCCAGAGTCAGACGGAAAATATCAAGCGCAAGCGATTTAGTTGGTGAGCAGATTTTGCAGGCACGCAAAAATTTAAATCTCTCGCAAAGAGAGTTAGCTAAACTCACAGGTAAAAGCCAGAGTTGGATTCGAGATGTGGAAAATGGTCGCTTAAAAGCCAAGTTAGAAGACCAAGCTATTTTGCGAAAAGTGCTACATATTGCTTAGTTGAGGAATGATTTTAATTGTGTGACGTTGAACCGCCGATATATTTGTATATAGTCTAAAATGATTGTGCATCGGCGGTTACAGTTATTTCTGATATAGTGAATTTTGCGTTTATGGAAAATAGGCGATCGCTGTCATTATGCAATATTAATTATTATTACTCGATAAACTACCAGGATTGATATTAATCAACGGTAAAGAACCGTTACCGTTTATCACCATTGGGAATTTACCGTCCCATTTTTCTATTGCTTGCTTTTGTAGTAACTCCGGCGTTAAAGTTAGCCTTTGTAAGCGTTGTGCCTCAGCCTGACCTTTGGCACGGTTAACCTCAGCTTGAGCTTCTTGAGTTGCTTTCTTGGCAATAAATTCTGCTTGCTTGGCTTCTTGTTCTGCTATTTGCTTAGATTCAATCGCCCTGCTAAACTCCGGTGAAAAAGAAAAATTCACCAGAGAAACATCATCAACTATCAAACCATAAGCCTGTAACCTATCTTTTAAATTCTTATCAATTTCTGCTTTTAATTCTGTGCGTCTTGTAATAATTTCTTCAGCCGTTTTTCTAGCAGTCGCAGCTTTTAAAACTTCCGATACGGCTGGCGTAATGATACCTGTCACTATTTGTTCTTTGTCTCCGACTTGTTGGAATACCTTATTGACTTTACTGGGGTCAATGTGCCAGTTAACAGCCAATTCTGTTTTCAACTGTTGCAAGTCTTTAGAAGCCGCATCAGCTTGAAAAGTATTTTGATGTACACGCACACTAATTCTGCGTACGGATGTCACACCCGGCATAATAGTATGTATTCCTTCATCTAAAACCCTATCTTGGACTTTGCCAAACTGCATAACTACACCACGTTCACCAGCGTTTACAATCGTAAACGGGCGAAATACAATAGCCAAAAATAAGAACAATATCCCACCACCCAAGTAGAAACCATATCTAGAGTTACCGTTATAATTATTAGAAGTATTACGCATATTTTTATTCTCCTGATGCACTAATTGACTATCGGCATCAAGGCAGCATAAATATTGCTCGACAGGCAAATCTTTATAATTTTTTACAAATCATTACTAGTAAACTAGGACAATCAAAAAAAACTATATTAATTACAGGACTTACGCAAGTGTCACAATCAATGGTAAGTGCGTGACGCTATAAGTCTTATTACTACGTTCAAATCGTTTCGCAGCGTCACACACCCTACATAAAAAATATGCCAGTTGCGTAAGTCCTAAATTAATGTAAACACAATAGAATAAATTTCGTAGTAAGGACTTTAGTCCTTTTTTGTTCCCTGCGGGACGCTGCGCGTTCGCGCAGCGTCTCGTAGAGAGAACTAAAGTTTTCACGACAAGCCTTTAATTATTTACCTTGTTCTAGCTTGAAAAAGGGGTGTGGGGGTTTAAGGGTAGAGGGGTGTAAGGAAAAGACTTTTTCATGTTTTCTTGTGTACGCAGTTCATGATGGCTACTTAATTTTCATACTCTCACTCAATGAGAAAGTGCCAATAAATAACAACTAGAGACAACTTTAGATACACAATTATCCATATCTGGTTCCGAAAAAAGATTTTAACTACTAATTAAAAATATGAAGATTTATCAACCTCATACTTGGCCGCAAACTTTAGAAGCAGCCATCACTATTCAAGAAGAATTACGCAACCAAGTAATCATACAGGATCAAATACCAGCAACAGTCAAATATGTTGCTGGGGTTGATATGGGCTTTGAAGCGGAAGGTACTATTAGCCGCGCAGCTGTAGCAGTGCTGAGTTTTCCTGAGTTGCAAGTCGTTGAAACACAATTAGCTTACCGTCCTACATCTTTCCCTTACATCCCCGGTTTTTTGTCATTTCGCGAAATTCCCGCCATCCTTGATGCTTTAGAAAAAATCCACACCACACCAGATATTATTTTGTGTGACGGACAAGGAATTGCTCATCCTCGGAGATTGGGTATAGCTAGTCACCTGGGAGTGATCATCAATACGCCAACAATTGGTGTAGCTAAATCATTACTAATTGGTAAGCACGAGGAATTACCAGAAGCTAAAGGTAGTTACCAACCGTTAATCTATCAAGGTGAAACCATTGGTGCAGTTTTACGAACTCGTGCGGGAGTTAAACCTGTGTATGTTTCTAGTGGACATAAAATCAGTTTACCGACGGCAATTGATTATGTGTTACGTTGTACGCCAAAATATCGGCTACCAGAAACTACCCGCATAGCCGATAAATTAGCATCTAATAGATAAATTTATAGCGGACTGACAAGCCTAATAATGATGGATTAGGCGTAGGTTGAGTTGAGCAAAGCGAAACCCAAAGCCATAACCAATGTTGGGTTTCGCCTTGTCACGCCACTACAATTTAAGGTTTACTTTATCAATCATCTCTAAGCTAACGCTTGTATTACTTGATCAATATTACGCCCATAAATTTTCTGCCCATATTGTTGCCAACTACTTTCAGAAGAATAGGGATTTCGATTTAAAGTTACTTCCTGAACATAAGCCATCCACGGACGACGTAATTGTTCATATTTTTGGAAAGTTGCTGCTATGGCTTGTGTATTATTCCAGTTATTATCTATGGCAATTTGGGCAATTAATAGTACCACCGCTAAAGCATCTTCTAAACCCTGATTAGCACCTTGAGCCATAAATGGTGGCATTCCATGCGCCGCATCACCAACTAAAACAACACGTCCTAAATTCCAAGTGGGTTGAATGGGTGGATTTTCAGAATCAGCAATCATTGCCCGATGAATATAATAAGGACGCTGTGCCATGTTTTCTGGAGGCGACAAACGGACTAATTGCTGAAGAATATCGGGAAATTCAGCTTGTTCAAAGGCTTGTAGAGCTAAGTTAATTAAAGAACCACCAGACTGATTTTGTAAAGCTGCTAGAGGTGAAGCGAAATGAATGAGATAACCAAATTGATTAGTAGTGCGACTGCGGAATAACATCATTCTTGTGTCTTCCATTTCGCCTACGTTTTTTCTAGATACCGCATCATGACAAATAGTAGTAATTGGTGAATTCTGCAAAAATTTCGCTTCAATTTCTGCGCCTAACTCCTGATTAATATCAACAGTTTCTCGACACAATATAGCAGCAAATCCAGAATATTCTGGCTTGGCATAATTTTCGTAAACACTATCTTTGTAAAGCACTTGACGAACTGTAGAATTAATTCCGTCTGCTGCTACGACTAGCCTAGCTCGAAATGATGTATTAGTAACTGATTGTTGATAATTATGATCTAGTTCGTCGGTTTTATTCTCTTGCCAATGTGCATAGGGATTGTTTTCTGGTGTCATATCAGAAATACAATCTATCCGCACACAATGATTTTCTGGTTCATCGATGACATTAACACAACGGTGATTAGCTCTGACTATTTCTGATGGTAATTGTTGTCTGAGAGTTGTTTGTAAATCATACCATGCTAGTGAAACTCTTCCCTCGCCATATTCTTGGAACCAATGATCAAAACTCAGAGGAACTGAGCGTATTTCCTGCCCTTGTAAGTTGCGGTAAAACCACTTATGAGCAGGTTTAGTAGACTTTTCTTGTGGATTTGATGATGGGGAATTCAACGCACCAAGGGCTGCATTTTTAACAGCTTCATAAGCATGATTTGCTATATACTTTAGCGATTTCAATCCGTTGGGAAGCAGATCCAAAATTTGACCGACTCGGCGAAATGCGTGGGTTTGATCTAACACCAAAATATTGTTAATTCCTCGCTGGCGTAAACCAATAGCAGTTGCTAACCCAATTGGCCCAGCCCCGACTATAACAACATCATAGATATCATTTAGCATGATTTTACTTACAACCCTAACTATTTTTATCCAAATAATAAGGTCTAAAACCTCGCTTTCTTGCTCTCTTAGTTAAAATTTCAACTCTTGCTGTTGATTTTTCTGCCCTGCTCCCCCACTCTCCTACTTTTCATTCTGTAACTGGTATTGTCGCCATTTTTCTTGCTGACGCACTCTCTTTTCTGGGGTGAGATGATCAAAACAGTGGGGACAAGACATCCCTAATTCATATTTAGGTGAGGCTTTATCTTCTTCTGATAGAGGATGTCCACAACAAAAGCACAATTCATGATTTCCTGTTGCTAAACCATGACCTACAGCGATGCGTTCATCAAAAACAAAGCATTCCCCTTCCCATAGGCTATTTTCTGGGGGAATTTCTGCCAAATATTTGAGAATGCCGCCTTTGAGGTGATAAACTTCCGTAAAACCTTGGGAAAGCATAAAGGCAGAAGCTTTTTCACAACGAATTCCCCCAGTACAAAACATGGCTACTTTTTTATGTTGATTGGGGTCAAGGTTGTGACTGACATATTCAGGAAATTCACTGAAAGAATTAGTTTGAGGATTTTGCGCCCCTTTGAAAGTTCCGATATGCACTTCGTAATCGTTGCGGGTATCGATGACGGTGACTTCTGGATCAGAGATTAAATCATTCCATTCCTGGGGTGTAACGTAAATACCCACTTGTTGATTCGGGTCAACTTCCGGCAAACCCAAGGTAACGATTTCTTTTTTCAAGCGGACTTTCAGCCGTTCAAAGGGTGGTGTCTGTGCCGTTGATTCTTTGTGTTCTAAATCAGCAAATCGGGAATCCGCACGCAGATGACTTAGAACCGCGTCTATAGCTGGACGTGAACCTGCGATCGTGCCGTTAATTCCTTCTGGGGCTAACAAAATAGTTCCCTTAATATCTTGTGTCGAGCAGTAAGACAATAAGGGGGCTTGCATCTCCTGAAAATCCGGCAAACTTACGAATTTATAAAAGGTGGCAACAATTTGAATATTTTTTTCGTTCATCCCTTTGGCAAAATTACAATTTTCAGGTATATTTATGTAAGTGGAATAAAATTACACGTCTTTTTATTTTACGGGGGTTTAGCTCAGTTGGTAGAGCGCCTGCTTTGCAAGCAGGATGTCAGCGGTTCGAGTCCGCTAACCTCCATTTTACTGTAATCTTACTTAGTTTTTGTCTGTGGGCAAGCAGAGAGAGAGGATAAAAGCTTGTGGCTCAGTTGTTAGAGTGAACGCTGGAAGACTACAGAAAGATTATTTGCTGGCATTTGGTAAGTACCTTTTAGGTGAAGATTTTCTTGGTTAGCGACTGCTACCACATCCTCTAAATTGCGTACGCCCCATTCGGGGTTTTGGGTGCGTAAAGATTCGTCAAAGGCTGCGTTACTGGGTGCGGTATGTTCTCCACCCTGTTTATAAGGCCCATATAAATAGAGAATACCGCCTGGGGGTAAAATGCGCCCAGCACCCGCCATGAGTCCCAAACAGGCTGACCAAGGGGAAATGTGAATCATATTAATGTTCACAATGGCAACTATGGGTGAGTAGTTACGGCTTTGGTCTGTTTCTACAGGCCAAGTTGGTTGTATTGCATCCAGTTCTATAGGGGGATAGAGATGATCACTGGGAAAATGTTCTGACCAGGCTGTAATACTAGCACGTAATTCGGGGTTAGGGTCAGAAGGTAGCCAGCAACGGGGACTAAGACGGGAAGCAAAAAAAACAGCGTGTTCACCAGTACCACTGGCTATTTCCAAAATTGTGCCGTTAGGAGGTAATACTTGCAGCAATATTTCTAAGATGGGTTGACGATTGCGCTGTGTAGCTGGGGCGTATTTGCGTGCGTCTTGTGATGTATTCATCTGATGGTATAGTTTGCCTGGGATATTCATCTGATAATTAAGGTAACAGCGATCGCCTATCCTATTTTCATCTTGTCTTGGGAATGAAACTATGACTCAAGCTTTACACCAGCTAATGAAATTCGATGAATTCATTGCTTGGTATCCAGACAATCCAGAGCAACATTACGAATTACTAGTCATTAGTCATTAGTCATTAGTCATTAGTGTTCTTTCCTTGTCTCCCCAATCCCCAATCCCCAACCCCCGGAGAACCCTTTGCCTAAATTCATCACCTCTACCCAACCTGCACTCAAATTCATCCCCTACAGTTTCAATCCGTTGGTGGTGAGAATTTTTCATGCGGTGCTACCGTTTATCCTGAGATTTCGGACTCGTCCTTGGCTACCTGCGGGAATTGTACAGGTAGAAGGCAAAAATGCTGAAATCTTGGCAGAACTCTATGGACAATTTCAGGCTGGTAAAATTCGCCTGTTGATGGCTTTTCGTCACCCAGAGGTAGAAGATCCTCTGTGTGTTCTATATATGTTGTCTCGGATTGTGCCGCAGGTCGCCCGTGAGCAAGGTATCAAGTTACAATATCCTCTCCATAGTCATTTTATCTATGACCGAGGAATGACTATCTGGGCTGGTAATTGGTTGGGGTGGTTGTTTTCCCGCTTGGGGGGTGTGCCGGTACGTCGCGGAAGACGGTTAGATAAGCAGGCGATTCAAATGGCGCGGAATTTATTTGCGAATGCTCAATTACCCATCGCCGTTGCTCCTGAAGGTGGTAATAATGGTCACAGTGGTATTGTTAGTCCCCTAGAACCTGGGACGGCGCAAATGGGGTTTTGGTGTGTGGAGGATCTGCACAAGGCTAACCGGAATGAGACTGTGATTATTGTGCCGGTTTCAATTCAATATCAATATATTCAGCCACCTTGGTCAAAATTAGATCAATTACTCAGTCAACTAGAAGCTGATAGCGGTTTACCTGTTCAATCTGTTGGTGATCATAAAAATCAGCCAGAAATCTATCATCAACGAATTTGTCGCTTGAGTGAATATCTAATTACGGAAATGGAAGAGTTTTATCGCCGCTTTTATCATCAAGATATCCCGAAAGCCAACGCCTCTGAAACTGCTACTATTGCCAATGAAGTATTTATAGAGAGACTACATCGCCTGCTAGATAAAGCTTTACAAGTTGCGGAACAGTATTTTGGTGTGCAACCACAGGGTAATTTTATTGACCGTTGTCGCCGTTTAGAAGAAGCTAGTTGGAACTTGATTTATCGGGATGACTTAGGAGATATCAATACATTACCACCTCTGCATAGAGGGCTTGCTGACTGGGTAGCCCAAGAAGCAGACTTGAGGGTACAGCATATGCGGTTAGTAGAAAGTTTTGTGGCGGTGCAAGCTAATTATCTCCAGGAACAACCCACGGCTGATAGATTAGCGGAAACAGCTTTACTGATGTTTGATATGTTATCGCGAATTCGTTCATCTACATTACCAGGGCGATCGCGTCTAGGTTTCCGCAAAGCCATCATTAAGGTAGGTGAACCAATTTCTGTCACTCAACGCTGGGAAAAAGTACAAGGCGATCGTTCAGCAGTTAAACGTGCTGTTAACGAACTAACGCAAGATATACAAACAGCATTAGAAACATTAATTCAGGAATAACTACTGAAAAATTGACCGCAAAAATATCAAGCAAGCTGTTGATGATAGTTAGCAAATATTGATAAATGTTGAATAACAATATAAATTGCTGCTTCTATTCCTGATTTTGGACATCTGCGTCATCATGTAATGGCAATTATGCGGGATAATTTTCAATTACTTTGATAAGTAAATGCAACCTATTTGCAACTTCTAATTAAATCTGAAATTTTTCGGATGTAAATCACAACATATGATCAAGATTTAATTTTTCTAAAATCTCTTCCTATTCCCTATTTCCTTTTGACTACCTAAACAAGTATGCTCAGTATACAAATATTATTTCTATACTAAAATAGTTTACTCATCTAAAAATACAAGTCTCAAGCCGAGAGATATAAATTTTTAACTAATGCTATTATGCAATAACCTGCTTAAATAATTGCTATAAACTATGAAAATAGCTACAGAATCCACTCTCAAAACACTAGGAAACTATGCTTATCAGGCAATTCAAAAACACTTTAATAAAATCTTGAAGTGGGAAAAACCTGTTAAGAAAGATGAAGATCCAGAAGCATTACATCAAATGCGTGTAGGTATGCGACGTTTACGTACAGCCGTTAGTCGGTTTGAGATAGTGTTAGACCTACCCCAA
>NZ_PJIZ01000092.1 GCF_021596505.1 Nostoc sp. CMAA1605 | reverse complement strand
GATTTTTACTGGTTTATCGGCAACTTTGTACATGAGGATTTGCTGATTTTGACTATTATCTGCTACTAACAGTTGACCTTGGGGATTAAAAGCGATCGCAGTTGGTTTGGCGACATCTGTAATTTGTGCTATTTGCTGTCCTTGAGGAGAATAACGCACAATCTTGGCTTGATTTTGGTAATTTTGAATCACCCATACATTATTTTGTCGGTCAATGGCGATCGCGCCTGGTTTGGTAACGCTAAAACTGCGTAGTTCTTGCATGGTATCAGTGTTGAAGACACGGACGCGATCGCTAGCCACATCACTGACATACAATTCTTTCCCAATAGTGGCTAATCCCGTCACTTCATTTTCACTATTGATGATGAGCATACTTTTATCCCAACCACGCCCCCCAGTAAAAGGTGCAGGTTTTCCAGACAAATCATAGCGTCTAATACAATACCAAGTCGTCCCCTTTGGCGGATAATCATCTTCTGGTTTCCCTTCATGACCTTGCTGCATAGCTATATAAAGGTACTGCTGATTACCTGTAATCGCCATTCCTCCTAGTCTTCCCCAGCCATGCAAGTCATCAAATTTACCAATAACATCACCATTTTGGTAAATACCGACTTCTCGGCCTGCTTCATCCCAATGACTATTGATGTAAACTTTACCTTCAGGTGAAACATACATCCCCGCCATTTGAATTTGTACCCACTTGCTACCACCAAAACTATTACCTATCCACGATGTTCTATAAGATGTTTTTGTAGCGACTTTGTAAGTATTGGTGGGTAATTTATTTAATGTTCCAGATATAGAATCCCCTATGGGTGTAACAATTATTCCCACTACTAAAGCGAGTATAAAAAGATATATTTTTAACCCCCGAAAGTGTTTATTTCGAGATAGTTTTTTGATATACTGACTACAGTTTTGTTGAAGAGTAATAAACTGTGTCCCTAGTCGTTTTTCCATAGTTTATTTCAGTTATTAGCGGTTTTGATTCATCTAGCACCCGAATTACCCTACAATTCAAATGCCCAAATGTATTTGATGTATGCAACTGAATAATTAAGCTAATTTTTGGTAGAACACGTACATAAACTAACAGATGATGACTAGAAACTTTTCCCATTCACAAAATTTTTATTAAAATCACATAATTAGTTTAAATAAGTAAATGTATAAATTAAACCAATTTTCAATGGAATTGAGTAATGAGTAATGAGTAATGACTAATGACTAATGACTAATGACTATTGTTTTTGTATATTCAAAGTAAATTTTATTTAGGGTGCGTTTTCTTGCAAACGCACCATATTGCACAAGTTTAAAACTGTACTGCTTGAGCTGTACCAACTAAAGAAGTCGTTTTATAAATCTGTGTTTGTCCTTGATTAAATTTAGTCGTCACGGAAAAACGATTAATTGTTGTGATCCCATTGGTAGTAATTCGTGCTTGGTTGCTTTTTCCTAAATTCACCGCCGGTAAAAGTAAACTAAATGTGGTAGGATTACCTTCTACCGTTTTACCAGTGCTTACTGTCACCAGTGTTCCAATCTCTAGTCCTACGGTACGGATTTGATCTCCTGTAAACTGTAATGTTTGTTGTTTGTCTTGGTATTGTAAGCGTGGTCTACCATCAAAGCTAGTGGTTGAGTAGGTAACTGTAATCCCTTCGCCTTGAAGTTCATATAAAGTTGGCACTTGTCCTTCCAATGCTTGAGATGGTAAGGCGGATATGGTGGTCAAGCCAAGACCTATAGTGAGTAAAGGAATGAGGTTTTTTTTGTGCATGGTTGAAAACCGATAAATATTTTTCCACGAGTTATTTAACAGGTCTTAAATTTCTATTTATGCAGATTAAATTGTAAATTTTCTTTACATAAAAATTCCTAGCTTGCTGATGAAGCTAGGAATATCAATAATTTTCATAACGCACTATTAACTAATCAACAAAATTAGGTCTAGCTTGGCTAGTTGATTCTAGTCTTGTTGTTAAAGCTGTCCAATTTTCCTGCTCAATTAGATTAGTTAATTCATCAAGATTTTGGCGATATTTTTGTAGTGAAATCAACAAGGCTTGGCGATTATATTGCGCCATCATCACGCCTAATTCTGGATTTCCTCCACCAACGCGGCTGGTATCCCGAAACCCGGAACTAGCAAGATTTTGGGCTAATTGTAAAACTTCTGGGTCAGTTTCACTCATACAGCTTGTTATCAATGAGGAACTGATCATAACTGGTAAATGAGAAATCCAACTGACGGCGCGGTCGTGTTGTTCTGGTTGACAATGATAGATATTAGCACCGAGCGATCGCACAATTTCTTCTACCTGCGCTACAGCATCGGGCGGCGTTTGTGATGTTGGCGTTAATACATAGGGTCGATTGACAAATAATTTTTTTTGTGCGGCTTCAATTCCACTATCAGTAGTTCCCGCCATTGGATGACCGCCAATAAAATTTGCCCATATAGGATCAATAGCTGTTACAATAGGTGCCTTTACTGAACCTACATCCGTAATTACCGTAGTTGATTTTAAATGCTTAATTAAATGCTCAACTTGGGGAACAATAAGTCCAATAGGTGTACAAACAAAGATAACTTCTGCGGTTGCTAACAAGTTCATGTTTACAGATGCTACATCGACACTACCTAAAGCCACTGCTGTCTGACAGGTAGATTCCTTGCGACTGACACCTACAACATGATGACCTTGCGATCGCAAATCATAACCCAGTGAACCGCCAATCAATCCCAATCCTAAAATCCCTATTTTCATCTTTAATTATGTAAGCTGATTATTCTTATTTTCCGTCTACTTGAACCAATATAGGGAAAGGGGAGCAGGAGAGCAAAACTAATGACTAATGACTATTGACTAATGACTATTGACTATTGACTAAAGGGTAGCATCGATGAATGTAGAGGAATTGCTAGAAAAATACACAAGCGGAGCAATGGACTTTAGCGGTGTTGACCTCTCAGAAGCGAATCTGAGCGGGGTCAAACTGAGTGGTGTGAACCTTAGTCATGCGAACTTGAGCGTCGCTAACCTAAGTGGAGCTAATCTCAGTGGAGCTGATTTAAGCCATGCCAAATTAAATGTAGCTAGACTTAGTGGTGTCAATCTCTCCAATGCGATTCTCAATCATTGTTGTTTAAATGTAGCTAATTTAATTCGTGCTGATCTGAGCCGCGCTCAAATGCGGGGAGCTTTATTAGTACGCGCGGAATTGATTCGTGCGGAACTGAGTCGTGCTGATTTGTTTGAAGCTGATCTCAAAGGAGCTGACTTACGGGAAGCCACACTGCGTCATGCTCACCTCCGTCACGCTAATCTCTCTGAAGCAATATTAAAAGGTACTTCCTTAGCGGGAGCGAACTTAGAAATGGCTAACTTCAATGCAGCTGATTTGAGTCGTGCTGACTTAAGCAGCACTAATTTGCGAGAAGCTGAACTAAAACAAGCAAATCTAGCTCAAGCTAACCTGAGTGGTGCAGATTTGAGTGGTGCTAACCTGCGTTGGGCTGATTTAAATGGAGCTGATCTGAGTTGGACGGATTTAAGCAACGCCAAATTGAGTGGAGCCAGCTTAATTGGAGCAGATTTAAGTAATGCTAATTTAACTAATGCGAGTTTAGTCCATGCGAATTTAAGCCAAGCGAAATTAATTAAAGCGGAATGGATAGGTGCTGATCTAACTAGTGCGATTCTCACAGGTGCAAAACTTTACTCTACACCAAGATTTGGCTTGAAAACAGATGCTTTAGTATGTGAATGGGTGGATTTAAGTCCTGAAGGCGATCGCACTATTATTCAAAGATTTGATATAGAGGATGTCCGCGATTTTTTTAATGAAACGCCCCCTACTATTTGTATTGTCGTTGATGCAGCCCTAGAATCAGAAGCCAATTTCGCTTTAGCCGGTGCTTACTACCACATCGCACAAGAATATCAGCTATGCAAACAACCCCCTAGTATAGAAGTAAGTCGCCGCCGTACAGTCATCACCTTTCGAGTAGATAGTGATGATACCCTATTACCTACCGCTTGTATGGCTATTCTCCCCTTTCGAGATGCAGCCAATACGCAAAAAAACATTTACACAATGGTAGACACCATAGGGAAAGAAGATATATCTCTTTTGGATCTAAACACACTCCAAAGAGCGAAGCAATTAGTAGCCCCCATCCAGGAAGCTATAGTTCAGGCGAAAGCCATTAGACAGGTAAAAAGAAATTTGGAATTAGCCGCCAAAATTAACTTCTTTAAAGCTGCCACCCAAACAATCTTAACTAATTCCAGTGGTCAAACTCTGATTGTGCATCACAACCCAAATTTTGGTAAACGATTTATTAATGCTGCCGATCATGTTAACTTTTTAGCTGACTTATCTAGTGATTCACCTACACCCACACTACCACCCATGAATACAGTGATTGATTTTGTTAAAACCTTTCACTATGTCAATGAGTGAGTGGGGGACTGGGGACTGGGGACTGGGGACTGGGGATTGGGGATTGGGAATAGGAAAATGTCTACCTTGTCTCTGTTACCCCTAAACCCCTACACCCCCACACCCCTAAACCCTTACCCTTATATTCCGATAGGAGATAGAGATGTCTGGTATCTTCAACAAAATGATGGGGCGGACTCGTTATGTAGTCTGTCGGATACTTCTGCACTTGGCGGGATCGGAAATCGCGCCAATTTTGGGAGAATTAAATAGAATCGCTAGAGATGCGATCGCCTCTGAAGGTGATATGCAAGTCATGGGCGAGGGTCTAGTAGACCTGTGCGAAACCCTGGTACGATACGATGAGTATTGGCTATCAGCGTCTAATGAAGGTGATGTCTTCTGGAGTGAAGGCGAAGCCGGAGACTACTTCAACGAATTATTTAGCGATTCAGCCGAAAGATATGGTGCTGATTTAGACTTAGATGCTAGTTCCAGTCAACCTCTATCACTCCCCACCACACGTAACATTGTAGTGATGATTACAGTTGCTTGTGAAGGAGAAGTCCCCGACATAGAAACAGACTTAGCAAATATCCAAGCGTTAAAGGAAGGGTTAAAAGCCGTAATTAATTTACACTACAACCACAAACTCAGAGCCATTCAAGTTCATTTCTCTCCAGCCAGATTAGGTGATGAACTCACTAACGATGAGTTGTTGCAATATTATCCAGAGTTAATTCCGTTGTAAGGGATTGGGGACTGGGGATTGGGGATTGGGGACTGGGGACACTTCGGCAAGCTCAGTGCATCGCTGGGGACTGGGGATTGGGGACACTTCGACAAGCTCAGTGCATCGCTGGGGACTGGGAATTGCGGACAAGGGCGACAAGGTAGACAAGGTAGGAGAGGATAAAAACCATTGACTAATAACTAATAACTAATGACTAATGACTAATGACTATTGACTATTGACTATTGACTAATGACTTCTCTCTGTAATTTTCTGGATGAAATTTTTACCAATGTACGGTTATATTTGATGTCTCAAAAACTGGTAAAAATTTCTTTGTCTCCGTGCTTCTACCATGAAAATATTAACTTTTCAGAACTGGACACGCTGCTTCAAACTCTCTATGGTTGGTGCATTATTGTCACTTAGTACCATTAGCATGAGTTCTGATGCAGCTTGGGCTGGTGTCATTAACCAGAAAATTACAGCAAGTATACAAAATCTGCAAAAATCAGATGAACGCTGGATTCAGATTAATCTTTCTACACAAAGATTAATTGCTTGGGAAGGTAATAAACCAGTGTATGCGATCGTAATTTCCTCTGGTAAGAAATCTACACCCACACGTATTGGTACTTTTAAAGTTCAATCAAAGCATAAAGTTACCCGAATGCGTGGTAGAAATTACGATGTCCCTAATGTTCCCTATGCCATGTTTTATGATGGGAATTATGGTATTCACGGTGCTTATTGGCATCGGAGGTTTGGTACTCCCGTTAGCCACGGTTGCGTAAATCTCGCACCTAATCATGCTAAGTGGTTATTTAATTGGGCTTCTTTAGGCACATCAGTAATTATTCAGAAATGAAGGTTTAAAAAGACGCGATCATCCGCGTCTTTAAATATATAATTTTAGTTAAAATGAATTTTTCTTCAAATCTAAAAATAATTTTTGAGTATATAAATAATAGCTGCACAAAAAGGAGTGTATTCTCCAGTATTGTTTAATTCGTTATAGCCTTGAACTAACTTCTGTATTTCTTCGTAACTTAATCCTTGAGTAGCATCTAATGCAGCATCTATGGCTAATTTCCTCATATTCTTGAGTTTATCAATATTGAGTGCTAGTTTTTCAATTGTCGTTATGGCAGCATCCTGTTTTAATGGATCATCTGTTGGTTGAATTTCTCCCGCACCAGTGTACTTAAAAAAGGCTTCACAGTTTGGCTCTAAAGGCGATACCATTAGCTTTGCTTCATACCAATACTTTTTCTCATGCCCACAATGTACAGGAATTGGTGGTGGTTCTTCACTTTCTCCTTGACATGAAGCTATAAGATTTGTGTATTCCAATGCCAAACTAGGATATTGACTACGAGGTTTTAAATGTTCTATATGACTAGCCTGTCTAGTAATCCGCATTCCACAATAGCAGCAGATGAAACCTTGTTCTTTGAGTAAAGCATCATGTACAATAGGTTTTTCTGGTGCTTGAAAGTTATTATCCCAACTAGGTTGCCAATAATCATTCGCTAACGCCTTCCAACTAGTAAATTGCCCTGGTTCTCGATTCTTTTTGATGTACTTCATCGATTAAGAATTTCCTTTCTACGGATTAGTACATCTGCTCTAACAAACTCTGGTTCATCTGCGCCAATTTCTTCAACTAACTGTTGACGTAGTTGTCTAGCACCTTCTAAATTACTAGCATCAATCAATCTAAATAACTCTAAAATTTTATCTTTAATGATTTGGGGACGTTCTGGAACACCCATTAAATCTTCTAAAATCCGATTACTATCTCTACCAAAGGAACTTTCTGGGCGTTTGGCAACTATACCTTGCGTCGTTTTCTCTAATAAATAAATTCCTTCTGGTTTGATCTGGCTAATAACTTGTGGTGAATGCGTAGTTACAATAAATTGGCAATTAGGAAAGGTTCTGGTTAAAGCTGGAATTATTTCCCGTTGCCATTTAGGATGCAAATGTAATTCAATTTCATCAATTAAAACCACTCCATTTCCTTGTAGTGGTTCTGACAAACCAGGATTAGCAATTGCTAACCTTCTGGCTAAATCTCCCACCATTGCTAGTAAACATTTTTCTCCGTCAGACAGTTGATTAATAATTAATTCTTCACCGTCTTTGATTAATGTCATTCGTAGGGGAGAACGGCGTACTCGTAAATTAGAAAAATTGGGTAATAATGAAGTTACAGCTTGTCTGACTGCTTCTAGTTGTTGATCACGATAATCTAGTTGATCCCGTAATAGCTCGCTTTCTAAATCTTCTCTATTTCTAAACCATTGAAAAAAACTAGTAAAATTAACTTTTCCATCTATTAATGCTTCTCTATAGGCATCTATTTGTTTTAAATTATTCTGAGTAGGAATTTCTAGATTAATATCAGCAACTGCACGATTAACAGGATAGTAAACTGCCAAAGGTATATTGTATTGAGGTTCATTATACCAATGTCGCCACATAGCGTTAGCTGATGCTCTTGCCATTTCGTGCATAGCATCTTCCGAGACTCCACTACGACTTCTCAATAATTCCCAGCTATCTTCTCCTCCATTTGATGAAATTGTAAGTTGAAGTTTCGTCAATGATGAGTTATTGGCAATATCTAGTTCATTGAACTTTCTTAATTCTTCTATAGGAACAACTCCGCCAATCCACTCCATAAAACGAGAAAGCAAGAGAGAAAGAGCATCAAGTATACTTGATTTGCCTACACCGTTGATACCAATAATTATATTTGGTTCTCTTTGATTGAAATTAAGAGTCAAATCACTAATGCCGCGAAAATAATTAATTTCCAGACGTTTAATTTTCATGATATTAACTAGAATTTCATTATTTCGACAAGTGTTTTACGTCACAATGTATATATTGTAATTCAAAATAGTATAGTTACCCATATGTTAAATAAAATATAAAATATATTATTGTGTCTTCAAGACATGAAAACCCTAAAAATATATCAAAATTGCATAACTTGTGAACAATTGCACTCACTTTAAGGTAATGGCTTTTACAGCATTTAAAGCTGCTCATGAATTATGAATAATGAGGAAGCCGTGAGTGAGGGATAGGGAAAGATGGTGAATCAGAATCTAGTCAGCTTGATGAGTTTCATAGCTGCTATCGGTTTCAGTATTGGTGCAATCACCATAATTCAATCTATGAATATACCTGTTCTTGTAACTCTCAGTGCTTCTTTATTTAGTTGTTTTGCTTTGATAGTTTTTATTCTGATATACAGTCTAGTATCTCATTTCAAATGAGAGCGAAATTCAATTACATATTACTTGTGGGAATATCAGGGCGATCGCTAGGAAAATTTACTACTTCAACTTAATACCTAATCATAGCGATCGCCTGGGTGATCTGGATGTTCAACTTAAACATTTAGCTGAGTTTGATTACACCCCGATCAAAGACGCGATGATTAGTACCAATAGCAACGACTTCGATTTTATCGGGATAAACATCATAAGCAGCAAAGCTTAAATTACTGGTAGAATATTCTGTCCATTCTGAACGACTTACAGGACGATTTCCTGCGCCTGCACCACAAACTAAATAGGTAGTTCCATCAATAGCGCGAGTGCGTTCGTAACTATGTTCATGTCCATTGATATACAATTGCACACCATATTTTTTAAATAATGGTGTGAAGGTTTTAATAAATTCAGAATTGCTACCATAGACACCAGAAGAATAAATTGGGTGATGTCCAAAGACAATTTTCCAAGTAGCATCACTACTACTTAACTCTTTTTCTAACCAAGGTAATTGATTTTGCCAATCAGCATTACCATTGGTGTCTAAAGCAAAAAATTGCACCCGTTCCCGACGAAAAGTATAATATCTGCGTCCGTTCATATTAAACCCAGGATATTTGACTTGCGGTTCGCCATTATCAGTGCGAATGTCATGATTACCTAGACAAGCTTGAAATTTTACACCACGTTTGAGTAAATCTTGATAGGGACGTTCAAAAACAGCCTGGACTTTTTCAATTTCGCCGTTGTTGTAAATGTTATCACCTGCTAACACAACTAAATCATAAGGATTGCGCTGGTGATATAGCGTCATCGCCTTAGCTACAGCATACTGTCCTTTGGCACCGGTGCCAGTATCGGCTACAGACACAAACCGCAAGAGTAAATTTTTTTTCGGTGGTGTAGCTGCGGTGACAGAATCTATCAGTTGCTTACGGCCATTTTGATGAATTAACGTCCAAGTTAACACTCCACTACCAACGGTGCTGAGACTACTTAACAATAAAAATTGCCGACGGTTGAGTTTCATCACACACTAAATTTTCATAATTTGTAATTCGTAATTGTATTATGTAGACGCAGCTTTAACATAGGGTAAGAATACAAATTGCTAGATAGTTGTAGATATAATCTGTGCTTTTGGTGAAATTTCCATGTCACAAGACAAACCTCCTGAATCAACAAATAAATCTTCGTCGAGAAGTCAACCCCGCCCAAGAACAGTCCAACCTATTTGGAAAGGGATAATTCTTCAAATTCTCAGGGGAACGATAGGAATATTAGAAACCACCGTAGAAAAACTAGAAACTCCATCCACTGAAACAACACCAGGATTTTGGCGATCGCTAGAATCTAAATGGAGTAGATTTTTACTTAAGCAAGTCCGTCCTTTTTTACCATCTAATCTATCTACAAAGGTGACGGATACAGCTTTGACAGGAATCATTGCTAGTGTCTTGGCGGTAATTGTGGTGTGGACAACTACAACTGTATTCACCAAAAAGCCCACTCAAATTGCAACAGTTCCCCCAGCCCAAGAAGTTCCCACACCCACGCCTACAACAACACCAACTCCACAAAGCACTACACCACCAGAACCACAGCCATCAGCAGAAATCACACCCACCCCAGAAGCAGAACTAACTCCAGAACCAGAACCGACACCAGAACCAACCCCAACCCCAGAACCAGAACTAACCCCAGAACCAACACCAACACCAGAACCAACATCAACGCCAAGAATAGAATTAACCCCAGAACAAAGACTAATTGCAGCCATTGAAACTCAAGTGGCAGAAATTAGCGATGCTTACGTTTCCGGCATCATAGAATCAATTCAAGCTAACTTCCGCAGCAGTAGCTTGACTGTAAAAATTAAAGATGATTGGTACAATCTCCCAGAATCTCAGCAAAATCAATTAGCCGCAGACATATTACAGCGTTCTCAAAAATTAGATTTTGCTCATTTAGAAATTATCGATTCCCAAGAGAGATTAGTCGCACGTAACCCCGTTATCGGAACTGAGATGATTATTTTTCAACGTAGGACAACAATTTAATTTTGGTGACAAATAATTTGTCGCTCTAAAACAACAATCGGGATGACTGGATTCGAACCAGCGGCCCCTTCGTCCCGAACGAAGTGCGCTACCAAGCTGCGCTACATCCCGTAAATTTTCACACACTCCTAAACATAGCACAAATTCTGAATAGTCAATAGTCAATAGTCAATAGTCAATAGTCAATAGTCAATAGTCAATAGTCAATGGTCAATAGTCATTAGTCATTAGTCATTAGTCATTAGTCATTAGTCATTAGTCATTAGTCATTAGTCATTAGTCATTAGTCATTAGTCATTAGTTTTATCTCCCTTGTTCCCAGTCCCCAGTCCCCAGTCCCCAATCCCCAGTCCCCATTCCCCATTCCCCATTCCCCCATATATATAGATATAGTGAAATGTCTTCAGCGAGGAATTTGCTTGCTAGGATTAGATTTGTACAACTTTGAGTGGTAAGGGCGGATTGTGACAGTTAAACCAGACTGGTTGCGAGTAAAAGCTCCTCAATGGGAGCGCGTTGGCAATGTTAAAGAGATTTTACGAGATTTAGCACTCAATACAGTTTGCGAAGAAGCGTCTTGTCCTAATATTGGGGAATGCTTCCAAGCTGGAACGGCTACATTTTTAATTATGGGGCCGGCTTGTACTCGTGCTTGTCCTTATTGTGATATCGACTTTGACAAAAAACCCAAAGCTTTAGATCCTACAGAACCAGCACGATTAGCCGAAGCTGTACGCCGGATGAAACTGAATCATGTGGTGATTACCTCTGTGAATAGAGATGATTTACCAGATGGTGGTGCGGCTCAATTTGTACAGTGTATTGAATCTGTGCGGAAAGTTTCACCAAACACTACAATTGAAGTGTTAATTCCTGATTTATGCGGTAACTGGAATGCTTTAGAGATAATTCTCCAAGCTGCACCAGAGGTATTAAACCACAACACAGAAACAGTTCCAAGGTTATATAAACGGGTGCGACCTCAAGGTAATTACGATCGCACACTAGAATTACTTAAACTCAGTCGTCAACTTGCACCTTGGTTGTACACCAAATCTGGGATTATGGTCGGATTGGGTGAAACTGATGCCGAAGTTCGTCAAGTTATGCAAGACTTACGCTCTGTAGATTGTGATATTTTGACTATCGGGCAGTATCTCCAACCGAGCCAAAAACACTTGCAAGTACAAGGCTTTATCACACCAGAACAATTTGCAGCTTGGCAAGCTTATGGTGAAGAATTAGGATTTTTGCAAGTTGTAGCATCACCCCTAACCAGAAGTTCTTACCATGCTGAACAGGTGCGGGAACTGATGGAACGCTATCCACGCCAGAGAGTGGTGAGTGGTGAGTGCTGAGTATTGAGTGCTGAGTGTTGAATGCTGAGTGTTGAGTATTTGGAATTTTGTAGGCGTAAGCTTTCTCGTAGAGTATTTTGAATTTTGAATTTTGAATTTTGAATTTTAAAGGTGCAAGGAAATACAGTCGCAATTTTGGGTGCAGGTGCTTGGGGTGCAGCTTTAGCAAAGTTAGCAGCAGAAAACGGCCATAGAGTTCGTATGTGGTCACGCCAGGGATCTGCCACCTTGGCAGAGGTTTTACAAGATGCTGAAATTGTTCTTTCTGCAATTTCGATGAAGGGTGTGAGAGATGTTGCATCTCAAGTACATTCTTTCACCCCTTCACCTACCACTATCTTTGTGACGGCAACAAAAGGACTAGAACCACAAACCATCTTTACGCCGTCGCAAATTTGGCAATCAACTTTTCCTGATCATGCAGTTGTGGTGCTGTCGGGGCCAAATTTATCGAAAGAAATTGAACAATCATTACCAGCTGCTTCGGTTGTTGCTAGTCGTGACACAACAGCCGCCGAAAAAGTGCAGCTGGTATTTTCTTCTGCGCGGTTTCGCGTCTATACCAATGCTGACCCCGTAGGTGTGGAATTAGGCGGTACACTCAAAAACGTAATTGCGATCGCAGCTGGAGTTTGTGACGGTTTACATTTGGGAACTAACGCCAAAGCCGCTTTAGTCACTCGCGGACTCACAGAAATGGTTCGCATCGGCAATTACTGGGGCGCAAAAACGGAAACCTTTTATGGTTTATCTGGTCTAGGAGATTTGTTAGCCACCTGCAATAGTCCTTTAAGTCGTAACTACCAAGTCGGCTATCAACTAGCTAGCGGTAAGTCACTTACAGAAATTCTCTCCCATCTACCAGGAACAGCTGAAGGAGTAAACACTTGTCAGGTATTAGTCCAACTAGCCAGACAGAAAAACATAGTTATTCCTATTACCGAGCAGGTTTACCGATTGTTACAAGGTGATGTCACTCCTAGACAAGCCCTCGAAGAACTGATGCTTCGTAATATTAAACCGGAATAGTCAATGGTCAATGGTCAGTAGTCAATAGTCAACAGTCAACAGTTATTAATTTTTCCCCTAAACCCTTACACCCTTACACCCTCACACCCTCACACCCCTAAACCCCCACACCCTTAGTTAACAAAATGAAGAAATATTGATGTAATCCGAACTAAGTATGAAGTGTTGATGAAAAATTGCTAATTGTGAACAATTTGATTGTTGAAAGTATCAGTTGTAACAGACCACTTGAACCTCTGGAATTATATGTTACCTCTCATTGTTCCTCAAAAATCCCTAGAAAAAAATTAGAAAATCGTCAGGAAAACAGTTTCATATCCATGTAGATGTGACTATACCAATGATAAACATGATTTCCACTGAATGATGTTTATACAAAATCCTAAAGTAGCAACTAATATCCCTGATGTTTGAAAAGCTGACTCGGTAGTTCAGAATCTAAAGCCTAATTGTGGATTTGAATAGCTATTGGTTCAATCAAAAGTTTAGCAACCGAGCTTAGTTCGGTGTTAATGCTTGCCAGAACCAGTAATTTGTTTTGCAAAAAAACATTACTGGAATTCTCAACCGTGTTAGATCATCTAAAATCACGGGAACAATAGCAACAGTTAAATTTCAATAGCTGACCGCAATCTATTGTTACCTGGAGCCATAGAGACGATTTTATGCCAGCAACATCTTTTTACGCAGATGCCGCCTACAATACCCCTAAATCCCGCCAGATGTTAGAACCTGATCTGACGGTTGATGATGGTGAGTTTTTGGCTGACGATCTCCATGATTTGGAAATTGCTGCGGCTGACCCCAATAATTTTGCTGCTAACAGTAACCGTCGCAGTACAGACTTGGTACGTCTATATCTTCAGGAAATAGGCCGAGTTCGGTTGTTAGGACGCGACGAAGAGGTTTCCGAAGCCCAAAAAGTCCAGCGTTACCTTAAATTGCGGACAGTGTTAGCTAATGCAGCTAAACAAGGAGATGCAGTCGCCACTCCCTATCTTAACTTAATTGAAGTTCAAGAGCGTTTAGCATCGGAGTTAGGACACCGTCCTTCTTTGGAAAGATGGGCTGCTACGGCTGGTGTGAAGGTAACTGACCTAAAGCCGATTTTATCTGAAGGTAAGCGTCGTTGGGCAGAAATTGCCAAAATGACCGTTGAAGAATTGGAACAAATCCAATCTAACGGTTTACAAGCCAAAGAACACATGATCAAGGCAAATCTGCGTTTGGTTGTGTCGGTGGCGAAGAAATACCAAAATCGTGGTTTGGAATTACTAGATTTAGTCCAAGAAGGGACTCTTGGTTTAGAAAGGGCGGTGGAAAAATTTGATCCTACCAAGGGTTATCGCTTTAGTACCTATGCTTACTGGTGGATTCGTCAAGGAATCACTAGAGCGATCGCCACTTCTAGCCGCACAATTCGCCTGCCTGTCCACATCACAGAAAAGCTCAACAAAATTAAAAAGGCTCAACGCAAAATTGCTCAAGAAAAAGGTCGCACTCCGACTTTAGAAGACTTGGCCATTGAGTTAGAAATGACACCAACTCAAGTACGGGAAGTTCTATTAAGAGTACCTCGTTCTGTTTCTTTAGAAACTAAAGTTGGTAAAGATAAGGATACCGAACTCGGTGAATTATTAGAAACCGATGGTGTTACTCCTGAAGAAATGTTAATGCGAGAATCTCTACAAAGAGACTTGCAACATTTATTAGCAGACTTAACTAGTCGGGAGCGAGATGTCATCCTCATGCGGTTTGGTTTAGCTGATGGTCATCCTTACTCACTGGCTGAAATTGGTCGCGCCTTGGATTTATCACGGGAACGCGTCCGCCAAATTGAATCGAAAGCTTTACAGAAGTTGCGTCAACCCAAACGCCGTAACTTAATCCGCGATTACTTGGAATCTTTGAGTTAATTAATAGTCAACGGTCAATAGTCAATAGTGAACAAAACTTATACTATAGATTGTTGACTATTGACTATTTATTTGCATATACATCCTTTGATCCCCAGATACATAAGCAGTCATTGCTTATTAGAAATTTCTGCCAAAAATAACTTGTGTAACAACACAATTATTTTTGGCAGAAATATTCAAATTGGGGATCAAACTTTTTATAATTTATCTTGTAAGCTTCATCAGTTATTTTAAAAAGCTTAATAATTATTCTCAATAAGCAATGATTGTTGCAAACCGATCAAAACATTTGCTATATTCTCAATTAATAGGCTTTGTTGAGAAAAATTAGTATGACTGTCTACACAACTACTTCACTCAAGGCAGAATTAAACGAACGTGGTTGGCGTTTAACTCCCCAGCGAGAAACTATATTACATATCTTCCAAGAACTACCTCAAGGCGAACACTTAAGTGCTGAGGATTTATACCACCGCCTAGAAGGTGATGGTGAAGGAATTAGCCTTTCTACTATCTACCGCACTTTGAAATTGATGGCGCGGATGGGGATCTTAAGGGAACTGGAATTGGGAGAAGGGCATAAGCACTATGAAATCAATCAACCTTACCCCCATCACCATCATCACTTAATTTGTGTACGTTGTAACTCCACAATTGAGTTTAAAAATGACTCTATTTTAAAAATTGGAGCTAAAACTGCTCAAAAAGAAGGATTTCATCTGCTTGACTGCCAAATGACAATCCATGCAGTGTGTCCCAAATGTCAACGGGCTTTAATGCCGCTTTAGCCCTCATTACAAGAAGGTAGAAGGCAAAAAGCACAAGTAAATTAAATATTAATTATTAATTGCCGATCCGATTAGCTTTTCGCCTCATACCGATTGCCTAAAAACAAGTAACAGATGTGAGTCAGACAAATCTTGCTGCATCTAATACCAATTTGAAAAATGATGGCGACAAATGGATTGCCCAAAAGCTTCCCAGTAAAGCATTACACAATCCAAAATCCAAAATCTAAATCCAAAACGGTATAAGTTTTTGAGTCTTGTGAGCGTAGCAGGGCATAGTCTATTGCAAATTACTATGTGGAGGTAAATCAACTGTTACAAATTGATACAAAGCAAATACGGAAGTGGGTGCTAAAAGCGTCCACTTCTAATATCGTTGAGGCTGATGCCATAGAATTCTTGTGCTAGTCTAATGGCATTTTTGGTATCTTCTGCCATTAGTCCGTTTAGTTGACCTTTATAGAATCCTCTGGCTTGCAGTCTGCGTTGGATTTCTAAAACACTAAAATCGCCTTTTGGTGTTTTGTTGACTAAGCTATACAATTTAGCTCTGGTAGTGGGGCCAGCAACGCCACTGACAGCTAAATAGTTTTCGGCTTGAAATCTTTTAACAGCATCTGCGGTGTAAGAGCCAAAATAGCCATTGGGTTGTCCCTGCAAATACCCGGCTTGGATTAATTGTTCTTGTAAGACTCGCACCGCTTCACCGCGATCGCCCATTTTGAGTTGATCCTTACTGGTATTAGTGGTGCTATTGTTAGCCGTGCTAGTATTAGCTGTCTGTCTAGGGGGAGCAGTTCTACCACCTACACCCAGTCGAGGTAATTTCGCTAGTGTCGCTGGCCCTACAACCCCATCAGCGTCTAGTTTGTAGGCAGTTTGAAACCTTTTAACAGCTTCTTGAGTCACCGGGCCGAAAATGCCTGTGGCGTTACCGTAATAAAACCCCGCCACTCGTAGACGTTCTTGCAGAATTCTCACATCTTGGCCTTCATCACCGGAAGCAAGATAGTTGGGATTTTGGCGTTTTGTAGTGACAGAATTAACTACTGTAGTCTGTGTAGGACGAGTATTGGCGGTAGTGCTGGTTTGTCTGGGACGTGTAGTAGCCGTGGTACTAGTGCGAGTTTGTGTATTGTTCGTGGTAGTTTGTCTGGTGGTTGTCCCATTACTTACAGGGGTAGCTGTGAGTGGTTGACTAATGACTGTCGCTGACGGCCATTTATCCAATCTTTCCAAAGTGCTGGTACCGACAATACCATCAACAGGTAAACCTGCTGCTGCTTGAAAACTCCGCACAGCCGCCTCTGTATTAAAATCGTAAACTTGGGTAATTTGTTCACGATAAAAACCTGCGTTGCGTAGCTTTTCTTGGAGATTTCTGACGGATGGCCCTTGATCTCCTCTTTCTAATGCCCAGACGCTGCTAACACTGCTTAAAACTGCTAATGTCAGAGCAAGAGGTAACATATGCTTCCAAGCCCTGCTAGAAAGACGTTGCCAATTAGGTAACGTAGCCTTATCTAATAGGGGGGTAAAAGAAACAAACTCACTATCGTTTCCTTCGTAGGCGGAAGCTAGATATAAATACGCGATATTGTCCATAGTTCTTACACCACTTACTTTTCTTCAATCGATGCTTCAGCTTGATGTACTAAACTGCGTAAATTTTCTAGTGTTTGTATATTTACATCCTGCCATAAACCGCGCTTGTGTGACTCTAATAATTTTTCCGCAATATCACGTAGAGCATGGGGATTTTTATTTTGAAGAAAATCACAAACTACTGGATCAAGTAAATAAGCTTGCATCACACCTTGATACATAAAGTCTTCCACACATCTAGCCGTGGCATCATAAGCAAATAAAAAATCCACAGTTGCTGACATTTCAAATGCACCTTTGTAGCCGTGGCGCATCATCCCTTCAATCCATTTGGGATTAACTACACGGGAACGGTACACCCGTGCAATTTCCGTTTTGAGTTGGCGGACGCGTGGTTGAGATGGAATGGAATTGTCACCGAAATAAGTTTCAGGATTTTGGCCTTGAATAGACCGCACCGCCACTGTTAAACCACCTTGAAACTGATAGTAATCATCAGAATCGAGCAAATCATGTTCGCGGTTGTCTTGGTTGTGCAGCACAATTTGCATTTGGGCTAATCTTTGGGTGAAGGCTTCGGGGTTGGGGACTGGGGATTGGGGACTGGGGATTGGGGACTGGGGATTGCTGAGTGTTGTTGTCTCCTCTGCTCCCCTGCTCCCCTGCTCCCCTGCTCCCTGCCCCCTGCCCCCTGCCCCCTGCCCCCCTGCCTCTTTCCTCTTGGAAGAATAGGCGTAAGAACTCCAGTTAATGTAAGCTTGGGCTAAATCTTGGTCGGTTTGCCAGTTTTGAGAGTCCATTAAGCCTTGGAGTCCTGCGCCGTAAGCACCTGGTTTAGAACCGAAGATGCGATAGTGCGATCGCTCTATTGCTGTTTCTACACTTAAGCCTTGTTGTAACCAAAACTCAGTTTCTTGTTGGACTTGGGCAGCTAAAGGATTTTGTTCTGGGGGTTCGTCTAGGGCAGCGACGGCGTTGACGGCTTGGTCAAATAAATCGATTAAGTTGGGAAAGGCATCACGGAAAAAGCCGGAAATGCGTAAGGTGACATCGACACGGGGTCTTCCCAAAATACTCAAAGGCAAAATTTCTAAGTCGATGACTCGCCGTGCTGCTCCATCCCACACGGGTCTAACACCTAGTAAAGCTAACGCCTCAGCGATATCATCCCCACCAGTCCGCATGGTGGCTGTTCCCCACACGGATAAACCTAGTGTTTTGGGATACTCTCCGTGTTCTTGAGTGTAGGATTCAATCAAGTTTTCGGCGGCTTTTCTGCCTACATCCCAAGCTGTTTCTGTAGGGATGGCGCGAATATCCACTGCGTAAAAGTTTCTGCCTGTGGGTAAAACCTCTGGTCTACCCCTAGTAGGTGCGCCTGATGGTGCGCTAGGGACGTATTTTCCATCCAATCCCCGCAGCAAATTTGTGATTTCCATCTGGGTTTGTTGTAAAGCGGGGAGGAGTTTGGTACTAATCCAGTTTAGGGAATTGGGAATTGGGCATGGGGCATGGGGCATGGGGAATTGGGGATTGGGCAAAAACTCTCCCCCTGCTCCCTGCCCCCTGCCCCCCTGCCTCATCATTTCTTCTACTAACACGGCTGCATACTCTTCCAGGATGCTCACAGCATCGCCTGCGGTGCGGCAGGGATGGGGGGTTTTTTGGGCTAGGATTTGTTTGTCGGTTGGGGATAATTCGCTGCTGAAATCGGCTGCAAGGGGGTCGATTTCTAAACCCCAAGCGTTGGCTAAGACTCTGGTAATTCCTGGGGAATGGCGGTTAGGAATGCGGGCGATCGCTATAATTAAATCCCGTAATTGTCTACCTTGGGGACATTGCCCAAAAATGTGTAAACCATCGCGAATTTGTGCTTCTTTTAATTCGCATAGATAACCATCTATTGAGTTCAAAATGTCTTTTTCGTCTTTAATCCCTAAATCTTGATAAAGATTTTCTTGGATGATTAGTTGTTGGATGCGATCGCGCAATGTAGGTAAACGGGAAGGATCTAAACTTTCGGCTTCATAATATTCATCAATTAAATTTTCCAGTTTTTGCAAAGCCCCGTAAAGTTCAGCGCGAGTCATCGGGGGTGTGAGATGGTCGATAATCACAGCTTGGGCGCGACGTTTGGCTTGTGAACCTTCACCTGGGTCATTGACAATAAATGGATACAAGTGAGGCATTGCACCAAAGGCGACTTCGGGGTAACAGGTATTAGATAATGCCAAACTCTTACCAGGAAGCCATTCTAAATTCCCGTGTTTTCCTACGTGGACAATAGCATCAGCCCCAAAACATTCCCGCACCCAATAATAAAAAGCTAAATAGTTATGAGTCGGTTCTAAATCCGGCGCGTGATAATTCACACTGGGGTCAAGGTCATAACCCCGTGATGGCTGAATACCGACGAATACATTACCGAGTTGAATACCAGGAATTGGGCATGGGGCATGGGGCATGGGGAATTGGGCATTGGGCATTGGGGTAAAATTTTCCTTGTCCCCCTTGTCCCCCTTGTCTCCCAGTCCCCAGTCCCCAGTCCCCAGTCCCCATTCCCCAACCCCCCATCTCTCCCCAATACCCTGCTGTACGGCTGTGGGTAAAGAGGCGAAATAGGCTTGATATTCTTCTACGGAGAGGCTTTGCTGTACTGGTCGCCAGTCTCTACCTTCTGGGTCATTGGTGACACCAGATGTTAAACGGGTGATTAATTCGTCACTATTAGTGGGGGGATTTTCTACTATATAGCCGCTTTGCTGTAAGGCTTGGAGGATTTCTATACAACTGGCTGGTGTATCTAAGCCGACACCGTTGGCTAAACGTCCGTCTCGGTTGGGGTAATTGGCTAAGATGAGGGCAATTTTGCGTTCTTGGGGTGGTTTTTGTCGTAGTTTCACCCAATTAGCGGCTAGTTGAGCGACAAATTCAATGCGATCGCTAACTGGTTCATACACTACCACATCGGTTTCTAAGTCAGAATTCCGAGTGTCTACTGTCTTAAAAGAGACTGCACGGCTGATAATTCTACCATCTACTTCCGGTAGTGCGACATTCATCGCAATATCACGGGGAGAAAGTCCTTGTGATTGTGTTGACCACTGCTCTAAAAATCCGCCACTCAAAATCACTTGCAATACAGGAACATCCAATTTTTCCCATAGTTCAGTCTGGGGCGTTTCTGTATCTAACCGTGCTAAAGAAAAACTTGTGGTGTTCAGTAATACTGCAACTTGTTCTGAGTCTTGGGGTTGGAAAAACTCCATCAACTCTGCCTGCACTTCAGGGTCACGCAAAGAAGAAACAAATATCGGTAAAGGCTGCAAGTTTTTCCTACATAAAGCCGCACACAACGCATCAATAACTTTAGTGTTCCCCGCCAAATAATGAGCGCGGTAGAATAATATACCGACTTTGGGCATAGGGCATGGGGAATTGGGAATAGACAAGGTAGCAATTTTCTCTTTGTCCCCAGTCCCCAATCCCCAGTCCCTAATCCCCAATCCCCAGTCCCCAGTCCCCAATCCCCAGTCCCCAATCCCCAATCCCCAATCCCCCAAATAAAAACCCACACGGGGAACTCTTTGCGGTGGTGCTGGGTTATATGCAGTTGCTAGACATTTATCGCTAATAAATTGCAGGGCATTAACAAAATTTTCTACGCCACCTTCATGGAAATACTGCCATATTTGATTAACAGTGGACACAGGCAAGGTAGACTGAGAAAACAATTCAGGATCAAGAGCATCGTCTCCTGGCATTACAATTAAATTTATGCCATTACGTTGCACAATTTCTTGCACTACTTCTAAACCGTAAGTCCAATAGGAACGTCCTCCTATTAGGCGTAAAATAATTACTTGGGCAAGTTCTAAAACTTGTTCAGCGTAAGTATCAATGCTTATTTGTTGCTGTAATAGTAATAAATTGGCTACTCTCAAAGCAGGAAATGTTGCAGGTAATTGGGGAACTGCCGCCGCCAGGGTTTGAATGTCGGTATCAGCAGCAGTAATCAAAACAAAGCTAGCTGGAGTTTGTTCTAAAAAAATGACACCTTCTGACTGATTCAATCCTACCGATGTGGTACTTATACGATGCATAATCCTGTATTACCGCTTTAAACTGTTGGTTAGAACATAATCAAACAAATTTTCAGCCTAGCACCCCACCCCTCTTACACAGCTATTGACAATGCTTAGTTCTCCTGATTTGAGCTTTTCTCGAAGTTTACCTGTAGTTGTATTTAATCAACTTGGGGAATTGTTGCAGCAAATGGCTCGTGCAGTGAAGACTGCTGCTTTGGTACTGACAGAGGCAATTTTGTCTAGAGTTCGTGTTCCTGTGGAGTGGGAAAGACAGAGGTTTACGTTAGTAGTATCTGAGCGTTTTAGTGCTTTGGTTGTAGGTGAGCAAGAACAACAAAGTCAGTTATGGGAAGAAATTTTACCTTTAAGTACGGATGGAGATCATGCTTCAGGTTCTTTACTCCATACTAGGCTGACATTTGATTTAGATGCGATCGCCTCCTTTATTTCGCAGTTGCAAGACTTGTTTGGATGTGATTCTTATACTTATCAACATTTAGAGAACTATCGCCAAGTTCTGCAACCTAATGATGCTGTCCTACAAAGTCAATTTTCCTTATTGTTATTAGAATATTTTTTACCACAATCAACATCAGAGTCAACAACATCTACACTAAAAAATGTACCAGAGTTTTATAGTTGTCAGCCGATAGAAGATGCCCTAAAAAAACAAATTTCTCAAGAGAGACTGCTAAATCAAGTAACGACTCAAATCCGCAAAAGCCTAGACTTGTCAGTAATTATGACAACGGCGATCGCCCAAGTCAGAGATTTTTTAGAATTAGATAGATTAGTAATATATAAATTTGAGAAGGCGCGAGTCAATAATTATAATTCTCTACATCCTGGCATAGCAAAATTACAAAATTATGGGGGTTGTATCGTTTATGAGGCTAGAGCTACAGAGACAATTCCCTCAGTATTAGATTATCAGGAAAAAACTTGTTTTAGTAAAAATTCCTCATGTTGGGAAAAATATCGTCAGGGTTTTACTCTAGTTGTGGATGATGTAGAAAAAACCTATGCTCTAGAAGGGTGTTTTTTAGATTTTCTCAGACAAAGCCAAGTCAGAGCTAAATTAGCCGCACCGATTATTTTTGAAGATAAACTCTGGGGTTTATTGATTGCTCATCAATGTTACAATCCTCGTCAGTGGACTGAGAGTGATAAAAGTTTACTGATTTCCATTGCTGAACAATTAGCGATCGCTATTCATCAGTCAGAGTTAATGCGATCGCTCACTCAAGAAAAACAAACCTTAGAACAACGCGTTATAGAACGCACAATGGCATTAAGAGACGCTTTACTCGCCGCCGAAGCCGCAAGTCGTCTGAGAAATGAATTTTTAGCCACCATCAGCCATGAATTACTCACGCCATTGACTTACGTAATAGGTATGTCTTCGACTTTATTACGCTGGCCTTTGGGTGAATTGAGTCAACGACAACGGGATTATTTACAAACCATCCATGATAGTGGCGAACATCTTTTAGAAATGATTAACGATATCCTCGATTTATCTCAAATTGAGGCAGGTAAAGCCGTATTAAACCTGGGAGAATTTTCTTTAGTCAAAATTGCCGAAAATACTCTAGAATCCTTATTAGAGAAAGCTCAAGCTGAACAAGTCACCTTAAAATTAGACTTGCAAATTGACCCCAAACGCGATCGCTTCATTGCGGATGTCACCAGAGTAGAACAAATCCTCTGGAATTTATTAACCAACGCCATTAAATTTACCCCAGAAGGCGGCAGCGTCACCTTACGTTTATGGGTAGAAGACGACACCGCTATTTTTCAAATTGAAGATACAGGTATTGGTATTCCCGATAACCAATTACCGCGACTATTTGAAAAATTTCAACAACTTGACACCCCCTATCGCCGCCGCTACGAAGGTACAGGACTAGGTTTAGCCTTAACAAAACAGTTAGTAGAACTACATCGGGGACGCATTGAAGTAGAATCAACAGTAGGTATAGGATCAATTTTTACAGTCTGGATACCATCACAGCAGATGGGAGCATTAAGTCAATAGTCAATAGTCAATAGTCATTGGAGATGTCTATATAAATTCAAGAGTTATCTTTCTGCGTTCTTCTTTGCGTCTTTGCGCCTACCCTGCGGGAACGCCAAGGGCGAATGCGTGAGCTTTCAAATAGTATTGTTAGCAAAACCGAAGTATTTATGCAAGAAGTCTACTGTAATGTCAATACTTCCAATTCCTGATTTCAATCAAGGACTAATTGTTTCTTGTCAAGCACCAATTGATTCACCACTGCATGAACCATCGGTAATTGCTGCAATGGCTGAAGCGGCTATCAATAACGGTGCTGTGGGTGTGCGTATCGATACACCAAATCATATTCGTGCTGTGCGTCAAAAAATTACAGCACCAATTATTGGTTTATGGAAGCACATCAGCACTGGCTATGATATGTACATTACTCCGCAATTTCATCATGCTGTTGCTGTGGCGGAAGCGGGGGCTGATATCATTGCCATAGATGCCACAACTAGAAAGCGTCCTGGTGATGAGACTACAGCAGATATCATCACTCGCATTCATGAGGAACTGGGTAAACCTGTCATGGCTGATGTTGACACTATCGCCGCAGCAAAGTTTGCGGTGGCGGCTGGTGCAGATATGGTTGGGACAACTCTTTACGGTTACACTGCTGTTACTCAAGATTTATCTCCTCCTGGTTGGGAATTGCTGACGCAGATGGTAGAACAGTTAGACGTTCCTGTAATTTGTGAAGGTGGAATTTCTTCACCGCAAATGGCGCGCAAGGCTTTAGATTTGGGTGCTGATGCTGTGGTAGTAGGTACAGCTATCACTGGAATTGATTTGCAAGTCAAAGCTTATACTTCTGCTTTGCTGATTAATTTTGATTAAGTTGTAATTATGTGATTTTTCTGTTCAAAACCTGATGTAAATAGACTTTCTGTAAGGTTTGTATCTTGCTTACTTTGGTTCAACTTTAAAAAATCCTCGACAATAGCAAATAGTCATCTTATGATTAGGTAATCAGCTTGATGTTTGACAAGTCGAAGCGGGGTCAAAAACCCCAGGGATTCGTCAAAATCGCCAGAACCTTGACAACATAATAATTACAGCGTTTCGATAATTCGGGAAGTTGCGAATTACTCGCAATAAGGCGGGCTGAAATCGACCTAATTTTGCGATTCGTCAAAATGCTTCCCAGGAAGCTTGCTCTATCTCAGTTTCAGTACCGAGCAGTTTCCATCAACCATTTCCCCGCAAGGGGACTGAAACATATTGTCCAGTCTTCGGATAACTTAGAAGACAATCAAAAGTTTCCATCAACCATTTCCCCGCAAGGGGACTGAAACATCGAGGCGATCGCAGACGTTATTAAACTATGAAACGTTTCCATCAACCATTTCCCCGCAAGGGGACTGAAACTTACCAGGAACGATTGATTGAGTATTTGAGGGGTCGTTTCCATCAACCATTTCCCCGCAAGGGGACTGAAACGTGCATGGGTATAGCTAATGAGGAAACCGCTACACGGGTTTCCATCAACCATTTCCCCGCAAGGGGACTGAAACTCCCATCGTCGTTGTAGACATCGGCGACTTTTAACTGTTTCCATCAACCATTTCCCCGCAAGGGGACTGAAACAGCCAATGAAACGACAACAACTAACCAAGCTTACCAAAAGTTTCCATCAACCATTTCCCCGCAAGGGGACTGAAACATTCAGGGAATTCATCTACAACCATTCCTCTGATTTCGGTTTCCATCAACCATTTCCCCGCAAGGGGACTGAAACGATACAGATACGAATTCACCACACAGGATTTATAGTTTCCATCAACCATTTCCCCGCAAGGGGACTGAAACGATTAGCTACATACATTAACCTATCACCTAATTTCCTGACGTTTCCATCAACCATTTCCCCGCAAGGGGACTGAAACTGTATGGTTAGACGGAGGTGAGCTATGAAACCAAGTTTCCATCAACCATTTCCCCGCAAGGGGACTGAAACATAACTCAGAACATCCCTTAGTCAGTTGGGAAAAGTGTTTCCATCAACCATTTCCCCGCAAGGGGACTGAAACCTAACGCTACACAAACCATCTGCGATCGCAAACCACTGTTAAGTTTCCATCAACCATTTCCCCGCAAGGGGACTGAAACACTGCTTTCATTTCCCTATACGCTGGTAGCTTGCAGGTTTCCATCAACCATTTCCCCGCAAGGGGACTGAAACATCTGTTTTATTGATACTTTCTTCACTCCATGTCACGTTTCCATCAACTATTTCCCCGCAAGGGGACTGAAACTGCACAAAATCTGCTTTTTTGGGCAATTGTAGCGCATTATCGTTTCCATCAACTATTTCCCCGCAAGGGGACTGAAACTTCTCCATTGAGCAGCAGATACAGGATTTATTGTTGCGTTTCCATCAACCTTTTCCCCGCAAGGGGACTAAAAAAGAAACCCAGAGTTTGACAGATTGTCATTTGACGCGGTGATTAGTGGCGATTTAGCATGACATTTGAGTGAATCTTGGGGAAACTGATGCAGTTGGCTATCAAACTAACAAAGAGTGTGCTATCAACAATTGCGATCGCTACTACTACCACCACCATAATTTTTCATCATCCTCTAGGTTTAGCCTCTGCTGCTCCAAACCAAGAAATTACGATTAAATTTGCCGCGAAAGTTGCTCAACAACCCTTTGAGTGTGGCAAAGTATACACTTTGGGAAAACCAGCCACCAAAGTCACTGCTTCTGACTTCCGCTTCTATGTCTCTGATGTGGCTTTGATTGATATTAATGGCAAAGCTACACCCCTAACCTTAACCCAGGATGGCAAGTGGCAATACCAAAATGTAGCCCTACTGGACTTTGAAAATAAAACTGGTAGTTGTGCTAACGGGACAGTAGAGACAAGAAACCAAGTAATTGGTACTGTACCCCAAGGCAAATATCAAGGACTGCAATTTACTTTGGGTGTTCCCTTCAATCTTAATCACGCTGATTCCGTAACAGCCGAATCACCCCTAAATCTCACTTCATTATGGTGGAATTGGTTGTTTGGGTACAAATTTGCACGCATTGATTTGGAAAGCGCAAAGCATAGTGCTAATGTCAAGCATGATCAGCCAAACCATCAGGCTTCCGGTTTTCCTATTCACTTGGGTAGTACCGCGTGTCAAGCTAGTGAAGGTAGTCAGAAACCATCAAAGTGTAATAACCCCAATACTGCAAAAGTCGTCATTGCTAAATTTGATCCCAATAAAAATGTCGTTGTTGCTGATTTGGCGGCGTTGGTAGCAAACACAAATTTAACAGTCAATCAACCAAATACCCCTCCTGGTTGTATGTCATCACCTGATGATCGTGACTGTATCAGCATTATGGAAAATTTTGGTCTACCATTTGCAGGTAAATCTGCCTCTAGACAGAAATTTTTTAGACTGGAATAGTATTTACGAGTTGTGATGCGTAAAGCCCCCGTCATTCATGCGGGGGATATAAGTTTCGACTACGCTCAACTGCCGCGAACAGGAAAAATTTATTTGTCCGTCAAAGTTCTGATTAATTCTCTGAGAATATCATTTAAACTACGCTCCTTGCTGCGACAATACTTCACAAGGATCTCGTATTCTTCATCTGAACATCTAACTGTTAATTTTTTCATGCCGTCATAATGACATTATTTGTGGTATGATACTAGCATGAAAACTCTGAAGTTTAAACTCTACCAGCACACAAGAAATAGATTCCTCAAGCGCATGATTAACGCGAGTGGGGTAATCTACAATCATTGTATCGCCCTACACAAACGCTACTATCGGATGTGGGGTCAACATTTAAGCTGTGCAAAACTTCAGTCTCATATCGCCAAATTGAGAAAGCGTAATTCATTTTGGCAGACAGTAGGTTCTCAGGCAGTACAAGATATTTGTCAACGCATTGAGAAAGCCTACCAATTGTTTTTTAAACATAATAAGAAGGGGGTTAGACCACCAGGATTCAAGAAAGTAAAGAAGTACAAATCATTCACTCTTAAACAAGCTGGTTATAAGTTTTTGGGTAGCAACAGAGTAAAAATTGGTAATCGAGTTTATCAATTTTGGAAGTCAAGAGAAATAGAGGGAACTGTCAAAACTTTAACTATAAAACGAACACCACTGGGTGAGTTGTTTATGGTTGTTGTGGTTGACCCTTCGGCTCCGCTCAGGGTCAACGCCGAGCGGAGCCGAGGCGTTGATGAGGGCAGTAAACCAGAAGTCGAGATTAAGACGGGTAAAATCGCTGGTTTTGATTTTGGGTTGAAGGCATTTCTCACTTGCTCAGACGGTACAAAAATCGAGTCTCCCCAGTTTTTCAAGCAATCCCTAAACGCTATTACCAAAGCTAGTAGACAGCACTCCAAAAAATTAAAAGGGTCATCTAATCGAGAACGAGCCAGGAAGAATTTAGTACGCAAGTACGAAGATATTTCTAATCGTCGGCGTGATTGGTTTTGGAAATTAGCCCATGAACTAACAGATAAATTCGATATTCTCTGTTTTGAAACTCTAAACCTCAAGGGAATGCAACGACTTTGGGGCAGAAAAATATCAGACTTGGCTTTTGGTGAGTTTATACAAATACTAGAATGGGTGGCTAAAAAGAAAAACAAACTGGTTGTTTTCATCGACCAATGGTATCCAAGCTCTAAAACCTGTTCTCACTGTGGGCATATTCTAGAAAGTCTTGATTTGTCAGCTAGAGAGTGGCGTTGTCCTTCCTGCCAGTCCGTTCACGGGAGAGACGAAAACGCCGCACGTAATATTCAAATGGTTGGGGCATCAACCATTGGGTTAGGTGATGTAAGTCGGGCTACGCCTGCAATTGCTGTTTGAGCCTAGAATCCCCCGTTTTGAAAACGGGGGAGTATGTCAACAGATTGTTTTTTGTCTTGTTTCCGATGAAATTAACTCGCTGGTTAACTCTAGCTATTATTTGTCTGTTATCTATTTGCTTGTCTATCGGACTGAGTAGGGTTTTGGCTGCATCCCCAACTTCAGAATATAACTGGAATCTTCCGGCTTGGATGCCAAAACCAATTGTGCCGGTTGATAATCCCATGAGTCCTGAAAAAGTAGAATTAGGACGACACCTATTTTATGAAAAACGCTTATCAATCACAGGTGAATTTTCTTGTGCTACTTGTCATATTCAAGCACTGGCTTTTACTGACGGTAAGTCGGTAGCTGTAGGGGCGACTGGAGAAAAACACCCCCGTAGTTCGATGAGTCTGGCTAATATTGGTTACAATCCTGTTTTGACTTGGGCTAACCCTTTCATGACAAGTTTAGAACATCAAGCCCTGGTACCCATGTTTGGGGAACATCCAGTAGAAATGGGTATGTCAGGAAAGGAAGAGCAAATATTAGCCATGCTGCGGGATGACTCTCAATATCGACAAATGTTTACAGCCGCTTTTGGTAATACTAAAGATGCAATTAGTCTCAATAATTTAACTAAAGCCATAGCTACTTTTGAACGGACTTTAATTTCTGTAAATTCTCCCTATGACCGCTATCGGTTTGGGAATGAGCAAAATGCCATTTCTGCTGCTGCTAAACGAGGAGAGAAATTATTCAACAGTGAGAACCTAGAATGCTTTCATTGTCATGGTGGGATTAATTTTACAGATTCAGTCACACATCAAAAATTAGCTTTTGTAGAAATTGCTTTTCATAACACTGGACTTTATAACATTGATGGTAAAGGAGCTTATCCACCAAATAATACTGGTGTTCATGAAATAACTGCGCTACCATCAGATATGGGTCGCTTTAAAGCTCCGAGTTTACGAAATATTGCCTTGACTGCTCCATATATGCACGATGGGAGTATTGCGACTCTTGAAGAAGTTATTGACCATTACAAAGTCGGTGGAAGAACTATTCATAGTGGTCAGTTTGCTGGTATAGGTAGTCAAAACCCTTTAAAAAGTAAATTTATTTCTGGGTTCGATTTATCTGCTAGTGAGAGACAAGATTTAATAGCCTTTCTACAAAGTTTGACTGATGAAAAGTTTATTAATAATCCTGCATTTAGTGAGCCGCATCATCAGCAATGAAATAGGCTAAAGTATTATGTTAAATGTAGTTTGACTTTCGTTACTCAAGCTAAGATAGTAGTTTTGCAGGTTTAATCAGAGCGATCGCCTCAACTTGGTGTCTGGTGAAAGCGTTATTATAGAGGCGATCGCAAATCACACTCCATCGGACTTGTAAGGTGTCTGGCAATGACCATCTCCTTAGAACAATTTAGCCAATCTTCTCTGGTGTTTCAGCAGTATGATGCAACTTGGCAAGACTATGAGAAGGTGCGAGATAACCCGAATCTTGATTGGCGTAAAATTGCATTTCATCAGGGATGGTTGTGGGTTGATATGGGAACAGAAGGACTAGGACATTCTTCTTTTAGCGATTTGATAACCATAATTTTTGGTTTCTGGGCGTTCCTACACCCAGAGATAGTATTGCAATCCTACGGACGCTGTTTAATTGAAAATCCTGAAACCCACGCCTGTGCGCCAGATTTAGTATTGTACAAAGGTCAAAATATTCCGAAATGGCAACCAGGTGAACCACGTCGGATTATTCTTGATCGTCATCGTCTACCTGATTTAGTCGGAGAAATTGCTGATACCACTTTAGGTATTGATTTGGATGAACAAAAGCGACTTTACGCTAGTTTAGGAATTGCCGAATACTGGGTAATTGATGTTAAAGGAATGCGATTGTTTGCATTTGGTTTAACTGCAACAGGTATCTATCAAGCGATCGAAGTTTCTCAGGTATTGACTGGTTTACCCATCGCCCTGATTGAACAAACACTAGAAAGATTACCCCAAGAAACTAACACCGCAGCCGCTAATTGGTTGATGCAGCAATTACAAACAAAATAAGTGCAAATTTAAAATAGACAATTTGGCGTTGCATAAATGCGTGATTAATTAAGCTTTTTTCACAAGGTTAACGATAGATGTTTCGCGCAAAGGCGCAAAGGCGCGAAACAAAATTCATCCTCTTAATCCAATACGGTTCAGTTAAGGCTAAAATCTGGGGTTTGTGAAGTAATGAAAAGTTCGTAGTAAGGACTTCAGTCCTTAGATGAGGACTAAAGTCCTCTCTACAAACTATTTTTTTAACTGAACTGTATTGCCTCTTAATCAGCAACGCTTGTTTTTTTAGCCGCGAATTCCATTCGTCGGGGCTAGGTGCAAGATATGTCTATACAGTGATAGCAAACGCATAAAATTGGGAAATTTAAGATTAATCTATTCGATTTGAATTACAAAAGTTTACATGAATTTTTTGGGCAGAGTCCCCTTAGCTTGGTTGCAATTGACTCGCTATAAACTACGCCTAGTTGTAGCGATTTTAGGTATTGCTTTTGCAGCTATTCTGATTTTTATGCAATTAGCTTTTTTAGATTCTCTCTATGATAGTCAAACAGCACTGCATAAACTTCTCAAAGCAGATTTGGTTTTAATCAACACTGATATGAAACTTTGGCGAACACTGGGGATTTTTCCCGACAGTATTTATATCGCGCCCTCAATTTTCGGGAAGTTGAATCTGTAAATTATGTTTACCACGCGCGAGATGATTTCCGCTATGGTAGTGTTCGCGGTGGCAAAGGAATTATTATTTTAGGGATTAACC
>NZ_PJIZ01000091.1 GCF_021596505.1 Nostoc sp. CMAA1605 | reverse complement strand
TTAACAGAAATCGACCTTTCCGGCGCGTCTTTATCAAACATCACATTAGCAGGAGCTAATTTTCAAGGTACTAATTTAACCAATGCAGCCTTGATAGACACAAATCTCACTTGTGTGAATCTCAAAGGGGCAAATCTCAGTGATGCCAATCTCACAAATGCTAATCTGACAGCCGCAAATCTCAGTGACGTTAATCTCACAAATACTAATTTGACAGGCGCAAATCTCACAAATGTCAGTCTTGAAAATGCTAACTTTACTAATGCTTGTTTATCTAATGCTGTCCTCAGTGCAGAACATCAAGAAACCGCTAAATTTAGCGGTGCTTTATTTTCTTTAGATCAGTTTCAAGCCTTGAAAGTTTTACTATCCCAGCAAACAAAATCCTACCTTTCAAGTAATAAAGACCAGACACAATTCTGGGATGATAATTCCAATGTTGGGACGATTGAAAGTTTAGAAGGTGAACTAATTTTATCTACCAATGTCAATGACGATGGTGATGATGAAACAATTTTCAACGAGCAGTTTGGTAATTATTAATGTGGTCTAGGGAATAGGGAATAGATAGAGGTTGTTTACCGAAGCAGTGCTGAGTGCTGAGTGATGAGTAATGAGTGGTGAGTGGTAAGTGGTGAGTAATGAGTGATTAGATGAGTAATAAATTGAGAAATAAATTCTACCTTGTCTACCTTGTCCCCAGTCCCCAATCCCCAGCGATGCACTGAGCTTGTCGAAGTGTCCCCAATCCCCAGTCCCCAATCCCTATTCAGGAACTTGACGATAACCATAAAAATTGATCGTATATTCCGTTATTTTTACACCTGTCTTTTCCTCAACTGCACGGATAAATTCTTCTGGTAATTCTACATGAACGTCAAGAATTTGATGCGTATCGAGACAGTTAACATGACTATGAGCGTCGCTAATATTGCCGTATAAACGCCCATCACAACGTTCAATACACTCAATAATCCCTTGACTCGATAGTGCTTCTAAGTTTTGATATACAGATGTATGACCAATTTCTTTACCTTCTTGGTTGAGGCGGTCATAAATTTCCCTCGCAGAAAGGTGTTCATTGGCTTGCCATAATAGTTCTAGAATAAAGCGACGTTGACGGCTCACCCGCATACCTAGTATTTGACACCGTTCTAGTGCATCTTCTAAAGAACGAATGGGTTTTGTGGATTCTGCCTGTTTCTGCATATTTAAATCTACTTCACTATCGTGGGGTTATCCCAGAGGGATTTGATGGTTGTTGTGTATGGGGAACTACAATATTTTGCGTTGACTACCTTCTATACTATTGTGCTGAAGAATGTGGGGAATTTATAGTTTGATTTGACTGTGGGGATAGGGTTGGAGATTTGCCTGACTGAATTTAGAGCTAAAACAAACTCATTACAACTTTAGCTTAAATTTTAGCTAAATGTCCACCTGGGGGCAGGGGGCAGGGGGCAGGGGGCAGGGGGCAGGGGGCAGGGGGCAGGGGGCAGGGGGCAGGGGAGAGAGTTTATAGCCTTTATCGACTAATGAAATTATGCAAATTAATTATGGGTGTAACAGCTTAACAATATTAAGATACGTATACTGTTAAGCCTGTATCTCTTTTAGCGAAGTTGAAGCGATCGCTAGAGACAAGCCCTCAAGTATGATGACTATTGACTATTGACTGTTGACTATTAAAAAACCTATTCCCTTACTACAACAGTTGTTCCCATACCTACCTGATCGTAAAGTAAGCGAACATCAGCATTACGCATTCTCAGACAACCGTGAGAAATGGCAGTTCCCAAAAGGTGAACATCTGGAGTACCATGAAACCCGATTTGATTGCGGCCATCTGACCAAAAACCAATCCATCTTTCCCCCAAGGGACTATCAGAACCAGCTGGAAATACTTTACCAGTAATGGGATGTCGCCAAATCGGGTCATGCTGCATATCATCGACAACAAACGTACCTTGAGGTGTTTCCCAGCCTTTTTTACCTACAGCAATGGGGTAACTCGCGACAACTAAGTCTCCTTGATAAACATAGGTGCGGCGATCGCTTAAGTCAACTACTACCTGTTTTTGATTACTGCCCGATTGATTAGATGATTTGTTTTGCTGAAAAATCTGGGAAAATATGGACTTCTTTTCCTCACCAGAACTAGTATTGTTTTGTGATTTTTGGGGTGCGTTAGTCGTTAAAGCTACATTTTGATTAACAGTGTCCGCATTATTATGAGACTCGGTAACTGAGGACTTGGTTTGGGAAGCCCTCTGGCTAGTTTTAGTCGGAGGTGTAGAAGCACCAAACGCTGTTTCCCCTAAGCTTCCTGTATAAACATCCCCAGGACGGCTGACTACGGTGGAAGCTGGTTTTTTAAACTGCCCTTGCGTTGTAGTAATGCGCCAATGGATAGCTACCGATAAGATAGCTGTGCCAAAACAGATAAACATTACAGTACGCGCTAGAGATTCATTTTTTACCATTGCCATCGCTTCTTGTTTATCCCTGACATACTCAGCTGAATAGTTGAAGTCCTTGATTATTTAAGCACAAAGAATTGATAACTATCTTGATTACCTGGGGCAAACTCAGGTTATCTGGAAAGTTCCAACTAAACAATTTTGAACAAGCTACTAGATTTACTAATTTTTCCTGAGTCTGTTGGCAAAGAAAGGAAATTTTCTTGATTGCTTGCCAATAGTTGGAATAAATCATTAAAGGTGTGGGTGGGAGTAAGACTATGTGGGAAAGACTATCATTAGCAATCACAATTACATTTGCTCTCAATTTCTTTTTTCAAGTCCGTGTGCCTCATCAAGCGAATTCTGGTGCTAATTACAAACAACATACAGAAACATCAGCAACCGTTTTGGTCACAAGACCGGAAAGATAATGTTTTTACAGTCAAATGTTCATAAAATAGTCACAATCAATCCTGAAATTTTCAAAAGAACACGTATTTAACATGAGTCCTAGTCTAACGCAATGGCGAAAATGAGAATTTGCGTTAGTCTGGCTGTGGCGATCGCAGTACATTTATGATCAAAACTACAAGCTTAAAAGTAAAGTTTCTGTCTGCCAGGTGACTGTACCAATTTTGGATTTTAGATTTGGGATTTTGGATTGGCAGCTTTTGGTCATTAGCTACTCAAGATACCTAACTTCCTGTGAATTTTAATGCACAGGAATCATTATTTGTCAATACTTTGTAGCCAGATAGAGCCAATTGCACAGCAATTTGTAATATTGTCGTAACAAACAAAATGCTCCATAATGTTCCAGACAATTGCTAACTGGTAAAAGTGATACCAATTTGGAAAATGATAGCGGCAAATGGATTGAGCATTCTACAATCCAAAATCCCAAATCTAAAATCCAAAATGGTATGAGATGGGGCGTTACCAGAAATCGTGCCAAAATTCTATCACTGCGTGTTCCACTCTCAAATCCGTCCGTTATTGAGGAACAAGTAGCCAATTAGCAGGTCTAATAGATAGGGATGATTTACAACCAGTACGATCTATGAGTCAATCGATTACTGTATCCTGGTCAACGGTTGATGCGGGGTACTCAGAAGCATCGGTGCAAGTTGACAAACTCTCAAACCATGATTTGATTTTGCGCTGTCAAGCGGGACTGCGTCCAGATCGTGCTGCGTTTGCAGAACTGTTGCGCCGCTATCAATCTCAAGTTGATAGAGTTTTGTACCACCTAGCTCCTGATTGGCCAGATAGAGCCGATTTGGCTCAAGAAGTATGGATTCGAGTATATCGGCACATCAACCGATTACAAGAACCATCTAAGTTTAGAGGTTGGTTAAGCCGCATTGCTACGAATTTGTTTTATGACGAATTACGTAAGCGCAAGCGGGTTGTCAGTCCTTTATCTTTAGATGCTCCCCGTTCAGTAGAAGATGGTGAAATGGATTGGGAAATCGCGGGAGACACTCCAGGGCCAGAAGAAGAACTGACAACAAGAGAATTTTACGAGCAATTGCGAGAAGCGATCGCGGATTTGCCTGAAGTATTTCGGACAACCATTGTTTTAAGAGAAATCGAAGGTATGGCATACGAAGAAATAGCCGAAATCACCGGAGTTTCTCTAGGAACTGTGAAGTCGAGAATAGCTAGAGCCAGATCCCGCTTGCAAACCCAATTGCAAAACTATCTTGATGCCTAATTTACAGTAACTTCACCCTGCCCTATGGCAGAATTTAAGCATTGATTAAGAATTGTAAGAAATGTCGATCGTGCCTCTGCCGTCAGGAGAAAAACTTTTATCATGCTCTTAGGATTGCCCACTTCTTTTACCCGTGGATGAATTGGTAATAATGTTAGTATGACTACTGATTCTCAATTTCATGACCGTTGTCGGAGGCAACTTCCAAGAGAGTTACCAGATGAGATGGCAAAGCATACCAATGAAGCAACGGGTGCTACAGATATGGTAAAGCGCGATCGCTTTGAATTATTGAGTGCTTACTTAGATGGCGAGGTGACAGCCGCCGAACGCAGGCAAGTAGAAGATTGGCTAGCCAACGATGCCTCAGTTCAACGTCTGTACACTAGACTAATCAAGCTCAGGCAAGCCTTTCAGACTATGCCAGTGCCAACAACCCAAACCTGTCCAGAAACAACAGCCAATCAAGTATTTGCCCAGATTAACCGCCGTTATAGAAGAAAATGGGCATTTGGTGGCGCGGCTCTGGCTGCTTGTGTTATCGGTGCATTATCAAGCTGGGTGCTAAATCAAGAATCTAGCATCCCGCAGGTAGCACAACAACCACAAGTACAGCCTACCCAGACTGCTACCAAATCAGAGCCACTGCCGATGATTGCCTTGAATAATCCAGTCATTGAGATTCCCAAGGCCGCAGTCTCATCTCCAGAGTCAAAACTAGGAGAAGTTTCCCCAGATATCAACTAGACAGAGGAAGTAGGGAGTGGCAAATAGGGTGTTGTATTTCTCAATTACCACTCCAGCACCCATCAACTAGGTGTCTACCTCCTAACTTCTTGACTTTTTCTGGGTTCATGACATACACCCAAGCCCAACCTAAAGATACAGAGTTGATGCTGTAAACTTCTATCTCCTGGCGATTATATAGGTTTGCTGACATTTCTCTAGTAGGCTCATAATCTTCTAAATCATCCAGAACATCCAAAATCTCAGGTTCAGCAAAAGTCAGTAAATATCCGTGGACTAGTTCTTTTCCTATCGTCATGGCTGGGTAGCCCATCGGCAAAGCGAATAACTCACCCCTGATCATGGCTTTTTGGGCATCCACTACACAATTAGTACAATATCTTTGATAATTGATTTCGCCTGGTTTGAGTGTCCCGTAGACAAAAATTCGCACTCCGCCAGAATTTTTTGTATGTAATTCAGCCATAGGTTGTTTGACATTACTTATTCATTTGCCTACCATCATCTACAATATGGAGGCAAACCAGATTTACAGTCCAGTAGGAGAGTTTTCGGTGGATTCCCGATACAACCCAGCAGCAATTGAGGAAAAATGGCAACAAACATGGTTAGAACTTGGCTTAGACAAAACCCCACAGATAGTAATAAGCCCAATTCTACGCTCTATCCATGTTCCCCTACCCATCAGGTAGCCTACATATGGGTCACGTCCGTAACTATACAATTACCGATGTGATTGCCCGCCTCAAACGGATGCAAGGGTATCGGGTACTGCATCCGATGGGATGGGATGCTTTTGGTTTACCCGCCGAAAACGCCGCTATCGACCGTGGTGTCCCTCCGGCGAAGTGGACTTATCAGAATATTGCCCAAATGCGGCAACAATTACAGCGTCTTGGCTTATCCATTGATTGGGATAAGGAAATTGCCACCTGTTCCCCAGACTATTACAAATGGACACAGTGGATTTTCTTGCAGTTTTTGCAAGCAGGTTTAGCCTACCAAAGAGAAGCAGCCGTTAACTGGGACCCTATTGACCAAACTGTATTAGCCAACGAACAGGTTGACAGCGAAGGACGTTCTTGGCGCAGTGGGGCGAAAGTTGAGCGCAAACTGTTGCGCCAGTGGTTTTTAAAGATTACTGACTACGCGGAAGAATTATTAAACGACCTAGATAAATTGACAGGCTGGCCGGAACGGGTCAAATTAATGCAGGCGAACTGGATAGGTAAATCCACAGGCGCGTACTTGGAATTTCCCATTGTGGGCAGTGCTGAGAAAATCGCTGTGTATACCACCCGTCCTGATACGGTGTTCGGTGTGAGCTACGTAGTCTTAGCCCCAGAACACCCCTTGACGCAACAAGTCACCACAAAAGAACAGCAAGCAGTAGTAAAAGCTTTTATTCAAGAGGTGACAAATCAAAGTGAGTTGGAACGTACCGCCGAAGACAAACCCAAGCGCGGTGTTCCCACTGGGGGGAAAGTCACTAACCCGTTTACTGGGGAAGAAGTACCCATTTGGATTGCTGACTATGTACTGTATGAGTATGGTACTGGGGCGGTGATGGGTGTACCGGCTCATGATGCACGGGATTTTAAATTTGCCCAAAGGTATGATTTACCCATTGAATTTGTAATTGCTGCACCAGAAGATGTGGCAGATTTTGATTTAAAACCGACATCCGACACCGAAGAAGTTACCCAACTGGTACAGATTGAATATAACGAAGCATACACAGAACCAGGAATTTTAATTAATTCTGGGTTGTTCACCGGTTTGAGTTCCACAGAAGCCAAGTCAGCAATTACTAAATATGCTCAAGAACAAGGCTTTGGGAAAGAACGGATTCAATATCGCTTGCGGGATTGGTTGATTTCGCGTCAACGCTATTGGGGCGCACCTATTCCTGTAATTCATTGCCCTAACTGCGGCATAGTCCCAGTGCCAGATGCAGATTTACCTGTACAGTTACCCGAAGAAGTAGAATTTACCGGCCGTGGTGGTTCACCTTTGGCGCAGATGGAAAGTTGGGTGAATGTACCTTGTCCTAGCTGTGGTACTCCTGCGAAACGGGAAACTGACACGATGGATACCTTTATTGATTCCTCGTGGTATTTCTTACGGTTTACTGATGCGACAAATGAAAATCAGGTGTTTGATTCTGCCATCACTAACGACTGGATGCCGGTAGAACAGTATGTAGGTGGCATTGAACACGCGATTTTACACTTATTGTATTCTCGGTTCTTTACCAAAGTTTTGCGCGATCGCGGTTTGTTAAACTTCGATGAACCATTTGCACGCCTGTTAACACAGGGGATGGTACAGGGCTTAACTTACATGAACCCTAACAAGGGCGGTAAAGATAAATGGATTCCTTCGACTTTAGTTAACCCAGATGATCCCCGTGATCCCCAAACTGGTGAAGCTTTGCAGCGTCTTTACGCTACTATGTCCAAATCCAAAGGTAATGGTGTTGCACCAGAAGATGTAATTGCTAAGTATGGTGTAGACACAGCCCGGATGTTTATTTTATTTAAAGCACCACCAGAAAAAGACCTGGAATGGGATGAGGCGGATGTAGAAGGACAATTCCGGTTTTTAAATCGGGTTTGGCGGTTGGTGACAGATTATGCTGCGGCTGGAGTTTGTCGTCAACAGGCGCAACTGGATAATTTGAGTAAGTCAGAAAAGGAATTACGGCGCGCAATTCACACAGCCATCCAAGCGGTAACGGAAGACTTAGAAGATGAGTATCAATTTAATACAGCCGTTTCCGAGTTGATGAAGTTGAGTAATGCTCTCAATGATGCAGACTGTCGTAATTCCCCCATTTATGCTGAAGGTGTGCAAACTTTGGTGGTGATGTTAGCCCCCTTTGCGCCCCACATTGGTGATGAATTGTGGCATTTGTTGGGGAATAGTGCATCAGTGCATACTCAAACTTGGCCTACTTTTGACCCTGCTGCATTGGTAGCTGATGAAATTACATTGGTAATTCAGGTGAATGGTAAAAAACGCGCTGATTTACAAGTTCCAGCCCAGGCGGATAAAGCCGAGTTGGAAAAATATGCCCGTGAATCAGAAGCCGTTCAGCGTCACTTAGAAGGAAAGGAAATTAAAAAGGTGATTGTTGTACCTGGAAAGTTAGTTAACTTTGTAGTGGGTTAATTACCTCATATATTTTAATCGTGGGTTGGGTGGTGCGATCGCAATACTCAACCCATGATTTTGCTAAGTCCATAGATATCTTGAGTTTGTTTATCTCTCAATGGTGTTCTGTAAATTTACACCCGTTGTGCTTATTCCCTGTGTATTAGTGATTTGAATGGTTTCCTGTGTATTGGGGATTTGAATAGTTTCCTGTGGGTTAGTGTTCTGAATAGTTTCCTGTGTATTGGGGATTTGAATCGTTTCCTGTGTATTGGGGATTTGAATAGTTTCCTGTGGGTTAGTGTTCTGAATAGTTTCCTGTGTATTGGGGATTTGAATCGTTTCCTGTGTATTGGGGATTTGAGTAACTACAGGTGTATTAATGACCTGAATAACTTCTGGCGTAGTAGGTTGTTGTGTAGTTGTTGGTTGAGTAACTTCAGTGATAATTGGCTCAACATTAATATTTATTGTGGTGACAGGGATGGTAGGTGTAATAACAGGAATAGAAACAACATTATTTTCGACAACAGCCCTGTTATCGTTTCTATTAGCTAAATCTTGAGCATTATTAAATAGAATTTCTCCGGTGTCAAAGAAAGACTCCATTGAAGAGTTATTAGAGTTAGCGGTTAAATCATTGGATTGGTTATCACTACCGGAATTAGCAGTTAACTCTAAAAAGGCAGGATTTTCAATGACATCTTGACCACTCAGGGGTGTTTGTCCAGCTAAAGCTGCTACTACTTCTGCTTGGACACTGGCGATCGCTGGGTCTGTGGAAGATGTAAGATTTTGTCTAGTTAAATCTAATCCTTGCACTAAATCGCTGGTTTGATAAAAATTTTGCAGATCAAAATCATATAATCCTTGAAACCTCCCTTTAACTACCACTATCAACTGTCCAGCTTGTAGTTCTTGCGCTTGTGAAGCATCTTTGTTAGAAACAACAATCCCACTGTTAGTTAATGCACCAATCACAGTAGTATCTGTTTGTTCGTCATAACGGACGAACAACGCCGAACCCCGAATGGCTGCTGTTGCGCTAGGGGTTTGAATCTGCGTTTTACCTCTTCCTGGTGGAATCAACAGTAATGCAGTACCGTTGGACAATCTAAAGTTACGTGTTCTAGGTAAAAATTGAAAAATTGCTTGTTCGCCAATTCTGGCTAAAGAACCATCATTAAAACGTAAATCAGCTAAAGACGCTCTACCTGTAGATATCCCATCACCAGGAATTATAGTATCGGCGCGCTTGGCTGGTCTTTTACTCCTGGTACTTCTTTGTAGCAGCTGCACAAAATTACGTAGGCTTTGAATTTCCGCACGCGTCAAAGGGGTGCTAGCACTAGCCTGCTGTGTCGTCATTATGGGTATGACTACTCCCCATAAACTAATTGCCAACCACAAAGAGAATTTAAATCGCATATTATCCAATTAGTAAAAACTATACCAATATTCCACTGATTCCCAAACAGAACTGGAGATGTGAAGTACACCAACTCGTTAATTTTATAACTTTTATCAGTAGTGTGCGTAAAATCCACATAATTTATGCTACACATTATCTAAATATTTCTTTACAAATATCAGACTATCTAACTAAAAAGCAAAAGAAACGTTTCCCTGTTGATTACACTCAGATTTTACGCCTTGCGACTCGTAAACTGATATTCTGGATAACGATTTCTGATACAGTTGAATCGTCAGTATATAGTGAAATTAACTGAACTCACCCACAATAAGATGCAAACTTATGGCTGGCAAAGTTTTGCAATCACGATTTTGTTAGCAGTTATTGGTTTATGTAGTAATAGCACTAGAGTAGATGCAGATTCTGGTGAACAGTCTCATGTTATGACCAGTCAGTTGGCTCAAGCTACTCTTGAACAACCAGAAAATCAAGGCGGTAAATCGGAATCGACATCAACGCCAGATTCTAATCCTATTCCACAGACTAATGAGCCGCCACAACTGGAAACTCAGCCTAATGAATTTCCTCAAACTTCGCCAAAACCGTTAGAACAATTGTTGGAATCACCCCAACAAAATAATAATGAAAGATTAGACAGACTAGAAAGACTAAGGCAAAGGCTAAGAGAGAATAGTCAGTCAAACTCTGAATCTAATAATGTGCGCGAGTTAGGGTTGAGAGTGCGACCTAGACCTTTAACAGCTTCACCAATAGAACAACCACAACCCCCAGAGTTAGAACGCCCTATTCCTAAGTTTAAACCTATAGGTTCTCTACAAGCGCGTATTGGTTATTTTCAGACCAATAATATATTTTCCTCAGAAGATTCTCCTATAGATGATGGTTTGTTATTCTATGGACTGAGGTTATCTTCTGCATATTTTCCCTTGGGGAAACAAACTTTTATTAACGGCTCAATTGAGGGAAATTTAATCCGTTATGTAGATCAATCTAAATTTAATTACAATCAATTGAGGTTTAATCTGGGTATTTACCAGCAATTATCGCGGCGGATGTTTGGTGAAATTAGTTGGAGTAATCAACAACTATTTTATGCCAATAATAGTGACATATTTGCATCGGGCGATCGCTTCCTCAATGAACAATCTCTGCGTCTATCTTTGGGAAGAAGAGACCCCCTCACCAAAAGACTTGCGCTAGATAGCGTGTATGAGTTTAGCTGGAATTTAGCCGACCCTGATAGCCGTAATCGTTTAGTCAATTACTTATGGTTATCGTTGAATTACCAAATACAAAAACCCTTGGAGGTTGGTTTAAATTACCAGATGAGCATTTCAGATTTTACAGAACGCGATCGCCATGACCAAGCCTATCGAATATTTACACATTTGAGCTATCGTTTCTCTAAATCTAGCCGGATAAATATGCAATCTGGTTTTAGCCTTGGTGATTCCACAGCCAGAAACATTGACTTTGATAGCTGGTTTTTTAGTGTAAATTACAACTTGTTACTGGGTGAATTTTAGGTGTTAGCGGGGATTGGGGATTGGGGAGCAGGGGGAGCAGGGGGAGCAGGGGAAGAAAAACTTCACTCATTACTCATTACTCATTACTCATTACTCATTACTCAGCACTCAGCACTCAGCACTCATTCCCCAGTCCCCAACTAATAACTAATCCAATCACTCCAACTACCGGCGTAAAGCTTACCGGTGTGAATACCAGCTAATTCTAAAGACAGCAAGTTTGCACAAGCAGTAACACCAGAACCACAATAAACTAGAATTTCCTCTGATGATTCTACTTGTTGCCAGCGTTTTTGATGTTCAGTGATGGGAATTAAAGAGCCTGAAGCATCAGTCACTTCCATCCAATAATAATTAACTGCGCCAGGAATATGACCAGCAATTTTATCAGTTGGTTCTCGTTCACCACGATAGCGATCGCCTTCTCTCGAATCTATCAAAACTACATTCGGTAAATCTTTACGATTTTTAACAACTTCCCGATCTACTACTAACTCTGTTCGCACTTCAGGGACAAAGCTAGCTTTTTGTGGTGAAGGTATCACATCTGTCACTGGATAGCCAGCCTTTTCCCATTGGCTAAAACCACCATCTAAAACAGCTACTTGTTCATGACCTAAATAACGTAACAACCACCAAAGACGAGCCGCAAAAGCCAAGCGCGAGTCATCGTAAGCAACAACTAAAGTTTTTTGAAACTCTACCCCAATAGCTGCTAATTTCTCAGCTAATTCTTGAGGTTCTGGTAAAGGATGTCTTCCCCCATGTTCACCTACAGGACTGGAAAGATCCAAATTTAAATCCAAGTAATAAGCACCCTCTATGTGACTAGCTTGGTACTGATTACGTCCTAGTTGTGGGTCAGCTAAAGAAAAGCGACAATCTACAATTACAACCTGCGGATCATGCAAGTGTTGTACTAGCCAATCTGAAGAAATAACGAAGTTCATGTTAGTCAATAGTCAATAGTCAATAGTCATTAGTCAATAGTCATTACTCATTACTCATTACTCATTACTTCTGCGTTGTCTACCTTGTCCCCCTTCCCTTATCCTCCAATGTCTGATCTAGAAAATAATTTTACTCCCCAAATTACAGATGATGGTTCTTTGACATTCTTCTCCCAAGCCTTTGGGGAAGCTTTTCATAGCTATTTTGGAGCCAAGCAAGAAAGTTTTTTGAAATTTGTCAGTCCGACTCAATTAGCTGTGGCTGCTCAAAAACCTGTCGTGCGTTTATTGGATGTTTGTTACGGTCTAGGATACAACACAGCCGCAGCTTTGCAGACGATTTGGGCAGTCAATCCCGATTGCTATGTGGAATTGATTGGTTTAGAACTGAATCCATCTGTACCACAAGCCGCGATCGCTCATCATGTTTTAGACAACTGGGATTATGAACATACTGAGATTTTGACTCAGCTAGCTTTTGAACAGCAGGTAAATACCAACCGTCTCCAGGCAAAATTATTTATCGGTGATGCTAGAGAAGCAATTCAGATTGTGAATCAATCTAGTTTTACCGCCGATGCAATTTTTTTAGACCCCTTTTCACCTCCTCAGTGTCCTCAACTATGGACGGTTGAATTTATCCAACAAGTGGCTCTGTGTTTACACGCTGATGGTGTCTTAGCAACTTATTCTTGTGCTGCGTCTGTACGTACAGCTTTAACTTTAGCGGGATTACAAATTGGCTCGACTGCACCCGTGGGTAGGCGATCGCCTGGGACAGTAGCCGCCTATACTCAAGGTGAGCAATCTGCACCTCACCCTGCACTTCCTCCCCTATCTCCATCTGAGCAAGAACATCTACGCACTCGCGCAGCTATTCCCTACCGTGATCCACAATTGCATGATTCAGCTGCTGTGATCTTGCAACGACGACAGCAAGAACAACAAAATAGCTCTCTAGAACCTACTTCTCGTTGGCGAAAACGCTGGTCATTTGGTAATGACTCTTAGTCACCCCACATCTCCACAATAATTGAGTGCTGTATTTTAAGTGAAATGTAAAATTTTTAACAAATTTTGGTGGTTTATTGCTATTGTAGTGATAGCCTTGGTAAGCAAGTTTATCTTCTGTATTGTGATATACAAAAATTTTGTATATTCATGTATTGTTGGGGTTAATTGATCAACTGACTAAAATTTATGGATAAAAATACTGGAATTTATTAGTTAACAGTAAAAAACAACCTCAATTTGCTGATTTATAACTAGACATTCAGCAAAATTTGAACAAAGATTAATTTTCATGAGTTGATTATGAATAAAAATCTCAGTAAAAAACCTGATTTAACATTGCTTCAAATTCATCATACTTGAATAGGAAGCAGAGAGATTATATTAAGTTAATTCTAACTCCTCATAAAGTGTAAGTATTTGTGCATATTAGGCAAGCATTTTGTAGTGGTACTGAAAATGTGTGAGGAAGATCACGTTAGATATAACTAGCCAATCACATTCAATGTGGAACTTAAAAAGCTATTAATTTTTTAAAGGATTGGGGTGCTTCTGTGATTGAAAGGAGTAGAAAACACACAGGCTCTACTGAACAAAATTTGAGTGGGTCTCCAGCCCCTGTTCAAGTAAATGATAATAGCTCAAACCACAACCCAAAAGTGCAGAAAGTAGATAATTATTCTCTGGATATCTCCAAAGAAGATTTTATGGTTACAAAAAGCCAAAAATCTAATTCTTGGCTCAACACTAATCGCAACTCAGATTATGACGGCTTAATTCCCAAAACTATCAATACTGCTACTTTCCCAGTGAGGAGTTTTGATTCCGATCCGCCAAAAGTATTAGTGGTTGATGATCACACAGCTAGTAGAATGACAGCTGTTGCCTTACTATCGCTAGAAGGCTACACGGTCATTGAGGCAGAAAGTGGTTACATAGCTGTGGAAATGGTCAAACAACAGCAACCTGATCTAGTTTTACTAGATGTCATGATGCCTGGGATGGATGGATTTGAAGTCTGTCAACTAATTAAGCAGGAAGAAAACACAAGATTAATACCTGTAATTTTCATTACAGCATTAAACGACAGGCGATCGCGCATTCAAGGCATTGAAGTCGGAGCAGATGACTTTTTAAGCAAACCCTTCGACCGAGTAGAACTAGTAGCGCGCGTCAAATCCCTAGTCCGTCAGAAACGTCTAAATGAAGATTTAGACCACGCAGAACAAGCACTATTTTCCATCGCCAGAGCCGTGGAAAGTCGTGACCCCAACACTGGCGACCATTGTGAACGACTAGCCAAGATCGGCCAAATTTTTGGAGAATATCTCAATCTCCCCCGTTGCCAAATTCGAGATTTAGGATGGGGTGGTTATCTTCACGATATCGGTAAAGTAGGAATACCCGACGCAGTTCTACTCAAGCAAGGCGAACTCACCCCTGAAGATTGGGAAATTATGAAGCAACACGTAATGATTGGAGAAAAAATTTGCCAACCATTACGCAGTATGCAAGGTGTAATTCCCATTATTCGCCATCATCATGAACGCTGGGATGGTTCAGGTTATCCCGATGGTTTAAAGGGAAATGAAATCCCCTACATTGCTCAGGTATTCCAGATTATTGATATTTACGATGCTTTAACTAGTGAACGTCCCTATAAAAAAGCTTTCACTCCTGAAGAAGCATTATGTATCATGCTCGATGAAACTGATTCTGGATGGCGCAACCCCGAACTCATGCAGCAGTTTGCTGAATTTATTCTCTCGTGTGAATCCCACTAAGTTAATGTTAACTGTTGACTGTTGGCGGTTAGATATTTACAGCTAACCGCCAATAAATTTATGATTCTTGGTGTAATTTCAGGCGTTATACCAATTTTGGATTTTGTATTTTGGATTAAAAGCCTAGATTCCTAGACTATTCCAGAATCTCGAAATAATACTACCTATCCCAACTCGGTATTACTTCAGTGTAAATGTAGCTTTTTGATCACTAATATTTACACTTGTAAAATTGCTAAAGTGGTCTCCATTATTATCAGACCATTTAATTTCAAACTCAGCATCAGTCACACACTTAATATTCAGCTTTAGTGTATTTGACCAACTATCTCCAGCTTGTAAATTGCTTTTAGACGCTCCTAGCACAAGTTGATTCCAGCCTTCAATACTACCTTTATTTTTGACCCTGTGTCCATCTTTAGGGATGCTAATTTGCTGATTTGTACCATTTTTAAATGTTAATTCTACATTTTTACAACTACCTAACGCCACAACTTGATTTGTAGGTAATATAAACTCAGGGTAGTGACTCCCAAAAGTAGTGAAATTAGAGAGCCAGATTTTACGAGGGAATTTTTAGACATCATAATGATCCTCAAAATTGATAGAAACTGTTGACATTTGTTCGAGACTACAAATTAGTCAAAATCTGATGAATGCTTATCTCAGGAAAATAGAAAATACTATAAATAAATGCCCATGCAAATGCAGGGAAAAACTATGCTGCTTTCATCCATCGCTTACATAATTCTGTATTACCATTAGTATGCCGCTTGCAAGCTTGTAGCACTCTGGCTAGACATTTTTTTAATGCTGCCTTGTCAGGATGCTCAGAATTTAAACCATATTTTTCCTGACATTTTCTAGTCAATTCTGTAGTCTTTTCCTGGACTGTAGCCACTACCACATTTTCAGCCATAGTAGGGAGAGGAAAAATAACAGCTAAAAGTAACCCTGATGTGAAAGTAGTAGCGAAAAGTTTGCCTATTCGGGTTATCGGTTTAGCTTGTTTTTGAACTTGAGTAACTGCAAATTGAGATGTGACTAAAGTATTGTTGGGAATCATCATGCACCTCTAAACTTGTGTGAACCGTTATGTAAATTAGGTTCGCTTAGGGGTAGTACACACAATCAAGGGTGGCTGTGAAATCGATGATATCCCTAGAAATTACACGGATCAGTGGAGTTAGGGGTAGGTTAAAATTAGGGGTTATACTGTCCAACCCCTAACTTTTTGCGGAGACCGATGGTGTGAGAAAATGCCTAGAGCCACCTTTGGGTTACAAGTTAAAACTAGAGCTTTGCGCCTGTTAGAAGCATTACTGACTTTTGCTTCAGACAATTTAAATCAGGGAAATCCAGATATTCAATTTAAATGGTCAGAAGAAGATTCTCCCCATCCCAAGCTGTTAATTGATACTAAGTTGCGGTTTTTAGAGCAACTGACGCAGCAAGACCAATATGAAGGTAAACTCAGCAAGGCTCAAATTAAGGAAGCCTTGAAGCGCATGGAAGACTATCTGGGTATATTGGAAGACCACCGTTTAAAAGATAGGGGTTCGGAAGATTGGCGTTTTACGTTAACACTGTGGTCAAAGAAACTCACCAAAAACCTGGAAATGTTTGCACAAGTATGGGAAAGTCGCCAACCAGAAAAATCTAAACAACAAATTGCGGCAGTAAATTGGCAACATGATATTAAACAACATTTGACCAAATTATTTACCAATTCGCCAGTGATGGCTAACCCCTTTGGTGATGTAGGTTGTATCACTGATGCTAGTCGTTTTTTTGACAGAGAAGAACTTTTACGCCAAATTTTTGAAGAATTGAGTAAAGGGGTGAATATTTCGCTAGTTGGTGAATCACAGATTGGTAAATCATCAATTCTGCATAGAATTTGCCATCAAGCAGTCGAATGGGTATGCAATCACAGTAATTTATATGAAACTAAGTATGCGTACTTAAATTTACAATGGGTAGATAATGAGGATGAATTTTATGAAGCTTTGTGCGAAGAAGCTTTAAAAATTCCCCTGTGTCGTGGATTTCAATTAACACGCGCCTTACATGGTAAGCGTTACGTCCTGTGTTTAGATGAAATGGAAAAAATGACATGGGATGGTTTTACTAAACGAGTGCGGAGTCAATTACGGGGGTTAGCCGATGGTGGTAATGCACCTTTAAAGTTAGTAATTGCGAGTAGAACACCGTTGGCGCACTTGTTCCCAGACACACCTGAGTTAGATTCACCATTAGCGGGGATATGTCGTTCCTTGGATGTGAAACCTTTTTCTGAGGAAGTGGTGCAAGCTTTTATTACTCAACGCCTGCAAGGAACAGGTGTAATTTTTCATGAAGAAGAAATCAGAGAATTATTTGTACAAAGTCAAGGACATCCAGCACGGTTACAAGTCGCTGCTAGTAATTTATATATGCGTTATGTCCTGAGTGCTGAGTGCTGAGTGCTGAGTAATGACTAATGACTATTGACTATTGACCATTGACTATGCCTGAATTTCCTCGGTTTTATGGCAAAATTCCCCCTTATTTGCATCCATTCAACCCCATTCACTATGGTTTGCTGGCGTACTGGGTTTATTTTCGTCCTACAGCTTTGAATTGTTATCTTTATCAAGCTGCACCAGAAGTTTATTGTAGTCAAGGTTTGCGTCGTATATGGCGTTTGTGGCGCATCCGTGCATATCGCCACCTCTATGGGATGACGTTGTTAGTAATTACATTTTTTTGTGTGTTAGTTATATCGTTAGTGATTCCGCAAGAGGTATTAGCGCATAAAAATCAAGTCAATGGGGTGGTGGTAATTCCTCAAAGTGAAGTTGCAGTTTCAGCTTCATCTGACGGCACTGTGAGACTTTGGGATTTTAATTACAAACCTTCTTTATCTATTTTGCCTAGTAATCTTGCGGCTGTACTCAATAGCAATACCGATACCTTAGATAATACACACTGGCGAGAACAGTTAATTTGGCATAGTGGTGCTAAAGGCGTAAGTGCAGTTGCTGTAGGTACAAATCCACAAAAGCGATATGTAATTACTGGTTTGACTAACAATACATCTTTTGATTCTTATTTGTGGGAGATGATTCCCTATTTAGAGAAGACTTTTCATGTACATATTCATCATCGCCGCCTCAACAATAAAATCCAGAGTGTGGAAACTGGAACTTTGAAAGTTTGGGATTGGGAAACAGGCAAGTTTTTGCATACTCTAGCAGGACATACTCAAGTTGTGAATGCAGTCAGCATAGCATCCAATAATCTGACAGCCATCTCTGCCTCTGAGGATGCAACTGTGAAAATCTGGGATATTAATACTGGTCAGCTATTACGCACCCTTATTGGTCATCAGGCAGGGGTGAATGCAGTGGCCATCACTCCTGATAATTTTACAGTGATTTCTGCTTCTGAAGATTCAACTGTTAAAGTCTGGGATATCAAGACTGGTAATCTATTACACACTCTTGCTGGTCATCAGTCAGGAGTGAGAGCGATCGCAATCACTCCCGATAATTCTACCGCTATCTCTGCCTCTGGGGATGCAACTATTAAAGTTTGGGATATCAAGACTGGTCAAGAGTTACGCACTCTTGTCGGGCATAAATCAGGAGTGAATGCAGTGGTCATCACTCCCGATAATTCTACAGTTATTTCTGCCTCTGATGATCAAACTATCAAAGTCTGGGATATTAACACAGGTCAAGAATTACGCACCATCAAAGGAAATGGTGAAGCCGTGAAGTTATTGGGATTAACATCAGACGGTAAAAAGATCATCTATTTTACCGCTACAAGCACCGTTCCCCAGTTTTTAGATTGGCGACAGGGAATTAAACTCCACCGAGTCAATCAACTATTACACCACTTACATTTAGCTCATCTGGAATACTTACTCATGGTCATTATGGTGATGAGTGGGTTATTGACCATACCGTTAATTTTAGCCACCAGTGTGGCGACGTTTGGTTGTATGGGTGCGTTGATTGGTGGTGTGTTGGGTGTAATTATACTCCCCTATGTTTCGCCATTGTGGTATTTCCTCTCGCCACTCTATGGTACAGTACCCAATTCCCTGTTTGTCTTGGTGAAACTGGGATTTTACACCCGATTACTTCCGTTGGTAATGGCGGGTGGTGTCGCTAGTCGTAAGGCCTTCGGGGTAGTAGGTGGAGTCATATTATTTACAAGCTCATTTTCTATTTTCCTGGGAGTAACAGCAGATGTCATGCCAATATCTGCGAGTAGTCCTACTTTATTAACTAGGATTTTCGTAAGTTTAGGCGGTAGTATAGTGATTGCGATCGCCTACGGGGTTGTTTCTGGCATTATCAGTATACTGAGTAGTTCTCGGTTAGTTTTTCACCCTATTTATTTACTCCTCGCCTTGCATAGTCAATTCAGCACAGGTAAGCATCCTGTGGAATGGGATGAGTTAATCGTGCTACCACTACCATTCACAAAACGCATCATTACCCGACGTTTACAGCAAAATGAAGTTAAAGGTTTACAGTTACTCAGGGAAGTTGCCAGTAATCCATTTCAAAGGGCTATTGCTCAACAAGCAATACATATATACTTACATCAACAAGTTGCACCACTACGTTTTCTCTATCATTTATTAACCCATCCCGACTGGGAAACCTATATTTACCCACCAGTTAGCCAGCAAGATTGGCAAAAATTACCCGCCACTGGACAAGTCCTATTAGGTGAATTAGGTGGAAAATGGGTAAATTGCAGCAGTGATTGGTTTAACCAGCAAGCAGAACGCTGCATTTGGAAACTCACCCAATATTTACGCAACCATCACCAAACCCCACTCACTCGCTTTGCAGCCATGCTTTACCAACTGCTAGATGAAGGGGAAAAATTTGATGTATCTGCACATCACCAAACATATACAGACATAGTAAATTATCACGATGGTGCAGAAATCGCTCATTCATTTGCTGCTTTGGCAAAGTTTTTAGCTTACACGCAAATATCAGAGTTACCCCAAACTGTATCCACAGTCTCTGTATTGACTCCCGTTGACACAGCTATTCGTCCTCCGGTGTTAATTGCATTGGCTGAACTGGGAAAAGTCGGTGCGGAAGTGGCTACCTATCAAACTGCAACTAGTCGAGTCAATAAACTAGCTGCGTTAGCCCGTGCAAGTAAAAATCTAGATGACCTTGATAGATATATTGTGACAGAAGTAGTCACACCGGAAAAATCCCTACTGCGGCGAATTATTCAGCAGTGGCGACCCTTGCTAACTGAAGCTAGCGGTAAATTTGGGTTTTTGGAAATCACCCAACCAATAGCTAACCCCTATGTAATTGGTAATCCCGTCACAGGTAAGGTTTTTGTGGGACGAGAAGACATTATGCGCCGTTTAGAAGAACTATGGACAGTAGCAAGTCAGTGTCCGTCAGTTATTCTCTACGGTCATCGCCGGATGGGTAAATCGTCTATTCTACGGAATTTACATCCCAGATTAGGAGCCAACACTGTAATAGTAGACTTTAATATGCAACGGGTGGGCATGGTATTTAGTACAGGAGAATTAATTTATAATTTAGCGTTATCAATTTATGATGTTCTGCTCCCTGAACAGCATTTACAATTAGGAGAACCACAAGCAGAACGCTTTTTTGCGTATAATCCTTATACTGCACTTGACCGTTTTTTAAAACAAATTAATCAAGTCAGATATGAAAAGCGATTTATCATCACTATCGATGAATTTGAATTAATTGAACAACTGATTACCGAAAAATATTTAGAATCGAGATTTCTAGATTTTTTACGAGGATTAATTCAAACCTACCCTTGGTTAATCATCGCTTTTGCAGGCTTACATACTTTACAAGAAATGACCCAAGACTATTGGAATCCTCTATTTGGAAGTGTGACAGCTATTCCCGTTAGTTTTATTTCCCCTAAAGCCGCAGAGCGTTTAATTGTCCAACCTTCTGAGGATTTCAATATTGATTATGAACCAACAGCCGTTGCAATGATTATTCAATTGACTAATGGACAACCATATTTATTACAATTAATTGGGCATAGTTTAGTTACCTATTTTAATAGGCAAACCTTTGAATTAGGTGTAGAACGAGAAAGAAGATTTACATCTGCTGATGTAGAAACTGTAATTAATACACCAGAATTTTATCGGGATGGAAACGCCTATTTTAATGGTGTTTGGGTACAAGCTGCAAAAAGCCAACCTCCTGGTCAAATTGACATTTTACAGTCGCTCAGTCGGCAGAGTTTATCATTAACTGAAATTGTTAATTCTACAGGTATAAGTTTACCGGAAGTAGAAGCAGCTTTAACAACATTACAACGCCATGATGTAATTAAAAGTCATGGTGAACAATATATTTATACAGTAGAACTAATGCGTCGTTGGGTAATAGCTTGTAGGTACACTAGAGAACAGATTTAAAAGTATCTGAAAATCTGCTCTTGTTCTGTAGTTCAAATAGTTTGTAGTAAGGACTTTAGTCCTCATCTAAGGACTAAAGTCCTTACTACAAACTTCTTATTCTTTTTCTTTAAACCGCAGAATTTGATTTTAGGCGTATAGCCACACTCCCAGCATGAGCCGGTAAACCTTCGGCTGTGGCTAAGGTGACAGCAGCGTTACCAACTTCCTGTAGTGCAGCTTGATTGCATTCTAAATAGGTGATGCGTTTGAGAAAATCATAAACACTCAAACCGGAAGCAAAACGGGCAGAACGGGATGTAGGCAGAACATGATTAGGGCCACCTAAATAATCACCAATGGCTTCTGGGGTGTAACGTCCCAAAAACATACTCCCAGCACATTTAATTCGACTGGCGAGTAATTGGGGATGATCTACGCACAATTCTACGTGTTCGGGAGCTAGTTGATTAAGTAAGGGGATGCTATCTGCTAAATCCTCCACAATAATTACTGCACCATGTTTTTCCCAACTGGTGCTAGCTGCTTCTTGGGTAGATAGTTGGGGAATTACTTGTTCAACGGCGGCTATCACTTGTTGAGCAAAGCTTTCCGAGTCAGTAATTAGAATTGACTGTGCGCTGGGGTCATGTTCTGCTTGAGAGAGTAAATCCCAAGCTATCCATTCGGGATGGTTTTGAGCATCTGCGACCACTAAAATCTCAGAAGGCCCGGCGATGCTATCTATACCCACAGTACCGAATACTTGACGTTTAGCTTCCGCTACATAAGCATTACCAGGGCCGACAATCTTATCTACAGGGGTGATGGTTTCTGTACCATAGGCGAGGGCTGCTATTGCTTGCGCCCCACCAATACTATATATTTCCGTGACACCAGCCACTTGAGCCGCCGCCAAAACTGCGGGATTTATTTCCCCACGAGGCATGGGTACGGTCATCACAATGCGTTCCACACCTGCGATTTTAGCTGGTAGGGCATTCATCAGTACAGAACTAGGATAACTGGCGCGTCCTCCAGGGACGTAAATCCCAACTTGGGACAAAGCTACCCAATTTAAACCGAGTTTTACGCCTACAGTGTCTGTGTAACCGATATCCTGGGGTAGTTGCTTACTATGAAAGGCACTGATGCGTTCAGCAGCTAATTCTAAAGCGGCTATAACTTCCGGTGGACATTTAGCAGCTTGTTCCGCAATGAAGGTTGCACTTAAACGTAATGATTCAGGATTGAAATGGTCAAACCGACTAGTGTATTCCTTAACTGCGGCATCACCGCGCACTTTGACATCAGTGAGAATGTTATGCACTGTACCACTAACATCAACTGTTGCTTCCCGGCGGTCATTTACAAGGGCTTGGAATTTGGCGGTAAAGTCTTTGTCGGTTGTTTTCAGGAGTTGCATGGACAGTTTCTCTGAGCTAGTGCTGGCTGGCAGCAGGGACAATATTTAGTGTAGAACGCTGGGAGCGTTTCGTGACAGGAAATGGGGAATGGGGACTTTAGAGGTGTGCGGAGTTATTCAAAAGTCAAATATGAATTTGAAGATTCTGATCTGATTAAGTTTACTTATTAATCAGTCTTTGGTGTAGGAATAATTAATGGCAATATCTTTGATTTTCTCAAGGGTAAATATCACCATGATCGTATTATGAAAAATAATTATAACAACAAGGGTATTCTTACCCAAAATATAGCCAATAATTAAGTTATCAATTTATATGAAATAACTAATATTTTTAGTCACATATACCAGTAGATATTATGTCTCAACTGTATGATCACAATTGACATTTAAATTTTATCGTACAAGATAGAAGTATTGATAAATGACTCGATGAAAATCAGTATTATTATTGTGCATCTACCTTATTAGTTTTCACTGATTTAAAAAAGAAAAATATTATCTACAAATACTTGTAAATACTGAGATTTTCATCAACGAAAAACTTGTTTTTGCAAAACTACTTGATGTGCGTATGAATACTGAATTAAAACAATTAATATCGATTAGTCCCTACTCTATAAATACTGATATAAGTGATGATATTGGGAAATTGAGTCTGACATATGAACAATTTGTGACTTTGTTTCCCTTTCATTTGTTAATCAATCGCGACATGAAGATTGTGCAGGCGAGTGAAAAGATTCAACGGATTTTTGCACCTACATCATTAATTGGTAATTCCTTAACGGAACACTTCCAAATTCATCGTCCTAACCGCCTGGTGAACTTTGAGGCAATGAAGGCGCGATCGCGATCGCTGTTTCTGTTGCAACCCCAGCAACGAGAAGTCCAATTTAAAGGGCAAATGCTGTATCTAGAAGCATCTGATTTACTTTTGTTCCTAGCTTCTCCTCACATCACTGATATTGCTGATTTGAGAAATTTAGGTTTGAGTATTAACGATTTTCCTTTATACGACTCTGTTTTAGATAATCTCTTTTTATTGCAGGCACAAAATACTGCCTTGACAGATGCCCAAAAACTCACCTCTCAACTAAAATCTCAACAAGCAGAATTACGCGCCACGGTCTTATTATTCAGTAAACTAATTGAAAGCTTACAAGTAGGCATCTTATTAGAGGATGAAAATAGACAGGTTTTGTTGACAAATCAGGAATTTTGCCGGCAATTTAATATTTCCCAATCACCATCAACCTTACGAGGTCAGAACTATCAACAGATATCTGAGAACAGTAAACACCTGTTTACTCAACCAGAGGAATTTACGCGCCATCTCCATGAAGTAATTAACCAAGATCAAATCGTTCTCAATCAAGAATGGCATTTACAAGACGGACGCATTTTAGAACAAGACTATATTCCCATTGTTCTGGATAATCACCTATATGCTCATTTGTGGAAATATCGGGATGTTACCCAGCGCAAAAAATCAGAAAATGCGGTGAAATTAAGTGAAGAGAGGTTAAAACTCGCCCTAGATGCTGTAGCTGAAGGAATTTGGGATTGGAATCTAGTAACTGGAGAAATTTATCGCAGTTCACGTTGCTTTACCATGCTGGGTTATACCCTCGATGAGATGGAAGCAACAGGAATTAATCTGCGAAATCGGTTGGTTCATCCAGAAGATTTACCCCGAATGCAACAACAACTCAAAGCCCATCTTTGTGGAGAAACCCCAGTATATGAAGCGGAAATCCGTCTACTATCTAAGTCTGGGGAATGGAAATGGATTCTAGATAGGGGTAAGTTAGTCAGCAGTGATGCCCACGGAAAAGCTTTGAGAATGGTGGGAACACATTTAGATATCACCGAACGCAAACAAGCCGAGGCAGAACTAAAGCAGCAATATCAACGCGCCTTGCTGTTAAAGCAAATTACTGAAGAAATTCGACAGTCTTTAAAACTAGAAAAAATTCTTCAGACAACAGTAACAGAAGTGCAGAAGATTTTGCAGGCCGATCGCGTCCTGATTTTTCAAATCAACTCTGATGGTTCTGGTAAAGTGGTGCAGGAAGCTGTTGTTCCTGGATGGTCAGTGACTCTGGATCAAGATATTAATGATCCTTGTCTGAAGAAAGGATTTATTGAATGGTATCGGGACGGTAATATCACCACGATTAGTGATATAGAGCAAGCCGGATTGCAATTTTGCCATGTAGAATTCTTAAAGCAATTTCAAGTCAAAGCCAATCTCATTGTCCCGATTTTAGTGCGGGATGATTTGTGGGGTTTATTAATTGCCCATCAATGCGATCGCCCCAGACAATGGACAGAACTAGAACTGGATTTACTCAAACACCTAGCTGATCAAATGGGTATTGCTTTGCATCAAGCCCAATTACTATCTCAAGCCAGTCAACAAACTCAACTGCTAGCACGACAAAACGAAGAACTGAACCTAGCCAAGCAAGCAGCAGAAACCGCCAACATGGCTAAAAGTAACTTCCTGGCTACCATGAGTCATGAAATCCGCACCCCCATGAATGCCATCATCGGGATGACTGGATTACTTTTAGATACCACCCTAGAACCTGAGCAATTAGATTATGTCGAAACTATTCGTAACAGTGGTAATGCACTGTTAACCATCATCAATGATATTCTCGACTTTTCTAAAATTGAATCTGGCAACTTAGAGTTAGAAGCACAGCCTTTTGACTTACGTACCTGCGTCGAAGAGGTTTTAGATTTATTAGCACCGCAAGCTGCTTCCAAGGGAATTGAACTGATGTATCAACTAGCATCAGATACCCCCACACAGATTATTGGTGATATTACCCGCTTGCGTCAAATTCTCTGGAATTTAGTCAGTAACGCCGTCAAATTTACCAATGAAGGGGAAATTGTACTGGCGATCGCAGCACGTCCGTTAATTCGCTATCAATATGAGTGGCAGTTTACCGTTAAAGATACAGGGATTGGAATACCCAGCGATCGCCTACATCGACTGTTCAAGCCCTTTAGTCAGGTAGATGCTTCCATGACTAGGCGTTATGGTGGTACTGGTTTAGGACTAGCTATCAGTAAGCGTTTGTGTGAAATCATGGGTGGTAGAATGTGGGCAGAAAGTGAAATAGACAAGGGATCTAAATTTCACTTCACAGCCCTTTTACCCATCCCAACCCACAATACTGATACGGACTCTGACTTTGATCCAGAATTAGTAGGGAGGCGCATCCTACTGGCAGTAGGTAACGCTAACTTGCGTCAATGTCTGAGTTTACAACTGCAAACTTTAGGATTATCCGTCCAAATCGTCGATTCTCAGACTACAGCTTTGTGTTGTTTGTGGGAGGAGACACCTTTGAGTCTGGCTATCTTAGATATTGATAGTCCCAACATTACAAGCCTCAACCTCATAGCAAAAATTCGCGCCTTACCCAGATACCAAAATTTACCTTTAGTAATGTTGAGTTCTAAGGGAAAACAAACCTTAGAAGTCCAACAAATAGCAGCAGAGTTTACAGCATTTCTGCAAAAACCCGTCAGACAGTATCAGCTACACAACACACTCTTACAAATTGTGCGTCGTAGCTGGATAAAACAGTCAAATTCCCCAGATGTCCTTCCTTCGTACTCCCGATTACCCAAATCAAATCTGCCAAATATTGCTCATCAATTAGCAGAAACTTTACCATTTAAAATTTTGCTAGTTGAGGATGTGTTAGTCAACCAAAAAATTGCGATCAAAATGCTGCATCGCTTGGGTTATCGCGTAGATGTAGCTAATAATGGCTGTGAAGCTTTAGAAGCTTTACAAAGACAAATCTATGATGTGGTGTTTATGGACATCCAAATGCCGGAAATGGATGGTTGGGAAACCACTCATCGCATTCGCGCAGATTTTTCTCCCACAGTCCAACCTTGGATTATCGCCATGACAGCCCATGCACGCCCAGAAGATTGTCAACAGTGTTTGATGGCAGGGATGAATGATTATATTAGTAAACCCATTAGTGTGGAAGCTTTAGAAGCTGTCCTCAAAAAGTTTGGTTACGAACATTATCAAGTTGCAAAAAGAGCATCAAATGTGATGGAACAAGTTACACAGCCAATGGAAGAGAATATCTTTCCTTCTACATCCACAAATCAAGAATCCTATAGCAGCACAGTTGACTGCGTTTGTTCTCCTCATTATCCCCCTGTAGAGTCAGTAATTGACCTCAAAACCTTAGACTATTTACGCCAAATTGCGGATAGTGAAGCCGATAACATGATTATAGATATCATCCAAATCTACCTAGAAGATACCCCAGCCAGAATACACACCATTAGGGAAGCCGTAGCGGCAGGAGAACGTGATCAGTTGCAAAAAGCATCTCATGCTTTGCGATCGCCTAGTGTTAGTATCGGCGCAGTCAATCTAGGCAAAAATCTGCGCTGCCATAGAAGATTTAGCTAGGACACAAACCTTAGAGAGACTATCTAGTCTGGTTGATCAGCTAGAAAGTGAATATAAAAACGTTGTCTATGCTCTTCAAAGCCTTGTGAGCAATAGATAAGTAGTAAACTACACCAAATTGTAGGCAGTAGAAACACCCTGATGAAGTTG
>NZ_PJIZ01000090.1 GCF_021596505.1 Nostoc sp. CMAA1605 | reverse complement strand
TTGTTACTTTAAGGACAAACTAGCCATTTTTTTAACTAATGTTCCATCTCTCAAAATAAATATCTCAGAAAGTTTACAAAAGTTATTATTCTTATAAGTCTACACATCCGTCATTAGTTAGTCTCTCTTAACCTATTTAATTAGTCAAGGTAAAAACAGAGTTTGTAGCATTAAATTGCGATCGCTCCCAAACGCTTGCTAGCGGTAGTATAGCGAGGGATCACAGCAAAAGAACTATCGAATTTATTGAAAAATTTTATCATTATCATTCTTATCAATAAATTAACTACGTAAGTATGTATTTTAATATACAAATATAAATCTAGTTATCAAATGTGCGATCGCACTGGATAGAGGTCAAAATAAAAAACCCAGGTTTATTTTCTACAACCCAGGTTTTTTCAAATTGATTTTTTAGTTGTGCTATTGCTAATAGCACTGCTTTCTAGTGTTCGATTCACCGTGATCCCAATTAATCAGTAGAGTAGAATTGACTCAACACGTTCCATTACTTAGATGCTTTCAGACGGATTTTTTGGCGTTGAGATAACAGACCAATAACTGCAAATAGACCAAATCCTAATGCAGCAGAGGGTTCGGGTACAGACTTAACGGGATCATAATCGTAAGTTACTTTAACACCTGCTTTAGCTAATGTGTCAAAGTAAGAAGCCATATTGCCAGAACCTGTAATTAAAGATGTAGCCTTAGCAGAGAACAAGAAGTTTAAATTTCCACTACCAATAAAGGATTGCAGGATTTGGCTATCAGTGTAATTCCTTACACCAGATTGATTTGCTAAGAGATTTTCAACAGTTCTTCCTGATGCACCAGTATAATTGAGGATACCATCATAACTAGCAACTTGATAACTAGAAACGTTCTGTGGGTTAAGTTGAACCAGGATGTTATCTAACTTCAAGGACAAGTTACTAGAGAGGGTAGCTTGTACGTCAGCGGGGCTGCTACTTCTGTTTTCAAACCCTGCCCCTCCAGTAATCGTGCCTTCAAATTCCAATATTACGCTTTTGAGTGTGCCAAGAGATGAGTCGAACTTCTTGATATTGATTACCTTATCGGTAAAATCTGTCACCGCAAAATCTGTACCGTTTGAGTAAGATATGGTAGCAGCATTAGCAGAACTAGCAGTTAAAGCGATAGCCGCTAAGGTTGTAGCAGCACCGATAGTCTTAAACAGTGTTGTTGTCATGGGTGATAATCTTCTGAAAATAACGATCGCTAACAAGATTTCTCACATACTTTCTAACGTTTAACTTAGGCTAATAGGGTTGAGAAATCTACTTAACTTTTTATGAAGCTTTGATTAGGAATTGAGATGAAAAATCCACTTTTCTCAGGATTTATGTGAATTTGTATTAAGTTTAAAGCAACCAAGTCTACAGTATTCCATAGCCACATCATTAATCCAGGTTTCATCAATTTTTATCAACAGTAAAATTACTTAAATTTACTGAAGAGTTCTCTTGTTCTACTTAGATACACGTAGACCTATCTGGAGAAGTTTGATATATAGGAATCCGCTTTGATAACTGGAAATTATTTGCCTATACAGTTTCTTGATGTAGCTTACCTGGCGTAGCTATAGATAGCGTTTTATTCTGTACTGTAGAGACGTTGTATGCAACGTCTCTACATCATTTATTTGGTGCAAAATGCCACGTTTAGCTTGCTTCACCGTTGGCGTAGCCTCTCATAGAGAAGGGAAGGGGTACACTACAAATCTTTAATTATTTACCTTGTTCTACTTGTTCACTGGGATTTTTTTAAAGCGATCGCCACTGAACCAGCTACGACTAAACAAGCACCACATAGTCCTAAAAGAGTCAGTCGTTCTGGAGGAATTAAATTAGGTGCTATGAGGGAAGTAACTTCTACGGAAATTAGAGTAAAAATTGGTGCTAGAGTTAATACTGCACTGACTCTTGAGGCTTCCCAATGTTCTAAAGATTCAGCAAAGGAGCCGTAAGCAATGAGGGTATTAAGACCACAAAATAGCAAAATGATGAAATGAAAACTGCTGAGAGTCAGAATTTTGTCTACTTGCGCCAACGGAGTAAATAGTAAAGCACATCCGCCGTAAATGACTAACATAATATTGGCGGAAGATAGTGATTGTAATAATTGTTTTTGAGCTAAGGCATAAATTGCCCAAACTACTGCGCCTAAAACTAATAAAGCACTACCAAAAATATAGGTACTAGAAGGAGTAATTAAATTAGTGAGTTGAGCGCGAAAGAATAATGTATAACCTAAAGTTAAAACACCGACACCCAACCATTGCTGCAAATTGTATCTTTCTTGAAAGACGATTAAACCACCAAAGCCTAATAGTAATGTGGCTAGTTGAATAATCACTTCTGCGTTAGCGGGTGATGTCAAGGCTAAACCGTGCATAAAACAAAAGTAATTAGCCGCTAACATGAGAGTAGCGATCGCTAATAATTTGCCAGAATTAGCATTCAATTGTCTTAACTTTGGCAATTGACCGCGCATTCCTAAGTACACAGCCAGCAAAACAAAAGATATTAAAAAGCGAAACCAAATAACGGTGTAAACGTCTAATTTTTGTAATACTACCTTGAGGGCGATAGGTAGAATTCCCCATAAAAAAACGGTCAGCAAAGATAACGCCAGCCCTAAACGCCAGCGACCAGAACTTTGGTGCATAAGTTTATTAGTCAATAGTCAATATCTGAAGGGGAGACGAAATAAGCTAGGAGAAAGACTCTATAAGCCTCATAGCTCTTAGACCCTGTTGATAATACGTACATTTATTGCGATTCAATCTCATCAATTCCATGACCATATCCATACAAATATCCTTGAAATTGACCCAACTTTGACCATATAGTCCGATATAAAAACTACTATGTCTCCGTTCCATTCGACCAGATTCTTTGAGCCGAGCAATGTATTTCTGTATTCCTTGGCGTTTGATTTTTTGACCAGTAATTGTGGCTGAAGAATAAGCAATTGCTATCAATAAAACTAGAGAAATAAAGCGTTCACCAGTTACATTAGTTTCTTCTAGATTATAACCTCCTTGCTTGAAATCTCTAAACATCTCCTCGATATCAAATCTCCTTTCATATGCAGCAATAGCTAATTCCAGACTGTCAAAATTTGTTAAGATAAACCACCCTTCTTTGGGTGATACTCCTTTGATTTTACGTTTCCATTTACACGCCACATTAAAACTGATAAAACCACGAGTTTTTGTGACTTTCACACCTTGAATAAACAACGATACACCTGGTGCTAAACCCAGACTAATTAACTCCGCAAAAATATCTTTTTCAACTTCTACAAATTCGTTCTTTTTTAATCGTAAGCAAAAGTATACATCCAGGCTTTGAAGGTATTTCGCTAGTTTTACAGAACAGAATTCTCTATCACCTAATACACATACTTTATACTTTTGAAAAAGTGGCATCACTTGAGATAGTATCTCTTGTTGCTCAGATATGTTGCTATTCCCTAATTTTGGTAATAACTTAAAATAAATTGGCAATGCTCTTTTATCCCAAATTACACTTACCATAAATAAATTTATGCGCTTCCAATTAGTTCTATCAATTGCTAGATAAATTATTTTTTCTTCGCTACAATATATTGATAACCATTCTTTAATAATCGGAAACCAAATTTTCTCAATTGTGAAATTCGGTAATGATAAAAATCTTTGTATTCTTTTTCTCCTACTTTAAAATTTGATTGGTAATGGTAGCCCATTCGCTAACTTTTCTAAATTCACGTTTTTAATTGACTGTAATATGTTCACCAAAATTTTGATGAACAGGTATTCTGCTAAACTCAATTGACTTTTTAAGTGCTTTTGATAGAATAAAGGTAACATTTTCATTAGATATAGGACTATAGGAATCATATTTGATTTCTGAAAAAAACTGCGAGATAATACGGTCAGAGAGACCTGTCTAATAAAGAACAATGATAAACCAGCATCTAGAAATGGCGATACCTGCGGCGGACATAGTGATCGCAGAACTACAAGAATTTATAGATAGTCATCCAGATGCTCGTGAAGTAAGAAAAGCTTTGGCAGTAAAACTAGTTTATCAAGGTTACAAGTATGAAGAAATTCAAACAATTTTAGATGTGTCAGTTGGTTCAATAACAAGCTGGAAGCAAGCTTACCAGGAAAATGGAATTTTGGGTTTGCGCTTAAACTATAAAGGCAGAAAAAGTTATTTGAGTGATGAACAGTTCCTCCAAGTATTAAGTTGGTTGCAAACTAAAGAAATTTGGGAGCTGGGTGAACTGGAATATAAATTAGCATTTGAATATGATGTCATCTACGAATCGAAACGAAGTTACTATGATTTATTTGAAGCAGCAGGAATTAGTTGGAAAAAGACTACAGGCTTGAATCCAAAGGCTGATCAAGAGGTGGTGGCGGCAAAAAAAAACAAATTGAAACATTGCTGGCAAGCAACAGAGAGGAGATAGAAGCACGAAAGCTGAGAGTATTACTAATAGATGAGTGTCATTTATTATGGGGAGACGTAACTGGTTATGTTTGGGGAAGAACTGACCAAGAGATAGCAATTGAAGTCGTTAATGAACGAGATAAGCAGACATATTATGGTGCAGTTGATTATCTCGACGGAAAGCTACTCTTGAAAGCATATAATGCTGGTAATTCAAAGAATACGATTGATTATTTACGTTATTTATTAGACCAGTCTCCCGACCAAAGATTGCTTCTTATTTGGGATGGTGCTTCTTATCATCGTTCACATTTAGTTCAAGACTTTTTAGGCGAGATAAATCAAGGTTTACCGCCAGAAAAATGGAAAATTCATTGCATTCGTTTTGCTCCTAATTGTCCATCGCAAAATCCTATAGAGGATATTTGGTTACAAGCGAAAACCTGGATTCGACGCTTTTGTGCTTTAATTCCAACATTTCGCCATTTAAAGTGGATGTTTGAGTGGTTTCTCCGAAATACTATGTTTGATTTTATGTCCCTTCAGATGTACGGAGTTTTTTCAGAAATCAAATCCTAGTCCTATAGTATCAATGCTTGCGACTTGGACAGATGGGGCATCTTTTCTATCACTGTTCTAGTCCATTGCCTTAATTCCTCATTTTTTCCTAACAGCATTCTCCCTGACACCCTCAATTCTTCGCTTTATCTGACTTGCGGATTTTTGCGGTTTGATAACAGTTGTATATTTTACCTGCTTTTCTGCCCCTTTCTTAAACCCCTACCCTTGAAAGGGCAGGGGGCAGGGGGAAAACGGTTGTTTTAAAGAAAATAAATTTGGATAGTTTATTTTCTGGAAGTCCCTAAAAGAGCAAATTTCTACCCTTCTCAGGTGACTAAGTGTGAGGTGAAGGTGGTAGATTTTTAAAGTAACCCTAAACTTATCTAACGCTAGTGTTCTTCTGTTGAACTTGGAATTCGGAGCAAAGTAGCGTGACACCTGAAGAAATAGCGGGAACTCTGACTGAGATATTCGGTACAGCCGACGTACAAACACTTGCATCCGGCTCATGGCAAATAGATACGTCTAGATTTAGACTGTTGGTATTGCTATCAGAAGATGAAACTTGGTTGCGGGTGTTATTACCCATTGTGCCATTACAAGCCGCACAACCATTTCTAGAACAGTTTTTAGCAGCAAACTTTGATACTACTCAAGCAGTCCGCTATGCCCTACATGAAGGCGTAATTTGGGGAGTGTATCACCATCATAGCCATACTTTAGTCAGTGCTGATTTACAGAGTGCGATCGCTCAACTCATCTCTTTACACAGTTCAGGCTTGAACGAAGTCTTCAATAGCCTCATTGAAACCCGCATCCGCCAAATTGTGAAAGCCGCTAAACAACAAGGACAATCTCTCCCAGCCACCATGCAAAACCTAGAACGGTTCTATGCAGAAGGGTTATTAGGAGAAATTAACCAAACTTCAGCAGATAGAGAAGAAGTTTTAGCAGCTTGGCGCAGACAATTAGAAAGACTTTGGCAAGAAGTAGAATCTAACCCAAATGAATAAATGGATATTATCGAAATTCTCAAAGCAGACTACCAAAGATTTCCCGCTAATCAAACCTACAACATCTATGCTGATGATGTTTATTTTCAAGACCCATTAAATAATTTTCGCGGTGTTGAGCGATATAAAAAAATGATTAAATTCATCCAAACTTGGTTTTTAAACTGCCGGATGGATTTGCATAATATTCAAAAATTGGAAAACACAATCAAAACCGAATGGACACTGAGTTGGAATACTCCCCTACCTTGGAAACCCCGCATTTCCATCTCTGGCTGGAGTGAACTAGGACTTAATTCCAATGGCTTAATTAATTCTCATATTGATTATTGGCACTGTTCACGCTTAGATGTACTGAAACAGCATTTCTCCCAACCGACAAATAATCAATGAAATTAGCCTTAAACTAAAATTAATCAATATCGTCGCTCAGTGTTATGACGGCTGCTAAAGATTCGGAAGTAACTGCGGACACTATACATACAGAGGTAGAAGATATTATCATTCCACCTAGTGATTTGTGGAGTGATGAGCCACCCGTGGAAAGTGATCTGCACCGAGAACAAATAGAATTGTTGTTGGCTTGTCTCAAGTGGTGGTGGCGTAACCGTAATGATTTCTACGCCAGTGGGAATTTAACAATATATTTAGTCCAGAGCAAATTACCACCAAAGATTTTCGCGGCCCAGATTTTTTTGTAGTTTTAGGTTGTGAAAACCGTCCCCGCAAAAGTTGGGTATTATGGGCAGAACAGGGTAAATATCCTAACGTGATTGTGGAATTACTCTCAGATAGCACTGCCAAGGTGGATAAAGGAACTAAATTTGAGCTATACCAAGAGACTTTTCGCACACCGGAATATTTTTGGTTTCATCCAGTGACTTTGGAATTTCAAGGTTTTTGCTTAGTTAGTGGTAAATATCAGCCTATAGAACCGAATTCTCAAGGATGGTTATGGAGTCAACAGCTAGAGTTGTTTTTGGGTGTTTATGAGTCAAAACTACGGTTTTTTAGCCCAGACAAGCAATTATTACCCACAGCAGAAGAAAGAGCAAGCAAAGCAGAAAATCAAGTAGAAGAACTCAAGGCGAGGTTACAAGCTTTGGGGGTAAACCTAGAAAATACAGACGAATAAGCAAATTTTGCGTAAACTGACTGCAAAATCACTGAAGCATTTAATAAAAGAAATAATATACTGAACCCAAAAGAGCGATCGCTATGGCTGATAAAGAACTGAAACAACTCATCGAAACTAACGCTAAAACTGTCCAAGCGATGTTAGATGAAATGGCAGACACCAGAGAAGAACGTCAAGAACTCAGGGAAGGAATGATTCAACTGCAAAAATCAGTAGAAAGATTGATACAGGTACAAGAAGGCATCTTTAACTTACTACTTTCCGTCGATGGCGATCGCCCCACCATCCTCAAAAAACTCTCAGACATCGAAAATAAACTAGATCAACTATTACAAGAAAACAAGGAATAGGGAAAAAATACTTACAATAACCCTAAACCCCCACACCCCTAAACCCTTACACCCTTACACCCCTAAACCCCTAAACCCCTAAACCCCTAAACCCCTAAACCCATCAGAATACCCCATGCCCCCAGCCCCAAAACCATTGATAATAGAAGTAAGGTAAACAAATGTAAACAATTCTCAGGCAGGGCAGAATCATCCATGCGAGTAATTTTAATGACAGGTAAAGGCGGCGTGGGTAAAACTTCGGTTGCGGCGGCGACTGGACTCCGTTGTGCAGAATTAGGATATCGTACACTGGTTTTGAGTACCGACCCTGCCCACTCATTAGCTGATAGTTTTGATCTTGAACTTGGACACGCACCCCGACAAATTCGCCCTAACTTATGGGGTGCAGAACTAGACGCACTACAAGAACTAGAAGGTAACTGGGGTGCAGTTAAGCGATATATCACCCAAGTTTTACAGGCTAGGGGTTTAGACGGAGTACAAGCCGAAGAATTAGCCATTCTACCAGGGATGGACGAAATTTTTGGCTTAGTCAGAATGAAACGCCACTACGATGAAGGCGAGTATGATGTCTTGATTATCGACTCTGCACCCACCGGTACAGCATTACGACTGCTGAGTCTACCAGAGGTTGGTGGTTGGTATATGCGACGGTTTTACAAACCATTTCAAAACATCTCTGTTGCATTGCGTCCCCTAGTTGAACCGATTTTTAAACCCATTGCAGGGTTTTCCTTACCAGACAAAGAGGTAATGGATGCACCTTATGAATTTTATGAGCAGATTGAAGCTTTGGAAAAGGTGTTAACAGATAACACTCAAACTTCAGTCCGCTTAATTACCAATCCCGAAAAAATGGTAATTAAAGAATCTCTGCGCGCCCATGCCTATCTGAGTCTATATAATGTCGCTACTGATTTAGTTGTGGCTAATCGCATTATCCCGGCTGAAGTGCAAGATCCATTTTTCCAAAGATGGAAACAAAATCAGGAGGAATATCGTCAAGAAATTCATGATAACTTTCTGCCCCTACCAGTCAAGGAAGTACCGCTATTTTCTGAGGAAATGTGTGGTTTAGCTGCCTTAGAACGGTTAAAAGAAACTCTCTACAAAGACGAAGATCCTACCCAGGTATATTACAAAGAAACCACCGTTAGAGTAGTGCAGGAACAAAATCAATACAGCTTAGAACTTTACTTACCTGGAATACCTAAAAATCAAATTCAACTCAGTAAAACAGGTGATGAATTAAACATTACTATTGGTAATCATCGGCGTAATTTGGTATTACCTCAAGCTTTAGCCGCACTCCAACCCGCAGGCGCGAAAATGGAAGAAGACTACTTGAAAATCCGTTTCGCTGATATTGCCAAAGCTTAATCATCGTAATTTTTGATACTTTTAAATCCCTGATTTCTTTCGAGAAATTGGGGATATTGTTTTTAGGAGTGGATGCTAAAGTCACACAATTAAAAAGCCGCAAATTCACCACTTTCAGGTCATAAATGACCGATAAAAGCTATATTTAGTCTATTTTCAGAATAGTATTTTATGGCTGATTCTGATGTTTTTGATGAAAAAAATCTTGCTAAATTAATCACCTGACTAACTAAAAATTATTCATATTTTTAAAATATAAATTAATGTAACGACATATCAATAAATCAATAAAATTTTGACCGTAGTTTTACCGTAGACAAGGCATTAAACAAAATTCACAATGTTTTTAGATTTATAAAAATCACAAAACATTCTGACATTAATTTAAATAAAAACAATGTCTTTGATCGCTAAAGCTAACTTATTGGTAAACCTTGATCAAGAAAGTTTACTGCGTCGGATTACAAATCGGATTCGTCAGTCTTTAGAGTTAGAAGATATCATCACAGCAACAACGGCGGAGGTACGTTCCTTGCTAGGAACTGACCGAGTCATGATTTATAAATTTCATGTAGATGGTAGCGGTCAAGTTATTGCGGAATCAATTTATGAACATCGTCTACCTTCACTGCTAGGTTTAAATTTTCCCGCCGATGATATTCCCCGTGAAGCTAGAGAATTGTTTCTCAAATCTAAAGTGCGTTGTGCAGTTAATGTTGAAACTGGGGAAATTGGTCAAAGTGGTTTATACAACTCAGAAACAGGAGAACAAATTTCTGAAGAAATTCGCTATCGACCTGTAGATCCTTGCCATATCAAGTATTTAAAGGCAATGGGTGTAAAATCTTCCGTGGTCGCGCCGATTATCCATCAAGATACAGTCTGGGGGTTATTGGTATCCCATCACTCTGAAGCCCGCGAAATCTCAAAAGAGGAATTAGCGGCTATGCAGATGGTTGTAGATCAATTATCTGTTGCGATCGCCCAAAGTGAACTCCTCACCCAAGCCCGCGCCACAGCCCAACGGGAAGCCATCATCAACCACATTGCAACCCTACTACACTCCTTACCCACCATTGTTTTACAACCAGCTTTAGAAGCCACAGTGCAAGCTTTTAATGGCGTTGGTGGTCGTCTGTGTCTGAGAAACCAAGCTTTTGACCTGCAAAATGGTCATCAAAAAAGTTTAAGTGAATGTTTAATTCCTGGTGGGGATTGTGTGCAACTTTATACTTGCGGTCAACAACCCATAATTACCCAACCCACAATCTATCCTCTCGTAGAGCAATATAGTGCTTGGCAGGAACACTATAAATTCCATGATTATCGCGTTTCGGCAATTTCCGATATCTATCAAACTCCTGCTTGGCAAAGTTTACAACCTGCTTTTCAAGGGACTCAGATTCGTAGCGTTTTGATCATTCCCCTAGAATATCGGCAACAATTATTAGGTTATTTAAGTATTTTCCGCCAAGATATAGAAACCGAAACTCTTTGGGCTGGTCAACATGATCCTGATCAAAGACAACTTTACCCCCGTTTATCATTTGAGTTATGGCGGGAGTGCAAAAAAGGACAAGCCCAAGCTTGGACAAATGAAGATATAGAACTAGCGCAAGCACTAGGTAAACATTTTGCTGCTGCAATTCAGCAATATGAACTATATCAACAAGTACAAGCTTTTAATGAAAACTTGGAACAACAAGTTGCTAAACGCACTTTAGAACTGCAAGAAACCGCAGAACAACAACAGGCTGTGTTTAGTGTCATTACTAAAATTCGGGAATCTCTAGATACTGAAACCATCTTTAAAATTACCACGGAAGAAGTCTGTCAGTTGATCAAAGCAGATCGCGTTTCAGTTTATCGTTTTAATGCTGAATGGGGTGGTGAATTCGTCGGTGATTTTGAAGCAGTTAATTCACACTGGTCATATAAATCTAAACTTGGTGTTAATTCAGTTTGGAATGATACTTACTTACAAAAAACTGAAGGTGGAAGATATCGTCATAATCAAACATTTACGGTTAATGACATTCATCACATGGGATTTGACCGATGTCATGTTAATGTTTTAGAAAGTTATCATATTAAGGGTTTTGTTCTCGCCCCTATTTTTGTTGGTCAGAAACTTTGGGGTTTGTTAGCCACATATCAACACTCAACCCCCCGACAATGGAAAACTTCAGAAGTTAATTTCATCACCCAAATTGCCGCCCAATTAGGAGTAGCACTACAACAGGCCGAACTCCTGAACCAAACACAACAACAAACCCAAAAGTTAACTCAAGCACTACATCATTTACAACAAACTCAAAGCCAACTGATTCAAACTGAAAAAATGTCTTCCTTGGGACAGTTGGTAGCAGGGATTGCCCACGAAATTAATAATCCGGTTAACTTTATTTATGGCAATCTCTCTCATGTGAGTGAATATGCGACAGATTTGTTGAGGATGTTGGAGCTTTATCAGCAGGAATTTTCTGTGAGGAATGAAGCGATTCAAAATTTAGCAGCAAAGATAGATTTAGAATTTTTAGCTGAGGATTTGCCCAAGACTTTAGGTTCTATGCAAATAGGCGTGGAACGCATCCGTCAAATTGTCATGTCCTTACGGAATTTCTCTCGCCTTGATGAAGCAGAAATGAAAGCTGTGAATATTCATGAAGGTATAGACAGTACCTTGTTAATTTTACAGCACCGTCTCAAAGCTAGATCAGATATTCCCGCAATTAGTATCATCAAAGAGTATAACGATATCCCCTTAGTAGAATGCTATGCCGGACAGATGAATCAAGTATTTATGAATGTTTTGAGTAATGCTATCGACGCTTTAGAGGATTATCGGCGATCGCCATCCGAAAATTATCAACATCAAATTATCATCCGTACTAGTATGGGCGAGTTAGCAGACAATACTCAAAGTGTTGTCATTCAAATTATCGATAATGGCCCCGGTATCCCCGAAAATTTTAGAAACAGAATTTGTGATCCATTTTTTACTACTAAGCCTGTAGGTAAAGGTACTGGTTTAGGATTATCAATTAGTTATGGCATTGTTGTAGATAAACATGGTGGTGTGCTTGAATGTGATTCGCAATTAGGTGTAGGCACAGAATTTCGGATTGCAATTCCTATTAAACAATCTAGTCAGTAGTAAGGACTAAATTCCTTACTACAAGTTTGAAACCATCACTGGGAATATTAACTTCTCAACTGAATTGGCATAGCTAAATAAGTCATCTTTAAACCGCCTAACGGCGTAAAAATTACTGGAGTTAATTCTTGATTTAAGTGCATTTGAATTTCTGAGGCTGACAGAGCTTTTAAACCTTCCATTAAATACTTAACGTTAAAGGCAATATCTATATCTGTGCCGGTAATTTGAGCCGGCATTGACTCTCTACCGCTACCCATTTCTTGAGCTTCACAAGACAAAGTTAATTTCTGCTCGTTAGCATCTATACTGAGTTTGACAATATTATTTTTTTGATCTGCTAATACAGCAATTCTCTCTAATGTACTTAAAAATTGACGGCGTTCTATTGTCACTTGCCGTTCAAATTGTCGGGGAATCAGTTGACGATAAGCAGGATACTGACCTTCTAAGGTGCGACTAGTCAGGCGTTGATTAGCCCATGCAAACACTACCTGACCTTGGTCTAAGTATAGGGCTATTGGTTCATCAGAAGCGGCCTTATGCGCTAACATTCGCTCTAGTTCGCGCAAGGCTCTGGCGGGAACTGTGACTTCTAATTGCTGTTCATGCTCTTCTAAGGGACGTTCATTAGTGGTTTCTACCACTGCTAGACGGTGTCCATCAGTCGCAGCAAATTCTAAGGTGTCTTGTTTAACTGTTAAATGCACTCCTGTCAGAACTTGTTTAGTTTCATCCGCACTTGTAGCGAATAAAGAACCCCGCAAACCTTCAATTAATGCCGTAGCACTGATATAAATAGCTTCAGTATTTTCAATTAGGGGTAATTCGGGAAACTCTTCTGCACCCATCGCCCGTAATTGATATTGTCCACTTTTGGGGGTGAGGGTGACAACTAAACCCTCTCCCGTGGTGTTACTATCCGTAGATTCATCATCGAGGGTGATTTCTCCCTCTGGTAAACGAGAGGTAATATCTACTAATAATTTAGCCGGCAGTGCGATCGCTCCCTCTTGCCAAACCTCTGCATTAAAGCTAGTGCGAATTCCTAAACTGAGGTCAAAAGCAGTCAGACTCACCTGATTATTTTGAGCATCTGCTTGTAGTAGCACGTTGGCTAGTATGGGATGAGTCGGTCTAGAAGGTACAGCACGACTAACAAGGGAAAGATTCGCACTCAAGTCACTTTGGGAGCAAACTAATTTCATAGTTGGGAAATTGGGTACTAGGGATTGGGGACTAGGAATTGAGTGATTTTAAAAATCAAACAGGAGTCTTATCGTATCATTTTCATCTTTTCCCAGGACAGTACGAAAACAAGTGTTGTTTCATGTGTTGAGTATGATCATGGTCAATAACCAACAATAAAAATCACACTTTTTTGGACAGCAAAGCTGACTAAACATTGTGGAAACTGTGGAAAACTTAGCTGCAATCAGTTGCTGATTATATCTATGAAACTTATAGCTGTGGAAAACTTGTGGAAAAAACCTGAGAGTTTTCCACAGAGCAATTATACTTGATCAAGTTTTCCACAAAAACAGGTGATTTTTCCACAGAAAATATTTAATATTAATCTATTTTTATACAATACTTAACATTTTAGAGTAATTTTAGAGAGTGAAAAGAGTAATGCTTGTGGAAAACTTTTAGTATTTATTTGCGTTGAGAAGCACTACTCATATTAATGCGATCGCTCAATTTTCTCAGAATTTGTGACAGAGAGCGATCGCTCTCCCGCAACTGAGTAATTTTTTCACAACTATATAACACAGTTGTATGGTCTTTACCCCCAAACTCCTCACCGATTCTGGGGAAACTTAAATCAGTATGCTGCCGCATCAAATACATCCCAATTTGCCGCGCCCAGCTAATTTCCCGGCGGCGGGAATTACCTTTCAACTCTTCAATAGAGAGATCAAAATTCTCCGCGATTACCTTTAAAATCGCCTCTGGTGTCGCCGCAAATTTTTCCGTGGGAGTTACTAAAACAGGGGCAATATTTTCTACTGTCATCGGTAAACCCCAAATGGAAATATAAGCTAATGCTCTAGTTAAAGCCCCTTCTAACTCCCGAATGTTAGAAGTATAATTCACGGCAATATATTCAATCACATCACGGGGTAATCTAATATTTTCGTATTCCGCCTTCTTTTGCAGAATAGCCATTCTCGTTTCTAAATCAGGAGACTGAATATCCGCAATCAACCCCATCGAAAAGCGTGAACAAAGACGCTCTTGTAAGCGGGGAATTTGGTTAGGGGGACGGTCAGAGGCAATCACAACTTGCTTCCCCGCCTCATGTAAAGTGTTAAAAGTGTGGAAAAATTCTTCTTGGGTGTATTCTTTCCCCTCAATAAACTGAATATCATCTACTAACAACACATCCGCCGCCCGATAATGCTCTCGGAAACTCTGCATACTATCATTGCGAATCGCCGTAATTAAATCATTAGTAAACTGTTCTGTAGAGACATAAAATATCTTAGAATCATGGCAAATTTCTAGGCGATAATGGCCGATCGCCTGCATCAGATGAGTCTTGCCTAAACCTACACCACCACACAAAAATAAAGGATTAAACTCCCGCCCAGGCGATTCCGCCACTGCTAAGGAAGCCGCATGAGCCATGCGATTATTTGCACCCACCACGAACCGAGAAAATACATACTTAGCATTTAAATCTGTAGTTGGCTGTCTTTTTTTGTGTCCAGTTTCTAGCATCGGATTTGGGGTTGGTAATTCCCACATCACTGCTGATTCCCCCAGTTCCTCAACCACATCACTCTGAGCCACTTTGATATAAATTTCTACGGAATATCCCAAAATATCGTGAACGACATGGGCAATAGTATTGATGTAATACTTTTGTAACCAATTCCGAGCAAAAGGATTAGGTGTAACGATAAATAAACAATTGTTTTCTAATCTTTCTGCATGAGCAGTTTTAATCCAAGTTTCAAAAGTGGGGCGGGATAATTCTATTTGTAAGCGTTCTAGTACCTGACTCCATAAAATGTCAATAGTAATTTCCATCATTTACCACCTTTGCCGCTAATCGTCACAATAGAAGATATCAGCAACATTAATCTCGTCTGTAAATGCTTTAGACCTGAAAGTAGCTTTTGAGTTGTAATCATTTTGGGCAACACCAATTAGGCAAGATCCTAGCACCCCCAGACCAACACGGAGACAAAAAGACACATGAAAACACGAGAGTACAATATTCGCAGTTTGTTTGCACAAAGAAGAATTAACAGTCTAAAGTTAATGCTTTTTGGTGGGGTCGCACTAGTATCTTTGGGAGGCTGTTCCCTACTACCTAGTCGGACAATACAAAGCCAACCAAATGATTCCCAAGCCCAAATTGCTGCTCAAACGGCCACAGAACCAACTCCAGAGGCTGCGCCACCCCCCATCATCCCATCTTCTGGTGATCCCAACTTTGTGGTGAAAGTTGTGCAGAGGGTGGGAGGTGCAGTCGTGCGGATTGATTCTGCTAGAACTGTGACATCTCGTGTTCCCGACGAATTTAATGATCCCTTTTTCCGTCGCTTTTTTGGTGAAAATATTCCCTCACAACCAAGACAACGGGTAGAACGGGGTAGCGGTTCGGGATTTATTATTAGTAAATCCGGTCAGATTTTAACTAATGCTCATGTGGTCGATGGTGCTGACCAAGTGACAGTCACCCTCAAAGATGGTAGAAGCTTTGACGGCAAAGTGTTGGGCGAAGACCCTGTAACAGATGTGGCTGTGATTCAAATTGATGCCAATAACTTACCTACAGTTGCTTTAGGTAACTCAGACTCCTTACAACCAGGACAACCCGTCATCGCCATTGGTAATCCCTTGGGATTGAATAATACGGTGACTTCTGGAATTATTAGTGCGACTGGTCGCTCTAGCAGTGATATTGGTGCTAGTGATAAGCGTGTGGACTACTTACAAACAGATGCAGCCATTAATCCAGGAAACTCCGGTGGCCCACTACTGAACGCCAATGGTCAAGTAATTGGCATGAATACAGCAATTATTCGCGGCGCGCAAGGTTTGGGATTTGCCATTCCCATTAAAACAGTAGAGAAGATTTCCCAAGAATTAATTGCGAAGGGTAGGGTAGATCATCCTTATTTGGGTGTGCAGATGGTAACGCTGACACCGCAAATTCGAGAAAGAATTAATGAGAGATTTAGCGATCGCGTTAACATTACATCTGATAAAGGTGTTCTCTTAGTGAGAATTGCCCCTCGTTCCCCCGCCGCCAGTGCAGGACTTAGAGCTGGAGATGTCATCCAACGCATTAATAATCAACCAGTCACCACAGTAGAACAAGTACAAAAACTAGTAGAAGAAAGTAAAATCGGTAGTCCCCTACAAGTCCAAGTAGAACGGGAAGGACAAACCGAACAAATCGCAGTCAAACCAGCACCGTTACCCGTACAGAGAGAAGGGTAAATTGGGGAATGGGGAATGGGGAATGGGGAATGGGGAATGGGGAATGGGAGACAAGGTATATTTTATACCAATGCCCAATGCCCAATGCCCAATGCCCAACGCCCAAAATATTTGAATTTTAAATGAATTATGTCTGAATCATTACCCATCATCACATTAGGCAATTCCACCTTACGTCAGCAAGCGGTTGAGGTGCAAAATGTTCACGATGCACGTATTCAAAAATTAATTGATGATTTAATTACTACTGCTACCAACGCTAATGGTGTCGGCATTGCTGCACCCCAAGTTGCGGAATCAGTGCAATTATTTATCGTGGCTTCTCGTCCTAACCCCAGATATCCCCATGCGCCAGAAATGCCACCAACCGCAATGATCAATCCCAAGATAGTGGCTCACTCAACAGAGATTGTCAAAGGTTGGGAAGGTTGTCTTAGTGTTCCAGGTGTAAGAGGTTTAGTTCCCCGGTATCAAACAATTCAAGTCGAATATACCGACCGTGACGGCAAATTACAAACTCTAGAACTCTCTGATTTTGTAGCACGTATATTCCAACATGAATACGACCATCTCAATGGACTGGTTTTTCTTGACCGAGTAGAATCTAATTTAGATATTGTCACAGAAGCAGAATACCAAAAAAATGTAGCCCAGAATACATAAGAAAAAAAGATTCTTAAGAATGATACCCAACAAGAATTTTTAATGTATACTTAACCTATTGTTAACCTCAAGCTGGGTGTAGCTATCGAATAAATGGCACAAACTGTTATTAGTCGCGAAAGGTTAAGACCGCATTCGTATCTGCCAAGATTCCCTGACTTAACCTTAACTCAGCGTCACAGCGATGGATTAAAAGTGAATACGAATAGCAGTAAAGTGGTGAGAGAGCCACAATTAATACTTTCTGCTACTAGTATGCAAGTTGTACACGCAACAAAGGGGCGCATACGCATCAAAGCGACTGACGATAGTTTTAGCTCCGACTGTGAAAAAATCGTCTCATACTTACGACGGTATCCAGCCGTCAAGGAAGTGACTATCAATGAGCGCACCAGCAGCTTGGTAGTGAGCTTTGATGAGCGACAAATATCGCTGTCGCAAATGTTGGGGATATTGCAAAAGCTGAATGTTCAAATAACTCCAGACTCCCCTGTATCCGACCCCTTTGCAGCTTGGAAATCGACGGAATTTTGGCAAGAACAGACTATATCGTTCATTCCTTTAATGGCGGGTTTAGCTGTCACCAGCAGGTTAGGGATCAGTGGTTTAGCCTCGATTCCCGTCTATATGATTACCGCCGATGCCGCGCGCAGGGTAATTGATTATTTAAAACCACGCCTAGCTGATAAACTAAGTGGTGAAAATGTTGCTCAGGATGATACAGCAGCAGTTTCAGAAACCTGCCCCCCTGCTTCAAATCAACCTGTCATTGTTAAAAAAGATAGAGAATCGGTGAAATGGTCAGCAAAAGTGACCTACAGTGTATTACATCAAATAACTGGAAGAATTCGGTTTCATATACCAATATTGACCAGCGATCGCGCCTATGGTCGGAGATTAGAAAAGCTGTTGCAAGCTGATCCTGTAGTCGAGAGCGTACGCATCAATCATGATGCAGCATCAATTGCCATAGCCTACAAAGCTAACGCAGAAATAGCTATATCTCGTTGGGTAAGTCTCATGGAATTAGCCCTAGAGACAAATCCCGCCCAAGTTTCCACACCAGCACCGCAGTCAACGCCAGTTACATCTGAACCAGTAGTGACTCAACAGATGACTGAGCCAGAGAATACCACCACCACAGTCAAGCAAACAGTCTATATATCCAGTTGGTGGGCTGAAATGAAATATTCAGCACTGTCTTATTCTCTGAATTTTATGGCGAATTTACCACTGTAAACAGTCAAAATTCCCCATACAATCACCAAAGCGGTTTTTTATTAATTTTGTTCGTTTGTAGAAATATTTGGAGGATTCAAAATGGAAGATTCTGCATCAGCGTCCGATGCTGTACCGCGACCGAGAAAACAGCACTGCACACATTACAGAAAATTAAATATACCGCAATATCTACAACGCCTGTTCAGCCTGCTAGCGCGGAATTACCTCACTAGTCCAGTGGCGGTAGATATACAGCAAATAACAGCCAATAATCAGCAATCTACATTCAAGACTTTCCCGCAAATCAATTATCCATCTTGTCCGGTGAGTATCTGGCTCAACCAAGAGCCGATGAAGGGTAAGATGTCCATCCCACAACCAAATTTGGGGTGTTTTGGGATGCCGTCAACGGGGATCGCTGTCTAAAACTACAGCATTGTCAACTAATCATAAATCTGCATTTATGTCCGTCTTGAGGAGATGGAGGTTAATGCTGAGAATCAGGGGCAGAAACTTTTTTTGCCTGGAGGTATTAATCGCCTTTTTTCCGCAAGAGACCACGAAACACCAAGTTTATCTACCGCATCAAGGATCTATCAATGGCACAAACAACCGTACAACTAGCATCACCTCCTGTGCATCAGTCTCTAGAAGTTGTAGAGAAGCAGGCGGAAGAAGTAGCTGTAACTTCCATAACTGCCTATCAGACACAAAACCAATTCAATGGCTCAATAGTTGCAAATCCGCTTCAAGTTGTATCCCCAAAGCAGATTGCACCAGTTACCCATAGTATTGTTCATGCAGTGCCAGGAAGATTACGCTGGCGTGTACCTCGGTTGCGCTACGATACAGATTACGCCAAGCGGCTGGTAGCTTTGTTGGAAGCTGATACTTTAATTACGAAAACTCGGATTCAGCCGGCGGCGGCTTCCTTGGTAGTTGTCTACAAACACAATGCCGTTGCTGAAGCTAAAATGCGATCGCGTCTCAGTTGTCTGATTGTGGCAGCTGGTGATCCTGGAATTGTCCCCATCAACACTAAACAATCATTAGCCACCCCAGAGGAGCAAGAAGAAGCTTCCTGGCCAGGAATGCAACTATCGGTTTTAGCTACAGGATTAGCGATTTTAGGCGGGCCTTTAGGAGTAGCGATCCCATCGTTCTTGACGGCGGGGACTATTGCCTTAGCCACATTACCAGTATTCAAGAGAGCCTTAACCGGAATTGTCACCCAACGCAAACTTACTATCGACTTTTTGGACTTTATTGCGATCGCCATGACTACCGTCCAAGGTCAGTTCCTCACACCATCCTTAATGTTGAGTTTAATTGAAATTGGCGAAAATATCCGCGATCGCACCGCCCGTTCCTCCAAAATGCAAACCCTAGATTTACTCAATTCACTAGGACAGTTTGTTTGGGTAGAACGCAATGGGGAAAAAATGCAGATCCCCATTCAGCAAGTCCATGCAGGAGATACAGTCATCGTTTATCCTGGCGAACAAATCCCCGTAGATGGCAGCATCATTAAAGGTAAAGCCCTGCTTGATGAACAGAAATTAACAGGCGAATCTGTACCGATTTTGAAAATCAAAGGACAGT
>NZ_PJIZ01000089.1 GCF_021596505.1 Nostoc sp. CMAA1605 | reverse complement strand
TCACCGATAGCAGTTGTGCCGCCTGCTATTCGTGTAGTGGCATCGGCATTTGTGGGTACAGCTTCTTGATTACCTGCGTTGTCAGTAGCAACAGCGTAGAAAGCATAGGTACTACCAGGTTGTCCTATATAAGTTGCTTCAGTCAGGGTTGTATTTTCTAACCAAGAAGTGAATTCACCTCCATTTTCGGAAACATAGATGGTGAAACCTGCCAAAGCAGAGCCGTTGCTCTCATCGCTACCAGACCAGCGTACTAGAAACTCTGGGGTTTCGCTAATCTCAGGCAAGGATGCCACGCTACTAGTTGGGATACCAACATCAATGGTGTTGAAAATCGGTGGTGTGTCGATGGGTGCTTCTGTATCAAAAACAATTTGGGCAGCAGCATCAATTACATCACCTGTCTCGATTGCTCGTTTGGTGCGGACGGTATAACTAACAAAACCTTCGCCTGCACCATCGGCATTATTGACTGGCAAGAAACCTGCCTGGGCATCGAGGGGGGCTTCACCAGTAGCAGGGTCAACACTGGCAATCCGCCAAGTAGCTAATCCGGTGATCACGTCAATAGCAACAGAGACATCGACGTAGATGCCGTAGTCTTCAGTTAAGTCGATGCGATCGCTAAAGAAAGGCCGATTTCCTGGCAATTCAAAGCGCAGATTGCCCCAGCCAAAGTCATCAACGCGGAAGGTGCGGAAGTCGAGGTCTGGATCAAGTTGCTGTGTGATTACCACTACTTGAGCTGGGGCGGAAGCATCAGCCGCGTTTTCAAAGCGGATTGTGTAGGGCAAAGCAGCTTGAGCATTGATCCAATTTTCTGCCCCAAATCCTTTTGGACCGAGTATGTCGTTAGGGTCTCTGGGAACGACAACTGGGGGATCATAATCGTCATCATCATCACAATCAGGATCGCCTTCTTTACACTCACAACATTCTTCAGGCGGTGTTGGTAAGGTGAAACTAGATGGTGTAAAGGTGGCTGAATCGCCGTTGACATTCAGAGTCCCGCTTGATTGAATAGCTGCTTGTTCTGGATTAAAGGCGATCGCTGTTGACCAGCCATTGTCATAAATGCTATAGAAGACCGTGGCATTAACTCTTTCAAGATTGGAGTCAGTATCTTCACTCCAATAAACTACCGTTTTGCCATTGATTTGACCAATGGTGGCTTTGTCGATAATTTCGCCTGTGACAATTGTTTGGGCTGTACTCCAACTCGTACCATCCCAGAAACTTGCCTTCAAGTTTTCCATGTCAGCTATGATGTGACTCCAAACCAACAGCACTTGACCATTAGCACCCAGTCCCAAGGTGGGAGTTTCGTCGGGACCGACGGCGGGATTAATTGCCACAGGACTAGACCAAGCATTGTTCGTATAAACAGAGTAAACAACATCTGTTTCTGTAATTGCAGCTACATACTCTGCTTCCGTAGAATTGGGAGTAATATTGCTGCCATCTGCCATTGACCAGACAACTAGAGGATTGCCATTACCATCGAAGGTAATCACGGGATTGTTACTGAGATTTAAACTGTCTGGGATTTGGACTGGGGCGTTCCACTGAGTGCCATTTAAGGTAGAAACGAAAATTGCACTACCTTTTTGTGCGCTGGTGGGATCGAACTCCTTCGCCCAAGCCATCATCATTTCGCCGTTGGGGCCTGTGGCGATGGATGGCGGTTCATCAGCATACAAATCACTAGCGACATTGGCTAATACACTGGCGTTATTATCATCAAAGTAAGTGTTGCCTGTGCCTACGAAGGAAGCGGGATCGTAAAGGAACTCTATACTTACATCGGCTGGGAGTCCGCTATCATCAGTTCCATCAGCGAAAGGCAGTAAATCAGTTGAGTTGGGACCCAATAAAGTCGGAGTGTAAACATAGCGGAAGAGGAAACCGGAGGGAGTACGAAAATCAATGCCTAGTTGTCCGTAAACTTCTTTGAGGCTGGGATTTGGCAAAATATCGCCTTTAGCACCGACATTACCGTAAGCTTTGGCTTCATATTTGAGGAGTTTGGCTTTACCGTAGAGTCCAACCCGTGCATCATAAGTGATTGCTCCTGTGTCCGGCCAACGATATTCTATTGGCGGTGCGGAAGGTTTTGTCCATTGGACATTGCCACCCAATTGTACTAAGACACTGACTCCTAAATTAGCTTCAAATATGCCCAGTTGCCTCAAAGCTACGAGAAGGAGTGTCGCTGGTAAACCAATGGCAGGATTGGGAATGCGAGATACTAATTCTTCTATTTGCATCTCGTAGTCAGCACCAATGCCGACATTAAACCCTAAAGAAGCTTTCTTAAATTCGTAGTAACAATTATCTTCTGTGCCTTTAGCTGTCCACTCGCCTTTGTAGTAAAGTTGTCCTTGCGCTTTAGTTTTTTTGGCAAACCGACTAGAAAATTCAATTTGAGCTGTGCCATCTGCTTGCAGTCTCAATTCACAAGCAACATCATAACTGCCGTTAGCTCTTAACTCAGTCTTAAATTGGGCTAATTTTTGCAGGAATGCCCATTTTGGTGTACCGTCAAATTTCCATCCCAGAGAGAAGGTTTGCGCGCCGGGACTAGCATCTAAGGTAGTCAGCAAATCCTCTAGGCTTAATGGCGATGTCCAGCTTAAGGATTGAGAGTCAACGTCAAATAGGTTGTAGTAGAGGTCGGTATCATCCTGAATACTGTCGTCAGATTTTTGGTAAACAACTAATCCCTGACCTTGATTGGTAACGACTACAGTGGGTCGAGAATCAGCGATCGCATCATTGGTAATGGCTACAGGTTCAGACCATTGGTAGCCGCCTGCTTGTTGCGGACGTGCGATCGCATAGTAAATTTCTGATTGATTGAGATCATCTCCATTCGACCAACTCACAATTAAGCCTGAGCCAGAACCATCGATGAGATTATTCGCTGCCTGCACGCTAAAATCTTTACTATTTGCTCCAGGAATTGGGGCAGCATCAATCCAGTTTGTACCGTCAAAATAAGCGTGCCAAATTTCTCCATTGCGGGACCAGAACAGGTGCGGAGTTCCTGAACTATCTGTAATAAATGATGGTTTGGTGTCTTGTGCTGTCTCCGGCTGTATCTGTTCTTGCAGCGCGTAAACTTGGACACCGCCTAAATCAGTGGATGGATTGATGGTATAAATCGGCGCACTTTCATCTGCGACTCCATCTTGATTATTATCAAAGGCGATATTGTTGGTATCGGCAAACAAATCTGTAGCAATTGCTAGCTGATACTCACCTGGGTCTAAGCCATTAATACTAAAGTTACCCTGAGCATCGGTAACCGTTGAGCCACCGAGAATCAATTCGCCATTTACCAGTTGATAGGCTGCTATCTGAACTCCTGTGAAAGCTTCACCTGTAGCTGAATTCAATAGTTGACCTGAGAAAATCGATGTCGGTAATATATTCGGATTATCTTGATACAGTCGGCTAAATAACTCTTGGACATCTTGAATGGGTTCGCCAGATGGGGAATAACGAAGTGATAGTTGATTGATGAATTGGACATAGTCACCCCAGGTTTCCCCAATGCGTGGCTGGATTCTGGTGAAGAAAGTATTCCACTGCGCCAAAGAAATATCTTCAGGACGAGCGGAATTTCTGACTAAATCCCAATCAGCTGCTTCTAAACTATTAGCTGCGATCGCTCTAACATTAAAGTTAATCGGATTGGTCGAGCTTTGGAAGTAAACGGGAATGTTGCCTAATTCGCCTGGATGTAAACTATTGGTAAATCCTTCGCTAGTGCCAAGTAGTTGCAGTACCCCAGAGTTGCTGAAATCGTCAAGACTTAATCCTACAGGGGTATTTGTGGCACTTTCTAGCAAGATTAAAGGTGCAATGCTATCTGCACCACCATTATTACCGTAGTTAATGTTAAACAGATAGTTGCGACCGGGACGAACTGAGTCTGGTCCATCGATCTGCACGTTGATGTTATCTGCATTATCGGCAATTACTGTCAGTGAGTCATTGAGTATGACTGTTTGGTTATTGCCTTTAGTGGCTTGCAGATCGTAGAGTCCCAGGAGTTGCTCATCGAGATTGAAGGTGACGTAAGCACGACTAGAATTTTCTAGGAGGAATTGACGTGCTGCTATGGAATTGCCTGCTGCATCAATTAAGTTAAAAACTGTGTCTTGACTAAACTGCGCTCCTTGAATGTCTAAGGTAACTAAGCCTGTATTACCTACCTGATTATTTTTAATCGCTGTGATCGAGAAGGGAATCTCTTCGGCAGTGATTGTATATGCTGGTGAACCTGTAACTGTATCACCGTAAGCTAAGACGTAATAAGTTCCTGTTTGCTCAATCGGGATGATAATTTCGGGATCAGTGGTGAAAGGTTCTGGGGTTGTCAAGTCAAATTGACCCCGATTAGGCATCACTCCACGCTGGACATAAAGTTCGTTAAAACTCTGATTATCTTGACTATCCAAACGGAGGCGAATTGTTTGCCCGGCTGTAGCATTGAAGCGATAGTAAATCGATTGCCCTTGGGAAAGGGTAGCAGTGTCTGCGACTCCCAAGGTCAGAACTTCTGCGTCGATTGTTATTTGATTAGCAGAAACACCAGTGTTATTGGTTTGATTAACTTCAGGTACTTGGTTGCGGATGTCACTCCGCACAATCGCATAGTAGTTCCCCGGTGTGATTCCTGGAAGGGTGGCTTGTAAAACGCCACTGTAGCTAGCGCCACCATCCACATCACCAGTATGGAAGACTTGCCCCACTAAGGTATCGCCGATATCCCATTGGGTATCAGCAGAGATATAAACTGCATCATACCAACTGCCGATCGCTGCATCAGTACCTTGGTTGGTGATGGTGTAACTGATATTGATGGCTTCACCAGGAATGCCATTAGCAGGTACGGTTATATTAGTGACAATTAAATCTGAGGGTGGTGGCAGAATGACTTCCAGTGAGAAGGCATCAAAGCCAATGTTATTGGTTTCGCCACTGCGCTCGTAAATCTGATTACTGCTATCAGTGACCGCAAATACATAGAAGCGTCCCGTTAAACCTCGCGGTAAGTTAAAGGATGTGGTTTTGGTATAGGATGCTCCGCTACCCAAACTATTGTGAGCTGTGTAACCCAGAAAGATATCGCTGTTACGGTCAAATATTTGGTCGCGGGAGAGGTAAAAGCCATCATACCAACTGCCAGTGGTGGCTGCACCGTTGTTAGTTACAGTCCAAGTGAGATTGAAGAGTTGTCCGGTGATCGCACTGGCGGGTGCATCCACTGACTGGATGACAAAATCGGGTACAGGGCTAAGGTTAATTGTGGTGGCTGTGGTCGCAGCCAGATAATTGTTATTTTCTCCTGCACCTTCGACCACGAGGTTATCGCTATCCGCCTGGACGATGACGTAATATGTCCCATTCAGGTCTATGGGCAGGTTAAAGGTTCTCAAGCCAGTATACTCGCCTGCGGCATTTAAGGACCCGGAGTGGAAGACTGCTCCTAGTGAAATGTCGTTACCACTCAGTGTGGAGTCAGTAGATAAATAGACTTGATCGTACCAGTAATTACTATTAGTACCACCCAAGCCAAAGTTCTTAACTGTCCAATTAATGGTAATTGTCGTCCCCGATTGGGCAGTGGTAGGTGCGGTAATTTGGGTAACTGTTAAGTCGGGGGTTTGGCGGTTAATGGTCAGGGGTAATACTGTACCAGCGTTATTATTTTCGTTGCTGGCTTCATAAACTCTGTTAGCGGCATCTGTGACGACGTAGAGTTGGTAATCTCCGACTAAATTAAAGGGTATTGTGACTAACTCGTCACGGCTATAAGTTTCCCCTGGATTTAAAATTCCTGTGCGGTTAAATTCACCCAAGGTGATATCGTCTGCATCACCTAAGATAGCGTCAGTTGATACCAGTATTCGATCTGTCCAAGTGGTGACGATGCTATCGCCGATGCCTTGGTTTTCACCGTCCATTGCAGGCGTAGAGTTTTACCTGCTTCTGTAGTTGTGGGTGCGGTAGTACTTGTGACCACTAAATCAGATGGACGGGAGACTATTTGCACCTGATTGTTACTACTGAGAGTATTGTTGTTGTTATTCAGTTCAAAGACTTGATCGCCGCTATCGGTGGTGACAAAGACGTAATAGTTTCCTGTGAGTGTGTTGCTGAGGGTAAAGTTGGCTGTGCCGTTATACCCTTGGTCGGGTTCTAAAATTCCGTAGTGGTCGATACTCCCTAAACGAATGTCGGTGGTGGTGTTGAGCTGATTGTCTAGGGAGAGATAGAAGGTATCTGTCCAAAAAGAGGTGTTAGCGGGTGTTTCAGTAGCTCCAAAATTGGTGACACGGTAATTAATAATTAAATTGCCACCGGCACGGGCATTATTGGGTAGGATAATCGATTCGACTTCTAAATCTGGTGGGGGTGTCAGGGTGATATTTGTGGCGATCGCATCATAACCAGCGTTGTTGCCTTCAAAGGCATTTTCGTAAACTTGGTTGTAATGGTCGGTACGGACAAAGAAGTAATAATTCCCACTTACACCAATGGGTAAATTAACTGTAGCTGAAGCATTGTAGCTGCTATCGGCATTCAGACTGCCATTGTGTAAGACTTCACCCAGAAAGCGATCGCTGGCATCTAAGGTTTCATCAAGAGACATGAAGATGCGATCGTACCAAGTATTTTCTAAGGTGCGTCCTGTCCCCTCATTGGTGACTGTCCAGCTTAAGGTGACTGGTTGTCCAGAAAATGCTCCCGATGGTGCATTGACCGTTGTCACCTGTAAATCTGGTGGTGGTGTCAAGTTGACATCTGTCGGCCCCCCTGCACGGAAATTATCGCCTTCGTTACCAACTTCGGTGACGCTGTTGTAAGCATCTGTCTGGACAAGGAAGTAATAGTTGCTATCAATGCCACGGGGCAGAGTCACGGTCAAACTGTTGGTGTAGCTATCACCGACATTTAGGTAACTGGGATTAGTTGTTTGCCCTAAATAGGTGTCAGTATCATCAAAGGTTTGATCGAGAGATAAATATACTCTGTCATACCAAATGGGTGCATTAGTTGCGCCAGTATCCACATTGGTGACAGTCCATTGGACTACAGTATCTTGACTAGAGAAAGCGGTGGCTGGTGCAGTAACGCTGCTGACTTGTAAGTTAGGAACTGGGGACAGGCGAATTTGTAGGGTTTGCTCGTCGGTGGTGGTGTTCGACTCGTTTTGAGTTCCTTCTGGGATATTGCCGTAGTTATCCGTGGTGACGACGACTTTGTAATCTCCTGTTAGCGCCAAAGGTAAATTCAAGGATTGCGATCGCTCTAAGGATGCTCCGGCGGCAATGCTACCAGTAAAGCTAAAGTAACCTAAGTCTCTAATAAATGCCCCATTACTGCTATTCACTAAATAAAGTCGATCCCACCAAGTTCCTTCTGCTGTGGCTGCACCTTGGTTGGTGACTGTCCAAGTAATATCTATGGATTGTCCTGATAAAGACTCTACTGGGGCAATAATATTACTGACTACTAAATCGGGGGCATTGAGACTAATGGCGACAGTGCGAGTATTGTTGGTGTTGTTTGTCTCTCCCTGCTGTTGTGAACCGTCGGCGACGAAGATGAGATAACGGTTGCCTGTGGCAACATTTGGTAGGTTAATGTTGCGGGTAATGGTGTAGCTACCGTTGGCTGCTAACGGTGTTTGGGTAGAAATAAGTTCTTGGGTAACATAGGTATCGCTGTTGGCATCAAAAACTTGATCGTTAGACAGGTAAATATAGTCATACCAGTCGGCTGATGCTGAAGTTGTACCTTGGTTTTGGACTGTCCAAGAAACTTCTATACTCTTACCCAATGTGCCGGTTGTAGGTGCAGAGGCATTGGAGACGATTAAATCAGGCGCACTTAAGTTAATCCCAACAACACGGACATTATTATTTTCGTTGGTTTCCCCTTGATAATTATCCCGGTCTGCAACAAAGAGTAAAAACTGATTACCGGGGGTAAAATTAGGTAAGGCGACGTTTTTACTAATGGTATAGCTTGCACCCACTGCTAAGGGTGTTTGGGTAGAGATGTATTCTGAGGTGACTTGAACATCGCTACCGTCTAGGGTTTCATTACTGGAGAGATAAACGCGATCGAACCAGTCTCTGGTGGCTGTACCTGTGCCTTGGTTGGTGACTGTCCAGGTTAATTCTACAGTTTCCCCTAAAACTGCGGCTGTGGGGGCATTTGTGGATGTAACTTGTAGATCGGCGGCAGAAATATTGATTGCAACAGCCCGGACGTTATTATTTTCGTCCGTTTCTCCTTGATTGTTATAGTTATCTGCTCTAAAGAGTAAATAGCGATCGCCTGTAGCTGTGGTGGGCAGGGTAACATTGGTAGTACGGGTGTAAGTTGCACCTGCTGCTAAAGGAGTCGAAGCACCTGCCCAAACTTCCGTCAGATAAGTATCGTCACCATTACCAAAAATTTGATCTGTGGAAATGACGATTCGATCCCACCAATCTGCATTGGCTGCTACCGTTCCCTGATTCGTGACATCCCAAGTAATACTCAAGGTTGCACCGACTGTCACTGATTCTGGTGCTGAGGCGTTACTGACAATTAAATCCGGTGCATTGACACGGAAGGCGACGGCGCGATCGTTATTATTATTGTTGGTTTCTCCTTGGATGTTATTCCCATTAGCCCGGAAAATCAGATATCCATTACCAACAAACCCTAATTGATTTGGTAGAGTGATAGTCTGAGTTTGGGTATAGCTACCCCCTGCGGCTACAGGTGTTTGAGACGCGGCGGAGATTGTAGTAATCAGAGTGTCAGAAAAATCATAAGTGTCATTACTTGACCAGTAAATATAATCACTCCAATCAGCAGGAGCCGCTACATTTCCTTGATTAGTTACTGTCCAAGAAACACTAACCGTTGAGCCTAATACACCTGATTGTGGTACATTTGCTTGGGAGACAATTAAATCTGGTGTGCCGATAGTGATTTGAATGGCGCGATCATTATTACTGTTATTGGTTTCTCCTTGATTGCCTGAACCATCAGCACGGAATATCAGGTAATAATTGCCGGCTGTGACATTGGGTAAGGTGATACTCCTGTTAATGGTGTAACTTCCATCTGCTGCTAATGGTGTTTGAGTAGAGATGGATTGCGATGTGATGAAGGTATCATTAAAGCTATAGGTTGCATCAGTAGAAAGATAGATATAGTCAAACCAATCCGCAGGTGCAGCCACAGTTCCCTGGTTTCTCACAGTCCAGGAGACATCAATTGCTCCGTTGACTACTCCTGTACTCGGCGCGTTTGCTTGTGAGACGATTAAATCCGGCGCACTTAAATTAATGGGAACAACGTAGGTATTATCTGTTTCGTTTGTTTCCCCTTGATAGTTGTTGTTGAAATAATCATAGTAATCTGCGACGAATATGAGGTAGCGATCGCCAAGGGCAACATTATTAGGGATGATAATATTGCGGGTATCGGTATAACTTGTTCCAGAGGCAAGGGGACTTCTAGCGCTTTGATAGAAAGAGTCGATTCTTTGGTCTCCAATATCTAAGACTTGATCATTGGAAACATAAACTGAATCATACCAATCGGCGTTAGCCGGGACTGAACCATTGTTGAGAATTGTCCAAGTAACTGAAACTGATTCTCCTAAAATAGCAGCACTAGGAGCAGTAGCATTAGAAATAGTTAAATTAGGAGCAGCAATATCAATGGCACGGACAGAAACATTATCGTTTTCGTTTGTTTCTCCTTGATAGTTATAGTTATCTGTTTTTAATAATAAATATCCGCTTCCTATCGGTTTACCTGGTAAATTTATAGTCTGATTTACCGTATATGTTTCGTTTGCTTCTAGTGGCAATCCATAGGCACTATATATATATGGCTCAGTAATATAGATATCATCACCATCGCCGAAAATTTGGTTTTTCGAGAATACTAATCTATCAAACCAATAAGTACTTCCTGTAGTTATTGAACCGTCATTTCTAACTGTCCAAGAGACATTAATACTTTGTCCCGCTACGGCTGTAATGGGTGATGTGAAATTGGTAACAACTAAATTAGGGGCAGCAATATCAATGGCGTGAACATAAACATTGTCGTTTTCGTTTGTCTCCGATTGATATTCATAGCCATCTGCTTTAAATAACAAATAGCCTGTACCTATTGCTTCCCCTGATAAATTGAAGGTTTTGTTGATTGTATAAGTTTCATTGGCTTCTAATGGTAAACCATCAGCAGTAGAAACATACTCGTCAATTAAATAAATATCATCACTATCACCAAAAATTTGGTTTTTCGAGAATAATACTAGGTCATACCAGTAAGAACTTCCTGTAGTTACTGAACCGTCATTTTTAACTGTCCAAGTAAGATTAATACTTTGTCCGGCTACAGCAGTTGTGGGTGCTGTGACATTCGTAATGGTTAAATTTGGTGCAGCAACATTAATTGCTTGCACATAAACATTATCAGTCTCGTCGGTTTCTCCTTGATAGTTATAGTTATCTGTTTTATAAAGTAAATATCCACTTCCTGCTGCTTCTGTTGGTAATATAAAGGTACTGTTCACCGTATAGGTTTCATTCACATCTAAGGGCAAACCGTACTGGCTGTATATATACTGTTCATTCAGATAAATATCATCGCTATCACCAAAAACTTGGTTTCGTGAAAAAACTACCCTATCAAACCAATAAGAAATTCCTGTAGTTGCAGTACCATTATTGGTCACAGTCCAAGATAAATCAATGCTTTGTCCTACTGCGGCTGTCGTGGGTATTGGGGTAACATTGGTGATGACTAAATTAGGTGCATCTCCTCCAAGCACAATAGGAACGCTATAAACATTATCAGTTTCATTGTCTTCTGATTCATCGTTATAGTTATCTGTGACAAAAAGTAAATAACGACTCCCCAATCCCAGATAATTAGGAATCGTTAAATCTATTGTTTGAGTATAGTTTGACCCTGGAATTAAATTATAAAGGTAATAGTTATTAGTCAGAAAAACATCAGTTTCTCCATCTAACGTTGTATCTTCAGATAAATAGACCGCATCATACCATCCTTCTAAAGTGTCATAATTACCATTGTTTTCCACTGTCCAAGATACAGAAATAGTATCACCAAGTTCAGGGTTAGAATTAGAGACAGAAGCATTACTGATGGTTAAATTGGATAGTCCCAATGTTTCCCAAATGAATGCGTAAGTATTTCCAGTTTCTGAAGGAACCCATTGCAGATAATAAGTGCCATCGCTCGGTAAGGTAGTATTAAACTCCTGCACATAAGGACTATTTTGTAGTGATTCTAAGGAGTTAATTAAATTTCCTGCTGCATCATAAATATTTAGCGTTACAGGGTTTTCGGAATTACCAATTTCATAGGTAATTCTCAACCGTTCTTCCCCTGGATTCACTGCTATTTGATACCAATCTTCATCGGTCAAGAGAAGATCAGTAAAATAATTTCTGGCTTGGCTACTGATATTTGTAGCAGTTTCTAGTGTATCGTTATCTTCAAATTCATCAGTTATACTACTAATGGTCTGTGTCTCCCATAATAGATCGTAAGTATTACTAATCTGGTTAGTATTGGGATCGCTAAAGGGAGAATTAATTTTTAAATAATAGTCTCCTGGTGCAAGAATTGTTTTAATTTCTCGCCGATAATTATCTATATTACCAAATCGATAAGCGGCAGAGGAAACAAATGTACCATCTGGTTTATAAACTTCTAAATCGATGTAGCGAGAGTTAATGGGAAAGGTAACAAAAGCAGAGAAGTATGGGGCTGAAGCATCGATGGTGACTTTATACCAATCTTCATCCCCTGCATAGGAAATGCCTGCACCCTCAATACTACTTAATAAAACACCAGCCGATGCAGTTAAATCATAAGCAGTTGCTAAAGTATCATTTTCTTCATAACTATCATCGGAGGATGATTCTAAAAGCAGATTTTGGTTGATGGTGTAAGTATTAGTCATCTTCTGTTTAAGTTGCTTTAGTTGGGATGTTGTTGGAGAAGGGTTAAATAGTAGTTGCGATCGCTGCTCAAAAACTGATAATAGTAGATTCAAAGTCACGGGTATATTGACTTAAGAAACTGCCATTGGCGTAAGCACAGTAATAATGGCTGTTCGGTTAAAATTTTTTGCATTTATGATAGTATCTAGTGCTTGATTTTCTAAAGCTTTGCTTAATTTTTATCGTTTATAAATTTTGTAGTCCTAAATTAATTTTGTAATAAAGGTTTTGGGTCTGCATTATTTTTGAATGATAAATTTAGCTAAAATCAACATAATAGACACTTATAAAGTAAACAGTGGCTTTATCTGGTTAAAAATCAATTAAAAATCAATTAGAAATTGAATCTAAATTCAACAAAAATTAGTTGTAAACCAACCTATTCAAAGCGAAGTTTTATTTTACTCGATTGGCAATTAGTAAAATAATCATCAAGCCTTGAATTTATGTTGGGTTTTTTAATTAACGCGGATGCAACCAGGCTTTTAACCTGAGATTAAAAGCAAGTCGTAGTGAGTAATGTGTTTAATGTCAATAAAAACTAGCGTAGGGGAACAATAAATACGGCACTGCATCTACAAATATTTCTCAAAAAGAAAACTTGTGTTTTGTGGGAGTATGACTACGCAATAAGAATTACTTTTACATGATTTTGTAAAAGTATTGTTCATACATTACTGTTATCGCCTTTGCAAGCTAATTTATTTTGATTTAGCCGAGTATATTCACAACCATTGCAATAATACAATGATTGCATCAGTACAATCAATACATAAAATCATAAAAATAATTTATATTAAAAAATGTAGCCTGATTAACTTCACTGACAAGAAATCTGTAGTTTAAAATCTCGCGTTTTTGAATTGATTTATTGCAATGGGGGTATCGATTGTTTTAGCTCTGGTTCAATACCCCAATGGAAAAAAGGGCTATTTTAAAATAACCCTTGACCAACACTGATCAAAAATTGGATTTGAAATTATTCAGCGATCGCTGTGGGAAACTGGAGTGGCTCGGTTGTTGCTACATTAATGGCATAGCTTTGAGTATCCAAAAACTTTTTATTGACAAGTTCTTTGAGTGTTTCCACATCAGTTTGCCATTTGTCAATCACTGCATCAATAGCTGCTAACCGTGCTGCTGGTTCTTCTTGGTTAATTGCACGATTGAAGTTTGCCGAAAATAAAATTGCTGGCTTGGTAGTTTGGTCTGGATACTGTAATTGCGCTTCATTAATATCCAGATATAGCCGTGTTTCATCCAATGTATACACTAACCGCACAGAAGCTTCCGCAGGTGCAGAACCAAAATCTTGCCACAGGCCAGCCTGGAGGAGTTTACTAAAGGTGTAATTGCGTGAGCCGAAGTTTTTTAGCTCGTAAGGTGCAATTCCTCGTAGGTTAATTCCCACGCCCTGATAGTTGACTTGTTTGACTGTCTGAATGTACTTATGTGCGATCGCCCCGACTTGGACATCACTTGCTTCCTTATTGGCGATCGCTTCTGCAAAAATCACTCTATTAACTTCTGCAACTATGCTCACACCGTTTTGGTAAACAACCTGCGCCGCAGTATTAGTTAAAACTGGTGGTCTAGCTAATTCCCAATCGCTAGGGACAATCCCTGTGTATTTGAGGAAGTCTGCGGTCACAATACTGGGGTTTTGCTGTTTAACGGTGATTGCTATTAACAGTTCTTGAACTTGAAAATCTTGAATCATATCTGATTTATATCCGCAAAAATAAAATGTTACGTGGTTTTACGCCTTATGATACGAGAATACACTTATACAGCTATCTTAAGAAATAAATTTTCAATAAAGATTGTGTAAAAACTGATGGTTATACTGAAACTTGTGATTATTATCGGAAAATCTGAGGTTTAGCAACTATTACGTCGGGTTCAGTCTCACCAGCAACTCCAAAACCTTCTGCACCGATTCCCTCAGATCAATGGGATATACCCGATTCACCTTCCCCAAAAATTCCAAAAACCTCTGTACTGATTTCTCCAGCCCACTCAAATACACTCGATTGATGCGATCTGCGAAGCCAGGCGTTCCGCCATCGCAGATCACCCGCATCTGTTCACACTCAGCAGACAGATAGTTGTAGGACTTCCGATGCTTCAGAATCAATCGTCAATTCTCCATCCCACACTCTCACTGTGTAACTGAAGTCATGAACAACAACCACTATGCACTAACAGATACCCTTGTACCAACGTTTTTAGTTGAGCCTACAGCTGGCAGTAAGTTCTACATTTAAGAAAGTTCCTGAACGGGGTGTAATTGAACGCAACTGCTGAACAAAAGCTTTAAATTTAGCATCAGTTATCCCAAAGCCAGCTTCAGCACAAGCAGATAAACCTCCTTCGATGGGAATAGGAGAACCAGTCCTGGGACTATAAACAATGAATTTATCGACAGTGCCAGTACCCACCGCAAACCCAATAACTTGGCGAACTGTTCGCAAAGCAACATCATCTAATGCACCACCGATACTGCCAATACTGATATTCACAGCACGACTTTCAGCCAATGCTGGCGCACCCATCGACAATATTGTCCCGACCATAACCACACAAGTAAGCTTATTCATTTTCTTTATCTCCAAAAAATTGAAAAACTAATGTAGAGGTTTCGTGAGTTGGCAAGATTTGTGATTTTTTTGTCTCATATCCCGATAGAGATTATGGAGAGCAATATCTATTACCAAATGCATCATGAACCTATGCAATTTTTGCATCAGTAGCATCAAGTTTAGTACATAGAGGATCAAATCCTGGCAATTTGACCCGAACCTCTTTAGGTAGTATTGAATCAGGTACCCAAATCATTCATGCAGCATCCCGTAGGGAAGATTGTGGTCAAAGCTTGTACCCAGAATGAACTCAAAATTCTTTCCATTCTTCCTAAGTGAATTTTGCATTTTGAATCCAAAAAGTCACAATCCCGTTTGTTAGTTCCAGATTTCTATGAAAAAGTTTTCTAGACGCAAATTTCTCGTCAGTACGGGTGCAGCTGTACTATTAACTCAAACTACTAACCATCACCCCACATCCAGTGACACTTTTACCAAGTTAAATCTAGGAGCGTATGCTGGTGAGAGTGATACTCCTGAAGTAACAAAAGCCACACTAGGCTTTGTCCCCGTTACCAGCTGTTGTCCTCTAATTATTGCCAAAGCAAAGGGCTTCTTTGCTAAATATGGTATGCCTGATGTCCAGGTCAAAAAACAGCCTTCTTGGGCTGTTCAAAGGGACAAACTAATGTTGGGTTCAGATGATGATGGGTTGGATGGTTCTCATTTACTTTTTAATCAGGCATATCTAATTACCACAGGCGAGATTAGCTATCAGCGCAAAATACCGATGTATATCTTGGCTCGCTTAAATGTCAATGGACAAGGGATTTCCATTGCCAATGCTCATAAGAATTTAAACCTTGGTCTGGATAGCTCTGCTCTCAAGCGAGTATTTGACCAGAAGATTATGACTGGGGAAACCGTGCGTTGTGCTGTTCCTTTCCCTAGATGTACAGGTGACTTTTTCATGCGTTGGTGGCTTGCTTATGGAGGTATCGATCCACAAAAAGATATAACATTAGTCACAATGCCACCACCCCAAATGGTGGCTAATATGCGAGCAGGTAGTATGGATGCCTTCTCTTGTGTAGATCCTTGGCATCACCGACTGATCAAACTGGGGTTTGGATATTCCAGTGTCACTACTGGCGAATTGTGGAACAATCATCCCGAAAAAGCACTGGTTGTGCGCGCTAATTGGGTAGATAAGCATCCCAAAGCGGCTAGAGCCATGCTCGCAGCAGTGATGGAAGCGCAGATGTGGTGCGATCTCCCCGAAAATAAAGAGGAAATGTTGCAGATTTTGTCCGAGCGACAGTGGATGGGAATCAAAATCGATTTTATGCGCGATCGCTTATTGGGTAAGTTTGATTATGGTAATGGGCGGGTAGTAGAAAACAGTCCCCATCGAATGAAATTCTGGACTGACAGTGCTTCCTATCCTTACAAAAGTCATGATTTGTGGTTTCTAACTGAAGATATGCGCTGGGGACATCGTTCTCCAGACTTTGATACCAAATCTTTGATTGATGCTGTCAATCGTGAGGATTTGTGGCGGGACACTGCAAAATTCATTGGACAGGAAAAAGCCATTCCCGCCAGTACATCCAGAGGTGTAGAAAAATTTTTTAACGGATTGGAATTCGATCCTGAAAATCCCCAAGCTTATTTAAATGCTCCTAAAATCAGGAATTTAGCGTAATTCTTGATGGAAACAACTCAAACGCGTGTATAAAGAAAGAAAGTTAATTAATCAATTAAGTATATACTTAATAAAGGCAGTTACCAGAGTTTAGGGAGTCGTGAATTGCCGTGATTAAAGCTATACACACCAAAGTTAAAGGAAGAGCCAGATATAAAATCACAGATCTGCATAAGTCACCAGAGTTAAAGATATATTTAGAACAGCAATTAGTCAAAAATTCTGTAATATTACAAGCTCACGCCAATATATTGACAAGTAATTTATTGGTTATATTTCAACGAGGTTATCATTATCAGCAAATACAAGAATTAATTGCAAAAATCATTAAAAACTTTCTAGATAATCAACCAAAAATTGATTTTAAAAGCATTATTCAATCTCCGCATAAAATTACTAAATCAGATAGCAATATCCAAGAACAAAAAGTAGAAAACTGGCATTTAATGCCGACTACTAAAGTTCTCCAGACCTTCAGAACCTCCCCAGAATCAGGACTATCTAGTGCATCTGCTGCTGAGAATTTGAGTAAATATGGTGCAAATGTTTTAGCAGAAACAGAATTGCGGTCTAATTTGAGCATCATTTTGCAACAGTTTCAATCTTTACCTGTGGCTTTGTTGGGTGTGGCGGCGGGAGTCTCGATTTTTACAGGGGGATTGGTTGATGCTGTGGTGATTTTGGGTGTGGTGGGTTTAAATGCCATCATTGGTTATGTGACAGAAAGTCAGTCAGAAAGAATTATTAATTCCCTCAAACATCATCAGCAAACATCGGCTTGGGTATTAAGAGACAGTCAGCCGCAAGAAATACCCATTGAAGATGTAGTGGTGGGAGATATTTTAATTCTCAAACCAGGGAATTATGTAGCGGCGGACTCTCGATTGCTGACTACTGATAGCTTGAGTATTGATGAATCGGCTTTGACTGGTGAGAGTATCCCCGTTAATAAAGATACAGCCTATTTAATGGGTGAGGATGTACCATTAGGCGATCGCATCAACATGGCCTACAAAGGTACTTATATCACCAGTGGTCAAGGATTGGCGGCGGTGGTGGCGACTGGCCAATATACAGAAATGGGCAAAATTCAACAGTTAGTAGGAGAAGCCCAAGCCACGGAAACCCCTTTAGCTAGACAACTCGATGAAGTCGGCGGACAACTGGTGTTAATTAGTATGGGGATTTGTGGACTCGTCTTTGGGATGGGTGTCTGGCGGGGATACGGTTTAGTACAGATGCTGAAATCATCCATTTCTCTTGCTGTAGCGGCTGTTCCCGAAGGTTTACCCACCATTGCTACCACCACCTTAGCTTTAGGTATCCTAGAGATGCGGAAAAATAAAGTTTTGGTGCGGAGTTTGGCGGCGGTTGAGGCTTTAGGTTCTGTGCAAACAATTTGCATGGATAAAACCGGCACAATCACCGAAAACAAAATGTCTGTGGTAGAAATTCACGCCAATTCCCGCCAAATTCAAGTGACAGACGGGGATTTTGTGGATGGTGCAGACCAAATTAACCCCTATGCTGACGATGAACTATTAAAGTTGATTCACGTATCGGTTTTATGTAACGAAAGTGAAGTCAGCAAATCAATCGATGGTGAATATACGGTTACAGGTTCAGCCACAGAAAACGCTCTAATTTACATGGCTATTGCGGCGGGAGTTGATGCGATCGCCCTCAAAGAAAAGTATCCTCTGCTACAAACTAATTTGCGCTCAGAAAACCGTAATCTGATGAGTACCATTCACCAGACTCATAATCAACACAAGTTTGTGGCGGTGAAAGGTAGCCCTGTAGAAGTGGCACAGCTATGTCAATATCAAGTCAAAGATGGTCAACTTTTACCTATAGACGACGAAGCCAGACAGAAAATCGAAATTGAAAACGATCGCATGGCTGGGAAAGCATTACGAGTATTGGGCATAGCCTACAGCCATCTAGATGAATACCACAACGGTAACGGCAACGGCAACAACCATGAATCTAACCTGACTTGGCTAGGTTTAGTAGGGATGGCAGATCCCATCAGAAAAGGTGCAAAAGCCTTAATTGCAGACTTCCATCAAGCCGGAATCGATACTGTGATGATTACTGGTGATCAAAGTCCTACAGCCTATGCGATCGCTAAAGAATTAGAATTAAATCGTGACCCCCAACTAGAAATTCTCGACTCCACCAACATTAATAACCTCACCCCCGAAGCCTTAACCGCCCTCAGCGATAAAGTAGACGTATTTGCCAGAATTAGTCCCAGCAATAAACTGCAAATTGTCCAAGCCTTGCAAGGTGCAGGAAAAGTTGTAGCGATGACAGGGGACGGAATTAACGACGCACCAGCTTTAAAAGCAGCCCAAGTAGGTGTAGCAATGGGTAAAGGCGGTACAGATGTAGCGCGTGAAGTTGCAGATATCGTTTTAGAAGACGATAGACTCGAAACCATGATTATCGCCGTCAGTCGGGGAAGAACAATTTACAACAACATTCGTAAATCTGTCCATTTCCTTTTGTCTACCAACCTCAGCGAAATTATGGTGATGACTACCGCCACAGCCGTAGGAATTGGTGAACCCCTAAACGCCATACAATTGCTGTGGTTAAACTTAGTCACAGACATTTTCCCTGGATTATCCTTAGCTTTAGAAGCACCAGAACCGGAAGTATTAAACCAACCACCCCGCAACCCCGACGAACCCATCATTAAAAATTCCGACTTAGGGCGAATTGCGTTTGAGTCAGCCATCATCTCTGCCAGCACCCTCGCCGCCTATGGTTACAGCCTCGCCAGATATGGAATCTCACCCCAAGCAAGTACCATCGCCTTTATGAGTTTGACATCAGCCCAACTCCTACATACAATCAGCAGCCGTTCCGAAACCCACAGCATTTTCAGCAAAGGAAAATTACCCACCAATCCTTATTTAAATGTTGCCATTGCAGGCTCATTCGGCATTCAAATTTTAGCGATCGCCATTCCCCCACTAAGAAATCTGTTGAGAATCACCCCGATTAGCTTAGTGGATAGTGCCGTCATCGGTGCTAGTGCCGTACTGCCTTTATTAGTAAATGAAAGCACAAAAGGAGCTAAAGAACTGGCAACTCAGAGAAATATACTATCACGTTGATGGCAGGGGGGCAGGGGGCAGGGAGCAGGGGGAAAGGTAGACAAGGTAGAATTTCTGATCCAATGCCCCATTCCCAATGCCCAATGCCCCATTCCCCATTCCCAATTCCCAAAAGCAGGTGAATTATGAAAAAAGATTTCATGTTTACGTCAGAATCAGTGACCGAGGGGCATCCTGATAAACTGTGTGATCAAATTAGCGATGCGATCGTAGATCGTTTTTTACAACAAGACCCTTATTCTAGAGTCATTACAGAATGCGCTGTGGCTACAGGAATTGTGTTTTTGGCTGCTAGATTTGAACCAAATGCAAATGTGGATTTTACCAACATAGCCAGACAAGTTATTGATCAAGTCGGCTATACCCACAAAGAATTTAACGGTAAAACCTGTAGTGTTTTGACGAGTTTAACTGAATTACCGCCTGACCAATATCACTTATTTGATGAACATAAATTATCAGATGAGGAGATAGAAAAAATTACTGTCACTAACCAAGCGACAGTATTTGGTTTTGCTTGCAATCAAACACCAACACTCATGCCTTTACCTATATGGTTAGCCCATAAACTAGCCAGGAAAATGACTGAAGTGAGAAATAAAAATATCTTAGACTATCTCACTCCTGATGGTAAAACTCAAGTGGGAGTCGAATATAAAAATCGTCGTCCCTATAGAATTCATAGTATTACAGTTATTGCCAGTCAAAATAAACGTAGTAAACCTGATATTCAACAATTACGAGATGATATTCGAGAAAATGTCATTGTGCCGGTTTTTGAACATGAAGATATTAAACCCGATGTAAACACCAGAATTTTTATTAACCCCGACGGCGCATTTATCACTGGTGGCCCGGCGGTACATTCTGGTTTAACAGGTAGAAAAAACGCCATAGATACCTATGGTGAGTATTCTAAACATAGCGGTTCTGCATTAAGTGGTAAAGACCCCATTAGAATCGATAGAGTGGGAGCTTATGCGGCGCGTTATGCTGCTAAAAATGTGGTGGCGGCGAATTTAGCTGATGAATGTGAAGTACAACTGAGTTATTCTATCGGGCTTTCTCGTCCTGTGAGTGTGCAAGTAGAAACTTTTGGTACTGGTAAGATATCTGATGATGAAATTACGACTTTATTAGAACAGTATTTTGATTTTCGGTTAGCAGGTATTCTGAAACAGTTTAATTTAAGACATTTACCGTCTTTGATGAAAGGTGGATTTTATCGCAAGTTAGCAGCTTATGGTCATGTAGGTAGAGATGATCTAGATTTACCTTGGGAGAAGGTTGATAAGGTTCAGTTTTTTTAGGGGATTGGGGGACTGGGGACTGGGGACTGGGGACTAGGGATTGGGGATTGGGGATTGGGGACAAGGTGGACAAGGTAGAATTTATTTCTCAACTCAGCATCGGCTAAGGGACTTCCAGATCAAAAAATATCCAAACTGTAGGGTGCGTCAGTGCAAGAAAACCTAACTATACCAAGAGGTTATTCATACTGACGCACCCTACTAAGCTGTTTATTTGGGATAATTTATTTTTTGGTGTTCCCTAAACACCCTGCTACCACTAACAGCAACTCATGACTCACTACTCAGCACTCAGCACTCAGCACTGCGGATTATTGACTTTTGTAAAGTTCGTTGTGTGGTTTTTTGTCGGGGTTTACTGGCTGGAGTTGATGATTTTAATAGTGTTTAGCAGTTTGTAACGGAATGTAAAGTTAGCTGTAAGTTTGTCGCGCGGATTTATAAGAAGTAAGGATGAGTAAACTTGTGTAAATAAAAGAAAAGTTTATTTTTTCGCCTTGACTCCTGGAAGTTTTTCGTTTAAATTTTTTCTAAAGCTAATTTTTAACGAAAAAAGCTTTGGTAATTTTGTACTGACGCTGTAGGTCACACCTGTATCTCCGTACCTCGGCGCAACTGAACCTTGAAAACTAAATATATCAATAGTTTCCACATGGTAGGGTTAAACACCACCTCTTCCCCGCAAGGGGACGGAAACATTAGTTATGTTAGCTGAATTAGTTATACTTATAACTAACTTGTTAAACACCACCTCTTCCCCGCAAGGGGACGGAAACTAAAGTACCTTCACTCCAGTAACCTTGAGGAAAGGTTAAACACCACCTCTTCCCCGCAAGGGGACGGAAACGTTACTTGAATACCTTCTTTTCCTTCTGCTTGAAGTTAAACACCACCTCTTCCCCGCAAGGGGACGGAAACATAAAGAGCGTACTAAAACAAAGGGGAGACTACTTTGGTTAAACACCACCTCTTCCCCGCAAGGGGACGGAAACTTTCCCACCAAACTGGAAATCTCTTCAGCAGAAAACTTCCATGTTAAACACCACCTCTTCCCCGCAAGGGGACGGAAACTTGAAACATTAGAGCCATAGCTTGAGCTACTTTAGACATGATGTTAAACACCACCTCTTCCCCGCAAGGGGACGGAAACTTAATGTCCCCATGAGCAAATCCTTCTTTATGGAGTTCCTTAGTTAAACACCACCTCTTCCCCGCAAGGGGACGGAAACTTATTTAAAGTTTTACCTTGCCTGTATTCGATATTGTAATAGTTAAACACCACCTCTTCCCCGCAAGGGGACGGAAACGTGTCGGGGTCAATGAATGTAGGTATCGGTTCGACGATAGTGATAATAGTTAAACACCACCTCTTCCCCGCAAGGGGACGGAAACGTGATAACGCGTATTCAACTGCATCATCGCGTTCGTCGTTAAACACCACCTCTTCCCCGCAAGGAGACGGAAACTTTCTCTTTTACTGGATAAAGGTTCAGAGGACTTAAAAATTCGCGCTGTTAAACACCACCTCTTCCCCGCAAGGGGACGGAAACTTATCTTCATCTACTAAATGAATAAAATAATTTTTATAATTGTTAAACACCACCTCTTCCCCGCAAGGGGACGGAAACCAATAACATACCTGAGTCGGGAATATAACGAATGACTTGTTAAACACCACCTCTTCCCCGCAAGGGGACGGAAACTTAACCATCGACGCTGTAGTTTTGCTGACAACGTTACCTCGGTCGTGTTAAACACAACCTCTTCCCCGCAAGGGGACGGAAACTAGTAACCTCCAGTGTAGGCATAAACAATCTCAGCGTAAGTTAAACACCACTTCTTCCCCGCAAGGGGATGGAAACACGTACCCAGCTTCTACGCATCCTTCCCAAGCTTCCTCTAGTTAAACACTACCTTTTCCCCGCAAGGGGACTTACTACTGCACCCAATCGATTTTGATAGATTGCGGATGTTCAGATACCCAACTTTTTTAAAAAAGTCGGGTATCTATGACACGTAATAATTTGTGTGGCGGACTAATACCGTGTAAAGACAACCTTGAAAATTCCGCCTTCAAAGTGGTTTTGTCCACCTAGCTCTTGTCACCATAATTCGTAATTAATTACGAATTAGTAATTAGGACACTAGCACGAATGTATTAAACACCTGCACGGCTGGTTTGACCACCTAATCTTTCTTGAATTTTGGCTTTAGCAGCTTTAAATTGTGTCGCTAACTGCTCACTTTGGTCAGAACTGAGGTTGTTACGAATAGCTGCAAACATGGTGTTTTCTTCTTGACGAACGTGATCCATCACGATGTCTGCTAACTGTCTAACTCTATCTTTAAATTCCGAGCTAGAGGGACTCAGAGCTTTGATTTGCTCTAACATCCGCTTCATTTCTGCTTGCTCATCATACAGTTCTTGAGTATCGCTTTCACCGTAGAAGGAACGGACTCTGGGATATACAACTTCTTCTTCAGCTTCAGCGTGAGCAGTTAAATCCTTGTAAATTTGCCCAAAATACTCTTGAATCTTTTGAGGGTCATTGCTTTGTTGGATTTCGGTGAACAGGATATTAACTTTGTTGTGGTCTAAACGTAAGACATCCTGGATATTCATATCCTGTTTGTCAGAACCTTGGGTAACAGCACTACCCACAGCACCGGTTAAAGCCGCCATCGCATCTTGGACGCGTCCCCAAATACCTTGATCAACTTCTTGTCCGGTGAGTTCACGCACTCCTAGAATTTCTAAAACACCTTTGAGTTGTTCTTGGTGAGCGCGGTTTTCAAAGTTAACGGTGTTCAGAGGCCCAATTGCAGCCATGACATCCGCACCAACTTTTTGCGCTGCTTTGTGAATTAGTAAACCACTCATGACTTGTTGGTGTTTCAACAATTCGTGTTGGAATACTTTTTCGTAGAAGCTTAATTTAGAGCCTTGCATTAATTGGCGCAGCTTGTCTACCATTTCGCTAACTGTGTTGCGTGGCTCTTGTTGGATACCATACTGCACATTTACAGTTTCTAGAATCCCCAAATTTTTGCGATCGTCATCTAGCATAGTACGGAAGCGATCGCTGATTTCGTTATCAGTAGATTCTCTCAAAAATAATTGCTCATTATCGATGAGCAATTGTTGAATTAATTTCATATCTGCCAATTTAGCAGCTATAGCATTACGTTTTGTATCATCTAAAGTTGATACCATTGTGAGTTCTCCTCAAAGGTTATTCGTATGATTACTAATCTCAAATTGACACATTTAAATCTGGTATTCCTCTTTCTTTTGAACTATTAGCTTCATAACTCAAGGTAGAAATCAATGTTGGAATTTCTACACTGTTAAATTTCCACTAACAGATATATAGTTATTTATGATTTTGTCTGTCGCTAGATAGATAAAATCTGCATATTTATTAACTAAATTGTCTCAAGGATAGAACAAAGCCATTTAAAACGGAGCTTCATTGATAATGGTAGAGGGTTCTGGAATAGGAGAACAGGCTTTAAATAAAGCGGCAGAAATTGGTTTATCTAGCCAATTAGATGAAGTAGAAAATTTAGATGTAAATATTAAAACTGACCCCTTAAAGCTCATACAAGGCGAGGTAGAATCTGTCAATATTGCAGGTGAAGGTTTAGTCATGCAAAAAGACCTGCGGATGGAGGTCAT
>NZ_PJIZ01000088.1 GCF_021596505.1 Nostoc sp. CMAA1605 | reverse complement strand
GGGTATTGTCTGGTGATGTTACAGGTATCTTGTTGTTAGACGTAACACCACTTTCCTTGGGTGTAGAAACCTTGGGTGGTGTAATGACCAAGATTATTCCTCGCAACACCACAATTCCTACCAAAAAATCAGAAGTTTTCTCTACAGCCGTGGATGGTCAAACCAACGTAGAAATTCACGTCCTCCAAGGTGAGAGAGAATTTGCTAACGATAACAAGAGCTTGGGAACTTTCCGCCTTGATGGTATTCCTCCTGCACCCCGTGGCGTACCTCAAATCGAAGTTACCTTTGATATTGACGCTAACGGTATCTTGAACGTCACTGCTAAAGATAAAGGTACTGGTAAGGAACAATCAATTAGTATTACTGGTGCTTCTACCTTAGATAAGAGCGACGTTGAGCGCATGGTGCGTGAAGCCGAACAAAATGCCTCTTCCGACAAAGAACGTCGTGAGAAGATTGAACGCAAGAATCAAGCTGATTCTTTAGCTTATCAAGCTGAAAAACAACTGCAAGAACTAGGTGATAAAGTTCCTGAAGCCGACAAGACCAAAGTTGAAGGTTTGGTGAAAGAACTGCGGGAAGCTGTGGCTAAGGAAGACGACGAGCAAATCAAGAAGTTGACACCGGAATTGCAACAGGCGTTGTTTGCAGTTGGTAGCAATATCTATCAACAAGCTGGTGGTGCTGCTCCTGGTGCTGCTCCTGGTGATGGTGGTGCTACTCCTCCTAGTGATGGTGGTGATGATGTCATCGACGCTGATTTCACTGAAAGCAAGTAAGTGCAGAATAGAAAATCAGGATTAGTTTAGTATCAAGATGAAAGACCCAGTTTAGATAATAGACTGGGTTTTTTCAATTGAAGGCGAACACTGTAGAAATATTTTTTTGTTTCGCGCAGAGGCGCAAAGAAGGACGCGCTATGATTATGACTTTTGCAAGAGGTGAACCCAATTATCGGGAATCCTTTCTAAAAGTCCAGAACCAAAAATTTGATTCATGTTTAAGTAATCAAGATGGACATAACCAATGTGACAATGACAAGTTTGGTTAGTGCAAGGCTGGTCAGATAAAGCTGTTTCCCAATCAGAATCATAAATATTACCAATTGGTGATTTAATAAAATGACAACGGCGTATTGTCCCATCACCATCAACAGAAAACACTGATTTTCCAGTCCGACAAGAATGACCAAAGCTAGGATAATGTTTGGTATTTAATTCATATAATGGGTCGATAGATTGGAAAAACTCTCTGTCTGCTGGTGAAAGATTGGGGAGTTCAGCTTTGACAGCATTAATCCACAAATAAATTTGGTTTGGTAATTCTTGACGTAAGGCGGCTATTTCTGGTTGAAACTTGGGAAAACCGACAACTCCGACGCTAAATTTAACATTTTGGTGGTGTAATTGAAGGCATTTGGATAAAAAGCGATCGCGTGATACCCATTCTGAGTGAAAAGTAGCCCAAAGTGCTAATTTATCTTGATTACATTCCTCTACCCAATCTAGCTGACAAGAGAGATTAGTTTGAATTGCGGCTTTATTAACGTTGGGTAAATGGGTTAATTTTATCAAGGCTTGCTGATACCAAGAATGGATTAAGGCTTCTCCCCAAGGTGTAAATAGGATTGAAAATTGATGTTGGGGATGTTGAGAAATCCAATTGACAAACTTTTCTAAAGATTGTTTATCTATAACTAATTCTGCGGCTGTTTGTTGGCGTTTAGCAAAGGGACAATATTCACAGCCGTAGTTGCAACTAATTAAAGAACCGCGATAAAGGATGGTGATGTACATATTAGTTGAAAGATGAAAATACCCATTTTGAATTTTTAAATTATTCGGCTACTGTGCAGTAGTGATCGCCTCTTATAAATCAAGTTGTTTTTAATGATGATTTATATTTATTCATTAGCTATTAATCTCCAGAATTGTAGTCTATTGCTCCATATTCCTGGAGTGTATTGACAATTTCTTTATACAAATTACGTCGTTTTTTATTAAAAATAGAATTGTTATATTTGTTTAATGCAATGTGAAGAGGAGATTCACCTGAACGAGATATTTTATTAATATTTGCTCTGTTAGTAGCGAGTAACTCTACTATTTCTAAATTTCCCCATTCAATTGCTCTATGCAACGGTGTGTGTCCGAGAAAACTATCTAAAATATCCATGTCTGCACCATTTGATATCAAAAGTTCTGCAACTTCTCTACTATTGTTTGTAGAAGCATGATGCAAAGGAGTTCCTGTATTTATTTGTGTATTTACATCTTCGCCTCTTAATATCAAAAATTTTGCAACTTCTGTACTGTTATCAGATGCTGCATAATGTAGCAAGGCTATTTTTTCGTCAGCATTGAGAAAATCTTTGCCTCTATCAATCATGAATTCCACTACAGAACAGTGATCTCTCTTTACAGCCTTACGTAAAGGAGTTTCACCCTTGCTATCTTTAACATTATGATCTGCATTATTTTCAATTAAAAACTCTACAGTATCTCTTTGTCCATTAAGTGATGCTAAATGGAGTAATGATAAACCCGAATTACATCTTTGTGAATATTACCTCTTGGAGATAAGTAGGCTCTGATTGTATCTATATCTCCATAAAAAGCTGCTAAATGAACTCCCACTATTGCACCATGCTGTATTAGTGTTTCTATGACATCTTGATGCTGGTTAATTGTTGCGGCTAGAAGGGGGTTAAAAGTATCGTTCTCTTCAATTCCTAGATTAACATCCGCACCATATCTAATTAAAATTTCTACAATTTCTCTGTGTCCTTGTGCAGCCGCATAATAAATTGGTGTGGGACTATTAATCATTTTACGGGAATTCGGATCTATACCCTTATCTAAGAGCTTTTTAATTTTTTCAACATCTCCTTTTTCTGCTGCGTAGTGTATGCGTCCACGAGAATCTGCCAAAATCTCTAATAGCATACCCAGCATTAACCAAGTAATTGCAAAGTAACACCACCAATAGAAATATTTATCACTCAATTCTTCTCCACTAATCACAATTGCCAACATATAGATAATTTAAAACTCTACTATTTCAACTCATAACCCTGCATTAATTCCTGAACTTTCTCAGAAAATAACCACGCGCCGATAGTATCAGAACGTTCAATACCAAATTCAGTTAAGTGTAAACTATCTTCATCTTTCATCGCCAAATTTAAACTTAGCAATTCTGCAAGTTCGGGAAAATCAGCATCTACTTCACTAGCAAATCGCTGGCGATAATTAACAAAATTTAATCCTTCATCAGAAAGTAAAGATAATAAAATATATCGCCTACGTTGTTCTTCTGCATTTAGTTGAAAGCCGTAATGCGTGTATTCAAATAACTCATCGGCTGTTTGAATATATACTTGCAAAATATCACGAATTCCCTTTGCTCCCACCGCATATTCGTTAGAGTAGTGCAGAGTATTGGTGTAGGAACGTGCGCCGCAACCTAAACCAATCATCCCGTCGGCTTGACAGCAGTAGACGGGGGAGGGGAAAGTGTGGGGAGTGTGGGGAGTGTGGGGAGATGAGGGAGGAGGGGGAGACAAGGGTGAGGGGGTAGACAAGGGTGAGGGGGTAGACAAGGAAGTGGGGGGAGAAAAATTGCTACCTTGTCCACCTTGTCCCCCTCGTCCACCTTGTCCCCCTCGTCCACCTCGTCCCCCTTGTCGAAACATCCGCATGGAAACTTGGGTATATCCTTGCGATAATAGAAGCGATCGCCCTTCGCGGTAACAAGCTAAACGAATATCGTCCCATTCTTTATCTGTGCGTCCCAAACCTGTTAACGGCCGTACATATAAGGGATATAGATAAATTTCTTCTGGTTGAAAGCGCAAGGCAGTATGTATTGATTGCAACCAAGTATCGACAGTTTGACCGGGTAAACCGTAAATCAAATCAATATTCAAAGTGGGAAATCCAGCTTGTTTTATCCTTGTCAATGCTGCTTCTACTTGAGTATTAGATTGACGACGCTGGGTTGCTAAAACTTCCGACTCAATGAAACTTTGGACACCAATACTAACACGGTCAACGGAGTGCGATCGCAAAAGTTTTAACTTTTCTTCAGTTGCGGTTTCTGGTGAAACTTCCACAGAAATGGGAATTTCCCGTAACTTTGCACCCATTGTATTTTCCGCAATATCAAGAACAGTTGCGAGATGCTGAATGGGTAACTGAGTCGGAGTTCCCCCACCAATAGCGAACCTCGCAAATGACGCATCACCCAACACCGCTTTCATCCGTTGCGCTTGTCGCTGTAATGTGCGGACATATTGACTGATAAAATCTTCATTGTGACTGACTGTGGTAAACAAATTGCAGAAACCACAACGCATTTCACAAAACGGTATATGTATATAAAGAAATAACGCTTGTCTATCTTGCTGCATCCAAAGTTCGGGGAGATATATCGGTGGCGTGAAAGGACGATAAGCTGTTTTGTGGGGATAAGAATAAACGTATGCTTGATACGGAGACTGGGCAATTTTTGATTTGAGATTTTGGATGGTTAGCATAGGATTTAAAAGGAATTAATTCTCACGCAAAGGCGCAAAGGCGCAAAGGCGCAAAGGATATTTCTGCGTCTATACTAGAGGTTTTTATAAAATAAACTCTGCATAGGGAACAGTCCAAACAACAGGATGGCTGAGTCGATGTCCAGTGTAACCATCTTCACCATAAGTTGTCCCGTGGTCAGAACAGAGAATGCAAAATGTAGAATGTCTTTGGCGTATAATATTCCAGAGTTTAGCCAATTGACTATCTACATATTCCAAAGCTGCGGCGTGAGATTCAATGGTGTCGATTTTATCCTTAGCATTGGGAAGGTAAAAGTAATTTGGCTGATGCAAAGCGGAAATATTGATAAATAAAAATAGGCGTTGATGACTTGGCGTTTTTTCTAAAATCTCTCGCGCCAGATTTACCTGATTTTCTGTAGATTTAGGGTGAGTAACACCTAATTCTGGACTCCAGTAACTTTCAGCAAACATCCCAGGAATTACATTACCTAAAGGATTGCGTTTGTTAAAAAAGCCTACGCCACCAATACAAACTGTATGATATCCTTTAGCAGCTAATCCGCTAACAATATTTGAGCCATCTAACACACAAGTTTTATCAGTTGTGGTGGTACTTCCTTCAAATCCTAAAGCAAAAATTCGGGGGTGAATTCCTGGCGTTATCGGAGTAGGTAAAAAGCCAGCGAAAAAAGCATGATGCGCCGCGTAAGTGAAATTTCCTGGTGAATGGCGTTCTTCCCAACCTGTTTTGGGTAGAACTTTTGCTAAATTAGGCGTGTGTCCTTGTGCGAGTAATTTTTTAGCTACATCATAACGCAGTGTATCTAGAGTAATAAATAAAATATCGTGATTTCCTACGATTTGATTCATGTTGAACATAGTTAGGGGGTGAGGGGATGAGGGGACAAGGGAGACAAGGGAGACAAGGGGGACAAGGGGGACAAGGTGGAGAAAAATCAATAAAAAAATGGGAAATATAAAAGGAGAGAGTAAAGGGTGTTTGATTTGTGAATCAAAAGTCATTCTATAGTCATGAAGATTTGATTATATTTCAGTTGGCGTTTGAAACAGCAATGACAATTTTTGAAATGTCGCAAAAATTTCCTCAAGAAGAAAAATATTCTTTAACGGATCAGATTCGTCGTTCATCTCGTTCTGTTTGCGCTAATTTAGCAGAGGCTTGGAGAAAACGAAGATATAAAGCTGCTTTTATTGCTAAACTTAGTGATTGTGAAGCTGAAGCTGCTGAAACTCAAGTATGGATTAAATTTGCTGTTAAATGTTCCTACATAGATATTCAGCAAGGTAGAGAATTATATAAAAACTACAATCAAGTCCTTAAAGGCTTAGTCAAAATGATTAACAATCCAAATCAATGGATTATCGGCAAATAATCTCTCTTTTCTCTACCTTGTCTACCTTGTCCCCCTTGTCTACCTTGTCTACCTTCCCTAATCTCCCTTGTCCCCCTTGTCTCCCTCGTCTCCCTTGTCCCCCTTGTCCCTTCCCAAAACAGCCTTAACTTCACTCGTATAAGTATCCATTCCATTAAATAAAACTCCTGGTAATAAATCGCCAAAAGCATTAATCTCTAAAATCGCGTGAGTTTTCCAATCAGGTAAAATTAGTAAATCAACTCCGCAATATAAACTATCAGGAAATAACGCTGCTGCTTGTTCACAAGTTCGCTTCATCATCTCCCAATTTTCAACACCAATTTTTGCTAAAAACTCCTCTGTATCTCCCCGTTCATTTCCTAAATGTAAATTTGTCATCGGACTTTTACCCAAGCGAACAACTATATGTTGTGCTTCACCATTAATCACCACCACGCGCACATCAAAACCGCATCCTTGTAAATGTGCTTTGGGTAGCCATTCTTCAACTTGTACGCCTTCTGCTGTCAAGATATTGATGATATCGGCGATTTCTTCACGGTGGGTATAGTGACTAATTTTTCGGGAATTGTAAAGTAGAGTTTCGCCATTTTCTCGCACTCGTTCGACGGTGGTAATTGCTGATTCAAAACGGGAATTTACACGATAAGCAACGACTCCAGAAGCGGCGGAAGCGTGGGAAAGTTTGACAAATACTCGTTCTATTCCCTGGGTTTGCATTTGTTCGCGCAAGTGTTCGTAATTGTGAATTTTACCTAGAGAACGAGGAACGGGTATATTGTTACGGCTGAATCTTTCGTGACAAGCTGGTTTGTCAAACATAACTGCGATGTCTTGGGGATGGTTCATAAACTCACCCTGGAGGGGAGTAAGTTGAGATTCCCATTTTTGCAGGAGATATCGCCAGCCTAAATACCACTGTCGCGGGTAGAGAATGCGTCCTTTATCGAATTCTAATTCCATAGCTTCGCCGGGACTGATGCGTTGATGTTGTCCGTTATCTGATACATTGAAACCTGCGGCGATGATGGCTTTATCGATATCAAAGTTTTTCTCAGGAGAATCGAAGCGAATAATAGTGTTGGGTGCGTTGAATTGTGCGAGGGTTTGTTTACCGGAAATTAAATCTGCGTAATCTATTACGGTAGCTGGTGGTAAGTTGAAATGAGTTAGTGCTTGTTGGAGGAAACCGACACGGCGATTTTCAGGGTTGGCGATAAGGATAAAGTTGAGCGGTTGTTCTGAATTTTTATTCATACAAAGCACAGTATCGTGATTCACTACAACCTCTATAAACTTCACTTTCTTGTGCATCTACAATTACCTGACAGTTAAGTTGTAACAATCGTTGAACCATACCTTCTGATAAGCAGTTATTAGAAATATTGAGTGTATGAAGCTGATTGATGGCTGGACAGTTTAACAAAGCCTGTGCGCCGCGTTCGCTTAAATTTCCCTTTGATAAATCAAGCACTAAAAGACGTTCTATAATTGGTGACTGCACTATTTTCTCTGCAAGCAGATCAGAAAATTCACTGCTACGAAGTCCCAAATAAGCCAATTTGGGAAATTTTTCACCATCTAAAATTGGCTTTAATACATCCATAACAAATGTTGAGTGAGGTAGCTGTCTACCAAGCCATAGTTCTAGGTATTCTAAATTTGGTAATTCCAAAGCACAAATTTGAGCAAAATTGTCAGAATTAATATCTGCTGTTTCTATAATCAGTGTTTTGAGATTTTCATGTTTGAAAGATTCGCATTCTAAGAGGTACTGATAAAATTGACCTCGGACTTTTAGTAATTGCAAGTTAGGAAATGCTTCTAAAATCGGACGAATATCAAAAATTGCGAGTTTGGATTTGCGATATTCGTGTTGTTCTGTGTCTCCGATAAATAATGCTTGCAGATTTGGCAGTTGTTCGCAAGCATCACAGATGGCTTCTAAGACAATTCCAAATGAAGTATTATCATTAGAGTAACTATATCCTATTTTGCAAATCAAAGCTTGAAGTTGACTAATTTGAGTATCTTGCAAGAGCCTATTAAAAGGTTCTAAATTTATACTTTGGCTGCAATTTTCTGTTTGAAACTGAATCGCATACGCATAACTTATAGGGTCTGCAATACCAACTTGAGGATTAAATTCTTGGTATTTCCAATTTTCTAGTTTAATAAAAAATTGATTATAACTCTCTGACATTAAAACCTCCATACCTTTACTTTGCGATCTACACCACCGCTTACCAATGTTTGCCCATCGGGACTAAGTGCTAATGAACGAATTAATCCTGTATGTGCTGAAAATGAAAATATTTTCTTACCTGAAGTTACATCCCAAACTTTAATATTTTGGTCGCCAGCAGTTAAAAAAGTTTGACTGTTAGGACTGAATACAATAGAACGCACCCAGTCAGCATGACCATAAAAAGAAAATAATTGTTTTCCGGTTTGCATATCCCAAATTTTGATTCTTTGGTCACTACCACTAACCAAATAATGCCCATTTGGACTAATTGCTAGGGAACGAATTGACTGTGAATGTCCTTGAATTTTCCAAATTTCACGTCTAGAATTTATGTCCCAAATTCTAATATGTTTATCTTCGCCTCCACTGATTAATAATTTGCCATCAGGAGATATACAAAGAGCATATATTGAGCAAGAATGCCCTTCTAAAGTAGCAATTTCTTCACCCCAATTCCACTGCCAAACTTTAATAATTCCATTTCCATCTGCACTAAAAAAGCTTTCTCCGTCTGGGTGTACAGCCAAAGCATAAATTACATTTGAATGTTTGCTTAATTTACCCAGATATTTACCCTTACTTATATCCCAAAGCATGATAATTTTATCTGCACCAGCACTAACCATCTTTTGTCCATCAGGACTAATGGCTATCCAATTAATATCGCCATTGTGATGATGATTAAAGCGCAAATCAAATTTTTCTTCTCCTGTTTCTAAGTTCCAAACCTTTGGCGAATTGATACTTTGATGGCGGTTATCACCTGCACCACATACTAAAGTTTTAGCATCTGGGCTAATAGCTAAAGAATGAACTTGTGGATAATATGCTTGTAATGTGCGATCGCACCGAAAAAACTCATAAATATTAAAGTCTTTCAGGGCTTGTTTGACGGATGGTTCAGGACGCAATCGCAAAATATTATAAGCTGACAATTTCACCTGTCCCGACTTATTTTTTAAGGCTTGAATCACTATCTCTAAACCCGCATCGCCATAATTCAACGCCTCAGAAAGCGCAGAGATTTGCGCCTCAACTACCCCACTTTGCAACCGATTTTGCACCCCCTCAAGTCCCCCTAAAACCACGCCACTGACGGGAGGCGGTAGTTCTCCACCAAGCACTGCATCAAATTCTCTGGGTTGATTTGGATTTTTGTTCATCTTGGGTTTTCCTGAGTTTTAAAATATCTGCAACGCATCAAATTTATATATAACCCCTGTATTCTTGTACTATTTTGAGGTAGAGTTTATTCCCAGACTGAGTAATAGCGATCGCTAAACTGAGAATCTGCAATTACTCGACATTTCAACTCAGAAAGTTGCTCAATTATATCTTTATGTAAACGATTTCCTGAAACATCGAGAGTATGGAGGCGATCAACTGCTGGAGAATTTAATAAAACATCTCCATTACTGAAATTTCCATCTGTTAATTCAAGTATCTTCAAATTTTCTATAATTGGGGAATTAACGATAGCTTGAGCTACTTCGTTCAGATTTCCACATTGTCTTATTGCTAAGTATGCTAAGTTAGGGAAAAATTCACCTGAAAGCATAGGGGCTAAACTATCAATATTAATTTTGCTGAAGTTGCTTCTATTTAGCCATAACTCAAAGTATTCTAAAGACGGTAAATCTAAATTGCAAACTTTCGCTAAATTATCATCAGATATACCATCAGCATCAACAATCAGAGTTTTTAAACTTTCATGTCTCAACGATTTGATAGGAATATTAGAATTATTTTGATGATTCCGAACTTGTACTATCTTTAGTTCAGGTTTTAAAATATCTTCCTTCACCATACACCCGCGTATGTGCAGTAACTCTAAATTAGGATAAGCTTTTAACAGGGGATGAATACTATATACATTGATATTTGATTCTTGATATTTAATATTAATTAAATCACAGCGATCGCCAATTAATAATGCTTTCAGATTTGTCAGTAACTTCTGAGCATTAACAAGTGCGTCAGTTAAATCTTTGAAAGCGGTTTTAATATCTGGCTCTCTGTAATACATTTCGCATTTAATTGCTTCTATATCCTTAGCTTTAGAGTCTTTAAGCAACCGCGATAATCTATCTGTACTCTGCACACGATATGCTCTACCTATCGGGTTGTGTATCCTACGTTCATAATAAGCATTATCCCAATCTTGAAATGTAGTTAAAACTAACCAAGGGTCATAATCTAGTAATGCCTGTTTTCCTTTACTACCTGCTTTGCGTAGTAAATAAACAGCACAATCATGTATTGGATCTGAAGCGTCATATAACGCTTCAATAATCAAATCTACTCCTGGATCACCATATTGCAACGCATCTTCAAGGGCTGCAATTTTAATTTCTTCATCTTCACTATCGAGACGCTTTTTAACTCCCTCAATTCCTCCCAAAACTACAGCATGATTTTGTTTTTGCGACTCTCCACCAAGTACCGCGTCAAATTCTCCAGGGTGATTTGAATTGTTATTCATCTAAGATTTCCTGACATTAATTAATGTTGAATGTTGACTGACTGTTTAACTTAACTTATTCCCAAGTTGGATAATAACGATGATAGGGTTTTTGTCACTTAGTATTTACTTGGTGCTGAGGTTTAAATAACTAATCACAAATGACAAATGAAAATTATCAATTACTCAGCCACAGAACAATATCGACCATGAATATAGCTATCCTCGTCTTCTTCTTTCTGATTATTTGCTATGACACGCACATCCAAACCAGATAATTTCTCAATCATTTCCTCAGATAAAAAGTTTTCCGAGACATTGAGAATATCTAGATAATTAATCGCCTCACAATTAATTAACTCTTCTGCACCTGCATCACTCAAAGTTCCTAGCGAAAGGTCAAGGACGCTGATAGAGTTAAGAATTGGGGAAGTTACAATCGCACTGGCTATTTCATCGCTAAATTGACTATTACATAATCCTAAATAAGTTAATTTGGGAAACTTATCTGCAAAAATAATTGGGTGTACATCTTCAAGCCAACAGGTTCCGCCATAATCTTCACAGCCAAACCATAATTCTAAATGTTCTAATGCTGGCAGATTTAAATTACAAATCTGTGCAACGGTATCCCGACTTAACCCCCCAGTTTCTACAATTAATGCTTTGAGATTATCGTGTTTGATTGGTGGGCTAAATTGTAAACCGTCTCCACCACGAACTTGTAAAACTTCGAGTTGGGGATATGCTTGTAAAATAGGACTAATATCACTTTGTTGAATCCATGAAATTTCACATTCTTCACTCAAAATATCGCCCAGAAAAATAGCCTTGAGGTTGGGTAAATATTGCTTGATATTAACTAAAGCTTGGATAATTACACTTGCATTATTTTCATAAGTGTCTGTCCATAAACCTAATACTAAAGCCTCCAATTTTTCGGCGTTGGGTGCTTGAGCAAGTTTACTAAGTTTGTCGGCTAAATCCTCTTCATAGTCATCATAGGAACATCGTAGGGCATAAGCTTGATTAACAGGTTCAGTAATACCTCTATTTGCATTAAATTCTACCACTTGCCGATTAGCAAATTGAGCGGTATGACAACCTAAATACCGAGTCAATCTTTCTTCTAACTTCCAAGGTTTATATGTTTGCAAAGCTTGTTTAATTTGCGATTCTGTTCTTGGCTTTAATAGTCGATAAGCAAAACGTTCTACTAATCTTGATTCATCTTGCAAACCTTGAATTAAAACATCCAACCCAGCGTCACCATATTTCAAGGCTTCGCTCAGTGCGGCTATTCGCACATTCACCACAGGATTTGATAAACAACGCTTAATTCCCTCAATTCCTCCCAGCACAACCCCATCTATAGGCGGTGGTGATTGTCCTCCCAATACAGCATCATAATCTTGGGGTTGATTTTGATTGTTAGTCATGTTGCCTCACCTGTTGAGTTTTATTAGGGGTATACAAAGTTTGTCTATTGGAACTGGGTGTAGGGGTTTAAGGGTGTATGTATTCAATCTCCATTGCCTTGTTCTGCCTATACATTTATATGCTGGACATACTGTTCTTGAGAATTGTGCAATCTTATTTAAAGTAGTGCATTTGTTCTAGTATAATTGATTTGTGCTGATTGACAATTGCCGTTTACAGGCAAAAGTGATACAACGAAGTAGTTGCGTATTGCTGTAAAACCTAGAAAATATCAATATTTGAGTTATGGCAGAGTATCAAAAAATTGAGTATCGCATTGGTAAAGACGGCAAAATTACTGAGACTGTAATTAATGGTTCTGGTGTAAGTTGTACGAATGCAACATCGGGAATTGAAGGTGCTTTAGGAGAAGTGGAAAGCCAAGAACTGCTGCCTGAATATTACGAAGGAGAAGAAAACGCCACAGGAACAGAACAACAGTCTCTCAAGCAAAAATAGGAGGGGCGGAAATGATTGCAGATATCTTATCAGATATCCAAGATATAGGAATGTTTTCTGTAGAAAGTTTGGTTGTGATAGCGATCGCAATTTGTTCCCCATTGTTGATAACTCTAATTATCAATGGTGCGAAAATCCTGCAACTCAACAAGCAATCTCAAATTCAACTCCTAGAAGCTGAAATCCTGACTTGGCAAGAAAAAAACTTAGAATTAGCCCAAAAACTCACCCAAATTACTGCTGAAAAAGAAGCACTACACCAAGAAGGCTTGCGACTGCATCAAGAATTGCAACAGCAGCAAATTCAACTCACCGCAGAATTTCGCGTCGCCACCTTTGAACAATTGCAGACATTACTAACCAACTATCCCAGCATTCATCAAATGGTGAGTGTGAAACCCGAATTACCTGCCAAAAATTTGCTTTCTATGTTTACCCCTCTAGATAACCTCCTTAGTAAATGGGGTTACGAACTCATCGGTAAACCTTGGGAACAAGTACCTTATAACTCCCAACTTCATCAACCAGACAAAGCTGATATTACTGAAGGTGAATTGGTTTACATCCGATTTGTCGGTTATCAGCATCAAGGGAGAATTCTTTGCCCTGCTAAGGTGAGTCGGACTTTACCGGGGGGGAGGTGAAGGAAGGGGATGAGGGAGACAAGGGGGACGAGGGGACAAGGGAGATTAGTCTGTAACAATAACCAATGACAAATGACCAATGACAAATGACTAATAACTAATGACTACAGTAATAATTGATTTTGGTACGAGTAATACTGTTGTTTGTACCACGGATTTGATTACGCAAAAGCCTCGGACTTTGCGATTTGAGGGGATGTCGCGGCGGTTTGAGGTGGGGGTGGAACAGGTAAGTGTTGTACCAAGTTTGGTGTTTGTTGAGGGACACAATAGCATTTTGTTTGGTGAAGGGGTACGCGCTAAACGCTTGGGGTTCGCCCAGCCAGAACGCTGTTTTCGGGCTTTCAAAAGGGATTTAGCGGCTGATTTTGTCCCACCTCCACGACTGTTGGATGGTAATAGTTATAGTGCAGAGATTATTTCAGAATTGTTTTTGAAAGAGATTTGGCAGCAAGTTGAACAGCAATTGCAACCAAGTCACGTTATCTTTACCGTTCCTGTGGGTGCATTTGAAAGGTATCTTGACTGGTTTCGGGATTTGGGCGATAAACTCAATATGCCCACAGTGCAAATTGTGGATGAATCAACAGCCGCCGCCCTTGGTTATGCCGTCAAGCGTCCTGGTAGTGTGGTTTTGGTGGTGGATTTTGGTGGCGGAACTCTGGATTTAAGTTTAGTGCGGACTGTCAGTGTTGCAGCCGAACAGCAAGCCATACGCGCGGAAGTTCTCGCCAAGTCGGATGCTTTTATTGGCGGTGTTGATATTGATACTTGGATTGTAGAACATTATTTACACAAAATCGGTTCTTCCCGTGAGGAAGTCGGGGAAATCGGTTTTATGAATTTATTGGAAGTAGCAGAAAGGGTGAAAATTCAACTTTCCACCACAGATTTAGCCAAGGAAGCTTGGTTTGATGATGAAAATTTTATGTCTCATGAATTACAGTTACATCGAGACGAGTTAGGGGAAATTTTAGAAAATCAACAACTATTAGAACAGCTAAGACAAGCCATCGATGAAGTATTAGCGATCGCACTTGCTAAAGGTATCAGCAAATCATCCATCGAACAAGTTTTACTCGTCGGCGGTACTTGTCAAATCCCGGCGATTCAACAATTAGTAATTTCTTATTTTGGTAGACAAAAAGTCAAGTTAGATAAACCCTTTGAAGCTGTCGCACATGGCGCATTAGCATTAAGCGAAATGACAGCCATTGATGATTATCTCCATCACAGTTACGCGATTCGCCTTTGGGAACCCCACAGCAAAACTTATTCTTATTTGACTTTAATTGAAAAAGGCGCAAAATATCCAGGGGCGCGTTCTGAAGCTTTAACTTTGCAAGTAGCTATTGAAGGACAGCGAGAAATTCGCCTTGATATTGGCGAAGTTGCCGAAGTTTCCCAAGCGGAAGTTGCTTATGATGAACAAGGCAGAATGACGAGTAGCCACTTAATCAAACAAGACAGCTATCGTTCTTTAGAAACCCATCATCAACAAGTATGTGTCGCCTATCTGGAACCACCAGGAAAAACCGGAATCGACAGAATTCAAGCACAATTTGAAGTCAACGAACAACGGGTATTAGTAGTAACAGTTAAGGATTTATTGACAGGGAAAATGTTAGTAAATAGAGGTGCGATCGCTAAACTCAAATAATCATGCGATCGCCTGACCTTAGTAATGGGGAATACTAAGTAGTAGGCTTAATACTAAAAACCTGATGAAAGAAAATTATAATCGCCCCAGAGTGTATGATGCTGTGCTTGGCTGTCAAGAAAATGTGCCTCCTGGTGCTGTAGTCTTAGGGGGACTAGAAGGCGTTAAAAGACGCTTGGCACATCCGATAATTGAACAAAGAATTGCCGCACTAGAAGACGCACTCAAGTATGGCGAAGCAGGTTTAGAACTGGTAATCTGGGCGTTAGATGATAAATTATGGAAAGTACGCCAAGCAGCTTATTCACTATTAGTTTCTCGACAAGAGACTATAGTGCAAGAAATACTACAAGAATATAGCCATAAAATTGATAGATATGATGCTTTTGTGGCGATGGCGCGTACTGGTAGCGTGTCTGATATTGATACACTGATGGATAATTTAGAACATGATCGGAATAGCGCAACCTGTAAGTTAGTTGACTACACCCTGGGTTTAGTGAATACCCCTGAAGGTAAAGACCGAATTCGACATTATCTTTTCAACGGTACGCAGATACAGCGTAACTATGCAGCACTTTACTTTAAACGGCAGGGTATCACAGATATTCTACGAGAAGCAGTCAGCCAAGGCTGCATTGATAGAGTACAAGCATTTTCTAAATGAAAGATGCACTAAGTATTCTTAGTTAAGTTAAACAACTAATTTCAGGATAGCAAGTTACATAAAATACAAAATAATCAGCGCGATCGCATTTTCTCAATTGGGAACACTAGTATGAGTGTGGAGGAGAAAAATTATGCCGGAAAATCCCAATCAGCCACGAGAATATGATGCTGTACTAGGAGGACAAGCAGCACCTCCTGTAAATGGTTTAGTTCTAGGCGGAATTGCAGGTATTCAAGATCGTATTTTCGATCATAATCTAGAAACGAAAATCGCTGCCATGACCTCAGCGATCGCTTATGGTGATGCAGGTTTAGAGTTAGTCATTCAAAGTTTACAAAATGAAACCTTAGACTTAAAAATAGTAGGATATAAGTTATTACATCAAAGAAAAAAGTTACTGTTGAACAGATTATTGCAGCGTTCAATCCATACCATTATAAATTTTTTGAATGCTTAACTACTTTCACCGGACATACATCTGATATCTATGGCATAGCATTGAGTCCCGATGGTGAAACTATTGCGAGTGGCAGCCATGATAAAACTATCAAATTGTGGCATATTCCCACCAGTCAATTAATCTGCACATTAAGCGAAGGTTTATCAGCACCTTATGGAATAGCATTTAGTCCAGATGGCAAGAATTTGTATGCTAATAACTGGAATAAAATAAAACTTTTTAATTTAGAAACTCAGAAAGAAATCCAAACACTTCAAGGACATTTTGATGCTGTTGTATCTCTTGTTGTTACTCCTGATGGAACGCTGATTAGTTCTGGTAAAGATAAATTGATTTATGTTTGGGAATATTTTCATTCATGGCAATATGATGTTTTAGGAGAGCATCCTTGTTACGTTTGGGGAATGAATACTGTTAAGGTTGCTCTGAGTATGGATGGTAAAATTTTAATTAGTTGTAGTGCCATTGATAGGACAATTAAAATTTGGGACTGGAAGCAAAGACAACAAATTACAACGCTAGGAAATGAAACATTAGGTTTAAATAATTATGAGCCTGGACTTTCTTGTGTTGCTATTAGTCCAGATGGAAAAGTTGCTCTTGGTGGAGGAGGAAATCAAATTGATGTTTGGGATATAGAAACCAACCAGAAAATTTATACAATTACCCTAGAAGTAGATAATGATATTCAGTCATTATGTGTTAGTAAAGATGCTAAAGCTTTCTATGGTGGTTTAAAGAATGGCGTGATTAGAATTTGGAATTTACTTACAGGTGAAATAATTCACGATTTAGAAGGACATTTAGGCGTTGTGTGGTCTATGGCTTTGAGTCCTGATGGCAAAACTCTTGTGAGCAGCAGTCTTGATAGAACTATCAAAATTTGGGGAATATCAGAGTAACTTCAATATAAGTTAATTGTGTCTATCTTCCATCACTTCATTTGCTTTAAATTTAAATCTTTGCGCTTCAAATATTCTCTTAACTGTCTTAACTTTCCTTGTCATAATCCCCTGTGAGTATTACTATAAAAAACTGATAAACAGTAAATATCATTGCTTTCATAATGAGTACAAAATCTGAATTACAGCGATGATAAATAGCAAGGAATAGACATTATGTCTGATATCAAAAAAATTGGCTCATCTTGGATCATGAATTGGTTTTTTGGTTTTAGCCAGACTCCGACCAACGAAGATAGTAACATTTATATGAAAGCTGTTTTGTGTTGTGCTAAAGCAGACGGATTTCTATCACCCGAAGAAAAGGAATGGGCGTTAGGATTCTGTGCATCTTGGGGAGTGGAAGATTGGGTGATTGAAGATTTAAAAAACTATGAAGCTAATGAACCTATAGAAGAAGTAATTGCTCGTTCTCCTCAAGTATCTATGGCACAGAGAGATATAATTTTATCTGCGATTTGGGTTTCTGCTGCTGGTGGAGAATATCATGAACAGGAAAAAGCCAAAATTCGGAAAATGGCTAATATTTTAGGAGTAACAGAAGACGTAGTAGAGCAGTTAGAGCAGTTATATCAAGAAGAATCAGCACTACGACAAAAACGCCTCAAGCTTTTATATCCCCAAGAAAGCCCTTACTAAAAATTACTTGTTTAAGTGAAGACATAACCTAAATTTGGGAACACTGGTATGAGTTAGAAATAAAAATCGATGCCAGATGATATCAATCAACCACGAGAATATGACGTAGTGCTTGGTGGACAAAATCTTCCACCAATCGATGGTGTGGTGTTAGGCGGAATCGAAGGCGTTAAGCTTCGTCTTGATAGTGTTCATTCGCAGGAAGTTAGAATTGCTGCTTTATCAGATGCTCTCAAATATGGTGAAGAAGGTCAAGCACTGTTGCAGCAGATTGTTTTAACTGAAACGGGAAACTTACAGTGGTTAGCTTACGATTTACTATTTAATTCTGCTACAGAAAATCAAAAACAAAATTTACTACAATATATTCCTTTACAGTCGGCAGTAGGTGTAGACTATAGGAGTTTACGTAACTTATTAGCATCTGGAGAATGGCTACAAGCAAACTTAGAAACGGGTGAAAAAATACAGGAAGCTGTAGGGAAGAAATCTCAAACTTATTTCGACTTTCGCGATCTTGTTAATTTATCACAAACGGATCTGCGGACAATTGATCAACTGTGGGTAAGATTTAGCAATAATCATTTTGGCTTTAGCGTACAAAAAAGAATATTATTAGAGGAAGGTTGTCATTTTTGTGAACGTGGTGATTATAACACCCATTTTTACAATCCTAAAGTTAGAGATGTCAGGCATAGTATTTATATTACTTACAAAAAATTAGGATGGCTTTCATTAACGCTTGATAAATCTAAATTTACTTTTGAGAAAGCACCTATAGGTTCTCTACCCACGATTACTGGCAAAGATATAATCGGGGGATGGAATTATGAAATTACGCTAATGTATCGTTCAGATTTATAAAAATAGTAAGGTTTTAGATACCCGAATTATCGCAGAAGTCGGGTATCTTGATTATCACGAATATAAATTAAACCCAACGCCCGACAACTACCCGCACAGTGCCATCTGCTAATACTTCTTCATTTTCAACATTAAAGCCTTGTTCTTGCACTGTTGTCATCAAGGTTTTATAAGCATATTTGTGGCTAATTGAGTTAACAAATTGTTGTTGATTAATTTTTGCGCCCCAAAAGTCGGCTACTATTTCGTAATTTTCCCCATTGCGGCGAAAGCCCAAATCATAACCGTTGTTTTGGCGAATTACATACTCGGCTTGAGTGGTATTTCCTTGATATCCCCGGACATTCGTATTGCACTCAACTTGATAACCTAATTCTTGCAAAACTTCATGCAGAATTTCACCGCGTTTGATTTGTACTTTGATGGTTGTGAAATGAGACATAATTCCAATTTGGGATTTTAGATTTGGGATTTTGGAGTAAAAAACCGCAGATTTTTCTATTTTAATCAATCTCTAATGAGCCGATACCTTTTTGGTTTGAGTATTGTTTTAATTCCTCTACTAATTGAATATCGTTTGAGGCTGCCCTTGCGCCGGCTTGTGCGGCCCATTGCTTTAAGGCTTCGATTTGGTCACGGGCGATCGCAGCTAAGGGTACAGTCTGCGCTATTGCCTGTAAAATATCTTCTGTATTGAAGTCTCGTCTTTGCCCTTCTATTCTTGTGGAAAATGCTTGGTGCATAGCATCAATAATTACTTGCTCAATTTCTGCACCACTGAAGTTTTGTGTTTGTTTCGCCAAGGAAGTTAAATTAAATTCTCGCAGGCGGTTGGGACGTAACCTTTGCAAATGCACTTTAAAAATCTCTTGGCGTTCTGTTTCTGTCGGTAAATTTAAAAAGAAAATCTCATCAAATCTGCCTTTACGTAACAACTCGGCTGGTAATATCTGCACATTATTGGCAGTAGCAACAATAAAAACTGGGCTGGTTTTCTCCTGCATCCAAGTAATTAAACTGCCAAAAACCCGCCGCGATGTCCCCGAATCACCATCAATCCCACTGGTAATATTGCCAAAGGCTTTGTCAATTTCATCAATCCACAATACACAAGGTGCCATTGCTTCGGTTATCTGAATCATTTGGCGGACTCGGCTTTCACTTTCACCAACAATTCCACCAAATAACCGCCCAGAATCTAACCTCAGTAGGGGTAAACGCCATTCATGGGCAATAGTTTTAGCTGAAAGAGATTTACCTGTTCCCTGTATCCCCACCAGTAACATCCCCTTGGGATTAGGAATACCGTAGCGTCTGGCTTCTTCTGTAAAAGCATCTTGGCGCATCAATACCCATTGTTTGAGTTGATCTAATCCCCCGACACGTTTGAGTGATTCTTGGGGTGTGAAAAACTCTAAAATGCCGGTTTGGCGAATGGCTTGTTTTTTCTCTTCTAATACACCATCAATATCAGACTCATTTACCTGCTGTTTAGCGGCTAAAGCTTTTGCCAAAACTCTAGAAATGCGAGTGCGGCTTAAACCTTGGCAAGCTTTAATTAATTGTTCTCGCGCCAAGCCAGCAATATTTAATTTATCTGGAACGACTAACTGAGTAATTAAATAATCGATTTCGCTGACACTGGGTAAGGGAAAATCAACAACTGTCACTTCTTGCAGTAGTTCATCGGGAAGTTCTAAAGTATGACTGGTGGTGATGATAGTTTTACGCGATCGCTTTAACTCCCGTGCTAAGTTGCGTAATTCCCTGACAATGGGTGCATTCTTCTCGGTAGTAGGATTTTTCACAAACGGATGCAAATCTCGCAGCACAAACATCGCTGCTGTTTGCGAGTCAGCTTTGGCAATGCGTGATAAAGCCGCCATCACAGAACCTTTATCTGCACCATTGTCACTCCAACCCGCACAATATCCCAAAATAACACCTGTCGTTGCGGCGCAGAACGTGATGCAACTTGCAACAGCACTTCTTCCACAGGTTCTTCTTCCACAGAAATCACATACAGTAAGGGATACCGCGCCCGTATCATCAAATCAAGCTGTTCTATTAAGGAGACGTATTGTTGATTCTCTCGGCTGTGAGTTGAATCTCCTTTTCCATTAAGGGGTGCGCCAGCCATCATAAGTAAGCCCTTATCCCTCAGTGATTTAGTTGTCTTATTTAATACTATAATTCCTTTTTTTCTAAAGTAGTACAAATTCACTAAAACAATAACTGAAGCAGGCCAATCCCAATAAACTCCTAAGAAACGCATTTTTCTTCCCTTATACCCCTACACCCTTACACCCCTATACCCCTGTCTTGAGAGTAAACAAGCAGTGAAGGGCATTTGAGTAATTGTTGGAAATTTTAGTTGACGAATCCGATATATCGCAATATATTGAATATAGCGATAACGATATATCGTGATAGGTCAAACAAACACAAGGAGTTACATATGTTTAGACAATTTCATGCACATTTTCCCAGACCAGCCCACGCTGGAGAAGGAATTGGTCATCAATTCTTCATGAGTGGAAGACATGGACACGGAAGAGGTGCGTCTGGTGGTGGTTGGGGAGACGAACCCCGCAACCGTCGCGGAGACATCAAATTTATGTTGTTGGGGCTATTATCGGAACGTCCCCAGCACGGTTATGAATTGATTAAAGAACTAGAAAACCGTGGCGGGGGCTTTCGTCGTCTTAGCCCAGGTTCCGTCTATCCAACGCTTCAGATGTTGGAAGAAGGCGGTTATTTAACTAGTGAACAAGTCGAAGGTAAGCGTGTCTACACCATTACAGAAAGTGGTAGACAATTACTGGGCGATCGCCAACAACAGGCTGATTTCAAAAACCCTCATGACAGGTTTAAAGAAGACAAACCTTCAGAATTGATAGAGTTGCGGCGTAGTTTTACAGAATTAAACGATGCTGTCATCCAAATTGCTCGGAGTGGGAATTTAGAACAAGCCTCGCGAGTAAAAGATTTACTGGTGCAGGTAAAGCGTGAGATTTACAAATTACTTGCTGAATAGTGAATTAAAGAGGTAACAAAAAATATGTCAAATGTGATGAATTGCCCAACTTGTGGTGCGGTCTGTCGTGTTGTGAGTCAAGATAATGAAAGTTCACCTCAACTGCAAGCATTTTCTCAGGCTGATGCAGAGAAGAAAATTGAGCAGTTAAAGAAAACTATCCAACATCTCCAAGAAACTCTCCGCACCGAACGAGCTAAGACAAAGAGCCAAGATAGCGAACGATAAAACCAATTCGCAATTCGCAATTCGCAATTCGCAATTAATTCAGCCACCCACCAGGAGCGTTAGCGTAGCGGGACGCAAGCCCGGTTTTGAACCTATCTTTTTTCGATAAAATTTAATTACCCAACTTTTGAATAAGTTGGATAATTGAATTAAAAGACAGCAGTGATAATTTTGCTGTCAATGAGCAAGCTTACAAGTATTTTTGCAACAATAAAGCTAACTTTTCTTTTGTCGCCGCAGGTGCTTTAGCTAAGTTGGTCAAAATTGCATACTTCAAAGCAGAATGTGCTTCACTGTGAGGTGGGTTTTCACTCAAGCGACGCACGGTTTCTTGAATCACTTTTTGCGCGTTCACAGCGTTGCGTTGTAAATTACCAATCACCATTTCCACAGTGACGCTATCATGGTCGGGATGCCAACAATCGTAATCTGTAACTAGTGCTAATGTTGCATAGGCGATTTCGGCTTCCCTAGCTAATTTAGCTTCGGGTAAATTAGTCATACCGATGATAGTTGCACCCCAACTGCGATAAAGATTAGATTCCGCCTTCGTGGAAAATGCTGGCCCCTCCATACAAACATAAGTACCGCCACGATGTAAGGTAACATCTGGTAGATTTAAAGAGGCGATCGCTTCTGCTAATACCGCCGCTAAATTTTGGCAAATCGGCTCACCAAAAGCAATATGCGCCACAATTCCCTCACCGAAAAAAGTGGAAATGCGGTTTTTAGTTCTATCAATAAACTGATCTGGTACTACCATATCTAGTGGTTTTACTTGTGCTTGTAAGGAACCCACAGCACTAGCAGAAATTAGATACTCCACACCTAACTGTTTCATTGCATAGATATTGGCACGGAAAGGTAACTCGGAAGGTAATAAAGTATGATTACGTCCGTGACGTGCTAAAAAAGCTACCTTCACACCATCCAAATCTCCCAAAATTAACGCATCAGAAGGCGAACCAAAAGGTGTATCAATGTGCATTTCCTCCACATCTTTCAAGGCTGCCATTTGATATAAACCGCTACCACCAATAATCCCAATTTTTGCGATCGCCATAAGTTATAACCTATTGCTTACTAATATGCCTAGTTATTCTACCGAAAAGGCGAGTATCAGAGGAGGCATGAAAATCATAACTCTTGATTTATCATGATTCCGTATCGCCACCAATGTCAAACTTTATAAAAAAATTGTTATTTTAATCTCAATTAATAGAAATATAAGTTTAAGACTTTGGTGGATGATATGCAAATTACTAGTATTTCAACCCC
>NZ_PJIZ01000087.1 GCF_021596505.1 Nostoc sp. CMAA1605 | reverse complement strand
GGGGATATTTAATCACAGATCAGATGGGACGAACTTCTCACCCGCGCATTTTCGCTATTGGAGATTTGAAGGTGGGTTTAAATCAGGTGGTAATTGCGGCGGGTGATGGTGCATTGGCTGCAACGCAGATTTGGCGAGAAATTCGCCGTGCTGTCGGTGCTAAACCTTGGCCGTCAAATCGGCCATCAGCTCTGACACAGACATGATGCGCTGATTTTGACTCACATTTGCACCAGAAAAGATTAACCCATTTTCTACGTCGCCACGGGCAGCTTGTGCTAGGGCATTTAATAAACAATAGGTTTTACCTTTGTCTCGAAATAAACAAATTTCTAAACAGTTGGCAATACACCTCCTCTGTTGGGCTGAATCTGCCATAATCTCTTCTGCGAAGGGGTTACGTAAAGCCCGGCTGGGTTTACCGACAGGACTGGGTACGGTGACTATATCTTCTGGGTTGGCTTGCAAATGACGTTCTTTATAATTTTGATGGGCATCACATTCAATGGTGGTGATGAAGCGTGTACCCATTTGTACGCCGTCTGCTCCCATTGCTAACATTTGATCAATATCGGCGCGATCGCTAATTCCCCTGTCACAATCAAAGGTATCCTCACACCCATTGTCTCAGTTAAATATTCCCGCACCTGGGAAATCACCCAGCCAATAGAAAACCCAGGAACGTTAATTTGTTCACATTGGGTAAAGTGTCCCCCTACTTTCTGGCAATTTTCCAAAATCAAGGCATCAGGTAGGCGATTATATCGACTTTTCCAAGTTTGACAAAGATATTGGGCTGAGTCTGCATTGGCGACAGTCGGCACTAAAGCCACATCAGGATAATCGGCGGTGTACTCTGGTAAATTTAAAGCTACTGCTCCCCCTGTCACAATCAGATTTGCACCCTCGGCAGCTGCGGTTTTTGCTAATTCTGGGTAATCTTTCGTACCTACAAGAATATTCACCCCAATTACCCCATCGGGGCTAATACTCCTAGCTTTGGCTAATTCATCAATTAACGCCAGGCGATTGGCTGTAAAAAAACTACTCTTTTGACGGGGGTTAAAATACGGAGAATCCAAGCCAATCCCCAAGGTGGCAATCATCCCCACCCCGCCAGCATTGGCGACTGCTCCAGCCAATTTTGCACCAGATACCCGCACCGCCATTGCAGCTTGCATGATGGGATAACGTGCAATATGTTTACCAATCTGCAAGGGGTGAAGGCTTGAGTGCATGACGAATTTGCTCATTTATTAACTAAATAACTGAGAAGTAATTTTATCATCTCGGTGTGTATTTTCTTGGGCATGGGGCATTGGGCATTGGGCATGGTTCTAACGTTTTTCTTCTTACCCCTTGCAGTTTTACTTTGAATTTACTACTTGACAATTAAATTGCCATATAGTTATATAATTGGAATACGACTGAATACACCAATTCCCCGAAGAGACTATAGACGCTTAGTCTGAAAACTTCAGACTGCATCAGACTTTTTGAAATTACGTATACGCTGGCTTTCTCGTACCCCTCGGCTGAAGCGGGTGCGTAGTTATGAATTGGTTGTATTTCCTTGTCGCTGAAGATTTCACAAATTTATTCGCACTCATTACCAAATATGACAACTCTTCTCAAAGAGCGCGATCGCTCTAATTTATGGGATAGATTCTGTAATTGGATCACCAGTACAGAAAACCGGATGTATATTGGCTGGTTTGGCGTAATCCTGATTCCCACGGCTTTAACTGCGGCAATTGTGTTTATTTTGGCGTTTATTGCTGCACCACCTGTAGATGTAGACGGTATCCGTGAGCCTGTTTCTGGTTCACTGCTGTATGGAAATAACATCATCACTGCTACTGTAGTTCCTACTTCGGCGGCGATTGGTTTGCACTTGTACCCCATCTGGGAGGCTGCTTCTTTAGATGAGTGGCTATACAATGGCGGCCCCTATCAAATGATTGTGTTGCACTTCCTGTTGGCTATCTATGCTTATATGGGCCGGCAATGGGAATTAAGCTATCGTTTAGGAATGCGTCCTTGGATTCCTGTGGCTTTTTCTGCACCTGTGGCGGCTGCAACTGCGGTTTTATTGATTTACCCCATTGGACAAGGTAGTTTTTCCGATGGCATGATGTTGGGGATTTCCGGTACATTCAATTTCATGATTGTGTTTTCACCAGAACACAATATTCTCATGCACCCATTCCATATGATTGGTGTAGCGGGGGTGTTTGGTGGGGCTTTATTCTCGGCGATGCACGGTTCTTTGGTAACTTCTACCCTCGTGCGGGAAACCTCAGAAGTAGAATCAGCCAATATTGGTTATAAGTTTGGTCAAGAAGAAGAAACCTATAACATCGTAGCGGCACATGGTTACTTTGGGCGGTTAATCTTCCAATATGCCAGCTTTAATAATTCACGTTCTTTACACTTTTTCCTAGCTGCTTGGCCTGTAGTGGGTATTTGGTTTGCGGCTTTGGGTGTCAGCACCATGTCATTTAACTTGAACGGATTCAACTTCAATAACTCGATTTTGGATCACCAAGGACGCACAATTGACACCTGGGCAGATTTATTAAATAGAGCGAATTTAGGGATTGAAGTGATGCACGAGCGTAATGCTCACAACTTCCCCCTAGATTTAGCCTCTGGTGAAGCTCAACCGATAGCCTTGGCTGCTCCTACTATTGCTAGCTAATTGCGCTGTTTTTGCTGCTCTTACATTTGCACCCTAAATTTAGGGTGCTTTTTTATTAACCCAATTTTTTCTACTGTTCCCTGTTCCCCGTTCCCCGTTCCCCATTGTTTTAAAAAATAGTCTTTGTGTTTTGCAAGGCTCTGATACTTTCGGCTTGTTGAAGGATTCTTTCACTAATGCGATCGCAAGCTAATTCACAAAGGTCAAAAATCATCGGATCAGCAATCTCATAGAAAGCACTAGTCCCTTTAGGCTGACGAGTGACAATTCCCGCCTGGGTTAAAACTTTCAGGTGTTTAGATAGATTAGCTTGTCCCAAACCTGTTGCTTCCGTAAGTTCCATCACATTCATTGGGCCTGATTTCAGACAAGCCAAAATTTGCAGCCGACTTGCTTCCGATAGCATTTTAAAATAGTCAGCAACCGCCGCAAATGTATCTGAATCACCTTGAGACAGCTTAGTTCTTGGCATAGGCAGATGCAATAGTCACTGTGCTTTATTCCTAATTCAAAATTAAAAACCCAATTTTGACGATTTCTAGAATTAAATAACTATTTAGTATTTTGACACTCTCCGCCCTAAAAGTGCGAAGATTCTACATTCACAGACTCGTCGTTAGACAGCAGGCTTGCGCCAACCGCCCAAGAGGGCAAATCTCCTGTAGCGTAAGTTCCGGTATGCCCTACCGTACTGAGTCCTCGCCTCAAAATATTGATTGCTGCATTGATATCTCTGTCTTCCACATATCCACAATGAGGACAAACATGAGTCCTGGTAGACAAAGATTTCTTCACTTTTTCGCCACAGTTAGAACAATTTTGGCTGGTGTTGTGGGGAGGAACTGCAATAGTTACTTTCCCATATTTATGACCAAAATATTCTAACCATTGCCTGAACGTATACCAACCAGCATCAGAAATTGATTTAGCCAGATGTCGATTACGTACCAAACCCTTCACATTTAAATCTTCATAGGCTACCAAATCGTTAGATTGGATAACGGAGTATGCTAATCTCTTGCAATACTCTTTTCGCTGCCTACTTACTTTTAAATGCTTACGAGCATATCTATTTCTAGCTTTGTGGTAATTGTTCGATTGTCTGACGCGAGCTTTGTTCTTCTCTTTGCTGAACTTCTGAGACTTTTTGCGGTTGGCACGGTTTAACTGTTTTTCTGACTGACGGTAGAACTGGGGTGAAGGTTCAATATTACCTTTGTTATCTGCAATGAAGTATTTCAATCCCAAGTCGATACCAACTACTTGATTTGTAGGTTGGCTTTCTACTTTGACATTAATATCAATTGCAAATTGAGCATAATAGCCATCAGCACGACGTACTAGGCGAACGCGCTTGATTTGCTGGATATCGTAATAGTTGAGGTCGTAAGTCCCTTTTAGTTTGAGAGTGCCTATACCTTTCTTGTCTGAAAAGGTGATAGATTTACGAGTTTCTGAAAGTTTCCATCCAGATGATTTATATTCAACTGAACGACAGTTTTTCTTAAACTTAGGAAACCCCTTTTTACCTTTAACCTTCTTCTTGCAGTTGTCGTAAAACCTAGCTATCGCAGACCAACAACGTTCAGCCGCAGATTGTCTAGCCATTGAGTTTAATTCATCAGCAAAGGGGAATTCAGCAGCTAATACCGCGCAGTATTTATTGAGGTCGTATCTCCCCACTTTTTTGTTATCTATCCAGTAGCGTAAGCACTTGTTTTGAATGAATTGGCTAGTACGAATTGCTTCGTCTATTGCCTGATATTGCGCTTTTTTCCCTTTGACTTTAAACTCGTAAACAATCATGGCATCGACCAATTAACCACACCTTTATGTTAACACGACTAACATAAGATGAACAAATAAATTTGTCCTATCCTCTTATATTCCCCTCATAAATGACGGGGGTTTTACGCATCAAGACTCATAACCCAGTCAATAGGGAAAGATAACCTATTGAGCAATAAATCGTAACAAATGACTACATTACACAAAAGTTTACTAATTTTACTGAGTGCAACCTTAATTATGACTGGTGTGGCTGGTTGTACTCGCTTTTTTGGTGCTTCTGGGGACTTAGTGGAGCGCGTCAGTGATGGTGATACTTTGGTAGTTAGAGATGCTCAGGGTAATAAATTTACGGTGCGCTTCGCTTGTATGGATGCGCCAGAAATACCCCATTCTCGCAAAGAGCAAGCTAGTAAAAAAGCTAGCGATCGCAATCAATTTAATTGGGGTGTGAAAGCACAAACTAGATTAGCAGAGTTAGTTAAACAAAGTGGCGATCGCGTTACCTTGACGATTACAGATAGCGATCGTTATGGACGCAAAGTAGCCGAAGTCCGCTTAAAAGACGGTGCTTTTGTTCAGGAAGTCTTGTTAAAAGAAGGTTTAGCTAAGGTTTACCGCCCTTATTTAAATAAGTGTCCCAGTAAAGATTTAGTGCAGCAAGCGGAAGCTCAAGCCCAGCAGCAAAGGATTGGGATTTGGGGTGATACTGATTTTACAGATCCTTGGAAGTATCGCAGCGTGAGTAAGAGACAGTAAGGGATTTTCAATTTAAAAAATATTATCTAAGTATAACGGTGTAAATATTTCAAGGTTTGTAGTGTACCCCTCCGGGGAAGCAAGCTACGCGCAAGCGTCTCGTAGAGAGGACTTTAGTCCTCTGATAAGGACTGAAGTCCTTACTAAGAACTAGATTCCAATCTTTTTACATTACTTCACATAGTTTGGTTTTTTCAAGTCGTTCTACTTAACTGTATAGGCAAGGGGGATGTACAGCTAAAAATATCAACTAACTAAAATGAATATTTGATTTTCTGGAAGTATCTAAAAGGTTACTGTATAACAGGCAGTAGGCATTTAATGAATTATAAAAATAAGTCTTTTAAAAATCGATACTGCGTTATTTATGTAATGTCTGTGTCGTAGATTTTATCTAATTGCTGAAATAACTGCAAAAAAACTTGTCCAAAAGATAAATTTCATTATTCGGTAATTCTGAATAATAAAGATTATCTTTATATTTTCTTTTTAAGAATTAGATAATTCTTTATTAACTTTACACAGAATGAGACATATTAGCTGGTAAATTCTAGTGATAGCTTTAGAATTTGCCAGTTTTGCTTTATTTAATTGGTTATTTATTTAGTAATGATTGAGATAAATTATCCCAATTATCAAATTATTACTATGTGTGGCGGTGCATTTAAATCATCTACTTTTCAGAATGACATTAAAGTTTTTAACAACTATTTTTCCCTACTGACTAGCTAGAGCAAAAAAATGAACTTAGTCAACTTAAACAATTCCTATCAACTTTCATCTATTCAACAAGGAATGCTGTTTAACAGTCTTCTTGCTCAAGAATCGGGAGTGGATATTGAGCAGGTGGTCTGTTTCGTTAAAGAAAAAATTGATATTGACGCATTTCAAAAAGCATGGCAACAAATTTTAGCAAGACACGCAGTTTTAAGAAGTAGCTTTGATTGGGAAAACGGACGAGAACCTCTACAATGTGTCCATCCAGCAGTAACTATTCCCTTAAAACAACAGGATTGGAGTAGCTTATCTGAAACGGAAAAATCAACTAAATTACAGGCTTATTTGCAAAGCGATCGCCTGTTGGGTTTTGATTTGAATATCGCGCCATTGATGCGTTTAGCATTATTTCGCTTAGGAGAATCTTGCTATCAATTTGTATGGACATTTCATCATGCTTTATTAGATGGTCGTTCTTTGTACATCATCATCCAAGAATTGTTTGCCTTTTATGATGCTTTTCTTCAAGGAAAAGACTTAGAACTCCCCCAACCTCGTCCCTATCAAGACCACATTGCATGGTTACAGCAACAAGATTGGTCGAAGAGTGAAGGATTTTGGCGAAATTTACTCAAAGGTTTTACCGCACCCACACCCTTATTAGTAGATTCCAACCCTCGTGAGGAAAGCGGTTTTAGAGAACAAACAATCCGAGTTTCTCAAACAACTACACAGATGTTGCAGGCTTTCGCCCAAAAACATCAACTCACACTCAATACCTTAGTGCAAGGTGCTTGGGGTTTATTGTTGAGTCGTTATAGTGGCGAGTCTGATATTGTTTTTGGTGCGACAAGAGCCTGTCGTCACTCCTCTGTAGCTGGTGCGGAGTCGATGGTGGGACTATTGATTAATACCTTACCAGTGCGTGTCAAGGTATCTGGGGAAAAACCCCTTGTAAATTGGCTCCAAGAATTGCGATCGCAGTGGGTAACTTTGCGAGATTATGAACATACCCCCCTCGTTAACGTTCAGCGATGGAGTGATGTCCCTGGTGGAACTTCCTTATTTGACAGCATTGTAGTATTTGAGAACTATGAATTGAATTCGGCTTTGCGCTCTCAAGGCCAGAGATGGCAAAACTTAGAATTCCGACTCGAAGAACAAACTAACTTTCCTCTAACACTGGTTGGCTATGGGGAGTCAGAATTGTTATTGAAACTCAAATATGATCGCCAAAAATTCGATGATGCCAAAATTTGTCGGATGTTGGGACATCTTCAGACACTATTGGCGAGTATGGCGACTGATTCTAGCCAGAGTTTAGGACAACTACCACTATTGACGACAGCAGAAAAACACCAAATGTTGGTGGAGTGGAATCATACACAAGCAGATTTTGCAGATCAACTTTGTATCCATCAACTGTTCGAGGCGCAAGTAGAAAAGACACCCGATGCTATCGCCGTAGTTTGTGGCGCAGAACAACTCACCTATAAAGAGTTGAACTCTAGAGCCAATCAGTTAGCTCATCACCTGCAACAACTAGGAGTCAAACCAGGGGTATTAGTTGCTGTATATTTAGAGCGATCGCTTGAAATGATTCCGGCTGTTTTAGGGATTTTAAAAGCTGGCGGTGCATATGTTCCCCTAGAACCCAGTTTCCCCAAAGCACGCATTCAATTACTGCTGTCTTCTTTGCAGATTAACTGTCTAGTCACCCAAACGAGCCTGTTAGCTAACATTCAGGAATTAGAACTAAACGCGCTAGAACATTTAATCTGTTTAGATAAATCTGTACATAACGCGATGTGTAACTTATTCTTGGAACCTCTCCCCGAAACAGAGAGAGCCTTTGATTCTTGCTCCCCTTCCCTGGTAGGGAAGGGGTTGGGGGTTAGGTCTGAGAGAAACTCGCACACAGCGTTATCTAGTACAGCAGGCAAAAAGCCAGAGAATCACCAAGAAATCTTTTCCCCTACACCCTCAATTTGGCATCGTTATTATTTAGACTTACTCCCAACCGAAAATTTACCAACATCTGCAAGTTCTGATGATGTAGCCTATGTGATTTTCACCTCCGGTTCTACAGGTACACCAAAGGGGGTTGTAGTTCGTCATCAACCAGTAATTAACCTGATTGAATGGGTAAACAAAACATTTAATGTAAATGCTCAAGATAGAGTATTATTTATTACTTCTTTATGCTTTGACCTGTCAGTTTATGACATTTTTGGACTATTAGCCGCAGGTGGTTCAATTCGAGTTGTTCCTAGTCATGATATTCGAGATCCAGAAGCGTTACTGCATATTCTCTGCCATGAGCCGATTACATTCTGGGATTCTGCCCCGCCTGCACTGCAACAACTAGCCCAATTTTTCCCCAAGGTGCAAGAAAATAATTACCATCCCCAATTGCGCCTAGTATTTATGAGTGGTGATTGGATACCTGTCACACTGCCAGATTTACTTAAAACCACCTTCCCAGGGGTGGAGGTAATTAGTTTAGGGGGAGCAACAGAAGCTACTGTTTGGTCAAATTATTATCCTATCGGCAAAGTCGAACCCCATTGGAAGAGTATTCCCTATGGTAAACCCATCCAAAATGCCCAATATTACATTCTGGATGATTACCTCAATCCTTGCCCCATAGGTGTGACTGGAGAGTTATATATTGGTGGAGAATGTTTAGCCTCTGGCTATTTAAATCAACCGGAACTCACAGCCCAAAAATTTATTCCCAGTCCCTTTGGCAATTCCAAACTATATAAAACTGGGGATTTAGCCCGTTATTTCAGCGATGGTAATATTGAATTCCTGGGTCGGATTGACCATCAAGTAAAAATTCGCGGTTTCCGTATCGAGTTGGGGGAAATTGAGAGTGTACTGACACAACACGACTGTGTACAGGAAACTGTAGTGATAGCGAGGGAAGATGAGCCAGGAAATAAGCGATTGGTGGCGTATGTAGTCATAGATGGCGATTCTCCAATTACTATGAACGAATTGCGGCGATTTTTGCAAACAAAACTGCCAGACTATATGGTTCCATCGGCTTTTATTGCGATCGCTCAAATTCCACTCACTCCTAATGGTAAAGTAGACCGCCGCGCTTTACCCATCCCAGACCAAAGCCGACCAGAATTAGAAAAAGCCTTTGTCGCGCCGAGAAATGCTGTAGAAATCGAGTTAGGGCGAATTTGGTCAGAGGTTTTAGGTATTGAGTCAGTTGGTATCAATGATAACTTCTTTGATTTAGGCGGAAATTCCCTACTTGCAGTCAAATTATTTACCCAAGTTGAGAAGAAATTTGGTCAAAAACTGCCTCTAGCTACCTTATTACAATCACCGACAATAGAGCAACTAGCTAGCATTCTCAGCACAGCAAACACCCCAGTGTCTTGGTCTTCTTTGGTAACTATTCAACCAGGTAACAATACGAAACGCCCCCTATTCCTAATTCATGCCCTTGGCGGTAATGTGATTGGTTATCAAAATTTAGTGCGTTATCTGGGTGCAGAACAACCAGTGTATGGACTACAAGCACGAGGACTAGACGGGAAACAAGCACCTCACACCAGAGTTGAGGATATGGCCTGTGACTACATCCAAGAAATTCGCAGCGTTCAGCCGCAAGGCCCTTATTTATTGGGTGGCTTTTCTAGCGGTGGGACAGTTGCCTATGAAATGGCACGTCAGTTAGTGGCGCAGGGCGATCGCGTCGAATTACTGGCAATGTTTGATACCTATAGCCCCAGTCTATATATCAATAATCCCTCCCTCTTGCGGACACTGTATGTCTACTTGCTCACCTTGCTACGACTGCCATCTGTAGATAGATGGAACTATGTTTTAGCGAAAATAGATTGGTTTCAATCCATGTTAACTGGTAAGACGAGTAGCAAATTTGACCTATGGAATGAACATTCTTTTACTGAAGATGCCAACCCTTATAACATGGCATTAATAGAAGCTCTCAAACAAGCCACAATGGCGGATTATGTAGTCAAACCCTACTCTGGTAAAGTAACTTTATTTACTACCAAAGAAATCCTGAGATGGTGTCAGTTTCAACCCTGTAGAGGCTGGGGTGCTATGGCTAAACAGGGGATAGAAATTCATGAAGTTCCTGGTACACATTTAGGTATGTTGGGAGAACCATGTGTGCAGATTTTAGCAGCAAAATTAAAACATTGTTTAGATGCAATAGAAGCAAATAATCAAGCCGAATCAGTGAAAATTGAGCAGATGCGGTGGATGCTTCAGAAAGAGAATTATCGCGAACTGGAACATCAGTATTAAAAATTAATTTTGACTTGCTATCATATCCCCGAAGTCTTTGAGAATTTGGGGATATGAACATAAGCTCAAGTCCAGTAGCAAAAAATTGGGATTTGGGATGATAATGAATTTACATATCCTGGGAAGTATTGGAGTGTGAGTCAAAGAAAGTAAAAATTTACTATATCACTCTGATCAATTTTTCCAATAAAGTAAGAATTAAAATCGTGATAAAAATAAATAACATATATGGAAGAAACAGTAACTTTATATCGTCCGACGGGGGCAAAAGAATTAGAGCTAGTAAAACAAAGTGGCTACCGTAAATGGCCGCCTAGACTACCGGAACAACCAATTTTTTATCCGGTTACGAACGAACAATATGCTAAAGAAATAGCTACTAAATGGAATATTAGAGATAGTGGTGTGGGTTATGTCACACGCTTTGAAGTCAAGAAGGTATTTATGGATAAATATGAGATTCACCAAGTTGGGGCTTCACATCATACGGAATGGTGGATTCCATGTGAAGAATTAGAAGATTTGAACGCCAACATTGTAGGAAAAATTGAGGTAATTGGAGAGTATCGAGCTTAATTTTGCCTCTATATCTAGCTGATGCCAATTTTATTTTCTAATCACATTAGAGGTAATATCTGTACTAACTTTAACTGATTGAGTGGGATTCATCCAACTCTCTAAACGACTGAAAGCTTGAGAAGATAACAGCGTTAAACATAGATAAACTATGGCGACTGCTGCATAAATTTCAAACGGACGATAGTTGGCAGCAACAATCAATTGTCCCTTGCGAAATAATTCTTCAAATCCAATAACTGCTACTAAACAAGTATCTTTTAACAAACTAATAAATTCATTTCCTAAAGCTGGTAACATCCGCCGAAAAGCTTGGGGGAAAATCACCAAACGCATTGTTAAGATAGGATTGAAGCCTAATGATTTAGCTGCTTCTGCTTGTCCTGGTTCAATTGATTGAATACCAGCACGAACAATTTCAGCAATATAAGCTGCACAATTTAAACTTAAGGCAATTACCCCAGCTACTAAACGATCAAATGTAAAAGTGAAATTCAGTTCTTGAGCAATAGCGGGGATGCCAAAATAAATCATAAAAATTTGGACGAGTAAAGGCGTACCCCGAAAAAAGTCAACATAAGCTCTCGCTAACCAGCGCACGAGAGTAATTTTAGAAAGGCGCACAATACCGATTAATGAACCAGCAATTAAACCCAATACAACAGAAATGATTGTAAGTTCTAGGGTGATTAATGCACCTTGTAATAGAGTTGGCAAAGCTTGCAAAATTAAACCAATTGAGGTAAAAATGCTACCTTTATCTGTGTTATTTTGGTTAGCAAATGGTGATTTATCTGGTAGTTGTGGCGGAGTGGCTTTAAACCATTTTTGATAAATTTGATTATAAGTGCCGTTTTTTAAAACTATATCTAATCCATTATTAATGAGTGATAAATTCGGGGAATTTTGGGCTGTGGCGATGCCATAATATTCCTCTGTAAGTAATTGTTCTACAACTTTAATGCCTTTGAGATTACCTGTATTAATTGCATATAAAGTTACTGGTGCATCATTAATAACTGCATCTACATTACCATTCAGTAATTCTTGTAAGGCTAAAGGTGCAGAGTCAAAACTGCGAATTTCTGCGCCTGGGATGCTTTTGGCTTTCTCTGCGCCGGTTGTCCCAATTTGGACGGCAATTTTTTTATTTTTGAGACTATCAAAACCTGTAATATTGGGATCATTTTCTCGAATGGCGATCGCTAATCCGGCTTTAAAATAGGGACGGGAGAAAGCTACAGCGTTGGCTCGTTCGGCGGTGATAGTAATAGAACTGATGGCTGCATCTACGGTTTTAGCCTGTAAAGCTGGGATAATGCCATCAAACGGTAGACTTTGGAATTTTATTTGCAAGTTAGCAGATGAGGCAACTGCATTCATTAAATCAATGGAAAAACCCTGCAATTCTCCACCTTGTCCTTGAAACTCAAAAGGGGGAAACGCTGGTTCCGTCGCGACACGCAAAGTTTTACTAACACTCGAATTAACGCTACAGCCAGAGAGTAAAACACAACTCACACACACAACTAGACACCAACACAGCCAACTTCTAAAACTGAATCTAGCCATGTGATGCTTACCCCCTGAGTAATGAGTAATGAGTAATGAGTGGTGAGTAATGAGTAATGAGTAATAAGTAATGAGTAATGAGTAATGAGTGGTGAGTAATAAGTAATAAGTAATGAGTAATGAGTGTATGCTTAATTTGGATGGGTGACAACCTTGCTAGGTTTAAGGAAATTGGTGTTGTTGGAAGTCACTATCGGCTAAACGTCGCGCCACTTACTACTCACAAAACTCAGCACTCAGCACTCAGCACTCACCACTTTTAAAGATATTCTCGTAAGAAGTCAAAGGGATCGTCTTCCCAACATGGTTCAGGAATCATGAACAACAAATTGGTGTTGATGTCAGCTTCAATTTCTTCGCTATCGTGTCTGTCAAAAAGTTCTGTGAGAACTTTCCAGTCTCTTTCTCTAAGAGACGTAAACACTGGGGCGTAAGTCTGTGGAGTGTTTGGATATGTCACAGGTGCAATTTGCGTCAACTGATACAAAAAGTGGGCTTTGAGAGTGCCAGACAATCACATTCTAACTTGCTCAATTAAAATCTCAAATATACAGATATTTGCTTTTTATTACTTGATATTTCTCATTAAAAGTAAATTGCACCCATTACATATTTACATCGAAATATACTGAAAACAGCACAATTATTTCACAATTGCCTCGATAAATTTGACACCAAATACTTCCGTAAAAGCTTGGGCGACGTGAGGGCGTACTTCATCGCAGGTAATTCCAGGAATCCATTCGGCTAAACTACCGACTGGTTTATCTGCAATACCGCAGGGAACAATGCGGCTAAAGCCTGTCATATCAGGACATACGTTTAAAGCAAAACCGTGCATGGTAATCCAGCGACTGACTTTAATTCCGATCGCGGCCACCTTACGTCCTTCTAACCATACACCAGTCAAAGACGGAATGCGATCGCCTGCTAAACCGTAAACTGCAAGCACGCGAATGATTACTTCTTCTAACTGCCGCAAGTACCAATGTAAATCTTTATGATAACGGTGCAGATTTAAAATCGGATATCCCACTAATTGTCCGGGACAGTGATAAGTCACTTCCCCACCGCGTTCTGTTCTGTATACCTCAAAAAACTGTTGATTTACGTCAAATTTGAGGAATTCTGCGTTGCTACCTTGTCCCAAGGTGTAGACAGGGGGATGTTCTAGCAAAATTAATACATCTTCCAACTCAGGGTGATGAACTCTCTCCGTTAAGAGGGATTTTTGCCATTCATGGGCTTTTTGGTAAGGTATCAACCCTTGATTGTATAGCAAACAATGTTTTACTTGTGCTGACTCATTACTACGGCTCATAACGAATATCAACTGTATTAACCACTAAATATATTGCAAGTTCTAGGAATATATTCAACAATTGTCAAGCTATGCAAAGGATTTTAAAGGAACATCAAGGGAATCATCTTTGGGAAAAACAAAGTGCTAGTTTGAATATATAAACACAAAGGTGTTAGGAGGAATTCCTACAATAAGCATCACGCCAAGAGAAGAGGAACGAATGTACTGGCTGATGAATTTCATATCTTTTTACATCTGAAGGACTTGTATACTCTCACAAAAAAGCAAACAAATCTCCTTATAACAAACAAAAAGTAACTACTATGGGTTATGTAAAGTTTGTTTTGATGCGTCAGTTAGTCAAAACAGCCATTAATGAGGCTACCTTAATTGAGAAAAAAAGGCGATGATCCTAATTGTCTGGCAATCAGTTAGAGCGATCGCCTAATTTGGGGCAAGCGAATCGCAGCAAATCAAGGAGCAGAGTCAAGAGTGTACATGAGAATAACTATAATAGATGCAAAAAATGGGAGTAAACAGACTAGTACACAAAGGCAAAGGTAAAAGGGTGCAAGGTGAAATCAAGAAAGTCGATTTTGAGGTTTTCTCCTACTTTGACTTAGTGCTTTTTTACACTATGTCGTACTTGCAGTACGTTTTAATATTCCTCAATAGGTGTTGGTGCAGTGACATAACTTACCGCAATCTCTTTTCATACTAAGACGACATCACATTAAATATTGAGCTATCGAGCGGGAGAGTTTACATGAAGCTTGTCATCCACGGCAAAAATATTGAAATTACCGATGCGATTCGAGAATATGTGCATCAAAAAATTGAAAAAGCAGTTAGTCACTTCCAGAACATCACCAACGAAGTGGATGTCCACCTTAGCGTAGCTCGCAATCCCCGAATTAGTCCTAAACAAGCGGCTGAAGTCACTATATTTGCAAATGGTAGTGTCATCCGCGCCGAGGAAAGCAGCGAAAACTTGTACGCTAGCATTGATTTAGTTGCAGATAAAATTGCCAGACAACTGCGAAAATATAAAGAAAGGAAACAAGACAAGAAAACTCAAGCTCAACCCACTAATGAAGTAGTTGTACCACAACCGGTAGTTGCAGATTTAATCGGCGATCGCACTCCCGAACTCCCCCAAGAAGTTGTCCGTACCAAATATTTTTCCATGCCACCGATGACGGTTGAAGAAGCTTTAGAGCAGTTACAATTAGTGGGACATGATTTTTATATGTTCCGCAACGCTGAAAGTGGTGAGATTAACGTCATTTATGAACGCAATCATGGCGGTTATGGCGTAATTCAACCCCGAAACAACAACGGCCATACCCATCATACCAACGGTAAAAATGGTAAGGTGGCAGTTAATATGGTGATGCCAGAAAAATCTCACAGTAGATAATTAGATATCTCCCGACTATTAACTGATGCGAAGTTGATTTTGCAGATAGTCGGGAGATTCTTAGCTTTTTTAGGAATCTATTGTATTTAACCAAGTTTCTAAATCCGCGATCGCCTGAAAATCTAACAGAGCTTCTCCTAGATGTTCTACTTGTTCTAAAGAGAGAGTTTCTACCCGTTCTCGCATTGACTGCGGTAATTCTCCCACACGACGAGTTAAGAGCCTCAAAATAAGCGATCGTTCTCGTTGTTCTCCGATTTTTTCACCTTCGGAAAGAATATCCTGATAAATCACTGATTCGCGCATCATACCCTCCCGAAATAACTGTTGAATCAAGTCCTTTTTGTATTTTAACCCCGCTAAAATTTGAGTGTAGGCGGAGACTTGAGATTTTTCTTCTGGTTCAAGTTGATTTACTCGCTGTACAACTTGTTGTAACAAAGTTTGCGGTTGAGTAGTCGCAGCTAGTGGTGCTAATGGTAGCAAAGCTGGTTCATCAAGAAATAATTGGGGATTTTCCTCCCACATCCGAATTACACGATATTCATGACGCGTGTTTTCGACATGAAAAACGGTTTCAATTACTTGATCAGGTGCAGGTGGAAGCAACAACACTACAACCTGTGTAATTGGTAAACGATACAATCGATACAAGCGCACCCAATAATCAAGCATTCGCAGGGGTAGAGGTGGCGTAGATTCTAGTTTAGTTTGAAACTCCAGGTGCAGAATGCGTTCTTGGAGTTGTAGGAATGTAACGTAATCTGCGCGTATGGGTTCGATACTTAATTCGGTTTTGAGAACTGTAACAGCAGTTTGTGGTGTACCTAAAACCCAACTAGCAAAAATATCAGGATTTTTTTCAGAGAGTAGCTTGCACAGGTTATCAAATGACATTGAGAAAATTAAGACTTAGTAATTAAAACAACTGAATAAACAAACTAGTTCAAGCAAGTAATAAAGATGGAAATTTTTATTAGAGGACTAAAGTCCTTACTACAAACAATTATTGACTAAGTGCTGAATTATTGAGTAATTTTATTTTACTCATTACTCATTACTCAGCACTCAGCACTCATTACTCAGCACTCTCAAGAAACCGTCACAGTTGCCTTCAGAGCAAAAATCTTCTCAATTATATCTTCGACAACCTTATCAGGTGTAGAAGCTCCAGAAGTAATGCCAACAACAATTTCCCCGTCTGGTAGCCAGTTGTCTGTAATGACTAAATCACCAGTTAATTGCCGGTGTTCAATTGAGGTTCTAGACTTAATGCGCCCTACACTATCAACATGATATGAAGGTAGTCCTCTTTGTTGGGCAATTTGTTGTAACTGGGTTGTGTTGGAAGAATTAAAGCCGCCAATTACTATCATTAAATCTAATTTTTGTTCCACTAATTCCAACATCGCATCCTGACGTTCTTGGGTAGCGTCACAAATAGTATTAAAACTTTGGAAATGTTGATTTAATTCAACTGGGCTGTATTTCTGCATCATGGTATGCTCAAATAGTTTACCAATCTGCTCAGTTTCACCTTTGAGCATGGTGGTTTGATTGGCGATACCGACGCGTTCTAAATCTGTGTCAGGATCAAAACCTGGGGAACAGGCTTTAGCAAACTTTTGTAAAAATTCCTGGCGATCGCCCCCATGTAAAATATAGTCAGCTACATATTGGGCTTCTTGCATATTCAGAACGATTAAATATTTACCAGCAAAGGAACTAGTAGCAACAGTTTCCTCATGCTTATATTTACCATGAATAATTGAGGTGTAATCGCCTTTTTTGTGCTTTTCTACGGTGTTCCAGACTTTGGAAACCCAAGGGCAGGTGGTATCAACGATTTTACAGCCTTTATCATTGAGTAGCTGCATTTCTTGGACACTAGCCCCAAAGGCAGGTAATATCACCACATCTTCTTGACCTACGACAGAAAAATCTTTTTGAGTACCATTTACAGGAATAAAGCCAACTTGCATTTCCTGCATTCGCTGATTAACAGAAGGGTTATGGATAATTTCGTTAGTAATCCAAATGCGTTCTGTGGGGAAGTGCTTGCGGGTTTCGTAAGCCATCGCCACAGCACGTTCTACACCCCAGCAAAACCCAAAGGCTTGCGCCAGGCGGATAGTGACATCGCCTCTTTGCAAAGTGTAATTGCGATCGCGAATTTCTTGAATTAGATTACTTTGATACTCAGATTTCAATTGGGTAGCGACTTCAGCCTGATGACCAAATCCTTTACGGTTGTAATTCTCGGAGTGATTTAGTGAACGCTTAAAAGCTTTTGTATCCATAATCTCTTATTTTTTTGTATCTCCTCTTTAATGATTCTCTCGCGCCAAGACGCATATTGAGAAAGTAAAAAGTAAAAAGGCAAAAGTAAAAAGAAAGTAAAAGTATTTTTGCGCTTTGCCTTTACCAATACCCAGTCCCTAATCCCCAGTCCCCCCTCTCTTCTGATAAATCTGCAACGCAGTGCGCCACACTAGATAACCTGCGGGACTGAGATGTAAACCATCAGTAGTTAATTCAGTCCGCATATTACCTTTTTGATCCGCAAACAAGGAATATAAATCTAGGTATTCCACACCTTCTTTCACGGCGATGCTTCGTAACTGCTGATTTAACTTTTCAATTCGACTGTTGGGAATCGCTAGTAATTTCTCTTTTCCTTCCCAAGTGGCTGCTGCTCCTCCGTGGGGCAGAATTGATTGGATAAAGATTTTGGTTTTGGGATGATTTTTTCGCAGGTAAATGATGATTTGCCGTTGATTGTCTAAAATGACTTGATCATCTACTCCCCGAATCAAGTCATTAATCCCAATCATCACAAAAATCGTCTCTGGTTGTGTCTGGTCAAATAAATTTAATCTTTTCAATAATCCATTGCTGGTTTCGCCGGAAATTGCTTGATTGAGCCAATTTCTATCTTGCGGTAATAATTCCACAGGAAACCAGAGACTCAATGAATCTCCCACTAAGACACTCAACTTTGATGGACGCTGTTGAGCAGTTACTTGGGCTTCTTGGTTAAGGATATCTACCCATTGTTGATAGGTGAGTTGATGGCGGGGGCCTAACTCTGGTGTTGGGGGTGGGTTTTGGTTGGCTGGAACTGGAGGAGGGGCATTACTGGAAACGGCGGTCAATCCCTGCTGTCGCCAAATCAGCAGAATGACCGCCAACATAAGGATGCCGTTGGTTGCCAGTAAGAAAAACGCCCAGACCGGAAAGGTTTTTGCAGTAGTGGACACGACTAGCGAAATCTTCCAATGATTTGACTCAGATTTTAAATCGCTAGTAAGATAATCGCACTATTTTCAGCAATTATTCGGAGACAATGCGATCGCCAAACTCGGAGTTATAACCCTCTTCTCCGTGTTCATTGATATCCAAACCCTGGTATTCAGCCTCTTCTTTGACTCGTAGCCCCACGGTAGCGGCAATAATTTTCAGAATCAGCCAAGTTCCCACAGCCGCAATTACATAAGCAATCGCAATAGCTGCCAGTTCCACACCTAATTCCCCAAAATTACCCCGCAACACGCCATCTTTACCAAATGAGTTGACTTCCTTAGTGGCAAAAAAGGCAGTTAAAATTGCCCCAACTGTACCACCTACACCATGTACAGGATAGGTGTCTAAGGCATCATCAATATTGAGCTTATGTTTGAAACTGACTGCATAGAAACAGACGAAAGCAGTGATGAAACCAATCAAAATTGAGGCTAAAGGCGTGACAAACCCGGCGGCTGGAGTAATTCCCACTAAACCGGCAACTGCCCCTGTAGCCGCACCGACAGCCGTAGGTTTACCGCGTAAGGTGGCTTCTAAAATCAACCACATCAAAGCCCCCGCCGCCGCCGAGGTGTTAGTAGCGACAAAAGCAGTCGTAGCAACGTTGGTAACTAAATTACCAGAAGTCCCGCTAGCTACAGATAAAGCACTACCAGCATTAAAGCCAAACCAACCAAACCACAGCAAGCCCGCACCCAATAAAATGAATGGGACATTATGGGGGGGACTGAGACGGTCGGGGTGAGTTTTGCGTGGCCCTAAGACAATCGCTGCAACTAGGGCAGACACACCAGAACTGATATGCACAACTGTACCACCAGCAAAATCTAGCGCGCCTAAACCGCCATATAACCCTAATAAACCACCTTTAGCCCAAACCATGTGAGCTAAAGGAGTGTAAATTAAGGTTGACCACAGCAAGACAAATAAACAATAGGCGCGAAAACTCATCCGTTCGGCGATCGCACCAGAAATCAACGCCGGTGTAATAATAGCAAACATGGCTTGATAAATCATGTATGCTTGATGGGGAATTGTCGGAGCGTAAGAAACTACATCCACAGGTGCTGAACCTTGCAGATAGTTGGTTGTTTCTAGCCCCACACCATTTAAGCCCAACCATTGTAAGCCGCCAATAAATGGCAACCCAGGCGCAAATGAGAGACTATAACCCCATAGCACCCAGCTAACCCCCACAATCGCCATCAATACAAAACTCATCATCAATGTATTGAGGATATTGCGCGATCGCACAAAGCCACCATAGAAAAACGCTAATCCTGGTGTCATCAACAACACCAATGCAGATGATATCAGCATAAATACTGTATCTCCAGTATCCGCAGATGGGGTACTAGCTGGCGTTTGGGCAAAGGCATTACCCATCGGAGTAGCTATCAGCAGTAGTAGGGTAACAACCCCAATCCCTAAACATTTCTTGATCACGTCTTTTTGTTTTTTCCCTTGAAGAGCAATATCCTTGTATACTTGGTTACATTTGATTACTTTTTGCTGGAAATTTTTGTCTTCCAGGTTACTTGGATTTGGGTTTCGGGAAATTTTAACAAAAAAATAATACTATTGATAGATAAAATCTATGCAATTAACGTGTAAATTTTCTTACCTAATACTTAAGGCTCTAAATTAAAAAGACGAACATGATGGGAAGTTCTTAGAATAAAAATGTAATATTTACTACAGTATTTCTTGATTTAATATCCGCCTGATTTATTGATTTTGTGCTGATAATTTTTACATAGAATCCACGTAAAATTATGCAGTTAAAAAGTTGATATGTGCTGGGCAGTTAATTTTGTATTTTGAAATATTCGCCATACTGCCGAATCTGCATATTCCACAACGTTGTATACTCACCACCGTGGCTTAGAAGTTCCTGATGCGTCCCATCTTCGATTAATTGACCGGCTTTGAGGACTAAGATTCTCTGCGCCATTCGCACAGAGGCTAGTCGATGCGTAATTAAAATAGTAGTTTTGCCTTGGGCTAGTTCTACAAACCTCTGATAAAGCTCATATTCACTGCGGGGGTCGAGTGCGGCTGTAGGTTCATCTAACAATAGGATTTGGGCTTGCTGACGCACAAAGGCACGGGCTAGGGCTAACTTTTGCCATTGACCACCAGATAATTCTGTACCACTAAACTGCTTACCCAGGGGTGTATCCTCCCCTGTGGGAAATTGGGTAACTAGTTGGATGATATCGGCTCTTTCTATAGCAAATCTCAGTAAATCTCGATTTTCTAGAGCTTGGAGGTTACTTAAAGCGATATTTTCTCCCAGGGTGAGAGCATAGCGACCGAAATCTTGAAATACCCCGGCTATTTGCTGTCGCCACTCTTGTAAATTTAAATGCTTTAGGTCTACCCCATCAACTAAAATTCTGCCTTGAGTGGGGTCGTATAACCTGGTGAGTAACTTGATGATAGTAGTCTTACCTGCGCCATTTTCGCCAACGATCGCCACTGTTTCACCAGGGTGTAGAGTAAAAGAGATATTTTTCACAGCCCATGCTTGAGCATCTGGGTAGCGGAAATAGACGTTTTCAAAGGTAATCCCAGTCAGTATAGGACTGGGGGTTTTTTCTCCAGGTACAGTTAATAACATGGAACTTGCGCTGTCGAGAAAATTAAAGAATTGCTGCATATATAAAACATTTTCCCAAAGTTCCAGCCCATTACCGACAAATGCAGCTAAATTCTGTTGGAAGTAAGTTAAAGATTGAACTAATAACAACACACTACCTGGGCTAAATTTCCCTTGAAATGCTTGCTTTACCACCCAGTAAAAAAGCAAAACCATTTCCCAAGGTACTTAAAACAGCTAAACTGGAAGACCAAAAAGCTTGTTGACCTCGTAAATGGCGCATAGAGTTGTGTAAAGACCCAAATGCTTGCAGATATCGCTCAATAAAAAATTCACCTAGCTGAAACAGTCGCGTTTCCTTAGCGTAGGTGTCAGTTAGCATCACTGATGTGTAATACCTCATTCTGCGGGCTTGGGGACTATTTTCAAATAGAGTTAGCCAAATTGCTTTACCATATTGGGCAGAGACTACTACTTGAGGTACAGTAGCGATCGCAATCACTAAAGGA
>NZ_PJIZ01000086.1 GCF_021596505.1 Nostoc sp. CMAA1605 | reverse complement strand
ACCTGATTGGAGTCTTTTAGATTGGAGTAAATATATTTATACTCCTTTAAATGTACGGGTGGCTGTTCCTAACTATGCTAGAGGTTGTCCTTTCTCCTGTCGTTTCTGTTCTCAGTGGGCATTCTGGCGCAAATACCGTTCCAGCACTCCCAAAAAATTCGTAGATCAGATTGAAATTCTGGTGAAAAAACACAAAGTTGGATTTTTCATCTTAGCTGATGAAGAACCAACTATTAACAAACCCAAATTTATTGCCCTGTGTAACGAATTAATCGAACGCAATTTAGGCGTTTATTGGGGAATTAATACCAGGGTGACAGATATCTTGCGGGACGAAGAGGAATTACCTCTGTATCGTAAAGCTGGACTGGTTCACGTCTCCTTGGGAACAGAAGCCGCCGCCCAATTAAAGTTGAATTTGTTCCGCAAAGAAACCACAATTGAGCAGAACAAAAAAGCGGTTCAACTATTAAGAAAAAATGGCATGGTTGCCGAAGCTCAATTTATTATGGGTTTAGAAAACGAAACCCCAGAAACCATCGAAGAAACCTATAAAATGGCTTTGGATTGGCAAACCGACATGGTGAACTGGAATATGTTTACCCCTTGGCCATTTTCTGAATTATTCCAAGATTTAGGCGATCGCGTCGAAGTCCGAGACTATTCGCAATATAACTTCGTCACCCCCATCATGAAACCCGATGCAATGGAAAGGGAAGACGTTCTCAAAGGAGTATTGCGAAACTACGCCCGTTTCTACCTCCGCAAAACCTTGGAATATTGGTTTGTCAAAGATCCCTTTAAGCGCAGATATCTTTTAGGTTGTTTAAAAGCATTCGTCCAAACCACCCTCAACAAACGCTTCTACAACTTAAAACGAGTCAAGTATAAAGGACTACAAACAGAAATCGAATTAGGTTTCGACGAATCCAAAATTCTCACCCGCGAACAAATCGCCCAACGCAAACAAGCACACCCAGAACTCGTAGCTGACGTAAACTTCACAGGTAACATTTCCGCCTGTGGCGCGCCTAATGATTTGCCGGAATTTCACGAATAGGGAATGGGGCATGGGGCATTGGGCATTGGGCATTGGGCATTGGGCATTGGGCATTGGGCATTGGGAATTGGGAATTGGGAATTGGGCATTGGGCATAGTAAAAAATCCTACCTTGTCTACCTTGTCCCCCTTGTCTACCTTGTCTACCTTTTCCCCCTGCTCCCTGCCCCCCTGCCCCCTGCCTCTTCCTTCCCCAGTTCGCCAAACTTCGGACTCCACCAACCTTTCTGGGTGCTGAAATAGGCTACATCCTTATGCTTATTATCCTGGCGTGACTTAGGATTAGAACAGCGCAGCATGGTTTTAGACTGTCCGTCTTTGGTGTAACTGTACTCCTCTAAAGGCTGCTTGCACACCGGACAAGGATATGAAGTTACCTTAGCAGGCGGCTTGGCTTTATTTTCTGTGCCGCTTGCTTGATTTTTGGGTGCTTCCCAACTTTTAGAGCGATCGCTCCAAAACAGTACAATGTTTTCACAACCACTAGTACATTTGAGAAAATATTTTTTCTGGAGTTTACTGCTTTTAATTTTAGAAAGACAATTGTTACACTCTGGGCAACGTGTCCTAGAGGTTTCGTATTGGCGTGGTGTAGACGTTATACCAGTTGATACACCCACCACTACATTTTTAGCCTTGGTAAGTGCAGGAACAAAGTAATCTTGATTCCAATTGGTGAGATATTGTTGCCAGCCTTGTTTACCTTGAGCGATCGCATCTAAAGCGTCTTCCATCTTAGCGGTAAATTCTGCTTCTAGTAAATCTGGCAGTGCTTTCTGTAAAAAGGCATCAACTTCTAGCCCTAATGCAGTCGGTTGCAAATTCCCCTTGGCTAACTCCACATAACCCCGATGCTTGAGGGTGGCGACTGTGGGAGCATAGGTACTAGGGCGACCGATACCTTTGCGTTCCATTAGCTGCACTAATTTGGGTTCGCTGTAGCGTGGCGGTGGTTGTGTTTGTTTTTTCTCAAAATTGGCATTATCTAAGGTTAAAGCCTGTTTTTGTTGTAACTCAGGTAAAACCGAATCTTTACTGAGATTATTCCAATACTTGGCATAACCGTAAAATTCTATAACCTGCCCCCTCGCTTGCCACAAGAGATTCCCCGACTGCGTGACGACTAAAGTTTTGCGGAGTTGGGCGGAACGACATTGAGAAGCCATTGCCCGTTTCCAAATCATCACATATAAATTAAATTCATCGGCTGGTAATTCTTCTCGTAATTGTACTGAGGGACGAAACACATCTGTGGGGCGAATGGCTTCGTGGGCTTCTTGGGCTGTTTTGCTGCTGCGGTGCTTGGCGACTTTGGGCGGGACATTTTGCGGGTCGTTTTGTTCTAACCACTGGCGCGCACTCTCGCAAAATTCGGGACTCAACATTACTGAGTCGGTTCGCATATAGGTAATTAGCCCCGCCTCATATAACTTTTGTGCCACCTGCATAGTTTTATCTGGGGCGAATTTCAGTTTAGAACCGGCGGCTTGTTGCAACGTCGAGGTGGTAAAAGGTGGTGGTGGTTGGCGTTGGACTGTTTTACCTTCTACGAGAATTACTTGATGGGGATGCTGTTTTGCTGTTTCAGTTAACCTAATAGCTTCTGCTTCTGATAGTACCCGTTTAGATTCCGGTGCTTTTGTGGTGTTATCGGCCGCATCATCATGGGTTTCTGCTTCTTGCTGTTCGGTTTCCTTAGCTGTGTCCGTCGTCCCTTTGTAAAAAGCCCGAAAACCCTCTTGATAATCTACCCAAACATTCCAATAATCTTGGGGTACGAAGGTTTGAATTTCTCTTTCACGCTGACAAATCAAGTGGAGTGTCGCACTTTGGACTCGACCGACACTTTTAGCACCGTTATTCAAAGCCCAAACTAAGGGACTACCCTTATAACCTACCAATTTATCCAGACAATCGCGGCACAATCCCGCACCTACCAGATTTAAGTCTAACTTTCTGGGGTGAGCGATCGCATTTCTCACTGCCGATGCTGTAATTTCGGTATAAATCACCCGTTTAGCATCACGTAATCCTAACACCTCTTTGAGATGCCAGGCGATCGTTTCGCCCTCTCGGTCTGGGTCAGTTGCTAAAACAACCTCATCTACTTGCTTAGTAAACGCCTTGAGTTGTTGAATAGTCTCCTTAGCACGTTGGTCACGCGGTACATAGTTGCATCGTACACTACCGCCCTCCATACTAAACCCCAGGGAATCCTCACCCTGATTACTGAGTTCACGAATATGTCCACAACTAGCCCGGACTATCCACTCTGTACCCAGAATTTGGCTGAGTTTCTTAACTTTACCAGGAGATTCAACGACTAAAAGACGTTTCGCCATAACACCTGTTGGTTAATGCTCTATGGTATTTTATCAGACTGTTAGTCTAAGAATTAGGGGTGTAAGGGTATAGGGGTGTAGGGGTGTAAGGGTGCAAGGGTGTAAGGGTTTACGGGATACAAGGGAGACAGGGAAAGAAATACTAACGACTAATGACTAATGACTAATGACTAATGACTAATGACTATTGACTATTGACTATTGACTATTGACTATTGACTATTGACTATTGACTAATAAATGTATCTTATGTCTGTTGATTTCCACTGAGCTTGCAGGTATTCTGCTTTCAACCCTAAAATTACCTTACACCTTCCATGCCCCGCAAAGCAGCATCTCCGCCCCGCACACCCCGCAGCAGCAAAACAACATCTTTAGCCCTTTCCGATTTACATATTCGTTTAGATGTACTAGAAAAAGAACATCAATCCATACTCAAACAGATCAAAAGAAAACGTACAGAACTCAATAATTTTGTGGAAAAGATGCGTTCTTTAGCCACAGATATATTTCATAAGGCTACGCCTAATTTCCAAAAAATGGCAGAACTTGACCAAGAAATTCATGCTCTATTTGATGAAATTTTGACTAAAAGGAAATTTGGCAAGCAAACAAAAAATAATGTAGAAAAAGTTTACCGTAATTTGCAATTTTCTGGAGTCATCAGTTTTAAAGAAAAACATACTGATGAAGATATAGATGATCCAGAACTCGATGAATTATTTGAAAATTTTCGCTCGCAAGAAGGTAGTGAGCAAGATACCAATACACATCGTCCCCCCAATTGGCAAACTCAACAACCCCTAGACACTCCCTCCACAGCTAGAACAGAAGACTCAAGAAAGATTCGTCAAACCTTTTTGAAGTTAGCAGAGATTTTTCACCCTGATAAAGTCCAAGATCAAGAAACCCTTCAGAATCATACAGAAATTATGAAGGAAATCAATAAGGCTTATCAAGAAGGTGATTTAGCTAGACTCTTAGAAATTGAAAGACAACATCAATTAGGTGAAACTATTGATAATAATAGTGAAGATGATTTAACTCGTAAATGTAAAAGTCTAGAACAACAAAACGAAATTCTCTCTAATCAATATGAAAACCTCAAGCGGGAATTACGGTTAGCTAAAAATACTCCTGAAGGGGCGATGTTAGCAGATGCCCGCAAGGCTGCTAAACAAGGTGTAGATTATGTAGACTTTATGGTACAGACAATGGAGCAACAAATTAATATTGTCGCCCAAATTCGTGATTTTGTGCAGAGTTTCCGTGACCAGAAAATGACCATTAAAGAATTTCTCAAGGGGCCAGTCACTCTCAATTCTATGAATGAGGAAATGATGGAAGATTTACTAGAGCAGATGATGTCAGAACTAGAGGATATGATTATTTTTGAATAAAAATCATATTTATCTTCAATTATTCTTAGAGGTTGTTTGAAAAGTCGGGTAGTTTGTAAAAAAACTCTCTCAGTGTAAGCTGCGAATAGTGAAAAACACAGCACCGAGAGAGTGACATGAGTAAAGCATACCCCAGTAACCTGAGCCGTGTTCAATATGAACTTATTACTGATTTAATTCCAGAAGCAAAAAGAGGTGGCCGTCCTCGCGAAGTTGATATGTGGGAAATTTTGAATGCCATCTTTTATATCCTGGTAGAAGGAGTACGATGGCGAGCCTTACCTGGTGATTTTCCCCCCTGGCAGACAGTTTATACATATTTCCGCAACTGGCGTAAAGACGGAACTTGGTTGAACATCCATGATAGTTTACGAGAGTGGACGAGAATTGATATTGAACGTCATCCGAGTCCATCCGAGGCAATTATCGACAGTCAAAGTGTGAAAACTGCTGCAATGGTGCAGAAAGCCGTAGGCTACGATGCAGGTAAGAAAATCAAGGGGCGCAAGCGATTTATCACAGTTGATACCTTGGGGTTAGTGTTACGGGTCTTGGTTACTGCGGCCAATGTCGGTGAACGTGAAGGAGGCAAACAAGTTCTCAAACAGGTTAAAAAATCTCACAACCAAGTCTGTCGATTGACCACTATTTGGGTGGACGGTGGTTTTGATGGCGAGCCATTCATGCAGTGGGTAATGGACTTTTGCCGTTGGATTGTGCAGGTAGTTCTGCGACCACAACAAACTAAGGGCTTTACCGTACTCAAAAAACGTTGGGTAGTAGAACGAACTTTTGGATGGTTGATGGGATGTCGGCGATTAGTTAGAGACTATGAGCTATTACCCGAAACATCGGAGACTTTTATTTATCTTGCCATGATTCGCGTCATGGCGAAGCGACTGGCATAAATTTTCACCCTTCAAAACTTTTCAAACACCCTCTTAGTCATATTGAGTTAGTAGTAAGGACTTTAGTCCTTTTCTGTTCGCGTAGCGTCTCGTTGGTGTAGCCTCTCCTAGAGAAGAGATAACTAAAGTTCTCACTATCAACCTTTAATTATTTCCCCTGTTTTACTTATCTATTTTCAGCCAATATTATTGGTTTTTACTTGATGTTTGGTCATCCCTTCCATGACTCTACCCATAATGCGAACTCTTGCCCATCGTGGCAACGGGCTGAGGGAGTATGTTAAAAATTTTGATAGTATTCCCGGCAATATTGTAGGCTGACGACCCAAGGCTTTTAATGTTGGTTGCACTACAGCTAAGGGGTTCATCGCCATACCCATTCGCATACCAGCGCGACTGGCGAAACCACTATTTGTAGGTGCTGGCGCAGAAGAGAGGACATCAACGCCTAAAGGTGCAAGTTCAACGTATAGTGCTTCGGCTAGAGTCTGGACATAGGCTTTAGTAGCTGCATAATGGGCAGCAAAGGGCATACCTTGAAATCCCACAATGGAACTCATCAGCACTATCCCACCACGACCACGTTTGACAAATTGCCGCCCAAAATACCAGCTTAATTCTAAAAGCGCACGGCAGTTAACATTGAGCATTTCTATTTCTTGTTCTAATTGCGAATTCAGAAATGAGCCTGAAGTCCCAAAACCAGCAGATACAATGAGTAAACCGACATCTAAATTTTGGGTTGCAATTTCTAGAGTTGCGGCTGCTTTCTCTTCAGAAAAATCTAGTTTGAAAACCTGAACCTCAACACTATATTGAGTCGTGAGAGTAGTGGCTATTTGCTTGAGAGTCTCTTGACTACGGGCGCACAAAATGAGGTTGAACCCTGATTCTGCTAACTGAAATGCCATCTCACGGCCTATACCGGAGGATGCACCAGTTACTACCGCCCAAGTTCCATAACGAGTGTATATACGTTTTTGCCAACTGTTCATAAATTGCCTTTTGACAACAGAATATTTTTGTTAAGAATAGAATCAGGAGAGTTTTGAAAAAATAGCGTTGGGATTAAGGACTAAAGTCCTTACTACAAACTATTGATTGCTATGGGTCAGATTTTACTAAATAGCCGTCTTCCATGCGAATAATGCGATCGGCAATATCTAAAATGCGATTATCATGGGTTACTAAGAGAATTGTGCAACCTTGTTCTTTGGCTAATTGCTGCATTAAATTGACTACATCTCTACCTGATTTACTATCTAAAGCTGCTGTCGGTTCATCGGCTAAGACTAATTGAGGATGATGGACTAAAGCCCTAGCAATAGCAACTCTTTGTTTTTGTCCGCCTGAGAGTCCATCGGGATAGTAATTTAGTCTTTCTCCTAAGCCCACTGTAGTTAACATTGCGGCTGCTTTAGCCTGTGCTTCTCGAAAGGGAACAGCATTATTCATTTCAAACGGCATCTGCACATTTTGTTGGGCTGTGAGAAAACCTAATAGGTTATGGGCTTGAAAAATATAGCCAATATGGCGGCGGACTTCGACCATTTCATTTTTAGTTGCACCACATAGTTCTTTACCTAATATTTTCAGGCTACCTGATTGCACAGAACGTAAACTGCCAATTAGTGTTAGTAAAGTAGTTTTACCTGAACCGGAAGGCCCTGTCATAATGACAATTTCGCCTGCTTGAATTTCTAGGTTGATATCAAAAAGGATTTGTTTTTTGAGTGAACCTACACCATAATAATAGTTGAGATGAGAAATAGCGATCGCAGATGACATAATTAGGCAATAGGGATTGGGGATTGGGGACTGGGAATGATTTTTAAAAAATATCGGCAGGGTCAGCAGCTTGTAACTTTTGTATGGCAATAGAGGCAGAAATTGTACACATCAAGGTGGTGAGGATGAATATTAAAACTGCTCTTTCAACCGTCATCATGATTGGTAACAACGTTGCTTGACGAGTGATTAAATATAAACCTTGAGAAATTGCAAATCCAGGAATAAAACCAATAGCTGCTAAAATTAACGCCTCTTGAAATACCAATACTAGTAAATAGCGATTTTTAAACCCTATAGCTTTGAGAGTGGCATATTCTGGTAAATGGTCAGAAACATCACTATAAAGTATTTGATAAACAATTACTGCACCGACAATAAAACCAATAATTGCACCTAAAGTAAAGGTAAATCCTACGGGTGTGCTAGTATTCCAAAAACTTTTCTCTCTAGCTACAAATTCCTGTTTAGAAAGAACTTGCACATCGTTAGGTAAATTGGCTTTTAAATTAGCAATTACCCAATTGACATCTGCTTCCGGTTCTAATTTAATTAAGCCAAAATCTATTAAACCTTGTTGTCTTCTTTGATTACCAAACAGACGTAAGAAATTTACATCACTAGTAATGATATTGCCATTAATGCCGAAAGACGTTCCTAGTCTAAATAAACCAACAACATTGATTTTGCGGTTATTTAACTCTGTGGTGACTTGATGATTACCTTCAAACTTAGTGACAATTTGTCCAAATTCTTGACGCGAACCACGGTCAAATAAAATTGTATCCGGTTCTCTCAAGGAGTTTAAATTTTCTTGTACACCTGGTAGATTAGTAACTTTCTCTTCTGGATTAAAACCAATCGCAAAAATTTGCCAAGTCTGTTGATTATCAGGATTTTTCCAGGGAACAGAATCTAAATAAATCGGACTAACTGATTGCACCCCTGTAAAACCCAGTGCTTGATATAGTCTTCTTTGTGAGAATTGGTCAAGAGAAATTAAAGCTTTATAACGAGAACTAACTAATACAATCTCACCTTCCAAACTGTTGTGGAATTGTACTGCACCATCAAATAAAGCTTCACGAATACCCAATTGCAGGAACATTAGCACATCTGCAAAAGCAATACCAGCGATCGCCACTAACATCCGTGCCTTTTCCCGCGACAATTGCAACCATGCTAAAGGAATTTTGCGTTTGAACATAGGTAATTAGTCAATAGTCAATAGTCAATAGTCATTACTCATTACTCATTACTTATTACTTATTACTCACCACTCCCCCTACTAATCATGACCCTGACTTTAGAATTAGTTAAACCTTCTACTCGTTGACTTGATTCTGGGGTGAGGCGGATTTTGACTTCTACTACTCTTGCATCGATGTCTGCGGCGGGATCGGTGTTGAGTACGTCTTTTTTGGCTATCAGTAAACCAATTTCATTGACTGTTCCCTCTAGTTTTCCTGGGAGGTTGACTTGGGTGATGGTTGCACTTTGTCCGATTTTGACTTGATTAATGTCGGTTTCATAGACTTCTGCAACAACGTACATTTGATTCGTTTGTCCAATTTCGACAATTCCTTTATCGCTGACTACTTCGCCATCCCAAGTGTGAATTTTTAAGACTTGACCGGCTTTGGTAGCTTTGACATAGACTAAATCTAAGTTAGCTTTGGCTTCTTGTACTGCGGCTTGAGCATTTTCTACTTCCGCTTGTGCTGCTTGCACATCGGTAGGACGTATCTCTGCAATCTTTTCTAGAGTGGCTTTGGCTTGTCTGAGTCTTTCGTTGAGGGTTTCTGATGTTTGAGTGCGGTTAGCTATGGCTTCTCGTAAACTCTCTTGTGCTGTTTCTAAGGTTAATTTTTTACTATCCCGCATTGACGCAGAAACAGCACCAGTGTCTTGCAGATATTGATAACGCTGATATTCTAGTTGAGCATTTCTGACTTCGGCTTCTAGGCGTTTAACTGTGGCTACTCTCGCCGCTACTTCTTGGCGCAGTTCCGCTTCTAGTTCCGATATTAAGGCTTGTTGAGCAGCAATTTCTCCCTGTTTTGCGCCGGCTTTTACCTGTGCTAGTTGTGATTGTGCGACTTTCACCCGTTGTTGGGCTACTTTTAGTGCTGCTAGCCGAGTCTCCCGATTATCCAGAATAGCAATAATCTGTCCTTTTTGAATGCGATCGCCCTGTTTCACCAACAGTTCCGCTACACGGTTACTACCCGCAGTCTGAGAAACGGATATTTGTATGACTTCGCCTTCAGGTTCTATGCGTCCTAACGCTGTCACCGCTTTCATGACAGGACGGTTATCTATGACTACAGGAGTGCTTTTTTCTCCGGTATTGCGCCCATTCAATACAAAATATAACGAACTTGTACCAGTAGCCACAGCTAAAGTCACAGCACCCGCAATGAACACTCTATTGGGATACTTAAAATTCTTAATTCCGCCTGCATTCAGATTTTGCATGAAGTCACCGCCTGATTTGGCAGCTAAATTTACTATACACAACTTCTTTGTAAAACAATATTTATTCAACTTGTTGTGTACAAATTCCAGTGTACACTGAAGAAAATATCTGTCAAGTAGTTCCTTATGGGTTTATCACAAGCAATTCTGACCTGTTTAATTGATGCACCCCACAGTGGTTATGATCTATCCAAGGTCTTTAGTGAGTCTGTGGGTTATTTTTGGCAAGCTTCCCAGCAGCAAATTTATAGAGAACTGGGGAAACTGGAGTCAGCAGGTTTGGTTGTTTCTGAAGTTGTTCCCCGCGAAGGTCGTTTAGATAAGAAAATTTACTCAATTACAGAAATAGGAAAACAACAGCTAATAGAGTGGATGCAAAAGCCGACTGAACCAGATGTCATCAGAGAAGACTTGTTAGTAAAAATTTTCTCCGGTGGCTTAGTATCAGTGAATGTATTGATAGCAGATGTTGAACGCCATCGGAGAATTCACATTGAAAAATTATTAACTTATCGGGAAATTGAGAAAGAAAAATGTTCAGTATCGGAATTCTCCGCTAAGGAAGAGAGGCTGAGAAATTTAGTTTTAATGGCTGGGATTAAACATGAGCAAGCTTGGATAGATTGGTGTGATGAAACTCTAGCAGCATTAAAAAATCTATCTTCAGATTGAAAATACAATAGTTTCAAGAAATATAGGGGTATAGGGGTGTAGGGGTTTAGGGGAAGAGAAATATTTGAATATTGGATAAAATTAATATTTTTTGAATAAATAAAACCCTGGAATAATCTCCAGGGTTATCCTCGTGAACCACATTTTTATTTTTATTCAATTCTCCTGAATAGGAAAATAAGTAAATAGACATAATGCCTTTATTTATGTCTGTAATTACCAGTGATTTAAATTACTTTTAAATATAATTATTCATACCTCTGATAGAAAAATTTGGTTAATTATAAAAAATATAGATAATGAGTGTAAATTGTTCATAAGCATTACAGACATATTTGTTGATTTTAAGTCTAATAAATGAATGTGTATTACTTGCCAAAATCAAAATATTGATAAAAAATTAAATTAGCCTATAGCAAGATCATAGGCCATCTTGGTAATAACCTAACCTTATCCAATTTCCTTAGTCCGCGCAAGCGGACTTTATTTATATCCAAATATTATGTATTTTCTTCTAAATTATAGACTTGAATTTAAGGATTAAATCGGGGAAAATACTTGATATTTTCATTAGTTATTTGACGAACTGCGGCAATTATTAATTATTGCCTAATATGTTGCTTTAGATACGGTTATTAGATATGGGTTGTATGAGATAAATCTAATAAGGAATCAGTTGGATAATAGATATATTGCCTATATTCATTAAATAATGATCACCCAATTATATTGGAGGCAAAAAATGAATAATTTAGGTAGAAAAAGAGTAGAAACAGTCTTAGCAATTGCTAGCTATGCTATTGGTAGTGCGACAGCTTCAATAGCACCAACACCAGGCGGAGAAATTCCTAAACAGGTAATATTAACATCTGCCGATATTTTAATGTATACCACTATTTGGAAAATCTATTTTGCACAAGACTTATCAAATAAAGAACTGATACAGATATTGACAGACTTAGGAATAGTAACGCTGACTGCTACAGGCACAGCTTATTTAGTCAGTAAAGTAACCACTGCAATGTTAAAAGAAATCACTAATTGGATTGGCCCTTTAGGATGGGGTGTAACAGCTGCGATCGCTGGTTCTATTAGTGGTTTATTTGGTGCTACTTGGGCATTATATTGTGATTACCTTTATGTGCAGAAAAAGCAAACTATTTAATTAATATTTTCAAGAGAAATATCAATAAAATTCATAAAAATTTATTTAGCGTCACAAACTTGACATTTCGCCATCAAAACTGGAAATATGCAAGTCATACCTACTCAAGACGTATTTCTTTTTTTTCGTGAAAACCGACAGCATATTTTACCAACTATTTCAAAGTTTCCCCAGTATTTTCTTTGAACTAATTGACCAACCTGTAACAACAGCAAACACTTATCAATTTGCATCAGTTGAAGTCAAGCAACTGGCGTTTCGGATTGATGGCGTATTTCTTCCCAATAACGACACATCAAGACCTATTTATTTTGTTGAAGTTCAATTTCAACCAGACAGAAAATTATATTCACGTTTCTTTACAGAAATCTTCCTATATCTAGATAAAACAGAATTACCGAATAATTGGCAAGGAGTGATTGTTTATCCCAGTAAAAACCTAGATATAGGAGAAACAGCAAGATATATCGAACTACTGATACCCCAAAGAGTAAAACGCGTTTATCTGGATGAATTAAATTCCACAGGTGAGCAATCTCTTGGGATAGAAACAGTTAAGTTAGTTATTGAACCAGAAACCACTGCGGTAACTAAAGCCAAAGAATTAATAGCTATAGCTAAACAACGAGTAACAGATACAATTACCCAACGGGATATTCTACAATTAATAGAGACGATAATTATCTACAAGTTTCCTAAAGCTAGCCGAGAGGAGATTCAGCAGATGTTAGGGTTAGGCGATTTAAAACAAACCAAAGTTTATCAAGAAGGTAAGGAAGAAGGCAGGCTAGAAGGCAGGCTAGAAGGTATACCCTTCATGCTGAGTTTAGGTGCAACTGTAGAACAGATAGCTGAAGCTTTGAGTTTAGATATTGAGCAAGTTAGACAGATTGCTCAGAGTCATCAGTATCATCAAAATCAAGCTCCACAGTAAAATAATTGTAATAGCTGATTGAACTTAAATATCCATGACTCAAAAAGAAGCTAATATCTAATTTGAAATAAATCAGCTTTTTAGAGAAAATTAGGAAGTAAAAGGTTAGCAAATGTTTGAATTAAGCGATTTAAAAAAAACAAGGTTTTATCAAGAAGCTAAAGAGGATGGTAGGCAAGAAGCAATACAAGAAGCTAAACAAGAGGGTAAACTTGAAGTTGTCCCGTTTGCGCTCAGTTTAGGTGCGACTGTAGAACAGATAGCTGAAGGCTTGAATTTAGATATTGAGCAAGTTAGAAAGGTAGCTCAAAGTCATCAACCATAGCAACAAAAGTAATTCATCACAAACGTTCTGTGATAGAAAATTGTCGCTCACGATCCAATTCTTGCAGCTTCAATTTTTCGCTGTAGAATGCTTGATAATAAGATGTAAATTTTTATACTTTTGGACGAAATATTAAAGAAATGCTAAAGTTTCAACAGAGCTATCATTTAAGAAAACTCCACACATCTATTTCTAGCGGAGTTTTGGCTAGCTCATCTATAGTAACGCGTATTTGTTGTTCTAACATTTGTAACCTTTTATTCTCGTTAAAAAAGAGTTGAACATAATAATTTGAATCTTCTGTTGCAATATCTTCATCAATTTGTTTCCACATATGTAAAAAATGACGACGGCTTTTTTCACACAATTCTCGCTCTATTTTTGCGGTTGTAGCTTTAATAATAAGGGGAACACGTAATATTTCTTGTTTTGTCTTTTCATCTAAATAGAAAAGATAATCAACCTGAACCATTTCATCGGGAAAATAAAGAAGTCTATCTTGTAGTTTTGATATTAAATCAAATGTTGACTCAGCTATTAATTTCTCTTGTAAATCTAACATCTGTTGCCACAAGAAGCGATGATGCGAGAGACTAAATTGTAAATCCCGTTCTTCAAGAGTTTTAATAATGTCTTTCCGATATTCAGGACAATGCAAATAAATACGCAACAATAGAGCCTCTGCTAGCTCTAATGGACTGCGATTAGTTTTGGGTGTAGACTGAGAAAAATTTTTTATGCCAGAGTTATTCTTTACTGGTAAAGTTTGAGAATATGTAGGTGTACTTGGAGAGATTTGAGTTAATAGATTTTCAACTCTTAAGGGGATGATTCTTGTGTCACCTAAACTGAGGATTTCTGCACAGTAAGAAACGTAATAGTTGCGCGTATCACCGTTAACTATATTTTTGAGTATTTTAACTATTTGTTGTGTAACTTGTTGAAAATCTGTAGCCTGTTTTAAGTTACGGTCTTTGAGAATTTGTTGAATCTGCCAATCTATCCACAACGGCGCATTTATTAATAGCTGTTCATAGTCTTCTCGGCTATGGGAACGCAAATATTCATCAGCATCTTTACCATCGGGAATATTGAGAATTTTGAGTTGCACTTCACCCTTATAAGCTAAATCAGCGATTTCACCAATGGCGCGTTCTGCTGCATTTGTTCCCGCTTTATCAGCATCAAAATTAAGTACCAATTGTTTGGAGTCGGTGTAGCGTAACATCAGCCTGACTTGTTCCAAACTCAAGGCTGTACCCAGAGAAGCAACAGCGTTATTAATTCCCGCAGCATGAAGAGCGATCGCATCAAAATATCCCTCCACTACCACCGCTTGATCTATTTGAGAAATCCCCGCTTTAGCCTGATCTAAAGCAAATAAAGTTTTACCTTTATTAAATAATTCTGTTTCTGGTGAATTTAAATATTTCGGCTGTTCATCAGTAAGAGTTCTTCCCCCAAAGCCAATTACCCGTCCTTGGACATCCCGAATCGGAATCATCAAGCGATCGCGAAATACATCATAATATCCGCTACCTTCCTTCCGTGGTTTAATCAAACCCGCCTTTTCTACCAGTTGTACGGGATAATGCTTATCTTCTACCAAATAGCGGTGGAGAGTTTCCCAACCTGGAGGCGCGTAACCCAAACCAAACTGCTGAATAGTAGCCTCATTAAACTGGCGATCGCTACGTAAATATTTTAGTGCCGATTGTCCTTGAGACTGACGCAAAGCGTGTTGATAAAACTGTGCAGTTGAAGCCAAAACTTCATACAACTGTTCCCGCAAAGACAATTGACGCTGTAATTCTTGGCGTTGTTCTGGTTCAAGAGTTTTGACAGGTACTTGGTAACGCCTAGCTAAATCTAGCACCACCTCAGCAAAAGAGTGCTTACCCAAATCCATCAAAAACTTAATCGCATTACCCCCAGCCTGACAGCCAAAGCAATAATACATTTGCTTATTGGGACTGACGGTAAAACTGGGGCTTTTCTCATCATGGAAAGGACACAAACCCACAAAATCCTTACCGCGCTTCCGTAGTACCACATACTCTGATACAACATCCACAATATCAGCACGGTGTTTAATTTCTTCAATTGTGTCTGGGTGTAAGCGCGGAATTTGCATATTAGTCAATAGTCAATAGTTAATAGTCAACAGTCAGTCAATAGTTGTTCTCCCCTGCCCCCTGCTCCCTGCCCCCTGCCCCCCTGCTTACCTCCTGCCTTATTATATTCTTGTTGCCAAATCGAGAATATTGTATAAAATTGCTTACACTTAATCAGATTAAGAGGAAATACGGTCAATGGGGCGCATCTTTATTTCAGCAGCACACGGAGGCCAAGAAGCGGGAAGGGTAGATCCAGGTGCGATCGCCGGGGGGACTACGGAAGCTAGGGAGATGATTCTGCTGCGTGATTTGATTGTCACAGAATTGCGATCGCGGAATTTGGAAGTGTTGGCTGTTCCTGATGATCTCAGTGCGGCGGGTACTATTAGCTGGATTAATTCCCGTGTCCGTCGCGGTGATGTGGCTTTAGAAATTCATGCTGATGCTGCTAATAGTCCCACGGTAAGGGGGGCGAGTGTATTTCACATTGCTAATAATAATGAACGCCGCAGTAATGGCGAACTGTTGTTAGTGGGACTATTGCGCCGTGTTCCTCAATTGCCAAATCGGGGTGTAAAACCAGATACCGAGAGTGGTTTAGGGAATTTAGCCTTTTGTCGGCAAATTGCGATCGCCTCTCTATTATTACAAATCGGCTTTATCAGTAATCCCGATGATCGGGCTTTACTGCAAACTCGCCGCCGTGATTTCGCTTTAGGAATTGCCGATGGGTTAGCATCTTGGAGTCGTGTCATTGATCCCACCCCAGGCACTCCCGCCGATCCTAATTATTTACAAATTAACATTAACATTAATGGGCAGAACTACGCCGAAAAAGGCATTTTAGTCAATGGCAATGCTTATATTCCCATCGATTTAGTAGACAGATTGCGAATTGACTTATCAAAAGCCCCTAATGTCAATCGCATTACTTATCGCAAAATAGTTTATGTCAAAGCCGTAGAATTACGAGATTTTAATATTGCAGTTAGTTGGGATGCCAACACTCGCACCGTCACCTTACGTTCTAACTTGGTCATTTGTCCCGGACAATTTGACAGAATTATGTCTAATGGCAATACCTCAGAAGTAGAATTACAACTATTTTTAAGAAACAATAATGAAAATGCCTTAACCCAGTTCCCTGATTTACCCAAACTCTATCGAGAAGAAGGGAATGTAGAAGGAGTAAATTATGACATTGCTTTCTGCCAAATGTGTGTAGAAACTGGGTTTTTACGCTTTGGTGGAGATTTAAAACCTGAGCAAAATAACTTTGCTGGTTTAGGTTCAATTGGTGGAGGTGCAGAAGCTGCTTCCTTTCCGAGTGCCAGAATTGGAGTCAGAGCGCACATTCAACACCTCAAAGCCTACGCTAGTTTAGAACCCCTAGTAAATGAAGTAGTAGATCCCAGATTTAGATTCGTCACCCGTGGCGTAGCCCCCCTCATAGAACAACTCTCAGGACGTTGGTCAGCCGATTTAGACTACGGCACCAAAATTAACGCCATGCTCAAACGTCTCTATGATTCAGCCGGATTTTTGAATGCGAATAGATAAGGGCATGGGGCATGGGGCATTGGGCATGGGGCATGGGGCATGGGGCAGGGAGACAAAAACTAATGACTAATGACTATTGACTATTGACTATTGACTAAAGCGCATCAATAAACTGCTTCACCTTCTTTTGAATATTGGGGTCAGCGATTTCTTCTGCTAACTGTTGGGCGTTTTGATAACATACGCGCGCTAAACTTTTACGTTTAGTTTTGGCGTATAGACTACCCATATTCAACAAAGTCGCAATCTCACCCAGCGAATCACCCTGTTTTTGATAAATTTCTACGGCTTGTCTGTAGAGTTTTAGGGCTTTGCGGTGACTATCTAGTTGGTTGTAGATATAACCCATATTGTTGAGGGTGTTCGCTTCACCAGAGCGATCGCCCATCGCTTGGCGTGATAATAGCACTTGATGATAGAGCAATAGTGCCTTTTTGGGTTGTCCTATATCTATATAAATAGAAGCAATATTATTTAAGGTAATTGCTTCACCTACAACATTCTTAGTAGCCTTTTGAATGGGCAATGCGGCTTGGAGAAATTCTAAAGCGTTTTCATACTCACCTAACACACTGTAGGCAAATCCTAGTCCGTTGAGGGTTGTAGCCTCACCGGAAAAGTCTCCCAACAGCCTACGCATAGCTAAAATCTGATTGTGTAATAATAAAGCCCGTTTAGGTTCACCTATTCTGATGTAAATTAGGGCTATATCATTGAGTGTAGAAATTTCTCCTGCGGTGTCTTTTAATGTCCGAAAAATTTCCGCCGCTTTATCTAAATACTCTAAAGCTTGCGAAATTTTTCCCATCCGGTTGTGGGTAGAACCTAGATTGCTGAGTGCGGTAGCCTCTGCCTGTAAGTTACCTATCTCAATTGCAACAGCAAAAGCCTGATGAAAGGATTCTAAGGCTTGTTCTAGCTGACAACAACCCAGATAGGCTAAACCCATATCATTTAATGTATGCCCTTCTCTGGCTCGATCTGCAATTGCTCTAGCTAACTGTAAATTTTCCTTGACTAAATCAAGATATTCCTGAAATCTTCCCTGCTTATAGTAGCTATTGGCTGTATCACGACGTTCTTCCCACTCTTTGACTAAATTGCAAGATTGCGTCATTTGACCTCAGTTGCACTGCAAATAAATTGGCGGGTGATTCTGAATCTTTAGGGATTAAGCAATGAAGGTGTTTCATGCTTAATTAGCCTTGAAAGATTATCCAAGTTAAATTCCGGTTAACCTTTATTTTCTACCTTTAGGTACAAGACGTAAAGAAACAGATGTGATATGTATAAGTCGCAATCAGCAGTATAAATTAAGCTGTCTTAAAAAACCTAATGATTTCGCGCACATGATCCAAAAATTGACCATCTGTGGAAAGTTGGGCGATCGCATTTCTGGCTTCCCTTGCTAATCGGTCATGTTCGGTTTGATTCACAGCCCGAAATTCTTCTAAGTTAGCAGCAATCTTGGCTAATTCTTTACGGGTTTCATCTGCAAAGCGTTGTTGTGTGGCGGCTAAAGAGTACGGTTGTTCTGGATTGAGTTGGTTTTCTAAAACTTCAATTTTCTGTTCTAATGTGTCAAAACGTTGGCGCAGTTCCACAATATCTTCACGGGGATACTTCCATTCTTGGCTAATCATCGTTAGTCGAGCATATAAATACTCATAAGCTCGAATTGCCGGACGTAAGATAGTTAATAACAAAGCTGCACCAGAACTGATATAACCCACAGCACTGATCCCCGTAGCCGCTAGGGTATAAAGACCAATTGCAGATAATAAGTGTAAAGCCAAAGCTAACCACAGCGATCGCTTGGCTAAGATTTTGACGTAATTTACTTGCTTTTCATCTACAGGGATTTGCTTGTCAATTGATTGTGCTGCTTCCGCTAAAACTTCCTTGGCTTGAAAATGGATATTCCAAGGAACAGTGACAATCACCAATAACCACCAGAAACTTGCACCCCCAATCACCCAATCGAGAAAATTCCCAGAGGGAATATGCAACCATTGCAGCACACCAAAAGCCAGCAGCACTACAGCCACAATTCCCGCAATGGAACTAATAAAAAAACCTACATACATAATATAGCCGCCTCAACTCAGTGAAATTACCACCTCAATTTTGTCTAGGCGGCGAAATTTCTACCTAAAAGTTTGTGATGCTTTTTGTAGCTGCATACAATATCTAGAAAATCACATAACTACGCCAAACAGCTTGACCATTGAGACTGTCCTTAGTTGGTAACAGCAATCGCCAGGTTTTACCTTCCTGTTGAATCTGTAAATACAAATCAAAAGGTTGTTGCAGTTTTTTCAACTGTCTCTGAGGTAGCTGAAAAACTAAATCGTAGTCTCCCTTGACGCGAAAAGCCGGTAAATTTTCAATTGTCAGGGGTTGTTCTTGGCGAATTTTCAGATGTTGAATTTTAAACCCTTGGAACTTGATATTTAACTGCTGATTGAGTTGCTGTTGGGTTTGTTCTAGCTGGAGTGCGATCGCTTTCTCCACTAACTCGCTAGTTGGTAACAATCCAATGTTGCCACAACCGATCAATAGCATCAGCAAAACTGCTGTCAAAACGAACCGCACCATGTTACTGTTGATAGATTTTTAGCGATAGTATAGCGGAAGATACCAAAAACTACCTAATTCCTGATATCAGTAGATTCCTGATAATTTTAGTGAAGAATTGACCAAAAGACTGCTATTAGCGGTAGCGCAGCATTCAGCACTCAGCACTACTCAAAGCGATCGCCAAACATTATTGGCACTTAAAGATGCTTGCGGATAAAATTGACCTGCGGCTAGCATCGGCACTAGTAACTTTACTTACCCTTAATGATGTTCCATCTAGCTTTCTAATCAGGACTTTGTACAAATACTGTATAGAGATTACTCAAAATTTCGACAAGTCTATAACTCCAGCAGGATATCTAAACTCTATCAATATCTTTAGATAACTTTATTATGATTAAGCTTGCTCTCTACTGCCAATTTACTACAAAAATAACTTGATTAAATAATCAATGTAGACACATAATTTTATGCTGAGAATCTTACACAAAATTCAAAATAAAACTTTAAGAAGGATTCAAGACCTACCCATAATTAAATACTATGCTGACATGGCACATCAAACAGCAGTCCAAGAGCATATTCCCTACTTACCTAATCTTTCTCACTCTGACATTAACATAGTTAAAACCCTACAAATCCAGGGTTTAGCAATCACTTCTCTAGAAGAATTAGGTATTGAATCCAATTTACAGCTTTTGCAATCAGCTAAGAAATTATTACCCCATATTCAACCTGATACTAATATCAAAAAACATGGATTTGTCGCTCATGCCAGTGCCGCACAAATGCTTGAATATCCCGAAATTTTTTTATGGGGATTGGAACAAAAATTATTAAATATTATTGAAAATTACCTGAGCTTACCAGTAGCTTATCACGGTGCATATTTTCGACAAGATATTGCCAATCAACTAGAACAAGGCTCCAGACTTTGGCACATAGATACAGAAGAACGTCAAGTCATTAAAATTATTATCTATATCAATGATGTAGATGAAAACACAGGGCCATTTCAATACCTGCCGCAAACTTTAACCCTAGAAGTAGCTAAATCCTTAAACTACACATCTGGTTATATTACCAATCAAACCATGCAAAATACTATATCGCCAGAACAATATCAATCTTGTGTTGGGTCTGCTGGGACAGTAATTTTTGCTGCCACTAGTAGTATTTTTCATCGTGGCAAGCCTCCAACTCTCAATGATAGATTCGCTATATTCTTTGATTACACTGCGCGCAGAAAAAAAGATTTATATTACACAACTTCTGATTTAACTCATGAATTTCTAGTTAATTATTATCATCATCTTTCAGAACAACAAAAACAATATATTTATTGGCAATAAGAAATAGGGAATAGGGAAGAGTAATAGCAATACCCCATGCCCGATGCCCTATTGCCAAATTTATTCACTCACCACAGAAGCACAAGTTTGAGCCGCCTGCCATAATTTGTAAACAAATAACTCTGTACGTGAATTAGGCGCGTCACTAATCATGGTTACAAATACGCCATCCGCATCTTCATAACCATCTGATAGCCAATAACCACGCAGAGTAATTTCCACATACTCAGCATCACTAGTGGACACATCCATGATTTCTCTGTCAGCAAATCTAGCCTCTGCCTTCAGTGCTTCAATTCCTGGCAAATCCGCAGGTAGCAAGAAGGAAGCATTGCTGGGTTCAACACAGACACTTTGACCAACACGTAAGGCCAAAATCACCCGTGTTTTCACCCACTCCTCTAAAGATAAAGCAAGATACTCCAAATAAAAACTGCTTTCGGTGTACGTTAATTTCAGCATTCCTTATGCTCTCCTGCTATTCCAGGTTTGCTTGCACATCTATCCAAAATTTGGTGGACTGTTCAATCACTGCAATTTTGAGGCGAATATACTTTGGTAGATCAACTATCAAGTTGGATAAATTAATTCGCCATTCATCTTCTGTATAACCTAGTAGAAGTCCTGATTTATCAGTAATTAACATGACACTGGCTCACTTAATATTAACTCGGCACAGTGGTAAGTAATTGCGCGAAAAAACCACCAGGGATTGCCCTAACATCGGCCTTGCAGTCGTCACAGTTTCTCTCCTTAATAAAAAACCCCCGCTTCTGACTTAGGTGAGGCGGGGGTAAAAGTTGACCATCATGTTGTTCGGTCTTATGTCGGTACAGCATTTCTCTGTCTGTACCTCCCGCTTCTTAAATTTGATTGTGGTTTGGCATTCAGCCTATCAATGCTGAAAAATATAAAATCATAGTCTGCCTCTGTGATTTGCTCAGGCTGGTGGCTACCATCACCCATAAATAAATACTCCACTCCCATAGCACCCAATTCCCAACTAGATCGGTAGTTGGTAGCGCGTAAGAAAGTAGAGATGGGATAAATGGATTTCACAGAAAATTTCACCTATTGAACATTCCTTTAAACATACTACACTTGTATTACTATCCTGTCCATACTTTCAAGGAGAAAAAGTCATGCACACAATTACTCGCACCCCAACTACCGATATGGAAGTAACTAGCATCCGCTTGGAGCGAGAACTCAAAGAGAAACTTAAAGAAATAGCTGGCAATCAGGGTTATCAAGCCCTAATTCGAGATATTCTCTGGAATTATGTACAGCAAAAATCCGGCGAGTGGAAACCGCGATTTTCACGAACGGATATTCGAGCTAGTATAGCGGCCACAGCTCAACAAGAAGAACGTTGTGTACTCACAGGTCAACTCATTCAACCCCAACAACCTATGTTGTTAGGATTAACCAGAAATGGCGAAATGGTTCCTCTCAGCATCGAGAGTTTAGCTGGATAGTTCGGTGTCTGGATGAATGCAGCTTAGTTGCTGCTTAATAAACAGCTAGGCTGCATTCATCGCTGCTGTCGGCAAAGGAAATTTATTTAGATAACTTGATAAATCAATATTTTTAATTAAGCAAATTAGGAACTAAAGAGTATAAATATATTCTTAAATATGGGTGATTGATCATTATTATGTTAGCTATCACCTGAATATCAAGGTGTTTCCCTGACGATCGCAATCTCCAGACAGCAACCTAGCGGTCTGAGCGCACTCACTGTTACCGCTTCTGAGATTCTTGACTTTTCCCAGAGTAGAGTATCGGATGATCGTTAACTCCTCAAAACCAATGACAAAAAGCAACACTCAGGCTTTTGTGACAGCAGTATTAGCTCACAGTGTCTGTTGCAACAGTAGTAATGCGGTGAGTGAATATGAAGTTGTGGTTGTAAATCCAGAGAAATTACGGTTTATGTATAGTTACCCACAAGGTATGGTAAGGCAAAAGTGATTTACAGATACAATTCTATCCCCTTAAACCTAAGTTATATTAAGTATTTTCAACAATTTTACATAGTTTTATGACCATGTATAAATTAGCTTAATATACTGAAACTTGGTCATCTGTAAAATAAAGGGGCTATAACAGAATGATAGAAAATCTTGAATCAAGATTTGCCATCCATCCGGTATAGCAACACGACTAACGGTGAAGAATATGCCAGAAAGTTGGGTGCAATAAAAGTGGGGTCATTATTCAAGAATATGTCAGGAATGAAAAAGCATTTATTAGTATCACCAGACCGCCCCGATGACCCAGAGCGACTCAAACTATACCCAGTCAAACTGATGCAGCATCAGGAAGAAACAGCCCACCAGTTGGCGCACAAGATTAATCACATCATTGCTAGTAGTCCATCGACAGCATTGATGCTGCCAGAAATTGCCAAATTGATCGGCATAGCCACTAATGTAGATTGTTGTTGTTTAGTGGCACTAACAGGTGAAGACTCAACGGAAGCAACAACGGCTAGTTGGTGTGCTGATGAATATCTAGGAATGCCTCAGCCAGACGAATTGTTCTCCATGGAACAGTCAGTGCTGCAATGCGCTACTGAACCTTTCACAATAGAGGATATTGCCACAATTCGTAACAGTCTGGTGATTGGATGCCAACAATTGCCATTGCCTATCAAATCGGTGTTAGCGATTCCTACCCGTTTTGGCGGCAAGAATAATGGGGTAGTGAATCTGATCAAATTTCAATCCTATGATTGGGGAGAGGGAGAAAAATTCATCCTCAAAACCATCGCCGCAGCCTGTGCGATCGCTTTTTCTCAATTTACCCAAGCGCAGTTAATTTCTCATCAGCAACAATACTTACAAAGAAGTAATCAACATCAAAGCTTAATCAAACAATTAACTATACTAAGTCGGAGTAACTTGGAGTTAAATCAAATGCTCCAACTAGCCATAGCATCTACTGCTGAATCTTTACAAGCAGATCGGGGTTTATTAATCCTCCTGAGATATACAGATCCATTATTTAGAAGCACTAATAGAACCCAAATTCCTCAAGCAAGAGCTGATGTCATCGGCGAATGGTGTCGGGAAAATCCCAATAATACAGAATCTTTAAATCAATCTTTTACTTTGGCAGAATGTGCTTTGTGTCAGCGAGCTTTCACTGAGGGAGGTAAGCCAGTCATCATCAATGACTACGCAGACCTACCGGACACAACCATTGTTGCGCCCTTGTTTGACATTACACAACTACCATCTGTACTGTTAATGCCGCTAGAAAATCAAGGTAGAATCCTGGGCTTTTTAGTGCTACAGCAAGCAGTACCGCGTGAGTGGCAAGTAGCAGAATTAAATTTAGTGGAAATGGTCTGCGCTCAAGTGAGTAATGCCATTATTCAGTCCAAAACCCTCCGACAAGTCCAAACTTTAGTTGATGAGCGCACCGCTAAACTGCAAAGCAGCTTAGAACTACAGGCCAAGCTGCATGAAAGAACTAGGCAATATGTAGATCAGTTGCGAGAGTTGAGCCGCCTCAAAGACGAATTCATGAGCAACATCAGCGATCGCCTGCGCTATCCCTTAACCAACATGATGCTGTCAATTAAGAATTTGCAGCGTCCGGGAATCACCCCTGAGCGTCAAGGTAGATATTTGGAGATTCTCGAAAAAGAATGTTCCAAAGAAATTAACCTAATCAACGACTTGCTGACATTACAAAAACTAGAAAGCCAGCAAGAACCACCACGTTATGAAAACTTGAATGTCAACACCAGAATTCAAGAATTAAGCGAACTGTTGACCAAAAAACTCACAGAGAAAGGCTTAAGTATTAATTTAGACATACCAGAAAAGCCACTCAAACTGCAAACTGAACTAGAGAGTTTTGACAGAATTCTGCAAGAGTTATTAAATAATGCGTATACATACTCAGAACGGGATACGATTATCCACCTGCACGCCAGTCACCAGGTTAGTCAGCTAGTTGATCAAGTTATGATCAAAGTGACTAACACAGGACGTGGCATCTCCCAAGAAGAGGCGACCTATATTTTTGATAGGTTCCGTCGCGGTAGAGGAGGTCGTTGGACACCCGGTACTGGCTTAGGACTCGCACTAGTGAAGTCCTTAGTGCAGCATTTAAACGGAGCGATCGCTGTTGAGAGTACCCCTATACCTGATTCTCAACTGAGTGAAATCTGCTTCACCTTGACTCTGCCCCAGTTTTCTGACGACAGTAAACCATATTCTGAAAGTGACTAACCAACAAACAACCTCAGAGGACTTTGAACTCGATTCCCATTCACAACCTGAATCGAGTTTAGTGGCGGGTCAAACTGATGTACCCCCAGTAGAAGTCCAAATCGCTAAAGTGGCCGAGCGACAACGGCAAATTACAGCTACAGTTCAGATTCCCTATCCAGTAGAAACCGTCTGGAAGGTCTTGACAGACTACGAATCTTTAGCTGAGTTCATCCCTAACCTTGCTAAAAGCCGTCTTTTACAACATCCAGAGGGTGGTATTCGCCTAGAACAAGTCGGCTCTCAACGTTTTCTTAACTTCAATTTTTGCGCTCGTGTAGTCCTAGATTTACAAGAGCATTTCCCTTCCAAAATCAACTTTCAAATGGTAGAAGGGGATTTTAAAGGCTTTTCTGGTTATTGGTGTTTAGAGCCTTATTCCCTGGGTGAATTATTGGGGACTAGTCTCTGCTACAGCATCCACATTTGGCCGAAATTAACTATGCCCGTATCCATGATTGAAAATCGTCTCAGCAATGATCTGCGATCGAATTTGCTAGCGATTCATCAGCGAGTTAATTATTTAGCCAGTCAACAATCCTAGTCTTAAATTTAATGCCTACGATTGATTTTATAATCGTAGGCATTATCCTTTAAACATAAGTGAGATTTTGCAATCTCTTTTAGTTTATTTTTAGTACCCCCAGGGGAATTCGAATCCCCGTTACCTCCGTGAAAGGGAGGTGTCCTAGGCCTCTAGACGATGGGGGCATCAACCTCAGACCTTTTATAAATTAACGGATTTTTCAGATGATGTCAATACATTTGAAGAAAAAAATTTTTCGGGGTGTAAGGGTTTAGGGGTATGGGGGTGTAAGGGTTTAGGGGTATGGGGGTGTAAGGGTTTAGGGATATGGGGGTTGTAAGGGTGTAAGGGTATGAGGATTATGGGGAAGAAAAATTTAATGTCTTTCTTGTACATCTTGCTAGCCCATAGTCACACGAGTAAAAGGCTAATTTCCTGCCTCAAAAAAAACTATAAATTTCTTCTTCCCCCACACCCCCACACCCCTACACCCCTACACCCCTAACTCCTTGGTACACACTGAACATCTTTCACAAAGCAGATGATTCACATCTATCAACAGTTGTACTTTTTTTGGTGTTTAATACCCAGGATGAATACTAACTTTTGGCAAATTGTCACACTCAGTCGCCAATCTAGCGAGAAATAGAGTATCCTATAAGACTACGTATGAAAAAACCTCTCAACTTAACACAGGATAAAGGGTCTAATGTTGTACCCTGTAAAGGGAATATTCATTATTCTTTACAAAAGATTTTGAAATACATCTCTCAAAATCCATAGCATGGAAGCATCTTTTGAAGTCACCCTACAGATGGTGATCACGGTCGTTGCAGGTATTAGCGCGCAGGTGTTGGCGGCATATTTTCGTGTCCCTAGCATCGTTTTGCTATTACTCTTGGGCATTTTTCTCGGTTCTGATGGCATTGGGGTATTACATCCCCAAATGCTTGGTACAGGATTAGAAGTGATTGTGGCTCTAGCAACGGCAATTATTCTATTTGAAGGTGGACTAAACCTAGATTTACGAGAGTTAGGCAGAGTTTCCTTAAGCTTGCAATTGCTTGTCACCTTGGGAACGCTGGTGACGCTAATTGGTGGGAGTATGGCGGCTCACTGGTTGGGTGAGTTTCCCTGGAATATTGCTTTTCTTTACGCGTCTATTGTCGTAGTGACGGGGCCGACGGTGATTGGGCCTTTACTCAAGCAAATTAATGTAGACCGCCAAGTTGCAACGCTCTTAGAGGGAGAAGGCGTATTAATTGACCCTGTGGGCGCGATTTTGGCGTTCGTGGTGTTAGATACTATTGTCAACGGTGATGCTGACCCTATCAACGCCATTGTGGGGTTAATGATGCGCCTGGGGGTGGGTGCGGCGATTGGTGCTGTGGGCGGCTATGTGATGAGCTTGATTTTCAAGCGCGCCAATTTTTTATCAATTGAGTTGAAGAACTTGGTAGTTTTGGCAGTGCTATGGGGTTTGTTTACCCTAGCGCAGATGATTCGCACTGAATCAGGGGTAATGACTACTGTAGTGGCTGGAGCTGTATTTGCGAATTCTTCTGTACCAGAGGAACGCTTGTTGAGGAGTTTCAAAGGTCAACTGACGATTTTGAGCGTTTCTGTACTGTTTATTCTGCTAGCGGCTGATTTATCTATTGCGAGTGTGTTTGCTTTAGGTTGGGGTAGTTTATTTACTGTTCTGGTGTTAATGTTTGTGGTTCGCCCCATTAATATCTTGTTGTGTACAGGGAATAGTGACCTGAATTGGCGACAAAAGTTATTTTTAAGTTGGGTTGCACCGAGAGGGATTGTTTCGGCTTCTGTGGCTTCTTTGTTTGCGATTTTGCTCACTAAGCATGGGATCAATGGTGGTGATGCGATTAAGGCGTTGGTTTTCCTGACGATTATCATGACGGTGGTTTGTCAAGGCTTGACAGCAGGTTGGGTTGCTAGATGCTTGCAAATCACTTCCCAGGAAGCCACAGGGGCAGTTATTGTAGGTTGTAATCCCCTCAGTTTATTAATTGCTCGTTTCTTTCAAGAACGGGGGGAAAATGTCGTTCTCATCGATACTGAGCCAGAATATTTGGCTCAAGCAGAAGCTCAAAACATCAGGGTAATTGTTAGTAGTGCGCTAGATGCAGAAGTTTTAGAAGAAGCGGGTTAGCCTCGATGGGGACTTTCTTAGCGATGACTAACAACGGCGAAGTAAACTTTGTTTTGGCACAACGAGCTGCTGAGGAATTTCATCCACCGAGGGTTTTAGCAGTTTTTCCTCGTGATCCCCAAGCCAATAATTCAGTTAATAGTAAAGTTAATCAAGCTTTTGTTTCAGATGTAGCGATTAAAACTTGGAATGAGTATTTGAGTGATGGGCGGGTGAAGTTAGGTACAACTACACTCAATGCAGGGGAATTTACCACCCAACAGGAACGTATTCAAGAGAAAATTCGGACTGGGGTGTTAATCCCGTTGTTGGTAGAAAGAGAGGATCGTTTACAGATTACGCCAGCTCACCAGGAATGGGAAGTAGGCGATCGCATTATCTACCTGTTACATGATCCCAGACCGAATTTGTTAAAACGCTTATCTGGTGCTAGTCAGTCTACACCTCTGGTTCTAGAAAAATTACCAGAGTTGGAAGAAGTGCCTTGGGTAAAAGTGCTGAGTGCTGAGTTGTGAGTGCTGAGTTGTGAGTGTTGAGTTCTGAGTTGTGTTAGCGGTAACGAGGTGTTAGGTTGTGTTGAGTTAAAAACTGTTCTAGGAAATGCTCTTATCAATTAAGTCATGACTTTAGGCAATTTTCTGGACTCGACACTTAACACTCGACACTCAACACCGACTAAACGCACGCTCCCGCTAGCAACACTCAAATCAATTCAAAATTCAAAATTCAAAATTCAAAAATTGATTACTCACTACTCATTACTCATTACTCATTACTCAGCACTCAGCACCGGCTAAACGCCGCGCTACCGCTAACAGCACTCAGCACTCACCACTCACCACTAACTTGCTAGTTGAATACTTTCTTCTTTGTACATTTGTCTTTCTTGCCACATTAAAGCTGCAAAATGTAAGACAGCGAAAGTAATCGCTGCGAAAGTAATGATGTAACTGTGGAGAGTATATAAATGCTCAACAGTGACACTGCTAATTGCTCCACCACCTGTGAGGATATCGCGCAATTGTGTACCAATTACAGGGATGGCTTGAATATTGCCTAGCTCAATATTAAATCGCCAGTAACCTTCTTGTGTCCAGTCGAGAATCATCGCTGTCCAATCAAGACCGATCGCACTTAAAGTAAAGAAAATCCCACTCACCCACGCAAATAGCCAACTACGGCGAAATTGTCTTCCTAAGAACATCACCACAATTTGCACTAGTGCGATCGCAATCATGATGTTACCTGCAATATCATGCGCTCTATGGAATAACCACCCATAGGATACTTGAGTGTCAATCATTCTCAAAGAGTTATAAGCTCCGCCTGCTGTGGGTTCGTAATAAAAAGACAATAAAACGCCGGTAGAAACGTAAATCAAGCACAGGGAAAGAATTACGACCGATAATATCGTGGCTGCTCGCCGCAAAATCCTATCGAACTGGGTGCTTTGCATAGTTCACCCCTCCTGTTATGAGATTGATTATGTATTTTTATTACAATATAACTAAGTTTTATAAATATATCTATATTCTCTTTGCAAAGAATATATTTTTTTAAACGAGAAATTGTCCCCAAATCGGGAACTTTTCTGGTGAGCCATACCAAATTCCAGGACTTCTGGGAGAATGTCTGACACCTTCAATCACGAGATTTTCTGCACCAGCTAAATGAGCAGCTGCTATCGGTGTAATCCCGTCACCCCAAGTGTTACCTTGTCCACAAGTTAATTGATAACTGCTATAAGCTAACCAGCCACCGCGCCGCCTTTCCCCAAAAATCGTTTTACCGGCGACGCAAACGTAACGGACAGAGGGATAAAAAGCACCAGGATAGTTAAGATTGACAAAATCCAAATTTTTGCGTGTCCAGCGTTCTTGACTAGTGTGGGGTGTCCCCAAAGTGATGAGAGTCGCCACCAAGGGGTAAGCATTCCAAATATTCGCACCATAAGGCTGTTCTCCCAAATAAATGCGAGAAATCCAGCCACCGGCTGAGTGACCAATCAGATTGACTTGAGTAGCGTGATATTCTTGTAGTGCTTGTTTAACAGTCTGGTCAAGCTGCTGCAAAATAGGTGTGATAGGTCTACCACCGATAG
>NZ_PJIZ01000085.1 GCF_021596505.1 Nostoc sp. CMAA1605 | reverse complement strand
CTTGATTTTGGCTGCTGGAGTCTGTTAACACACTTAAGAATAATACAGGCAATCTCTGCCAATGGGGGTCACTGCGGAGAAGTTGACAGAGTTCAAAGCCGTTGATTTGGGGCATATTTACATCTAAAACTAAGGCATCAGGACTGACGGCTTGCAGCACATTCCAAAATTGTTGCGGATCGGCTAGGGTAGTGACTTTAAATCCCCAAGGTTTGAGGAGGGTGGGTAGAGTGCGTAACCATTCTTGATCATCGTCTAAAATCATCACTTTATGGGGAACTTCTGGAGTTCTTAACAAATTAACTACGGCATCCATTACCTTTTCTGGTGGGGTTTGGGCAGTTAAAAACAGCTTTCCACCTTGGCGCATGACCTGCAAGCGATCGCTCAATTCCCCGCGATCGCCCATAACAATAATTGGTGTTTCAGGATAACGGTGTTTGAATGTCTGCAATGTCTCCCAAAAATTACTGAGTTCAACGGCGGATTGCTCTGTTACTGCTGATGGGGATAATGTATGAGAAAAGCGTAACAAAACGACATCGGGATTTTGACCTAAAGTGTCAAAAGCTGACTCTGTTACCTGCAAAGCTTGAGTTGCATCTAAGATCGGCGCAATTTCTAGGCGAATTCCCCGACTAGCTGCCACACTGACTATAGATTGATTAAACTCAATATCTCCACTCACAATCAGTAACAGGGGTGACTGTCCAGAGGGAAGTTGAGACATTTGAATCAAGTTTGTCTGCTCAATTTCTTGTTGGAGAGATGTCACCAAAGTTTTCATCAAAGGGGCGTGTTTCGGTTGCAGAGGTTCGCGTCCTCCCAACCAATACTCTAATTGACGGGCGATGTGCATCGTCTTGGTTAAACCAAAGACTCCCAAAGTCCTGCCAGTTTGTGCGCTACCTGTTGCGCCTGTGCTTGTTGTGGAGAGGTAAGTTGATTAGTTTGTAAGTCTCTGACAGTTTGTAACAAAAATGTCATCTGGTCAAGACTTTTGGGTTTGGTTGTTGTCCAAGTTTCGTTGAGAAAAGCCAGATATTGTTGCTGAGAATCTGGTGGCGGTAGATGCTGCGGGGAGTTACTCAGAGTTGCTTTCGATTTCGCTACACCCCGCAGATGATTTTCTGGAGTCGTAGTGCGAGTAGTTGATTCTTCTGTGTTGGGTGCTTTTAGATAATAACCCCGACCGTGCATAGTAGCGATAAAATCATGAGGCGCACCCGCAGCGACTAATTTATGTCGCACCCGTCGAATATGGGAACGTACTGTGGCTTCAGAGGGAAATTCTTCTGAAGACCATAATCTATCTAAAAGTTCTTCAGTGCTGAAAACGTGCTGACAGTCTCGTAACAAAACTTCCAGCAAATCGTATTCCATCGTCGTCAAGTTCAAAGGACGACCATTGTAACTCACTTCACAAGTGCTGGGATTGAGGAGTAAATCACCCCAAGTCAGCAAAGGAAAAGGATTAGCACTACCTCGCCTCACTAATGCGCGAATTCTCGCTATGAGTTCTACAGGATCGAAAGGTTTAACCACATAATCATCTGCGCCTGCATCCAATCCCTGGACTTTGGCTGTGATTGTATCTTGAGCCGTGAGTAAAAGGATTGGCAGGGTGTATCCCTGTGTGCGGAAACGCTTACACAAGCTAATACCATCTAACTTGGGTAACATGATATCCAAGACAATGAGGTCATACTCAAAAGTAGACCCATAAGTCCACCCCATTTCCCCGTCCTTAACAGTATCCACAATATAGTGATGGGCGGTTAAATTTCTGGTGAGGACTTTAATTAGTAAATCATCATCTTCCACAAGCAAGATTTTCATTAATGAAGCTACCAATGGAGAATTCTAGTAATTTGCTCTGGCAAATCCAAAGAATTGAAGGGTTTAGTAATCACTCCACTGACTCCCAAATCATTAAACTGACGCTTTTCCGCAGTTTGTGCTTTAGCAGTTAGGAGGATGACAGGAATTTTTTCTGTTTCGGTGCGTGACTGGAGTTCTTTAAATGTAGCAATACCATCCATTTCTGGCATCATTACATCTAACAAAATGACATCAGGTTTTTCGGTTTGAGCAGTTTGAATACCTTCCGAACCAGAACTAGCGGTGAAAACCTCCCATCCCGCCGCCATTTTGATGCCAAACTGCACAACAGTTTGAATAGTTTCCTCATCATCAATAATTAAAATTCTTTTAGCCATAACACCCCTCTACTAAATTCAAAATTCAAAATACCCTACGGGAAGCAAGCCACAAAATTCAAAATTAAAGAACTGCTTACTCCCCACTCATCACTCAGCACCGGCTAAACGCCGCGCTACCGCTAACAGCACTCAGCACTCAACACTCAGCACTCCTCACCGAATTAGGTAATGTAAATGCAAAGGTACTCCCACACCCTGGGTTACTTTCAGCCCAAATTCTTCCGTTGTGTTGTTCGATAATTTTGCGACAGATAGTTAGTCCTAAACCAGTACCGCCTTTTTTGCGAGAATCTGATGAGTCAACTTGTTGAAAGCGTTCAAATATCTTTTCCAGTTGATCAGCTGGTATACCTTGTCCTTCATCCCGCACCCGAAAAATAACTTCCCAATCCCCAATCCCCAGTCCCCAATCCCTAGTCCCCTGTTCAACGGTTAGCCAAACAGTACCTCCTGGTGATGAAAATTTAATGGCATTGCTAATTAAATTGGTTAAAGCTTGCAATATATAGTCAGCATCAGCCCAAACAGAGATTTCCTGTGGTTGTTTCACTAATGTGACTTCATGCTGCTGTGCCATTGCTTGCATTGCTTCTGCGGCTTGGGTAATTAAATTAGCCGCATTGCAAGCCTGTCGTTCCATGACGACTTTACCGGATTCAATCCTTTGTAAGTCAAGCACATTATTGACTAATCGCACCAGTCTTTCTGTACTTTCATCAGCAATAGACAGCATTTGTTGTCCTTCACTGGAAAGATTGCCTAATTTGCCTGTCGCCAAGATTTTCAACGCACTATGTAATGATGTCAGGGGAGTCCGCAGTTCATGACTAATGACGGAGATGAATTCATCTTTCATGCGTTCAATGGCTTTGCGATCGCTTATATCACTACTTAAAGCAAAAAATCCCTTGACTATATTCTGTTCATCTAGATGAGGGATGTAAGTAACATCAACTGATCGTAAATTTCCATCTTTCAAGACTATTTCATTCTCATAGGTGACGGCTTGCCCAGATAAAGCGACTTCCACATATACGCGCATTCTCCGGTAACAATCTTCTCCCCACACCTGTCGCAAATGAAAACCGTAAATTTCGCCAGGAGACTGCCCCAGCCAATCATGATAGGCTTGGTTATTGAAGCGATAACATTGTTGGTCATCTACATAGGCAATCAATACTGGTAAGGCGTTGGTAATTAGGCGCAGTTGCTCTTCGTTTTGGCGCAAAGCTGCTTCCGCCTGCATCCTGACATTGATTTCCTCTTGTAATTCGGCGGTGCGCGCTGCGACAACTTCTTCTAAATGTTCTAGTAATTGCGCCTGAGATAGAGCGATACTGATTTGGTCGGCTAATTGTTGCATCAATTCCAACTCAAAATCTACCCAATGGCGATCGCTGTTACATTGATGAGCAATTAATAATCCCCACAGATGATTTTGAGCAGTGTTGAGACTTTGGACAATGGGGACAATCAGCTTCGCTTGAATATCGAATTGTTCGACAAATTCCACTAAACAATCTGCCAAACCCGCCGCCGGATCATGAACATCGGTGATGGCTCTGACTCTGCCTTGAGCATACAGTTGTTGATACTCTTGGGGAAACACTTCTGGCGGAAATTCCATATCTATCAACGAGGGATAATCGGGGACAACCGCTTCACTGATGGTTTTACCTGTACCGTCTGGTAATACCTGGTAAATTAACACGCGATCGGCTTTGAGAATCCGTTGCACTTCGGTAACGGTGGTATGTAGAATTTCCTTAAGTTGTAGCGACTGGCGAATTTTGAGCGTGACTTCCGAAAATAGTTCCACTCGCTGCTGCTGCTGTTTTAATTCTGCTTGTATAGATTCCCGACGCTGACTAATATCTCGTAACAGCAGTAAATGACAGTCGGGTAGAACATTTGGTGTTAAGGTATATTCCACCTCTTGCTGAACATGACTAGTAGATGAGATTAAGAGTTCTCCCATCAATGATTGTGGTAGCGGAAAACTCTCCAAGTTATCCCCAGCAACAATGAAATTAGATAAGGCTTGCTTTTTCAGCTTTTTACGCGGTAGCCCTAGCAAATCACAGATACCGTTGTTCATCTCAATCAGACAGCCTTGATCATCAATGAGCGCAACTGCATCATGGGCGTTCTGAAACAAAGTTTTAATCAGACGCTTGTAGGCTTTTTGTTGATGTTGAGATTTTTTTGCGCCTGAGTGCCGCTTAGAAGAACGTTTAGACACCTACATCCATACTTCAGGGGGACATTTCCATTGTTTACTTAAGCGATCAAAACTTCAAATTTTATAAAGTTAATGTTGGAAAATTTAACATTTGGCTAACATAACTTTAGTTATGGTCTCTATTTTCTCCGGCTCTAGCTCACTTGTGCAATAACTTGCCCGATTTCTTGAGGAGTTGCGCCTGTGGCTAGCATTGCTCGAATTAGTAATTCGATAGAAACTGAAGCATCCCCATTTTCGGCCTTAGCAATTCGGGGTTGACTGGAGTGTAATTTTCCTGCTAGTTCTGCTTGGGTCATTGATTGTTGTCGTCGTTCTTTGAGATGGCGGCTCAGAGCCAGCTTAATTTCAATGAGTGTCGTTTCTTCTGGGGTAAGGTCTAGAAATTCTGAAACAGTTCCCATTTTCCAACCGTTCTCTTCAAGCTTTTTTCTTTTGCTTTCTTCCATAAACGTTAATTCTGAGTGTCCTTGTCGTACTTGCTAAGTCGTTTTTGGCACGTATCGATCACACTGGTTGGTGTTGCTCTAGTCGTTTTGTTAAACACTTCCAGAATCAAAATCGCATCATCATCAATTCTGTAAATAATTCTCCAATTCTTGTCTGCATCCCGAATCCGTAGTTCATGACAGTGTGACCCAATACTTGGCATTGGTCTTGAGTGAGGCAGTCCCAAGTTTTCACCCTGCTGCAACCGTCTCAATAGTACCCCAGTTTCTATTCGGGCTTCTTGGCTAAATGGAGGTGTTTTAATCTCACCATGTAACCAGAGCAAAGGTTTATCTGTTTCATCCATGCCGTTACTTATATCATATCTGATATATTTTTCTGAGGGACTTCCAGATAAAAAAATATCTAAACTGTAGGGTGCGTCAGTATGAATAATCTCTTGGTATAGTTAGGTTTTATCGCACTGACGCACCCTACTAAGCTGTTTATTTGGGATAATTTATCTTTTGGTGTTCCCTGACGACCTAATCTTATACGGACGACGAACAGCTTTACAGTCTTACTTAAGTACACTAGTATAAAATATGGTTGTTCTTACGGTTAACTGACCTTGAGGCTACCTGCCAGTAGTCTGAATTTGTCCGTAGCTAATTAATTTTTAAAAGCATTGTGAGATATTGATAACTCTAGCCGGATAAAATATGAGGATAAGTAATTGTGTCTGCTTCAGTTCACATAAATATTTAGTAAATCCACTACTATGGAAAAGCTAGATCGCATTACTATTAATCCTAATATTTGCCTCGGACAACCTACAATCCGTGGAATGCGGATTACAGTGGGCTTTATCCTCAAACTTCTAGCCAGCAATTTATCAATTCAACAGATTATTGAGTCATACCCAGAGTTAGAGGTTGAGGATATTCAACAAGCTCTTAATTATGCTGCATGGTCAGTTTCAGAGCAATTAATTCATGTTCGATCTGCATGAGCAGTCTTCAATTCATAGCAGATGTTCATATCTCACCACTAACAGTGGTAGCTTTGCAGCAAGCAGGCTACAACATTTTGCGTTCTACCGAAGTTTTGCCTGCAACAGCAACTGACATAGAGATTTTAGAATTTGCCAGAGTAAATAATCGAATTGTATTGACTCAAGACTTAGATTTTTCGCATTAGTTGCTTTAGGTGGTTATTCTCAACCCAGTTTAGTTACTCTTCGGCTTTCTTCTGCACAACCTGATTTGGTGTCAAAGAAATTACTAGAAGTTTTACCTCAGTTAGAACAGGTGCTAATTGAGGGAGCAGCTATCACGATAGAAGATAACGCTGTGCGGTATCGCAGGCTACCTATTGGATAGAATTTGGGGAGTTATCAAGTTACGTAGTAATGTTGAATTTAATCTTATCGGTGGTGAGTCCTATTCCACCTTACTACGCTCAAATCGCTTCTGTTCTTGATGAAGCGATCGCCAAAAGTTAGCTGTATTAGTCAGAACTAAGTTGAAAGGAGCATGAAACCGTGATTCCCCGTAAACGTCTTGACATTAATTGGGCTGATATGGTGTCAGGAATTGGATATTGTCTGCGATCGCCAAACCGTGAGATGGTTGAGCAGAGAATCGAGCGTTTATGGTCTGAGAAAGGGTTTATTCTCCCTTGTCTTTCGGTGCGTAGTGGTTTTGATGCACTTTTGCAAGCACTTAACTTTGAACCTGGAACAGAGATTTTGGTTTCACCTATCACTATTCGTGGGATGACACGCATTATCGAAGCTCACGGTCTGATTGCTGTTCCCATAGATATCGATTGCAACCACCTGATGGTGCATCCTGAGTCAATGGCTAAAGCTGTAACTCCCCGCACAAAGGCTATTTTAGTGGCTCACTTGTTTGGTAGTTATATGCCAATGGAACCGATTCTACATTTTGCCGAAGCGCATAATCTCCTCGTCATCGAAGATTGCGCCCAGGCTTATGTAGGTGATGAGTATCGGGGACATCCCCAAAGTGATGTGAGTTTATTTAGTTTCGGCCCTATCAAAACTGCAACAGCATTAGCAGGGGGAATTCTCCAGTTTCGAGATGCTTCACTTTGTCATGCAACACGTTTATGTCAGGAGCAGTGGCCTATACAAAGTCGCTGGCGTTTTCTCACCAGAATTTTGAAATATTCTATATTAATATTACTTTCTTATCGCTTGACTTACAGCATTTTTCTTGCTTCATGCTCTTTATTCAAGCTGAATCACGATCGCCTGATTAGTCAAAGTGTGCGGGGATTTTCCGGCGACAACTTCTTGAGACAGATTCGTCAAAGACCTTCCTCCGCTTTGTTATCACTGGTGGAACGTCGTATCCGCAAATTCGACCCCGATAGAATTGTAGAACGCGCCAGACTGGCCGAGTATTTAATCAAACTCACACCTTCTTTAAAACGTCCAGGAAGTCGAGCAATCAAGCATACTCACTGGGTTTTCCCCATACTGTGCGATTCTCCAGAAAAGTTGATGCACTATTTATGGAGTCAAGGTTTTGATGCAACTCAAGGAGGATCTAGTCTATCTGTGGTTGAACCGCCAACCCATCGTCCTGAGATGAATCCAGTAGAAGCCAAAGAGTTTTTTGAGCAGTTGCTTTATCTTCCCGTTTACGTTGGGATGTCGTCGCAGGATATTGAAAGATTAGCTCGTGTGCTGAATGATTCCAATCTAATTGATAGTAAGTTACATTCCACACTGCTACGTTAACACTGCTTTTGTTGATGATTCAGCGATCGCTAAATAGATATAGAATGAAACCTACAAACTTTTATCAACAAATTTAGCTATTTTGAATACAGATATTACAGGGCGGATGCTACTTGCCCATAATTTTAATGTTGCTGATGACAGCGTACCAGCCCTCAGTAAAGAAGAATTTGCCGCAGTTTTTCAAGTGGGTTTAAGTACCTATAAAAACCTGCAATGTAGACTAGTGAATCATCCCCATTGGACTGTAGAAATTTTATTCCCTACCGACGAATTTTCCCCTGAGCAAGTCGGAAAACTTTGCGCGCAAGCTTTAGCAGAAAAAAGGCGATCGCAGCCAGCAAAAACAGCCCGTCTCCCAGAGATTCTAGTCTTAGGCGGTATTAAAACGACACCACCCACCAGTGATTCTCCTGATGCACTCCAACCAGGAAACTGGGGCGTAGATGTGGTAGAAACTAACTCTGGTGCAGCATTTTTACAAGGAATCGCTTGGGATTCTACCATTGCCCAAAAACCAGCCGATAGTATTTTTAAGGTTGAACTCAAAGAAATCTGACCCCCAGCCTAAAATTAAGCTGTTGTACTTTTAAGTTGCATATTAATATTCGCAGGGGGGCAGGGTGTAATTAGGGGTGTAAGGGTGTAAGGGTGTAAGGGTATAGGGGTTTAAGGTGTTGGATAGGGATTGAAAAGAGTCCAACATAGTTGCCCCAAGGAACAGGGCTTTTAACCCAAGGGTTAGGTTGGGGCTAGGCTCTTTTCTCTTACACCCCTACACCCCTACATCCGCCCAACAGGGCTTAGTAACATCTCTCATCAAAAATCAGCTTTCCGTACTTTTACCTTTTGCCTTTTACCTTTATAAAAATGGCTTCTCTCAACGAAAACCTCATCCGTATGATTGTCAAAGGTGATACTGCTGCCGTCGAAAGCTTATTAGCTCAAGGCGCAGATCCCAATACTACCGGGGGTGTGACAGCCGTGGGAGCTAGTAATACAGCTTTGATGTGGGCGGCTACAGAAGGTTATCTGGAAATTGTGGAATTGTTGTTGGCACATCATGCTGATGTCAATACTAAAAATCCCGCAGGTTACACACCGTTAATGTTTGCGGCGGAGTGCGATCGCCGCAATATTGTTTCGCTACTCCTAGATCATGGCGCGAATATTAGCGATCGCAATTCCTATGGAGAAACTATATTAATGACGATGGCGCGCCGTGGTCAAACGGATATTGTCCAACGTCTAGTAAAAATGGGTGCTGAGGTGGATGCCGTAAATAAAATCGGTGACACAGCGTTATACTTAGCCACAGATAATGGGCATACTTACACAGTTAAGGCATTGATTGAATTGGGTGCATCAGTAAATACCGCAAATCTGGGCGGTTGGACTCCCTTAATGATGGCCTCTGCAAGAGGCGATTTAGAAACTATGACGCTGTTGTTAGCCAATGGTGCAGACTTCCGTCCGCAAAATCGCTGGGGTGCAACAGCCTTGAGTGAAGCTCGTAATTCCTTTCGTTCTGCTCAAGCAGTGGAATTGTTAATTCAAGCTGGGGCGACGGAGTGAGTCAATTTTGGATTTTGGATTTTAGATTTTGGATTGATTCCAAATATAGGAATCGTATTTGATTTCTGCGAAGCTAGGTACACTTTGATTCCTTCTTTCCTGTTCCCCGTTCCCTGTTCCCTGTTCCCTCCCTACGCAAATAATTTCAGGAATTAAAGCGGATTCCTATAGTAACAATTTATGAATAACGATCGCCTCGCTGAACTAGAAACTTTACTGCGGTCTGGTGCGCTTGACCAGCGTAAAGCTGCTTTAGATGAATTAGCACAATGTCCAGCTGATTTAGCCCTCCCTATTTTGCAAAGACTGGCGGTTGATCAAGATTTTTTGTGTCGTCGTTTAGCGGTGATGGGCTTGGGGAATCATCGCACAGCCGCATCCTTACAAATCCTCAAAGAGTTACTACAAGAAGAGTCTGACCATAATGTACTGGCGGAAATTGCCAATTCACTGTTTGAATTTGGTAATGAATCCGTACCGTTACTACAAAAGTTGTTTGAGCGCGATCGCCATTGGTTGACTCGCCAGACGATTATCTCGATTCTCATGGAAGCGAATCAAGACGAAGTGCTGCTAGCCGTGATTCGCCAAGCTTTACAAGACGAAACACAAACCGTCAAAGAAACTGGAATTTTAGCACTGGGCAGTTTACTCAAAGGGAATTTGCAGCAACAAGCCCTAGATTTACTCACAGAATTAGCACAGGCACAAGATTGGCGCGATCGCTGGCGAACCGCCACGGCTCTGAGTTTATCATCAGACCCCAGAGCCAAACTATTACTAGCCCAACTCCAACAAGACGAAAATCATTACGTCGTCGCCGCCGCCCTGGAGGGGAGTTTGCCCAAGGAGTTTTGAGGGCAGGGGGGGCAGAGAGCAGGGGAAGCAGGGGAAGCAGGGGAAGCAGGGGAAGCAGGGGAAGCAGGGGAAGCAGGGGAAGCAAGGGTAAATGCCCAGTCCCCAATCCCCAATTCCCAGTCCCCAGTCCCCAATCCCCCAGATCAGAATCGTTTGTGCAAAATAAGTGCAAAACGCTACAACTATATCAATATTTACAAATCTTGACGCTCATCTTTGCTTCCTCATAAGAAAATTGATCATAACAAAGCGTATAAAACGCCTACAAGGCTTGAGCATCTAGGGAATTAGAATTGCTATTTTCCGTGAAAATAGTTGTTCGGGTTCAAGCAAATCAATCTATTGATCTGGTTTGTCTGGATGCACAATCTGAAATTTCTTTACATTTTGAAACAATTTTCTGAACCTCTTTCGTTAACAGGAGATAGAATTAATGCCATTTGGACCAGCTTCTCGTCTGGGAGTCAGCCTGTTTGATGAAACCCCTCCCGTTGAGTGGGTACCTGGCCGCTCACAAGAAGAAGCCGAAACAATCATTCGCGCAGTCTATCGGCAAGTATTGGGTAATGCCTATGTCATGGAAAGTGAAAGGCTATCCGTACCAGAATCCAAATTTAAATCGGGTGAATTGAGCGTTCGTGAGTTTGTGCGCGCAGTAGCTAAATCCGAACTCTATAGTTCTCGCTTTTTTACCAGCTGTGCGCGCTACCGAGCAATTGAACTCAACTTCCGCCATCTGTTGGGTCGTGCGCCACTGGACTTGGAAGAAATGCGCGGACATAGCACCATTCTTGACACCCAAGGGTTTGAAGCTGAGATTGATTCTTATATCGACAGCGATGAGTATCAATCTACCTTTGGAGAAAACATTGTTCCCTACATTCGGGGTTACAAAACAGAAGCTTGCACAAGCATGGTGCAATTTACCCATACTTTCCAATTGGTACGGGGGGCTGCTAGCAGTAGCTTGAAAGGAGACCTAGCAGGCAAGAGTCCTAAACTCAATGCTTTGGTTATTCAATCTACAGCTACACCAGTAATTTCTCCTGCTGGTGATGGTGCAACCTTCCGCACACCGCCGGTTGCTTCTCGTAGCCGTCATGGTGTTGATGCTAGTGCGGGCGGTAAAGTTTACCGCATTGAAGTCACAGGTTATCGTGCCAAAACCTTCAATAACATTTCCAAATTCCGCCGCGCCAACCAAGTATTTCTGGTGCCATACGATAAGCTCTCTCAAGAGTATCAGCGCATTCACCAACAAGGTGGCGTGATTGCCAGTATTACTGCTGTATAAATTGGCTGCAAACTTATAACATACTGAGGAGATAGATTCCTATGGCAACCCAGACAATCCTGGAACTGTGGCCTAGTGGTAGTTTAGAAGAAGTTCAAACTATCATCCGTGCAGTCTACAAACAAGTGTTAGGCAATCCTCACATCATGGAGAGTGAGCGGTTGGTGACAGCAGAATCCAAATTGTGCGATCGCTCCATCACTGTGCGAGAGTTTGTCCGCATCGTTGCCAAGTCTGAGTTTTATCGTACCCGCTACTTCGAGTCTTGCGCTCCCTATCGGTTTGTAGAACTCAACTTCCTCCACTTACTTGGTCGCGCACCCCAAGACCAAAGAGAAGTTTCTGAACACATCGTTCGGACTGTAGCTGAAGGCTATGAAGCGGAAATCGATTCTTATATCGATAGTGCTGAATATCAAGCCGCCTTTGGTGAAAACGTAGTCCCCTACTATCGTGGTAAAGACAGCGCAGCCAATAGCAAGCAAGTTGGCTACAATCGCATATTTGCCCTCGATCGCGGCCCTGCTCAGATTGATAGCGCAGTCAAATCTGCTCAATTAGTCTACGCAGTTGCTACCAACAGTGCGAATGCAATTAAACCTTCTTCCGCTACTGTCATTGGTTCTGGCACTGAAAAACGCTTCAAAATTGTGGTAACAGGTTCTAAATTCGACAGTCCCCGACGCGTCAGTACCACTGAGTACATCGTCTCTGCGAGTAAAATGACCCCACAAATTCAACGCATTAATCGTACTTCTGGCAAAATCGTCAGCATTACTGAAATTGCGTAAAATTTAACAGGATGGGCGTAGCCCATCCTCAAATCATGCTTTTTTAATAAAACACAAATAAACAATCCTCAATTTTAGGAGGCTAAAAATATGGCACTTTGGATAGAAGCCGAGTCCGTGGAATTACGCCCCAACGCCAGCGAAGATGATCTACAAATTATCATCCGTGCTGTGTATCGCCAGGTATTGGGTAATGCTCACATCTTCGATAACCAACGCCTCACCAGTGCAGAGTCTCAATTACGCAATGGCGATATTACCGTCAGAGAGTTTGTCCGTGCGGTAGCTCAATCTGACTTATATCGCTCTTTGTTTTTTGAAACTTCTTCTTCCTACCGTTTCATTGAATTGAATTTCAAACATCTGTTGGGACGCGCCCCACAGGATCAAGCAGAAATTGCAGAACACGTACAGATTTACAACACCCAGGGTTACGAAGCTGAAATCAACTCCTACATAGACAGTGATGAATATGTTAGGAGTTTTGGCGATCATGTTACACCCTCTGCCCGTGGCAATCGTACCCAAACTGGGGTGAAGAATGTTGGTTTCAATCGCACCTTTGCTTTAATGCGGGGATTTGCTGCTAACGATGTGGGTAAATCAGCCAAGTTAATTGGTGATATTGGTAGTAACCTCGCAACCAAAATTATTGCCCCTTTAGGCGGTGGTGCTGTAGGTAACAGAGAAAAAAGATTCCGTGTGGCTGTGTCGAAGGCTAATTTTGGTCGTCGGGTAACTCAAAGCATGGCTACCTTTGATGTGGGATACAACCAACTATCACAAAAAATTCAGAGCATCCAAAAAACTGGCGGTAAGATTCTGAGCATTACAGAAATAGCTTAAAGCAGAACCGCTAAAAATTTGTAGATAGATGGTCTGTTACCAAAAAGCCACTGACAAAACTACTGCTAATCAATCACAGTTTGGCAAAATTCATTCACAAACACTAAGTCTGAAAAAAGGCTAGATTTTGTTAAATTTCTTAATGAGTGAATTTGTCATTGTGATCACTGGTAATTAAGCGGCAATTTATTTAGTGATTGCTTCGCTTGTCCATAAATTACAGTTGATGATAAGTTGCTGACAACATCAAATTTATCAGGTGATTTGTATGGCAACCACAATTATTGCTTCTGGCAATTTTAGTGAATACAGTAGTTGCCGAGTCAAGATTACAGTCACAGGTGGCTGTGATCAAGGGATAATGAGGAAAGGTAGATATACAAAGACAATTCCTTATAATTGTCTGTCTCAAACAATTCAAAGTATTCATCGCCTTGGGGGAAAAATTACCCAAATTACCTTATTAACTTCCCAGACTCCAGTTTCCCAAATTGAGTGCGAAGAACAGCCACTATCTACAATAGCCGCAATTGATATTCTAAATTCAGTACATCCTCCTGAATTAGCACCTCAATTAGAGGTGGAAAATCACCCTGAGACAACATCTGAAAAGAACGAACTAATTACGGTTCCACCAGAGCAAAAACCCAGAGCGATCGCAGTTTTTCAATCTGGTGATTACACTTTCATTGATGAGTGGTAATTAACCAGTAAAAAGCCAAAAGTAATAAAATCAATTACAATCAAAATACGATTGTTTAAGAATTTTATTACTGTTTATTTTGCCTTTTGCCTTACATTACAACCAGGATTTCTGATTTAAGAAACCCAATTTTTTATACTGCCTTCAAAAGCAAATAACTATAAAAAAATCAAAAATTGATGGATATTCAAGAGTTTGTTAAAAATTCCATTGGGCATTGGCGATCGCAACGTAGCGCACATCATTTAGCCTTCAGCCACTTTGAAGCTGTACAGTCAGAAATTGAGATTGAGGCTCTTTCTATCGATGATCCAGCAGTCATTGACTTGTGTAAAAGCTATGATATCGACCCCCAAACAGCAGTTTCCCCATTCCGTATGAGTTGGGAAGGTCAATCAGATTGGGATGATGGAGAAGTCAAAGGTACTTGTGTTTTAGTTCCCATACCTGATCCTGATGATGCGGCTCATCGCGGTAAACTCCTGCGTGATCAAGGTTATGCGGAAACCATCGCCGCCGCCGGTGACTATTACTTAACGGCTGACGGTACATTTGTGCTAACTACCGCCTACGAACGCGCCGCCGCCGAGGAAAAAATTTGGTTTGTCAATCCTAACGTCCGATGTCGAGTTTCCTTGATTAAAACCAGTGCTGGAACAGGAGTTGTTACCGCCTCGTTTTCTTCAGAAATTCGGCAGGGTGTCCAGAATTAAACTAGAGCTAATTAAAACTCAAAATAGCATCAAAAAAGTCCGTTAAAATCACAGATTTTCATTGTTTTTTCTGTTTATTGCGAATTGCGAATTGCGAATTGCGAATTGCGAATTGTTTTTATTTACGCCTGAGAACGAAGGTAATTAATTTTGAATTTTGAATTTGGAGTAAAGTGAAGTGACTTCTTCCATAAAGCCTATTTGTGCAACAACGTCCAATAATTTAATTACCCTAGCTCGTTGGATGGCAGGGGATTTCAGCAATCAACAACAGGCATTTGAAAATCCTAAAGATTACGCCCATATTCACGTTTTTTTTCGTCCCTTACCTTTTGAATTCTTCTCTGGCATAGGGATGTATTCTGAACAAGTTTATGACTATGACTTGTGGCGACCGTATCGTCAGGGTGTGCATCGTTTAGTTGAGCAAGGTGATCAAATTTATATCGAAAACTACAGCTTAAAAAATCCCATATTCTATGCTGGTGCGGCACGGGATTTAAATATTCTTAAAACCATCACTCCCGACTGTATTGAACGGCGATATCACTGCTCAATGATTTTTAAACGAGAAGGCGATCGCTTTCAAGGCAGTGTCGAACCTGGCAACCTCTGCTTAATAGAAAAAAATGGTTGTCAGACTTATTTAGATAGCTATGTGGAAATCACAGAAAGCACCTGGGTAAGTCTTGATAAAGGTCTTGATGTCAACACCCACCAACAAGTTTGGGGATCTACACATGGGCCATTGCGGTTTAAAAAGCGGGAGAGTTTCGCTCATGAAGTCCCAAATATCCTGTGATCTTTCCCTACCGGATCTGGAATCTCTCAAACCAAGTATGCTGCCCCCAGAAGCGCAGAAAAAAATGCAGTGCTGGATTCGCAGCAGGCATTTAATTTGTTCAGGTAATTTTTTTGTGTTTGAAACTGTAGATTACAGTGCCGTTGAACGATTTTCCCAATGTGTGGAAGCTTTAGGAGGTACAGTCATATCAGTTGATCCGATTGACAAAATTTGGATGGGTGATCATCGGCAAGTAATTCTCTATCAGGCTAAGGCAAGTTTACATACCCCTTGCCATAATCTGAAACAATATTGGCTGAAATACGGCAGCTTTCGCACCCGATTTGACGCACAAGCGTGAAGTTATTTTTTTGTGATGATAAAAACCTATGCTCCAAATCGATGAATCTGCTTTGAAAGCACGCAATACATTGACGGCTATGTTTGTGGTGCTTTGTATTCTAGATGCTACGCTAGTTTTCCTCGCACGGGATAGATGGGCAATTGGACGGATTTTATTCACCATCGTAGTGATGTACTTTGTTCTACAGGGGCAAAAATGGGCGAAGTGGCTCATGATGGCTATCTGTAGTTTTTTGGTGGTTGCTCTAGTCGCAATGGTGATTGCACTAAAAGCAAAGCTTTCTACTGTCCTCATTGTAGGAAGTTTAATTATGGCTGCTCTTAGTGCCGTAATTTTGATGTATATGGCAAGTAGCAAAGATTTGCACTTTTACTTTTCGTGGAAAAGGCAAAATTCTTCTCAAACCTAAATGTGGTTTATACCAATTCTCTGTGAATTTGCTCTCCACAAATTCTGTAGAGACGTTGTATACAACGTCTCTACAACAAACGATAAATTGCATCTTCATCAAGAATATGTATTAGCTGAATTTATGTTGATGCTGATTGAGACGATAACCAATGCTGTGAACCGTCTCAATTAAGTCTTCTGTTGCTCCGGCTGCTTTAATTTTTTGTCGTAGACTGCGAATGTGAACTTTCACAGTGTGTTCTTCGGGAGGAGATTCTAAAGCCCAAATATTTTCAATAATCACACGCCGACTGAGAACACGCCGACCATTTCGCAATAGTAATTCTAAAATGCTGTACTCTTTGGGTGTCAAATAAATAGGAGTTGAGCTGTAGGTAACTTCATAGGTGCTAGGATTCAGATGTAACTCACCCCATGTCAGAATCGGTGGTGATGTCAGAAATCCTCGACGTAGCAAAGCACGAATCCGCGCTAATAGTTTTTGTAAATCAAATGGTTTAACTAAGTAGTCATCCGCACCTGCATCTAAACCATTAATTTCATTGTTGATGTTGTCACAAGCACTGAGCATCAAGATAGGCCAATGATAACCGTGCGATCGCAAACGATGACACAAACTCATCCCATCTAACACAGGTAACATAACATCCAATAACAGTAAATCATAATCCAGAGCCTTCACTTGATGCCAAGCTGCTTCGCCATCATGCACAACATCAACCACATAACGCTGAGAAGTCAAAGCATCTACTAAGTTTTCTGCCAGAATGACATCATCTTCAACCAGAAGAATCCTCATGAATCAATTCAAAATTCAAAATTAAAGACAGCCACCCATAATTCCACTTGGTGTTAAACCTAACTAGGGATTAGCTAGGAAATTCCAGGTTTGAACCAGCAGAGACTCTTATCAGCTTAATTTTTAATGCTTGTGAGGATAGCTCACCCATGACAATTTGAAGAAAATTCATTGATTGTTAACTATTGACTATTGACTATTGACCGTCAAAACATCAATATTTGTTGATTTTGCTAATTATTTCCGATTTTTTTACTATTTTTTGACCAGTTTCCTTACTGATGGTATGAGATTATCTAGGCTGAGAGGCTGTAGAGAAGGAAGTCATTTTTCCCATCGCGTTGACTCTCTGTATAGAGAAAATAGTCAGCGTTAGGTAATTTTGCATTGTTTTTAAGCCATTTTGTACACTCCTCACCATGATTTAAGACAATATTGGCTGAAATACGGCAATTTGCATCAAAATTTGCTTTAAATTCTCTCTTACCAGTCAAAAATCAGTAGGGGCGGGTTCGATGAGACATTTACTCTTGAAAACGGATATTTTGCTTAAACCCGTCCGTACGTTAGTCAACAGTCAACAATTGAGATTTAGCTGATTAGGAAGGATGGTTATGTCGATTCCTTTATTAGAGTACGCACCTTTATCACAAAATCATCGTGTTGCAGGGTTTGAGATTCCTGGTGATGAGCAACCAAGAATTTACACTACAGAGAATCTGTTAACTGCTTCCGATATGGATATGTTAATTATGGCAGCCTATCGGCAGGTTTTTAATGAACAGCAGATGTTAGATAATCATCGCCAGCGATTTTTAGAGTCTCAATTAAGAGCTAGTCAAATTACAGTGAGAGACTTTATCCGAGGATTAGTTAGTTGTGATTCCTTTCGGAGACTAGTTTACGACAGTAACAATAACTATCGGTTTGTAGAAATTTGCATTCAGAGACTTTTAGGTCGTAATGTATATAGCGATCGCGAAAAATTAGCTTGGTCTACTGTACTGGCTACCAAAGGGCTACAAGGTTTCATTGATACTTTAATCAATACAGAAGAATACCTCAGTAACTTTGGTTATGATACCGTTCCTTATCAACGCCGTCGCATCCTACCACAACAAGCTCAGGGCGAACTACCCTTTGCACGGATGTCACGTTACGGCGAAGATTATCGCAACAAATTACCCTTACCTCGTCGTTCCATCCGTCCCATTCCCACCGGTATGTTTGACGAATTTGAACCATTTCATATTGATACCTTCATCCAAAGAGCAAATTGGAATACCAGCTTTGCTCTCATAGCCTTTTTCGTCACCCTAGCAGTTCTGTTTGTTCTATTTGCAGAAGCTAATATCTTTTTCTGGGGATAGGAATTGGGCATAGGACATGGGGCATAGGGCATAGGGCATGGGAAGGAGATAAGGGG
>NZ_PJIZ01000084.1 GCF_021596505.1 Nostoc sp. CMAA1605 | reverse complement strand
TTGGTGTTGGCGGTTGGGCGTTACGACTTGAACATCTACAAACTCTATATTCCCCTTAACCTTGGTTTTATCTATTTGATTACCAACAGAAACTAACTTATTAGAACTAGCATTTTGGATCTCAAATTTAGCGTTATTGCGTAGGGTATTACCGCCTGGAGTGTTGGTATTTCCCAAATCAGCCAGTGCATTGCCAATTAAAGTCAAACCGTCATCTGTATTATTTTCAATGAGGTTATTACGCAATAGAGGACGACCACTCCCAGAACGACTATCCAGAACGGTTTTCGTAAATTTTGTTATCTAAAAGTGTGGGTGATGCAGTGTCACTAACAGCTATACCAAAGCCTGTTTTAAAGCAAGTATTCCCTTGAATTTTACCCTGAGAATTTTTAGCGATCGCCATACCATTGGCAGCATTCTCAGTAAACACATTACCAGTAATTGTGGGGTTGGCATCACCTGTAGCAAATACACCTTCCCGTTTGCAATTGATAAAGGTACAGTTAGCAATGGTAGGGGTAGTTGATTCCGCCCAGACACCACTACCACGACTAGCGGGATTAGTAACAGTTACCCCACGTAATTCTGCACTATCTAACATCACAAAGGTGACATTTTGTCCCGCAAAAGTCCGGCTGAGGTAGTTACCGCTACCTTCTATCAAAATGTTACTCCCTTTGTTAGCTTCGTTCCCAATCACTTTGACACCGAAGGGAACTGTCAGAGGGAAAGTTTCACCATTCTCGGCTGAGTATTTTCCCTCTGCTAGTTGAATAGTAGTGTTAGGTGATGCAACTTTTAGGGCTTGAGTAATGGTTTTGAAGGGGGCTTGTTGAGTACCAGGGTTGGTATTGTTGCCTATAGCTGGATTTACGTAAAGATTTTGTACCATATTTATACTTTAAGAAAAATACATAGTCATACTAACGCTAACTGTAAAAATAGCTAGCGATCGCTAACATTTGCAACATTGACTACCAAATCGTCGCCATGTATTCCAGAAATAGGGGTTTAGGGGTATGGGGGTAAAAATATCTATGATTTCTCCCCTACACCCCTACACCCTCACACCCTCACACCCTCATACCCCTCCCCATTGCAACCTTTCCATTGATTCGCTAGGCTATTGTTATCCTGTATCTCGTTATTTCTTTGGCGTGCTATGGATTTTGAAAGTAAAGCCACTACTCAAACTGCTACAGTCCGTAAACCCTTGGTGTTATTGCGTGATACTGAAGCTTTACTACGTCGTCCTGCGATCGCCACGCTTACACCTATTTTGCCACCAAAGCTGAGTAACACTTTACAAGTAGCCTCTAATTTGGCTGATGAATCTTTAGAGGAACTTGCAGAAATTAGCTTAGAAACAATTAGCGACATTGAACTTCAACCAGTCAGAATTCGCGTAGGTTTAAGCTGTGTTGGGTTTAGCGCGTTGATGATTTTAGTGTTATTGCTTTATTCCAATACATTGCACCCAGAAATGAATCAAATTCAACAGGTTCATCAGTATTGGTATCAATACATCTGGTTTGTTTGCTTGGGTGTAACTGGAATGTTTATTTTAGGTCGAGAAGCTATGCGTTCTCAACAATTCAAAGTTCAGAAATCCCTAAAACCTTAAATTGCAGTCTCTTAATAAAATGTAAACGTGTACAAGTTGAAGTCCCCGTTCCTTTACTAAGCAAATTTTTCATTAATCAAATCGGTTTTCTGTATAAAACTTAAGTTTTCATTAAAAACATTTATTCTACCGAAAAAATAAGGGAGTATATAGACACTTTCTAAGAATCGGTGGTGTTTAAAACCACGAAATTTTTAATAGGTCTGATTCTAATTTATCACTAATATTTGTATAAGAGTTTTTACGATTTAATAAAAACGATATTGTTTAAGTTACTTGATTAGGGAATCTACATGAAGCATGATGCGTTTATTTTTCCACCAGATTCAAAAAAGTCTTTTTTAAAAAATTATGACCCTGCATATCATGATGGTTATCATGACAAAGCCGAATCTGTGCAGAAATTGCATGAAAATATTCAAAAAATAGCAGCATATCAAGATATTCTTTACGCTCAAAATACATATGCGTTGTTAGTTATCTTTCAAGCAATGGATGCTGCGGGTAAAGATAGCACTATTAAACACGTTATGTCTGGAGTCAACCCCCAAGGCTTCCAAGTGTTTAATTTTAAAGCACCCAGTGCAGAGGAATTAGACCACGATTATTTATGGCGAACCAGTAAATCGCTACCAGAACGGGGACGCATTGGGATATTTAACCGTTCATACTATGAAGAAGTATTAGTAGTGCGTGTTCACCCAGAACTTTTTTACAAACAACAATTACCCCAAACTCTGCACGGTAATCACATATGGAAACAGCGTTTTGAGGAAATTAATAATTTTGAGAAATATTTAGTCAATAATGGTGTGATAGTTCTCAAATTCTTTCTTAACGTCTCCAAAAAGGAGCAGAAAAAACGTTTTCTAGAGAGAATTTCATTTCCCGAAAAGAATTGGAAATTTTCTGTTAATGACGTGCGGGAAAGAGCTTTTTGGGATGATTATATGCAAGCATATGAAGCGGTATTTCAGAATACTAGCACCGAATACGCTCCTTGGCATATTATCCCAGCCGATCGCAAATGGTTTACCCGCTTAGTAGTAGCTGATATTATTTGCAAAAAACTGGAATCACTTAATCTAAAATACCCTACAGTCAGTGCAGCACATCAACAAGAATTGATGCAAGCTAAGACTATTTTAGAACAAGAAGAAGAAATCTAGTAGTAAGTTAATAACAAGAAGAGAGTATCACAAAATTTTCGGTGACGAGTCTATCTAAAGGATGAAAACAAACTAAACTAAATAGGGTTTAATCTTTAGAGTCATCAAAAATTCTACACGATTTTTTGGTAAGTTTATAGTGGAGTGTAAGCATTTACCGCTTTAACTTCCAACTCCTTGATCAATAGCGAAGGAACAAGCTATGGATATTGCTGTCAAATACGATATTGAGGTTATCAAGGATGAAGCACGACACCTCATCTCTAAAGGACTTGTTAACCGTCAACAGCCAATTTATACGCTAAGTAAATATATTACAGAACGTGATTGGCCATTCTTTGAGCTAGAATTAGAAAAAAAAGAATTTTTGCTCAGAGATAGAATTATTGACTTGTTGAGTCATGAAAAATGGGAAGAAGACTAAAGCGATAATTAAACCTTTATTCCCATGAGTTAACATCTTTGATAAATTCACATCTCAAAATTAACAACAAATGAAAGCCCTCTAATTTCTTTGAGGGCTAAATTATAGGGATTGGGGACAAGGGAGAAGTAATGAGTAATGAGTAATGAGTAATGAGTAATGAGTAGTGAGTAGTGACTAATCAATTCAAAATACCCTGCGGGAAGCAAGCTACAAAATGAAAGATTCTGTTCCGCGTTCCCTGTTCCCTGTTCCCTAATGACTAATGACTAATGACTATTGACTATTGACTATTGACTGTTGACTAATGACTATTGACTAATGACTAATGACTAATGACTGATTATCAGTTGTAACAGGTTCTTTCGTCTCAAAAGTAGAAGATAGTTTACTAACAATCAACTCAACAAAAGAACCTGTATTTTCCTTCTGAAATACTGGCATATCTTGCCAGCAGTGGCGACAAAACCAATGGACTTCAGAACCACGGATATGTGGTAATAGTAAATCCGAGCAACAAGGACAGCTAATCATAACTGTAAATCCTTTTATTAAATTGTTATTGATTGATAATGAACGTAAAGTGAAGGAATAGAGCCTTTCATAAAATAAGTATTTCTATCTAGAAGATAATGAGCAAATCTGAGGTTTGTGTGAGGAAAAATATAATCATTAACACTTTGTAACTTTTGTACATTAAAGTTGAAGTGTTCAATCATTGGGATTGGGGATTGGGGACTGGGGACTGGGGAGACAAGGTAGACAAGGTAGACAAGGTAGAGTGTTTACCTAATGACTAATGACTAATGACTATTGACTATTAACCAATATCCTCACAAGATCCTCAAATTATCTCCCTATAAACATAGGTGTAAGACTTAAGAGTTATTGATGTAAATACTCCTTTCTCTTAAGTATCTGTTTAGGGTGTTAGGAATATCAAACATGGTAAATATACTGCTAAATCCTCCTACAGCTAATTCATCTTCTAGAGAACAAGCTTTAGTGTTACCTTTCAATCAAGTGGGTATTGCAGATATACTTCTGGTGGGGGGAAAAAACGCCTCTTTGGGGGAAATGATTCAGCAACTTAGACGCAAAGGTGTAAAAGTTCCCACTGGATTTGCTACAACTGCTTATGCTTATAGATATTTCATTTCTGCGGCTGGGTTAGAAGCTAAACTCAGAGAGATTTTTGCAGATTTAGATGTTGAGGATGTTAACAATCTACGTCAATGCGGGAAACAAGCAAGATTGTTGATGCTGCAAACCCCATTTCCGCAAGATTTACGGGATGCGATCGCCACAGCATACAATAATCTCTGTCAAGAGTATGGTGCAGATACTGATGTGGCTGTACGTTCTAGTGCGACTGCTGAAGATTTACCGGATGCTAGCTTTGCAGGTCAGCAAGAAACCTATCTAAATGTCCACGGCTTGCAAGCTGTTCTGGAATCTTGTCATAAGTGCTTTGCTTCTATCTTTACTGATCGCGCCATTTCTTACCGTCAAATCAAAGGTTTTGACCACTTTAATATTGCCTTGTCGGTTGGTGTCCAAAAAATGGTGCGTTCTGACTTAGCTGCTTCTGGTGTAATGTTCTCCATCGACACAGAAACAGGTTTTAAAGATGCAGCTTTAATTACCGCCGCCTATGGTCTAGGTGAAAACGTCGTCCAAGGTGCGGTGAACCCCGACGAATATTTAGTTTTTAAACCAACTCTACAACAGGGATATCGTTCTATTATTCAAAAACGCCTGGGTACAAAAGAAATTAAAATGATCTATGATCTAGGCGGCTCAAAATTAACTAAGAATGTCTCTGTTGCACCTTCGGAACGCAATATTTTCGCCCTAAATGACGAAGAAATCTTACAACTAGCTAACTGGGCTTGCATTATTGAGGAACACTATTCCCAAGTGCGTGGTGTTTATACACCAATGGATATTGAATGGGCTAAAGACGGCTTGACTGAGGAATTATTCATTGTGCAAGCGCGTCCAGAAACAGTGCAGTCTCAGAAAACCAAGAACGTACTACGTAATTATCGCCTGCAAGGAAAACCAGAAGAACAACCAAAACCCTTGGTAATTGGTCGTAGTGTCGGGGAAATGATTGGACAAGGTAAAGCCAGAGTGATTCTCGATGTCCATCAAATTGGTCAGTTCCAAGCTGGGGAAGTGTTGGTAACAAACCGCACTGACCCCGATTGGGAACCCATTATGAAACGCGCTAGTGCAATTGTGACTAACTCTGGTGGAAGAACTTGTCACGCTGCGATTATTGCTAGAGAATTAGGGATTCCGGCGATTGTGGGTTGTGGAAATGCCACTACTGTAATTAAAACTGGGCAAGAAATCACCGTTAGCTGTGCTGAAGGTGAAACAGGTAAAGTCTATCCTGGGTTGTTACCTTACGAAATTCAAGAAATTCCTCTAGAGAAATTACCCCGCACCCATACCCAAATTATGATGAATTTGGGTAATCCCGAAGAAGCCTTTGGTTTAACTAACATTCCTAACGATGGTGTGGGATTAGCGCGGATGGAATTTATCATTAACAACCACATCAAAGCCCATCCCCTAGCCTTGATTCATTTTGATGAGTTAGAAGATGAACTCGCGAAATATAAAATCGCTGAGTTAACCTCCCAGTACGAAGACAAAACCCAATTTTTCGTCGATCAACTCGCCCAGGGAATTGCAACCATCGCCGCCGCTTTCTATCCCAAGCCTGTAATTGTTCGTCTCTCTGACTTCAAGAGTAACGAATACGCCAATTTGTTGGGTGGTAGACAATTTGAACCTATAGAAGAAAACCCGATGATTGGCTGGCGTGGTGCTTCTCGTTATTATGATCCTCGTTACCGCGAAGGTTTCGCCCTCGAATGTCAAGCCATGAAACGGGTACGGGATGACATGGGTTTAACCAACGTCATTTTAATGATTCCCTTCTGTCGCACCCCCAACGAAGGACGCAGGGTGTTAGCGGAGATGGAAAAACATGGCTTGGTACGCGGAGAAAACGGCTTGCAAGTCTACGTCATGTGCGAACTACCGAGTAATGTGCAGTTAGCAGACGAATTTGCTCAAGTTTTTGATGGTTTTTCTATTGGTTCTAATGACCTCACACAATTGACATTAGGGCTAGATAGAGATTCCGAATTAGTCGCCCATTTATTCGATGAACGCGACGAAGCAGTTAAGCGAATGATAGCCAAAGCGATCGCCACTGTCAAAGAATACGGACGCAAAATCGGTATATGCGGTCAAGCACCCAGCGATTACCCAGAATTTGCCAGGTTCTTAGTAGAGTTAGGCATTGATTCTATTAGTCTCAACCCTGATTCTGTCCTCAAGACGATGTTAGAAATTGCTGCCGCAGAGGAAGGGTAAGTAGGCAGGGGGGCAGGGGGCAGGGAGCAGGGGGAGTAATGAGTAATGAGTGCTGAGTGCTGAGTAATGACTGTTGACTATTGACTGTTGACTATTGACTATTGACCAAGGACTTTCAACTATGTTCAAAAAAATCTTAGTCGCACTAAATAATAATGAAATGGGTGAACAGGTTTTTGAACACGCCTTGACTTTAGCTATAACTAACAATGCTGAATTATTGTTGTTACACGTTATCTCACCTTTTGATGATGATTATCTCAATGCTTCGGCAATGGAAACACAAGGCACCTACGGCACTTCTCAAACTCATGGCGTGGAATATTATGTGGGGCAATGGAAACATTTACAACAACAAGGAATAGATTTTTTAACACTACTAAATAATCAGGCGATCGCTAAAGGTATAACCTCTGATTTCACCCAAGAATTAGGCGAACCAAGCCGCATTATTTGTGAAGTCGCCAGAAATTCTCAGGCTGATTTAATTGTTTTAGGTCGTCGGGGTTTGAGTGGATTGAGGGAATTCTTTTTGGGTAGTGTCAGCAATTATGTATTACATCATGCTTCCTGTTCTGTGTTAACAGTCCAAGGGGAAATTCCTGTGAATACAAATCATCTGTCCGGCATTTGTACATAGTTATCAATGCCGTCAACTCTTATAAATAGGTATCACTGTATGTCATCTAGTAACTTATCGCAGCCATATTTAGCAGCAGAGTTATCTAATCCGCAAACTTTGCTAGCTACTTTACGTCAACTGCGGGAATCAGTCTATCAAGAGGGGCAAGAAATTTTTCAAAAATGGCGATCGCGGATTCATCGAACGGCTTTTATTGATAGTAGTATTAACCTTTCTTACTATTTAGCATTGCGGCGACATGATTTAAGACCCTTGCAAGCGGCCTTGATGCCTTGGGGTTTGTCTTCTTTGGGAAGAATAGAAGCGAGAGTTATGCCTAATTTAGATGCCGTGATTGCTACTTTAGCAGCAGTTTGTCATGAAACATCATATAGTCATCCTCCCATAGAAGCGTTTTTTGAAGGCGATCGCTTGTTGAAACACAATACCGAAGAGTTATTTGGCAAAACTCTCAACCATCGCCGAGTCAGAATCATGGTGACGTTGCCTACAGAAGCCGCCGGAAGTTATGAGTTAGTGCGGGATCTCATCCATCAAGGCACAAATTGTGTGCGGATTAATTGCGCCCATGATACTCCGAAAGAATGGTTAGCCATGATTACTCATGTGCGCCTAGCACAAGCAGAAATGGGTCGTACTTGCCAAGTCATGATGGATTTAAGTGGCCCGAAAATCCGCATTGGATGTGCAATTGCACCCCAAGCGAAACAACGCATATATCGCGGTGAATCTTTATTATTAACCCGCGATTTACCAACCACCATTAGTTCAACTTGCTTTCAAGCTAACTGCACCTTACCACAAGTCTTAGATAGCTTGGAAATTGGGGCTGAAGTCTGGATTGATGATGGTCATATAGGTGCGGTGGTGGAAGCGATCGCACCGGAAGGTCTATGGTTGCGAATTACCCACACTCGCCCCAAAGGCGAAAAACTCCACCCCGATAAAGGGATTAACTTTCCTTACACAGATTTAAATCTCAGTCCATTAACTGATAAAGATAGACAAGATTTAGATTTTATTGCTGCTCACGCCGATAATATTGATATTATCGGCTATTCTTTTGTTCAAAAACCAGCAGATATCGAGGTTTTACAACAAGAACTAGCAGACAGAATACCCAATCCAGAGCAAATTCCGGCGATCGTTGCCAAGATAGAAACACCCCTAGCGGTTACTAATCTACCAGAATTAATAGTACAAGCAGCCGGCAAACAACCCTTCGGTATTATGATTGCCAGAGGAGACTTAGCTGTAGAAATTGGCTATCAACGCCTCGCAGAAATTCAAGAAGAAATTCTCTGGTTGTGTGAAGCCGCCCATGTCCCAGTGATTTGGGCTACCCAAGTGTTAGAAAACCTTGTGAAAAATGGTATGCCATCACGGGCAGAAATGACCGATGCCGCAATGGCAGAACGAGCAGAATGTGTGATGCTCAATAAAGGTGCATATATCGTTGAAGCAGTGGAAATTTTAGACGACGTATTAACCAGAATGCAAACCCATCAACTCAAGAAAACTCCGCAATTACGGGCATTACATTCTTGGTAATTTGTAGGGAATAGGGAATAGGGAATAGGGAATAGGGAATGGGGAATGGGGAATGGGGAGACAAGGTAGATTTTTCCCAATGCCCAATGCCCAATGCCCCATTCCCAATATCCATTCTTAACATCCTTCACAGTTAATTTGCACTACACAATTTCTGCCTTTTGCCTTTGCGCTATAGAGTCCTCGGTCGGCGGTAGCAATTAAGACGGCTGGAGATGAATCTTGTTGAGGAATGATGGTTGCTACTCCCAGACTGAGGGTGATGAATTGATGAACGTGGGATTGAGAATGTCGCAATTGCAAAGCACTGATATTCGCTTGAATCTTTTGGGCAATAGCGATCGCACTTGGGGCTGTTGTATTTGGTAGGATCACCGCAAATTCTTCTCCGCCGTACCGCGCCACCAAATCAGCCGGACTGACAGCTTGTGAGATGGCTATGGCAACTTGTCTTAGAACATCATCACCAGCTAGATGTCCATAGGTATCGTTATACAGCTTAAAACAATCAACATCACACAAAATCAAAGATAATGAGGCTTGTTCTTTTGCTAATGTTTGCCATGCGGCGTTGAGTGTGTCATCAAAGGAACGGCGATTTGCGACTTGCGTCAGCCCATCGGAAGCCGCTAGACGTTGTAATTCTTGGTTGGCTTGTTGTAATTTGTGGTAAAGTTCCGATTGATAAATGGCGATCGCGGCTTGGGTTGCTAGTTGATTAAATAGGTTAATTTCCGATTGTTGCCACTCTCTTGTATGAGTACATTGATGAGCAATTAGTAATCCCCACAAACGTTCTTTCTGCAAGATAGGTACAACTAAGTTGGCTTTAATTTGTAAACTCTGGAGCAATTCCACATGACAAGGTGATAATCCGGCAGTTGCAATGTTTTCTACTGCCCGTGTATTTCCCTGTTGGTAGTAAGCAGCACGAGTTGATTGAAAGCAGGTATCCATGACATGAAATCCCAATATTGATTGGCATCCTGGGGCTAAAGATTCCACAGCTACAAACCCACTCCAGTCCTCAACAAACTGATAGATGACTACCCTATCTACCGCAAACAGCTGCCGCACCTCATCGGCAGTGGCTTGTAAAATATCATTGAGTTCTAATGATTGACGAATACGTTGTGTCACAGCCGCAACAATGCGTTCCGACTCACTTTGATGTTGCACAGATTGCTCAATGGGTTCTGATGATGCAGGTTTTGCATTTAAGTAAATTTCTTGAAATTGAGGCGTTTTCAGGATGGGCGTAGCATGAGGTTGGGCGATTAAATAACCTTGAGCAAAGGTTGCACCTCTTTCTTTGAGCCAAGTTAATTCTTCAATACACTCAATGCCCTCAGCTACAGTCTGAATCTTTAATTGTTGAGCGATTTCTAGCAATTTCTCTGTGATTGAAGCTTTGTATAAGTCTTGATGCACTTCCCGAATTAAGCCCATATCTAATTTGATAAAGTCAGGGCGTAATTGATGCAGCAAGTTTAAACCAGAATAACCAGAACCCAAATCATCCAAAGCCACAGAAAATCCTGCATCACGATAGTATTTGAGGATAGATTTGAGATGATCTAAATCTTGAGGATTATCTGATTCTACAACTTCAAAAACAATTCGCTCATGGTCAATACCAGCTTCATCAATCGCCTCTACTGTAGAGCGTAAACAAAAAATTGGATCATAAAGTGCAGTTGGCGCGAAGTTAATAAACAGGTGTCCTTCTACTTGATAATTGCTAAATTGATGAATGGCGTTGAGACGACCAAGGTGATCAATTTGGGGTAACAATCCCGATTCATGTGCTAACTCGAACATGGGAGTTGGCATGACTAAGTTACCTGCTTGATCTAACCCCCGCAACAGGGATTCATAACCATAAATTTTAGATGTATCTTGGATAGAAACGATTGGTTGGAAGTGACTCACAACTCTCTGCTGAGAAAGCATTTCTACTAGCCAATCTGACTGGCTAAATTTAATAAAGCGTTGTAATGAGGCGATATCACTAAAATCATGCAGTTGTGGTTGAATTGCACCCCGAATAAATAGAACTTGCGTTTCTTTTAACTCTCTAGGTGCGAGAAATTGAGCTAGATTTCGAGCAATTTCTTGAGCCTGTCCAGGCTGACAATCTAAACTTAAACCAGGCCGCTCACTCATAGCATCATACTTGAGAGCGAACTTCTTTAAATATGCAGTAACTTTTGTCAGAGTATGCGGCATAGGAAACCAAAGGAAAAGCCTACCTGCTTCCGCAGTCTGGCAATGTTTAACATTGCGACAGGCACAAGTTTTGGAGATAGGACATTTCTGGCTCATAGATATTAATGTAATTAGTCTGACTTATTTTAGTGTTCCCAATAGTTTGGTTATAGAACAACAATTTTTTCTCAATATCGGTAAAGATTTAGTGTTTATTTGTTATGTAAATTGTCTATAAAATGTATGTTTAATGTGAATTATTCTGGCAAAACTTACGCACTACACCACATAAGTTTTCAGTAAGTCTACCTGTGACTGGATGAACTATATTTGGCGATCGCTTTCAAGCAAAAAATTGAGTTATGTTAATTTTCTTTATTAAAACTTGACTTGAATGAGATTGCTTTTTGTCAACTGTCTTGAGGTATAGACTAATATTCTCCCATCATAGCAATACCAACCAAGAAAGACAATCATCCTCACAATGCCGTATGATTTTCTTATCAGGCAGTTGCTCGAATCACTCAATTTCTAGGAATTTATACCAAGTAGTTCGATTTTGTTTGTTACAGTCTACAAACCAAGAAATATCACCCAAGCTAATATTCTGCTTAACTTGCCACACTATTTTCAATTAGTTTAGGGTGGGCATTGCCGACCAAGTAAAAGTCAAAATTTGACCTACTGTCAAACAATACCCACCCTATCAGAAATTATCATGCCGCTACAGATGCAACAGGTGTATTAACTTGCAGCTAATTTACCCCAACCCACGTAAGGTAACTTAGCAGCAGCAGCCCGAATTTGTTCAGTATTGGCGACTAACTGACCGCAAGCATCCCAAGCACCGGAAACGAAGGCGGTTCTTGTCCCTTCACTCATGGTAATCGCGGCGGTAAAGTCCCCTACTTGCACCTGTAAATTTTCCAAATCTACTGTTACAGCAGCTTGGGGATTAGCAGTAACTAATTCTTGCAATTGTTTTACAGTGGCTGCATCAGCTATCAAACAGGGTATACCGATCGCCACACAATTACCAAAGAAAATCTCCGCAAAACTTTCGCCAATTAAGGCTTGAATTCCCCATTTAGATAGAGCTTGGGGTGCGTGTTCCCGTGATGAACCACAGCCAAAGTTACGGTTAACAATTAATATATTCGCGCCTTGATATTGGGGTTGATCAAAGGGATGTTGACCATTTAAAGCAGTGCGATCGTCAATAAAAGCGGCTTCACCCAAACCATCAAAGGTAATCGCCTTCAAAAACCGCGCGGGAATAATGCGGTCTGTATCGATATCATCACCGACTAAAGGTATACCACGACCAGAAACTTGTTTAACTTCGCTTACCATATCAATTCAAAATTCAAAATTCAAAATTCAAAATTTGAGGATGGGGATTGGGGACTGGGGATTAGGGACTGGGGACTGGGGACTGGGGACTGGGGATTGGGGATTAATGAGGGAAAAGTTATTTCTTCCCCTACACCCCTACACCCCTACACCCTTACACCCTTACACCCTTACACTCCTAAAAGTTCTCTGACATCAGCGACTTCGCCTTTAATCGCCGCCGTTGCTACCATTGCAGGACTCATTAACAATGTACGCCCAGAGGCTGAACCTTGGCGACCTTTAAAGTTGCGGTTGGAGGAAGAAGCACTGATTTGTCTTCCTTCTAATTTATCGGGGTTCATGGCTAAACACATCGAACAACCTGGTTCACGCCACTCAAAACCGGCTTCTTGGAAGATTTTGTCTAATCCTTCGGCTTCGGCGGCTTGTTTGACTCTTTCTGAACCTGGAACGACAAAAGCTTTAATTCCCTCAGCTACACGGCGACCTTGGGCAATTTTGGCGGCTTCTCTCAAGTCGCTAATCCTACCATTGGTGCAGCTACCAATGAAGCAGACATCAATTTTAGTTCCCTTAATTGGTTGACCGGGATATAAATCCATGTAACGATAGGCTTCTTCCGCAACAAAGCGGTCTTCTTCGGCTAATTCTTCGGGTTTGGGAATAAATTGATCTACGCCAATACCTTGTCCGGGGGTGATTCCCCAAGTTACTGTCGGGGGAATATCTGCGGCGTTGAAGACTACCACGTCATCATATTCTGCATCAGCATCACTTTTAATGGATTCCCACCAAGCCACAGCTTGATCCCAGTCAGCACCTTGGGGAGCAAAGTCTCTACCTTTGAGATAATCATAAGTGACTTGATCAGGATTGACATAACCGCATCTTGCACCACCTTCAATGGCCATATTGCAGACTGTCATTCTCTCTTCCATACTCATCTGCTCAAAGGTAGTACCTGCGTATTCATAGGCATAACCTACGCCACCTTTCACACCCAAGGTGCGAATAATGTGTAAAATTACGTCTTTAGCGTAGACACCAGGGTTAAGTGTGCCATTTACTTCTATGCGGCGGACTTTGAGTTTAGATAATGCTAGAGTTTGGGAGGCGAGAACGTCGCGGACTTGACTTGTACCGATACCAAAAGCGATCGCACCAAATGCACCATGACTAGAAGTGTGACTATCTCCACAGGCGATGGTCATTCCTGGCTGAGTGAGTCCCAATTCTGGGGCGATAACGTGGACTATGCCTTGATTGCCAGAGCCAATATTATAAAAAGTAATCCCATTTTCCTGACAGTTGTTTTCCAACGCCTGGATCATTTCTTCCGCCATGCGATCGCCAAAAGGACGGGCTTGATTATCTGTAGGTACAATATGATCTACTGTAGCGACAGTCCGGTTGGGCAATAAAACCTTTAGACCTCTTTCCCGTAACATCGCAAAGGCTTGGGGACTGGTAACTTCATGAATTAGGTGTAGTCCAATAAATAATTGTGTCAGACCCGAAGGAAGTTTACCAACGGTATGTAAGTCCCAAACTTTATCAAACAGCGTTCCTTTGCTCATATGTCAATGGTTTATGTTACAAGTCAGTTAATCACGAGAAAATCTCACAATCAAGCGTGAAAGAGGGATTGGGGACTGGGGATTGGGGACTGGGGATTGGAATTTGGAATTTTTACTCAGCACCAACTAAACGCCCCGCTACTGCTAACAGCACTAACCACTCAGCACTCATCACTCAGCACTTTCAAGTCAGAGTTTTTATCGTATCAAAAAAAGAGTGTGTAGGCTCTTGCAGTTGAGGGGAATTTCCACACCAAGTGTCACGGAGGTATGTGGGGAGATAGATAGGGAGTTTTATTACTTTTTTACATAGAGCTATGTTAGGATTTTGGCAAAAAATTACGATGTTATTACGTTTTATTGCCATTATTTTGGGACTAACTATCTCTACTATTTTCAGTATATTTGCAGAAGTTGAACCTACCCAAAGCCAAGTACCACAGTTGAGTAATTCAAAATCTCCTGCCAACAAGTTGGAAATTGTCAAAAAACGTGCTGATTTAATTCGTTTCAATGGTCAAAAAGTCAAACTCATTGGACGTTACACCTCAAAAGCTTGGAAACCAGACCCCAGATTTACGGGAATTCCTGATTTTCAAGGGATGTATGTAAAGTCACAAATTGTGCTTGAGGACGGAACTCTAGTGAGTGTTTTTCCATCGTGGAATAAACAATCTTTGCGATCGCCTGATGAGGCAGAGGATTACAATCAAAAAATTGTTACAGCTATTGGGGTGATAAAGTTTGCTGCTAAACCCTACCCTACTGCTCCTAACAGCGAATCTTTCATTAATTTGGTGCAACTCCGACTACACCATCAAGAAAGCAAACTTTACTACCCCCGTTCAGTAGTACAGGAATTTGAGCAGTTATCTCATCATCCAACAGGAATATCACTGAATGCTTGGCAATTTATTCGTCAATCGGATATAGACACAGCCGCAAAACCACAATTATGGGGTCTAGCTCGTGAATATGAATTGAAAATGACAAACTCACAGGAAAATCAGCCAAATCTCTCCATTCACACCTTTAAATTAATGTTGGGACGCAATCTTCCCGCACCTGAACCACCAAAGCGTAAACCCTTACCAAACGGAGAGCAGTTCGCCTTTGCTGAAGGTGGTGTCCCCAATCATGTTACAGCTTTGCGTTTAAGCTATGAAACTAAACCAGAAACTCTAAAAACAACAGCAAACGGGTTGGAAACTTTTAAGCCTACACTCCTGACCTTAGCGCAGAATTGCTTTGATACAGATGAATCCGAGATTCTATTTATAGAACAGCAAATTGCTCAAACTCTCAAAGACTCACAAAAAACTGGTGCAGAGCAAAACCACCGTGATCAAACATCCCGCTTAGGATTAGACGTTAACGCAGATGTTCCGCGTCAACATCTTAGTGCTTTACTGTGGCGTAAAGACCAACCTGGAGAACGTAGAGGTTACTGTGACCTTGAACCTCGAAATGTCAAGTTTCCTTCTTGATTAAACGTTTAAATCACGCAACGCCAAACGAATTTGTTCTAAACGTCTGCGGTTGACACCCAAATCCGATTCTCCTACCCGTGAAGCAGAACGTATATGAATGACTGACTCATTGGGAGGGAAATAAAATTCCACATCATCAACAAATTTGAAAATGCGGCTTTTAGAAATTGCATAGATGTAATTTTCTTTCTCTTCTAAAACCTCTGTGCGGGGAACAACTGTAAGGACTTTCAGTAAGGTTTTACGTGCTGTATCACGGTCTACATGATAAGCAATGGGATCAATGGCGTGTTTAGCATCAGCATCTTGACTGACCACACAGTTATCTGTCAACGGACACGCACTCAGATGACCTAAATGAACTCCCAAGCCGGAAGAGTTAGCCCAAGTAGCCGCAGGAAATAGAAAAATACTGCTCACGCTAAAAAAGACCACACAAGCAATATTCCATAATCTTCGCTGTGTACAAGCGGTTGACAAAAGACGTAACATAGCAAGCTTACTCCTCAAACTAGAAATAACACTCCATTATTGTCCGTCACGTTGCTGCGCTCTGAATTCAAAATTCAAAACTCAAAATAAACCTAGACTTTTCGTTTATGAGTCAATCAATCTTGGATTTTAGATTTGCCGTCTTCGCAGCGTTAGCGACGCAGGAGCGTCTTTCAGATTTTTCCACCCACTAGGGGTGGGGATTGTACCCCTAATAATCCAAAATCCAAAATCCAAAATCTAAAATTCGGAGGGTCAACAATACAATGTTTCTTGAGTAATTTTTATACATATTACGGAGTTTGCGCTTGATTAACAATAGTGTAAATTTTGTTACTAGTTATTCATGTGGTGAAGCTAAAAATACATCTCGTAAAAAAAATTTGCCTTTACATAAGGACAAATTACAACTCCTTTGACACAATGGTACAGAAACTTACAGGTATCTAATATTTTTATATACCCGTAAGCATAAGCCGCATGATCCAGTAATGCAAATGTCACCCGTCTAATAACAAACACAGTATGAACACTCACAATCCTTTGCAGACGATAGAAACTAGTTACCATGCAGCTTTAGGGGCTATTAGTGAATTCACTACTCTCATTCAATCACCACACAAATTCACAAATTATTTGACTCAAGTTCAGCAAACACCTGTCCAACTGTTCCAAGATTTAGCCACAAAAGGCAAAAACATGGAACAAGATATGAATAGTTTTTGGAAAAATTACTTTTGTGACAGTGGTAATAAATCATCTTTCCCTAAATATATAGAACGAGCCGACGGACAAGCCTTTAACCAACCCTACGAAATCAAAGGTACAAAAATGTATGGCTTTGTCGTGGAAGGTTCAATGGCAAAACTGCAAGAGATATGTGATAAATATCTCAACGATCCCAACAACGGGGAAATCGAATATCGCCCCGCCATGAATTATTTAATCTTGACGTTCAACAAGATAGACTCCTTAAGTTCCATCTATCCCCCCGACTATGAAAAAGGAACTGTGCATGAAGAAGAAGCCATCTTTTGGATGTTGACAGTGGTAGGTAAAAAAGTCGGCCCCTTATTCATTGCCGAACGTCTAGCTTGGTTCATGCCTTATTTGTATGTAAATAATTCGCCAATTCTCGTTTCTGGAAGAGAAGTCTACGGCTTCTTTAAACAGCTTGGTGTATTTCAGATTCCTGATTTAAATCAAGAACCAGACTTATTCACCGTAGACACCTTAGTATTTAAAGAATTTAGTCCTAATAGCCAATCAATAGATGCGCGCCTCTTGGAAGTACGCCGCATTGGTACAGGAGAACAGCACCAAAACCTCAAAACATGGGATAACTTCACAGATGCAGCAAAGGCGATCGCCAATATACTATTCGAGAATAACGAAATAGTCCTTCCTGGTCTACAGTTACCCTTCAATCTCCTTGAATATCTGATCGAAAAAATCGTCCCTCTCGTCACCCTCAAACAAATCCGCGACGTAGAAAACAGCAAAAAAGCCTGCTACCAAGCCCTCATCGAATCCCCCATGCAGCTACAGACCTTCTACGGTGGAAAACTCTTTGGTTTCAACAACTTTGGCGACCAATTCCAACTCAAAATCAATAACTTTGCCAGCCAACCAGTCGTCCAAGACTTAGGCTTACACAAAGGTTATTCCCCAGGTAGCGAATCCATCAACATCCCCGTCAAACTCGGATTTGTCCTACATTTTGACTTCACCCTCAAAGACGGAAAAGCCGTCTGGCAAGCACAACAGAAATAGTGATGAGTGATGAGTGCTGAGTGCTGAGTGCTGAGTAAAACTTCCAGTCCCCAGTCACCAGTCCCCAATCCCCAGTCACCAGTCCCCAATCCCCAGTCCCCAGTCCCCAGTCACCAGTCCCCAATCCCAGTCCCCAATCCCCAGTCCCCAGTCCCCAGTCCCCAGTCCCCAGTCCCCAATCCCCAGTCCCCAATCCCCAATCCCCAGTCCCCCAACAAAGGAAAAAACTATGTCCAACACCTTTCAACCAAAAAAGATTGCTATCTTAGGCGGTGGAATGGCATCCTTAACCACCGCCTACGAATTAACCAGTCAACCAGGATGGGAAAACCTCTACGACATTACTATCTATCAAACGGGTTGGCGTTTAGGGGGTAAATGTGCCACCGGACGCAATATCAAACCCCACGCACCTAATTATGAGCCAGACTACCGCATTGAAGAACACGGACTGCACATTTTTTTTGGATTCTACGAAAATGCCTTTCGTCTACTCAAGCAATGTTACGACGAACTCGGCGGTAACGGGCCTTTCAGCACCATCGAAGACGCATTCAAGCCCCACAGTCTCATCGTTCTAGAAGAATATATCAATCACAAATGGGTCACTCTGCCTTTTGATTTTCCCACTAATTCTTTAGTCCCCTGGGAAGGTGGAGGAATATCTTCCCTTGGGGAACATATCTGCACAATTATTAAATTTGTCATTCAGACTTATGCACACATAGATGATTATCACCAATCCAAGTCGAGTAAAAATTCCTCAAGCTTCTTGGCTAAACAAATGTTACTGGGCAAAGAGATCATAGAATTCTTATCAGATTCTAGCTTCTTACAAGTTCCTAGTCAGTTAATACAGTTATTTATTCAACAACCAAGTCATTGGGGAGGATGGCTAGATAGCATCAAACAAAACATTGGCAATCTTTTGCAAGACATAGACTTAACCTCTGAAACAGTCTTCTTAAAAATTGCTCACAACCTCATTCAATCACTACCTAAAAATACCAAGACTCATAGATATGAACATCACCAATTAATTCTCAAACTAATAAACCGTTTTCAACAACTTATCCAACATCAAATAGATGCAAAAATTTATTATAATCCTGATATTTCTTGGCGATTAACACTGATTGATCTAGCATTAGCCAACATTCGCGGTTTATTTGTTGACGAAATACTTCACTTTTCTTCCCTCAACAAATTAGATGAGTATCACTATGGAGACTGGCTTAAAAAGCATGGAGCTAGAGAATCAAGCATCAAATCAACATTTATTCGTGTTTTATACGATTTAGTGTATGGATTTCCTGAAGGAAATACAAATCAACCACAACTAGCAGCCGGAACAGCTATCCGTATTCTGACTACCATTTTGTTCCGCTACAACGGTGCGATCATGTGGAAGATGCAATCAGGAATGGCGGATGTAGTTATTACTCCACTTTATGAAGTATTAAAACGTCGCGGAGTGAAATTCCAATTCTTCCATGTCGTCAAACAATTGCATTTAAATGAAACGCAGCAAAGCATCGCCAGTATTACAGTATCTCGTCAAGTAACTCTCAAAAACTCAGATCAAGAATATCAACCACTAATTAAAGTGAAAGATATTCTTTGCTGGCCTAGTGAACCTCTTTATCATCAAATTGTTGATGCAGAAGCTGAAAAACTCCAAGCACAAGCTATTAACCTAGAATCATATTGGACACCTTGGGAAAACGTAGAAGAAATCACCCTCAAACAAGGGAATGATTTTGATATCGTGCTGTTAGGAATTCCTCTAGCCGCCTTACCCTCAATTTGTAGTGAACTAGTCAACGCTAAAAAGAATCCAGTTCATCAAAAATGGTGTGATATGTTAACTCAAGTTAAAACAGTCACCACCCAAGGCGGACAGATTTGGCTTAAATCTACTTTATCCCAACTAGGATGGCAAAAATCTAGCCCAGTGCTGGGAGCCTATGTTGAACCACTCGATGTCTATGCAGATATGAGTGAGTTGTTAGAACGAGAAAATTGGCCGGCGGAATATTACCCTTATAATTTGGCCTATTTTACTGGTGTCATTGCTGATCCTGGAATTCCTCCCCAAACAGAATATGATTTTCCTACTCAAGTAAAAAAGAAAGTTGAGGAACAAGCAATTAATTTCCTCAACAATTATATTGGGCATCTTTGGCCTGATGCTACCCAGCCTAAAAATCCTCAAGGTTTAAATTGGGACTTACTTGTAGACTTTCAAAACCGTCAAGGAGTAGAACGTTTTCAAGCTCAATATTGGCGAGTCAACATCGATCCCTCAGAACGCTATGTACTTTCTGTTCCTGGTAGTACAAAATATCGTCTCAAAACTGATGAATCTGGGTTCAAAAACCTTTATTTAGCTGGTGACTGGATTAACAACGGTTACAACTCTGGTTGTGTAGAAGCTACAGTCATGTCTGCAATGCAAGCCACACGCGCCATTCTCCAACAATGGTTCCAAATTAAATACAGTAAACAAATTATTGGCGAATGGGATGACTGGATTTAAATGTCAGTTAATTTGTCATTGACTGAAGTTTATTATTTGCCAATAATTCAGTATGAATTGGGTGTGAGCAAATTTATCTATGAGTTAGAATCAATACATTTTCAACGTTGGTTTATATGCTGACTTTGAAAATGTATTTTTTATTTTGAAAATACATTCTTACTCTACTATTACTTGAAAAAACTTCTGGGTAACAAACATTTACTATGATACGATTACCTAACTATCAAATTATAGAGTTAATTGATGATGCTACAAAACAGCCGTTTACCGGGCAAGAAGAAATCAAGATGGTCAGATAGTAATTATTAAACTTTTAAAGACAGAATACCCAGAACTTAAAGATATAGCAGCACTCAAACATGAGTATGAATTAATCAAAAACTTAGACATACAAGGAGTTATTCACACTCATGGACTGGAAAAATATCGTAATGGATTTGCTATTATTTTAGAGAACTTTGATGGCATCTCGCTCCACAAAATAATTCAAAATCGGAAAATCAGTCTATTAGAATTTATTAGCATCGGGATTCAAATTACTCAAGCTTTAGGTGAACTGCATCAGCAATACATTATTCATAAAGATATTAAGCCACAGAATATTATTCTCAATCAAGAAACTCAGATAATTAAAATTATAGACTTCTCTATTTCGTCTCTATTATCGCAAGAAAAACCCCAACTCAATAACCTTGATTTGCTGGAGGGGACTTTAGCTTATATGTCTCCAGAGCAAACAGGAAGAATGAATCGGTCAGTTGACTACCGCACAGATTTTTATTCTTTAGGTGTAACTTTTTATGAAATGCTGACGGGGCAGTTACCTTTTAATGTCATTGATCCTATGGAATTAGTGCATCATCATATTGCTAAACAGCCGCCACCTGTAAATCAATTAGCTCCCGAAATTCCTGCCGTAATTTCTGCGATGATTATGAAATTACTCAGCAAAACTGCTGAGGAAAGATATCAAAGTGCTTTTGGAATTCAAGCAGATTTGAAAAAATGTCTTTATGAATTTCAACAAGATGGTTGTATATCTGATTTTGATATTGGTCAATATGATCAGTCAAGTCAATTACATATTCCAGAAAAACTTTATGGTAGAGAAGCAGAAATAAATATTTTAATGACTGCTTTTGACAACATTAATCAAGGTAGTAAGGAATTAATACTAGTTGCTGGTTATTCAGGTATTGGTAAATCAGCATTGGTGAATGAAATCCATAAGCCTATTATCAAAAATCGTGGTTATTTTATCAGTGGTAAATTTGAACAATTTCAGCGTAATATTCCCTATGCTTCACTGATTCAAGCATTTCAAGAGTTAATCCAGCAATTACTAGCAGAGAGTGAAACTCAACTAGCCGATTGGAAAGAGAAACTTCTAGAAGCATTAGGAAATAATGCCCAAGTCGTTATTGATGTTATTCCCGAATTAGAACTAATTATTGGTAAACAACCAGAAGTTACACAATTAGCTTCAGCAGAAGCACAAAATCGTTTTAACTTGCTTTTTCAAAGATTTATCAATGTTTTTGCTCAAAAAGAGCATCCGTTAGTTTTATTTTTAGATGATTTACAATGGTCAGATTTAGCCTCTCTCAAACTCATTCAACTATTAGCCACAGACCCAGATATTCAATATTTATTAATTATTGGTGCATATCGAGATAATGAAGTTAATGCTCATCATTCATTAATGTTGACTTTACAGGAAATTTCTAAAAACAATGTTAATATCCAGACCATTAAATGTCACCCCTTAAAAATTACTGATGTTCAAGTATTAATTCATGAAACACTAAAATGTGAACTGGAAGCAGCTAAAGATTTAGCAGAACTCATTTATAAGAAAACTGCTGGTAATCCTTTCTTTATCAATCAGTTAATTAAATTTATCCATCATGAGAATCTAATTAAGTTTGATTTTATTGCTAACCAATGGCAATGGAAAATTCAGCAGATTCAGTCTTTAGGTATTACTGATAATGTTGTTGAATTGATGGTTGGTAAAATTCAAAAACTCCAAGACAGTACACAGGATATTTTAAAATTAGCAGCCTGTATTGGTAATCGATTTAATTTAAATATGCTGGCTTATGTGCAGGAAAAATCGCCGACTCAATCAGCATCAGAACTTTGGGAAGCCTTACAAGCAAGTTTAATTGTACCCTTAAGTGATAGTTACAAACTACCACAACTATTAGAAGATGTTGATGCGTTTGTGATTGATTATAAATTTCTTCACGATCGCGTGCAACAAGCAGCCTATGCCTTAATTCCTGATGAGGATAAAAAAGCGATTCATTTAAATATTGGTCGAATGCTTTTCAAGAACATAGAAGAGGATAGTTTAGAAGAGAAAATCTTTGATATTGTTAATCATTTAAATATAGCTGCCGAATTAATCACAGAGACTCAAGAAAGATATCAGCTAGCTAAATTCAATCTAATGGCTGGATGTAAAGCTAAGGATTCTACTGCTTATGAATCTGCTGTGAAATTTTTTCATCAAGGTCTTATCTTCCTAGCGGATGATGCTTGGCAAAATCATTATCAATTAACTTTAAGTCTTCATGTGGAAACCATCGAGTCGGAATATTTAAACACGAATTTTGAACAAGCAGAGCCATTATTTAATTTAGTAATTAGCAATAGTAAGAATCTTTTAGATACAGTCAGAGTCTATGAGAAGAAAATTAAATTTTATGTTGCCCAAAATAGGATGAGGGAAGCGTTAGATTTAGATTTGCAAGTTCTCCAGATGTTGGGTGTGTGTTTGTCTCAAACTCCCCCAGCAGATTTAACTATTGAGGACTTAGCAAATCTCCCAGTCATGACTGATCCTGATAAACTAGCTGCTATGCGGATACTTATGACAGCAATGCCACCTGCTTATTTAGCAGATCCTGCACTTTTACCGCTAATTGCTTTTACAATGGTTGATTTATGTGTGCAGTATGGCAATTCATCTTTTGCAGCTTATGCCTATGGTTTTTACGGGTTAATTTTATGTGGCCCTCTGCAAGATATCGAATCAGGATACAGATTTGGTAAATTATCATTGCAGATTTTAGAAAAGTTCAATGCCAAAGAAATTAAAGCTAAAGTATACGCTCTGTTTAATATTTTTGTGAGACATTGGAAAGAACATATTCAGATAACTATAGAACCACTTCGAGAAGGTGTAGAAAGTGGTTTAGAAACAGGCGATATTGAGTATGTTGGTTATAACGGTATGTTGGCTTGCTGGCATCCTTTTCTAGCGGGTGAAAAATTAGAAATAGTTGAACAATTACTAGAAAATTATATTAAATTATCACACAAAATAAAACAAGATCATTTTTCTTTCTGCTTATTAATATTAAAGGAAATGATAGTTGAGTTAATGCAGGGTGTAGATAACAAGCACTACTTAGAAGGTGAAAGCTTTAATCAATCGATTATGCTGAAAATGTCCGGTAATATTACAGCCATTTTCTATGCTTATCTTTCTAAAAGTATTTTGAGTTATTTGTTTGGAGATTACCTTAATTCTATTGAAAATGCTCAAATAGCTCAGGAATATGAAGTGGCTGTTGGTGGGACTGTATATTTGGTAGAATATAAATTTTACTATTCCCTAGCACTACTTGCTGTTTATTTAGATCCAAATTTACCAGCAGATATCAAGAGTGAATATAATTTACAATCTGTGATAGAAAAAGTAGATGCTAATCAGCAACAACTGGCATTTTGGGCAAATCACGCGCCTGTGAATCATCAGCATAAGTATGAACTAGTAGCGGCAGAAAGAGCAAGAGTTTTAGGCGAAACTCTAACGGCGATGGAATACTATGATTGTGCAGTTAGGGGTGCAAGTAATTCTGGCTATAGTCAGGAAGAAGCCTTAGCTTATGAACGCGCCGCAGAGTTTTATCTGAGTTTAGGGAGAAATGAATTTGCTTCTTTATATATGACAAAAGCACACTATGGTTATCGTCATTGGGGTGCAACTGCTAAAGTTAGAGATTTGGAATTGAAGCACTCAGAATTGATTGCTAGAGTCTCTACACAACATCAAGTAGGATTTACCAGAAATAATATTACCGCTTCTACAGGCAGTGCGAAAGCTAGTGAATTAGACTTAATTACGGTAATTAAAGCATCGCAAGCATTATCAGAAGTCATTTTATTAGATAATCTCCTAGAGAAGTTAATGACGATTGTTATTGAAAATGCCGGGGCGCAAACTGGTATTTTAATTTTAGAGAAAGATGGTAAGTTATTTATTGAGGCTCAGGCTTGTGTAGACACCAAAAATTTGACTGTTGGTCAATCAATACCAGTAGATAATCATCAGCTATTGCCTTTATCTATCATTAATTATGTAGCCAGAACGAAAAAAGATGTGGTTCTTAGCAATGCTTGTAATGAAGGTAATTTTGTACTAGATCCTTACATTAATAAGAATCGAATTAAGTCACTGATGTGTACTTCTATAGTAAATCAGGGTAAATTAATCGGTTTACTTTACTTAGAAAATAACTTAACGTTAGGGGCTTTTACTCCTAATAGGATACAGATATTAAAAATTCTCTCGTCTCAAGCTGCTATATCTATCGAAAATGCCCATTTTTATGCAGATTTAGAAGAAAAAATCCAGGTAAGAACTAGGGAATTAAAAGATAAAAATATCCAATTAAACCAGACTCTAAAAGAATTAAAAGTTACTCAAACCCAACTCATTCAAACGGAGAAAATGTCTAGTTTGGGTCAAATGGTAGCGGGGATTGCTCACGAAATTAATAATCCAGTGAATTTTATTCATGGTAATTTAGGTCATATAGACGGTTACAGCCAAGATTTACTAACTTTAATTAGCATTTATCAAGATACATATCCTGATACGGCACCGGAGGTTGCAGAATTTTTAGAAGATGTCGATATAGAGTTTATTAAAAAAGACATACCGAAGATTTTATCTTCTATGAAAATTGGGACACAACGCATCCGAGAAATTGTGCTGACGTTGCGTAACTTCTCTCGGTTAGATGAGGCTGACATGAAACCAGTCAACATTCATGAGGGAATTGAAAGTACATTATTGATTTTACAGAGTCGTCTGCAAGCAAAACCTGGTCAGCCTGCAATTGAAATTATCAAAGATTATGGTAACTTACCAAAAGTTGAATGTTATGCAGGTCAACTTAATCAGGCATTGATGAATATCTTGAATAATGCGATTGATGCGACAGAGAAGCGAAATCAGGAAAGAACAACCGAGGAGATTAAGGATAATTCTAGCGCGATCGCGATTCGTACCCAAGTAGTCAATCCTGATTTGGTCGCCATTAGTATTAAGGATTATGGTGTAGGTATAGAAGATAGTATCAAACCTAAAATATTTGATCCGTTCTTTACTACTAAACCAGTGGGGCAAGGTACGGGGTTAGGATTATCCATCACTTATCAAATTATCGTCGATAAACATCAAGGGATGATAGAGTGCGTTTCTGAACCGGGAAGAGGGACAGAGTTGATTATTCAAATACCTTGTCGGCAAAAACGGCCAATCTAGGATGATTATGCTAGCAACCAAGCGGGGTGGAGGCTGAAAGAAACTGACACCTGATTTACTGAGTTGTCAGTTATTCTCAGTGGATGTTAGTTTTGCAGCCAGTAAGGGAAAACTACTATTAGTTGGATGTCAATGCTACTTAAGAAAGATATTTTGACTTTGGTCAATGATTTTTCTCTAACAACACCCTATTGACAACTTTTTTGTGTAGATATTTAGGAATCAATACTACTATGGCTCAAATCTCTTCGCTCGACAAGGAAATAGAATCTCTAGAGTTACCAATTGAACGCGATCAGTTTTTGCGTACAGTCATTCGAGAATTAGCTGGCACTTTACAAGATGTGGTTGGTGTTGAAGAGGCAGCAGGGTTTCTCAATGTGGTTGGGTATCGCACCGGTCAACACGTCAACCAGATATACCATAACGCGCTACAACTTCCCAATCTTTCGCGTGAACAGGTAACTGCCGTCCTTGTCGATTGGAAACGCCGCATTCAAGGGGACTTTTACGTAATTGAAGAAACTGATGAAAAGATTGTTTTAGGCAATCGTAAATGCCCTTTTGCAGAACAAGTAGAAGGGCGTGAAGCTATGTGTGTAATGACATCTAATATCTTTGGTGCGATCGCCGCAGACAATCTCGGCTATGCTAGGGTCGAGTTAGAAGACACCATCGCCAGAGGCGCACAAGAGTGCAGAGTTGTCATCCACTTAAAACCTCATGAATCATCAGAAGAGTTTGCTGGGCAAGAATATTTTAAATTGTAGTCACATCCTCAAGGAGAAATCGGCAAACTATAACTATTTCTCTCCTAGATATCTTAGCTGAATTTGAATTTTCCAAGCATGGCTTAGTCTTTTAGTTTACGCCCTAGTAAAGAAACGGCCTCGATCCATCAAAATCATGAAACCTGATCAATTTTTAGCTTTTGCCCAGGTTTTACCAGAACCTATGTTACTTGTAACCAGTGCAGGTGAAATTGTGGCAGCTAATCCAGCTGCTGCCAAATTGTTTAGTAAAACTAGTCAAGCAATGATTGGTCAGAATTTCAGCGAATTGGTTAGCGACTCACCAGAGAAAGTCATTAACTATTTGCAAATTTGCGCCCAAAGTCGTCAGATGATTTTGGGTGCTTTCACTATTCAAAAAAGCCAGGGGGAGGAAATTACTTGTCGCAGTCAAGGTGCTGTAGTTCAACCGCGATCGCCTCAAACCCCAGCGATTAATTTACTGCGCCTGGAAAAACGCACGACTAGTGAATTTGTTGTGCTTAACCAAAAAATTCATGCCCTAAGTCAAGAGATTAAACAACGTCAACGCATTGAGGCAGAACTGGTTCAATCTAACGCAAATTTGCAACAAACTTTAATCAAACTGCAAAATGCCCTGGAATCTGTCCAAACAGAAAAGATGTCTGGTTTAGGACAGTTAGTGGCAGGAATTGCCCATGAAATTAATAATCCAATTAGCTTTATTCATGGGAATCTTTCCTATGCTGCTCAATATTGTGATGATTTACTAAAATTAATTCACCTCTATCAGCAAGAATATCCTCATCCTAGTCAAGTAATTCAACAGGAAATCGAAGCCTTGGAACTGGAATTTCTGCAAGAGGATCTCACAAAAATAATCCAGTCAATGCAGACAGGTTCTAAGCGCGTAGCCGAGATTGTACAATCTTTACGGAACTTTTCACGATTAGATGAAGCAAAATTCAAACTAGTTGATATTCATGAAGGCTTAGAGGCTACATTGATGATTTTACAAGGTCGCCTCCAGTCAATGAGCCATAAAATTGCAGTGATTAGAGAATATAGCGAATTGCCATTAACTTATTGTTCTCCTTGTCAGATTAATCAGGTATTTATGAATATTTTAAATAATGCGATTGATGCGTTAGAAGAAGCGGAAAACTTACGATTTCATACCACCGAAAGCGCATCTTCAGCACTAATACAAAATCATCCGAGTCAGATATGGATTCGCACAGAGCAAATCAGCGATCGCTACATCGCAATTCGCATCAGAGACAACGGTAAAGGCATCCCTACCGAAATTCGTGATCAAATATTTAATCCTTTCTTCAGCACTAAGCCAATTGGTAAAGGCACAGGACTAGGACTATCAATTAGTTTCCAAATCATTGAGAGCCATAATGGTCGAATTAATATGATATCTGAGCCAGATTTGGGAACAGAGTTTACGATTGAGTTACCTATTGTGGAAGAGCAAGACTACAAAGAATCATGACATCATCAATAAAACCAATTCGCAATTCGCAACGATGCTCTCGCCCCGCTCCGCTAACGCAATTCGCAATAAAACCAAAAATTCAAAATTTCTATGAGGCAGATGATTTATACCAAGTTTTGCGCCACTGTTGCATTTGATTAATTTCAGTATTCTGCCCTTTGATAATGGCTTGCGCTAAATTTTTGATTTCTGGACGTTGGGATTTTTGCAAAGCATCTTTAGCCATCACCACAGCTGCTTCATGATGGGGAATCATCGCATTAATAAAACGCAAATCAAATTCTGTATCCGCTTTGCCTAAATTCACATCCATCATCATGGACTGCATTTGCTCAGAAGACATAGGCATCATATGACCCATTTTGGCATCATAAGCCATCGGTTGATTTCCTGCTTTGGGATACCAAGTTTTACGCCACTGTTTCATCTGATTAATTTCTTGTGTCTGCGCTTTGATAATCTCATCTGCTAATTGTTTAATTTCAGGACGGGTAGATTTTTGTTTGGCAACAGTTGCCATGTTCAACGCCCCTTGATGGTGGGGAATCATCGCATCAATGAATCGCAAATCATAGTTAGCATCGGCTGGGCCTAAATCCATAGCCATATTGTGATTCATGTCATGATGATTCATGTGGTGCTGATTGCTAGTATCAGCAGTCTGGGAATTGCCATTTTGAGCTTGAGAAGTCGTTGAACAGGCTGTTAATAGTGCCAAACTAAAAGCCAAAAAACTGTTTTTCCAATTTATAAATTGCATAGTCTTCATTCCCCATCACGGATTGCTCTTTAATTCTGAACTATCCATCTAACTGGAGAGTCAACCCTGAAATGGAAGAGGGCAGGGGGCAGGGAGCAAGGGAGAGAGTTTACAGCTTTTATCGACTAATGAAATTATGCAACTTATGGATTTATAGCGTTTCTCAATCTAGTGAGGTACATTTTTAAAGCTGCTTGTTTTGATATAGAGGGTTTAAGTGTACTTCGGTTGCCTGGGAAACGCTATAACAGCTTACCAAAGAACAGCAACTTGGTATCAAGTTCCCCCTCTGCTCCCTGCTCTCTGCTCCCCTGCCTCTTGTACGTAGTAATCAAAGCGTTGGCGGAGTTGTTCTATAGTTAAATTTTGTGTCCAGTATTCTACCAAGGCGTGACCAAATGCCCAGGCGTTGCGTTCTGGTGTGGTGGGTTTTCTAATAGTAATGGCCACAAAGATAACAAATCAAATTTTGCTGGTTTTAACAAGGAAAATAAATCATAAGCCATCTGGAGTTTACCAATCACTATCGGTAACTGTTCCACGGGGATTTGTTCGGCGAGGATATACGCCAAGGTGGGAGAACCTGTTGAGAGGGTAGCAATAAATTGAAGTACAGGACTTTTTAGCAGTGCTGTTAATCCTTGGGTGGTGGCCATTTGGAAGGTGTAATGATCGATAATTTTAGCCGCCGCTACTGTGCGGGCTTCGCGGTTACGTAAAAATCTGGCGAGTCTGAGTTGCTTGGCTGGTGCGATCGCTTCTATTATTCCTAAAGATAAAGCATCTATGCCCCAAGCTATCCGCCCAGTATTTACATCACTAGTCACCACAGGTAGCACTAAATTACAAAATTCTCCCAATAACTCGGCACGATAGCCTGTAGCTTCACGAATGGCGATTTCTTTGGCTTTATCCCCATCTTGCCAATTATAAGGCGGTTGCCACTCTCTAATCGGACGTAACTTATCTACTTGCGTCACAACCGCGATCGCTGGTATATCTGCAACGGTGGCTTTGATGGCTTGCAGAAAATCCACATCCATTTGCAAGGCAGGATCAAGCACAGGTGTAACTAACAGTAATAAGTCGGCGTTAGTGGCGTAGTCTAAAACTAGTTGGCGTAAATCTTCTCGCTTGACTTGTTCATAACCTGGTGTATCCCATAGATGCAGGGTTTCACCATCTTGAGTTTGCCAATGATAATCTTGAATTTGGTCGGTGCTAGGCAAAACATCAACTTCTGCTATGTCTCCTTGAAATATCGTATTAATCAAACTGCTTTTTCCTGCACCTGTTCTACCCACAAGTAAAATGCTGAGGGGTTTTTGTTCGACTTTTTCAACTGGTTCCGCTTGGGCGAGGATGTTTTGCAGGGTTTGAGTTTTCGCCTGGGTAGTTGCAGGTACTTCTATAGTGATGGTTTTACCACTGTAAAGTGCGATCGCCTGTCTACACAAGTTCTGCAAGGCGGCTTCTCGCAATAATTGCCCCAAATTCACCAATAATTGCTGATTTGCTTGATTAGAGTAACCTTTGGTAGCCCGATTAGCCGCCGCCGCCACGGGATTTAATAACCACTGCGCCCAGCCCCACGCCCGCAAAACCTTCCGCGCCGATGGTTCTAACTTGCGGTAAACTTCATAGGCTTGGTAGGCTTGCCCCACGGTTACTTGATTGAGTGCAGGTGATAACTTTTGCATCCATTGATCTAAATCGTCCACCGTTCCCCGAATCAGTCCATAAACTTGGGGAACGTAGATATTTAATAGAGGATACTGCACCTCTGGATTGTAGATATGGGCAATAGCCACGACTAAATCTTGGCAACGTTGCCAAAAACTTTGCCAATCTTCCCACATCGGGCGATCGCTTTGGGCGGCGTTGAGAATCTCTTGTAATGCTGCTTCTGCTTGTTGTGTCGCATCAGTGCCAATCGGTGCGGTGGTATCTGCAACAGTAGATTTTAATTCTTCCTGAACTTGCGCGATCGCCGCTTCCACTTGTTTAATTGCAGGTTGTGTCCACTTCACCAACAACCAACGCCAACCCACAAATACTAACGTGAATATCCCCCAAATCCAACTGATACCCCAAGCATGGATTTGCATTCCGGCGGATACCAACAAGAAAGTCACTATAGAGGCGATCGGTACTGCCAAGACCACCCACTGCCAAACTTTTAAACGCACCATGTCTCACACTTGTCCTAGTTAGACTCTGATACTGTTATTTTAGGCAGGAGAAGAAAGGAAAAGGCAAAAGGCAAAAGGCAAAAAATATCTTTTACCTTTTTACTTTTTATTTTTGCCTTTTTGATGCCCATTCAGGTCATCGGGCGTGAAATTCTACGGTTTTTTCTAGAATTTTGATGTCGTAATGACCAAAGAAATCATTACCGAGTAACCCGATGGGGGCTTTAGGGGCGATCGCTACGTCTAAATTCTGCACCGCCGCACCACCAGCCGCCATTGATCTCACCGTACCTATGGGGAGTTCAATTTGCGTTCCGTCGGCAATTTGCGCTGTCATTACTCCTGTTTGTTCAACTTGGAGGGCAGTGGCGATTCCCATTGTAATCAGAGTGTTGTTTGCACCTGTGTCAACAATCATCTCAAAGGTTTTGTTGTTATTAAAGGTGACAT
>NZ_PJIZ01000083.1 GCF_021596505.1 Nostoc sp. CMAA1605 | reverse complement strand
GGGTTTGGGGAGAGGTCGTCGAATTCACGTTAAGGTAGAATCTATCCCCAGTCCCTAATCCCCAGTCCCTAATCCCCAACCCCCAATCCCCTATAATTCTCTATAAAACAACGTAATCAATTGAGAGGGGAACTTATGCCGATTAAGAAAGGAAATATGGTGCGTGCTGTGCGCGAGAAGCTAGAAAATAGTTTGGAAGCTAAAGCTAGTGATACTCGCTTTCCAGAGTATTTGTTTGATACTCAAGGTGAAGTCGTAGATATTAAAGGTGATTACGCCTTAGTGAAGTTTGGACAAGTCCCCACCCCTAATATTTGGTTACGTTTAGATCAACTGGCAGAATTTGAATAATCTGCTGGGGAATTACCCATAACAACATTAGTTTGTAGTAAGCACTTTAGTGCTTAAGGATTTCAGGACTAAAGTCCTTACTACAAACGATTAGGGGATTTTATCACTTTGGTCACTGGCGATCGCAATTCTAGCTGTTACCCTTAGTAACTATACAGGTTGCATTGTCTAAGCAAGTTTATGTTTTCTCCTGTTGAATCCCCAATTGTTTGTCGTCTACCGCGCGTTGCTATTATCGGTGCTGGTAGGGTGGGTAGTACGTTAGCCCAACGCATTGCTGAGAAAAATCTGGCGGATGTGGTGTTATTAGATATTGTTGAGGGAATACCTCAAGGTTTAGCACTGGATTTGCTAGAAGCTAGGGGTATTGAATTACATAATCGTGAGATTATTGGCACAAATAATTATGTAGATACAGCAGATTCGCAAATTGTGGTGATTACCGCCGGATTTCCCCGCAAAACAGGGATGAGTCGGGATGATTTGCTCAAAACCAATGCCAAAATTGTGGTTGAAGCTGCTAAAAATGCGATCGCCTATTCTCCTAATGCTATTTTTATCGTAGTCACCAATCCTTTGGATGTGATGACTTATCTAGCTTGGGAAGCTACAGGTTTACCGCGAAATAGAATTATGGGGATGGCTGGGGTATTAGACTCAGCACGGTTTGAGGCTTTTATCGCTTTGGAATTGGGGGTATTACCTGCTGATGTCAAAGCGATGGTGTTAGGTAGTCACGGGGATTTTATGGTTCCGTTATCTCGTTACGCCACCGTTAATGGTATCCCCATTACAGAATTATTAGATGCAGAAACAATTGCGCGCTTAGTGGAAAGAACTCGCAATGGTGGTGCAGAAATTGTGGAATTAATGCAGACTGGCGGTGCATTTTTCGCGCCAGCTTCCGCGACAAGTTTGATGGTGGAATCGATTGTATTAAATCAGTCGCGGTTGTTACCTGTGGCTACATATTTACAAGGTGAATATGGTTTAAAAGATGTGGTGATTGGTGTACCTTGTCGTTTGGGTTCTCATGGAATTGAGAGTATTTTAGAACTAAATTTAAGTGATTCTGAAAAAGAAGCTTTGCATATTTCGGCTCAAGCTGTACGGAAAAATATTGAGCGATCGCAAAAAATTTTAGCTGCAACAAGTTCGATATAGTCAAAACAAAAGGCAGTAGTTTTAAAAGCTACTGCCTAATTTAAAATCACGCAATTCATCACCTAAGAAAATCAAACTTTTCAGTATTTATCGAAACAATCAGGTTTAAAATCGGACTTCGTCCCGCTACACTAACGCCTTTAAAGGCGAAAAGTTTTGTCACAGGGTTTTAACCTCGTGACAAAACTTAATTGCGAATTGCGAATTGCGAATTGCGAATTGGTTTTATTCGCCGTCTCTTCTTCCTCTGCGTCCCCGATATTCCCGATAATCTGCTTCTTCCTCACGTTCTTCGCGCCTTGAACCACTCATAAAATCCTGAGCTTTTCGTAAAAAATCACCCACCATAATTGATTTCCTCGCTGAAATATTGCAGTAGGATAAACACCTATTTTGCAAAAATTTGTAGTTACCCCTGTTATGATGAGTCGGTTTTTTTGTTCTTCCGTCCTACTTTTGAAATACTTTGCGATCGTTCCGCAGGAATAAACATAAAGATAGGTATATCTTTACGTTAAACACCTTAGTTACTCTAGCTATCTGGGTTAGTATATATACATATATCAAAGCATCAATGTAGACTAACTAAGCTCGCAAACTGATTAACATATTTTGTATGCTATTGAATTGTTGATGGGCAAAATTTATTAACCTTGATTCTGTAAGCTTGTCTACCAGTTGAGGAATGCCTAAAGTTTCCATGAGAGTGGTAGCAAAAGTATCAGCAGGAATGTATGAAGGCGCACTCCGTTTTTCAACTTTGGTTTTTCCTAGAGAATTTTTCGTATATCCAAAAATGCTATTAGTCCGCTTTTTTCCAGATAGCGATAATTTTACTAGAAGATTGGATATAAACCAAATTAGCTTCCGAGGTAAAACAGTGAGAAAGCCTTTAGCTTCTTGATTGACGCTCTTAATTAAAGGATGATCATATAACTCATTCACTAGTTCAATGATGCTGTCTTCTTCTGATTGATGGACATTACCAGCAATGAGAATTTCAATGGATTTTTTTAAATGTACTGCCCGCCATTGCAATACAGTAGTAATCAGTTCTTGAATTTCTGATGCTAACAAACTTAAGATTAAGTAAATAAATACTAATCCAATGGTAATATCTAGTATCAAAGGTAAAGTCATGGATAAATGCCCCCTGGGGTAAATAGCAAATTCTAGTACAGCCAATACCAATTCAAAATTCAAAATACCCTACGGGAAGCAAGCTACAAAATTCAAAATTAAGAAAACCATATTTTACAAGGGTTTCTGAATTTGGATCTGTTTCATGATTTTAGTGAAATGGTATAAGACATAAATAAAGGAACTAATTAAAATAGGTGAAAAGCTTAATTCATCAATACTCTTTCTCTGGACTTTTGATACTAGTTGGCAACAGTTGTATCATTTTTAGCCTAAAATGAGTGTTAAATAAGTTGAATCAAATTTCTGGTATTTTTCCCAAAAAAATAATCGCTGCTCAGAGAAAATTAAGCTAATCTGGGAATTTAGATTTGTTCAGTGCAGAGGTTTGAACTGGGTGGAAAATTAGAGACGTTCTTGCCAAAGTCAGGATAAAGTGGTCTTTGGCTATAACAGTGCTGAGTGCTGAAGAAAAAAGTAATAATCGCACGGGACGAAAGTCCCGCTAACGCTAACAGTACTTAAATCAATTCAAAATTCAAAATTAAAGAATTGATTGCTAAACATCGGCTAAACGCCGCGCTACCGCTAACAGCACTCAGCACTTAGCACTCCCCACTCCTGAACTCACGATGGTTTTTCACCCCTGAATTCTGAGTTCTGAATTCTTCTTCAACGAGCAAGCTAGTAAAATGATGATCTATAGAATATGCGAGAAGGAAGCTTTATTTGGGGTCATCTAGAAAGACAGCACCGCACGGCTGAAAAATGGATTGACTGGTTATGGCTAGTAGTGTTGCTAATAGCAGCATTGTTACTATTCATCGTGAATTTAGGCGACTTGCCGTTGCGAGACTGGGATGAAGGAACTGTGGCACAGGTGGCTAAGGAAATTTGGCGCGCCTCTGCTGATGATTTGCGTTGGTTATACCCAACTTTGGGAGGACAGGCTTACCATCACAAGCCACCTTTAGTCCACATTTTGATTGCTGGTGCTTATTCTATAGGCGGCGTGAATGAATGGACGACACGCTTACCAGGAGCAATTTTAACTTCTTTATCAGTACCTTTACTGTATTGGTTAAGTCGTGAGATATTTCGCTATCGTTGGGCAGCAGTTTATAGTGCTTTAGTGTATCTGACGATGCTACCTGTGGTGCGTCATGGCAGGTTAGCCATCTTAGATGGGGTAGTAGTCAGTTTCTTCTTGGTGATGATGTTGTGCGTATTGCGATCGCGCCGAGATTTACGCTATTGCTTGGGTATCGGCTGGAGTTTTGGGTTGATTTGTCTCACCCAAGGACTGATGGGTGTAGTTTTGGGTGTTGTAGCGATCGCTTTTTTATTTTGGGATACCCCCAGATTACTCAACTGCCGCTATTTTTGGCTAGCATTTGGTTTCGGTATATTACCTGCACTGGGTTGGTATGCCGCACAAATACTACACTACGGTCAAGATTTTATTCGCAATGGCTTATTCTATCAACTCCTGAATAACAGTACATTTGCTCCTAATCATTCCTCGGCACCTTGGTTTTATGTCCTAGAACTACTCAAATGGACTTGGCCTTGGTTAATTTTTTTACCACAAACTGCCCGTCTAGTGTGGGAAAATCGCAATATGAGTTGGGCAAGACTAACTCTAGTTTGGGGTGGCGTTTATTTACTGCTGATTTCTCTGATTGGTGCTAAATATTCTTGTTATGTCTTGCCGATTTACCCTTGTTTAGCTTTGGCTTTCGGGACTCAGTTAGCAGAAATCGAAAACTTGCCGTTATTTTCTCAATACCCCCGTGGTTGGGTAGTGGGGTTATCAATGTTGGCTGTCGTTGCTTCTTTTGGCAGCATTTACTTTAGTTGGGGAACACATCTCAAAACTGACTTGCAACTAATTTTTGCGGCTTTTGCTTTAACGATGACACTAGCGGCGATTTTGGCTGAACGGGGTGATGGACAATTTCTCAGAATTTTATTTTGGGGAACCTATATATCACTATTACTGTTAATGAAATCTCATTACTGGGTGTGGGAATTATGGGAAGCCTATCCAGTTAAACCAGTTGCACATATGATTAACCGCGTCAACCCAAATGTTAGTAAAATTTATACATCCTTTCCTGAACATCGTCCCTCATTAAACTTTTATAGCGATCGCACCATCATTCCGGCTTCCTTCTCAGAATTGCAAAATTATTGGCAAGACAACAAAAAACCCTATATTCTCATCCAAGAGTCTGATACCAAAAAACTCCAGTTAGATTCTATGCAGTTAGTTGACGAAGTTGGCGACTGGAAATTGATCACTAAAGAGACAAAATTGAAGTGATTCGTAATTGAATGAGTTGGGGTTTGCATCCTCAACTCATTCAAGACCGCTAAATTGAAATTTTAGCGTGTTGTTCTGCCTTAAATTAACGCGAGTCTCTAAAGAAGAAGCGTGTTAATTACGAATTATGGGAATTATTCTGTCTGTCGTCTTTCTAGACAAATTGGATGTCGCTGACGCTGTAACTAGTGGAAAAGATAGAAATGACATCAAAACCAGCAAATATAGGAGAGGATGTCAAATCCTGACTAGACGCATTGTAGACACCATTGGCTTTCACAATCTGATTTGCAGTTGCAACTAACACAGAATCATCGAAGGCTTTACTGCTGTCTAATGAGAATGGACTGGCGATCGCAATATAATTACTGCCGAAGATATAACCATCTAGCTTTTTGAGTTGGATTTGATCCTGACCAGTTTGAAAATCAGTAATCAAGGCAAAGTCATTCAAACCAGCAAAACCACCGCCACCTACATAGTAAGGCTTTGTGGCATCTCCTAAGACGAATTTATCAGGATCTGCACCTCCGGTGAGGGTGTCTACTTCATTAATACCTGGTTGGCGACTGTTAGGAGCAACGCCGATAATGGTATCTTTACCACCAAGACCAGAAATTTGATCATTGCCTCGACCACCAATCAATAAGTTACCCTGGTTATTACCAACTATGGTGTCAGCTTGGGAAGTACCAGTGACGTTAACAAAGTTCTGAACGTTAAAGTTCAGTGTGCCTAAGACTGGAACACCGTTAACGACGAGACTATTAGTAGAGAGATTGACATTAAATGATGTGGTTGTGCTAGTACCAGTAGAACCGTCAATGGTGTTGGCTTGACGCGTTGCACCGATGATAGTTTCAATGTTGAGGATTTGATCTGTACCTGCTGCACCTTTATTAACAATACCAGCCGCTTGTAAGGCGATCGCAGTACCTAAATTACTATAATCGGCTGTATCAAGGTCAGCACCACCATCAAGGGTGTCGTTACCGGTACCACCGATGAGGACATCATTACCACCCTCGCCTTGTACGATATCGTTACCATCACCTAATCGGGAAGTTGCAAGATTATTTTTACTCCCTCCACCTATGACATCATCACCAGCACCACCTTGTACGGTGTCATCACCGTTGAGTCCGAAAATTTCGTCGTTACCTTGACCACCAATTAGCAAGTTATTGTTGTCATCACCAATAATGCTATCGTTTTGTGCAGTACCGATAACATTTACAAATCTCTCCACTCTAAAATTCAATGTGCCGATAGTGGGAACTCCATTCACTATCAGACTGTTAGCGGAAAGATTAACGCTAACAGATGTAGTAGAACCTGTGGTGGTGGAAGCGTCTATTGTATTGACTTGTCCTTTCGCACCAATTATAGTTTCAATGCCATTGAGTGTGTCTGTTCCGGCTCTGCCTTTTTGAACAATACCCGTAGCTTGTAAAGTAACAGCTTGACCTAGTTCACTGTAGTCAACAGTATCAGTTCCTGTATCCCCAACTATGAAATCATTGCCTAGACTACCAATGATGTGATCATCTCCTTGCAAAGCAAGTATTAGATCGTCAGTTATAGTACCAACGAGCTGATCCTTAAATGGTGTGCCGATAATGATGTTATACACGTCGCTATTTTTCCTTTAAATTCAGTTGAGGAACACAAATATTTGTGAATAGTTTTAAAGATATCAGAATTAGGTTAACAATTCGATACAATCTCGTTAAAAATCAAACCCACCACAGAGTTTTTCTGATGTTCAATGCTGTTGATTTCCTCGCGATCGCTTGATCAATAATGTTGCTTAAAATCACGAGATTGTGGTTGTATAGGAGAAGAGGGACGAGACGGAAGATGATTTCGCAACAGTAGCAAAGGAATACTTAGCAATCCTAAAACCATCACCATTCCAGTCATTAACCACACTCCCCAACGCTGGGGTTGATAATCACTGCGTTCGATTTGCCAAAATACCTGATTGTAACGCCACGCAGCCAAGCCAATAGTAATGACACCAAAAACCACAAGAAAAATCCCTAAGTTTTCTGAATTAAACCAGGGATTAACGGGAGTTTCTTTTTGTGTAATTGCAAAATTCAGTTGACGTAAAAATAACCCAAAACGAGCGATCGCAAATCCAAACCCAATTAAAGCGATGGAAGTGCGTAACCAAGCCAAAAAAGTCCGTTCATTGGCTTGATGTTCCCGTTGACGATCAACTTTTGGCGTTTTACTCATCGTTTAAGGGTGTAAGGGTGTGGGGGTGTGGGGGTGTAAGGGTATGAGGGTTTGCTTTATATTCACCACTCATGACTTATTACTTATTACTTATTACTCATTACTCATTACTCAGCACTCAGCACTCATTACTCACCACTCACCACTCTTAAACTAATATCTTTCCGTCACTTGCACACGAATACGAGAGGTGGGACAACGCCAATCATCACCGGAGACATTTTGACAACCAGCTCTTTGCATAGCATCATAAGGTACACCAGGAGCAGAATAACGCCATCTTCCTTCCGGTGTCGGCCCAGAACGTGCGCGTAAGTCTATATACCTAACTCCACGGTTGCGATCGCGATCGCGAGAATCTCTCCACTGATCCCGTCTTTCATCCCGAATCTGCACACGGATGCGCCGACTAGGACAACGCCAATCATCGCCGGAGACATTTTGACAACCAGCTCTTTGCATGGCTTCGTAAGGTATACCAGGAGCAGAATAACGCCATCTTCCTTCCGGTGTCGGCCCAGAACGTGCGCGTAATTCTATATACCGTCCCCTACCTCTTCTGTCTCGATTACCCTCCCAATCGTCTCTGTCGTAGACATCATAGCGATTATCTCTATCATCATCATCATCTCTGTCATATCGATCATCTCTGTCGTCTCTATCTCTCCGATATCGACAAATTCTCGCCGCCTCCCGTGTGGAAACACCACGGTCTCTGAGGTTTTGGATACAATCTCCTAATGACTCTTCGGCGAAGGCTGGCTGTTGTGGTAACAATAACTCTGTGGATGCGATCGCACCACCTAGTGAGGCTAGAGCAAAGATAGATGCGTTAGCAATATTTTTAAGTTTTAAGAACATAGTCTTACTCCTCACCACATGGAAATGTGGCGAATATTTGGTTGTTTCTAGAATCTACTGTGGGTCTGTTTTGAGACTTCCTACAAATGGATCACCCGATAGACTGATTTTGTTGCCGGTTTTAATAACTTTTAATACTTACGTAAGTATCTCAAGCTGATTCCCTCAATCGTCGTTCTTGATTACGTTGTTGTAGATTATACATATGATTAAATAAGTGCCAGCAATATTCTTCCGGTAATCCGCAGGTAACTGCACCACGCAGTACAACGTTAAAGTACCAGTCATTAGGTGCGGCTTCTTCTGCTAGCTTGTCTACCACTATGTAGGTGCGAACATCTTGATAAACTTGGTCTTGACAGTGAATATTGACTAATTCCTGACGGTAAAGACCTTGTGCTACGCCTTCCCGTTTATCTAAATATTCACTGAGTCGCCAGGGTAGTTGATACAGTACACCCTTGACGCTGGCTTTCGGGTCTGTAACTATATCTAAAACACCACATTTGCGAGTTGGGGAATAGACATAAAACCCTAGTCTGTAACCTTGTAAGATACTGGGGCCGATTACATAATGATGGGTGTTTTCTCCTAGCGATCGCTTCAAGTCCACTGGACACATACACGACCCATAGGCGAAATAGTAAAACGTCGGCTCTTTTTGTAGCGGTTGTGGCAATTTTGGCTCTAACTTTACAGGATGATGAGATTGTACCCAAATGTGGGGTTGATGTCCGCTTTGATGACTCATGTATCCCTAGAGATATGTACTGCTAGTCAAGATTCTAGTATATAAGCATTTAAAATACAACTATATCCTGATAGACAAACCGTAGTTTGTTTGGTAATTTATAATTTTCATACCAATTTAATATGAAGCTGCATAGAAAAGAACTTCTAAAATAAAGTGATAAGAAGAGATGGAAATTACCTGTTCAGATGTTAATTTCTCGAACAATTGTTGTAGGCGATTGCGTAAGTCTTGCAAGTCAGAAAACAGTTCATTCTTGAGAGATTTTTTGAGAAACTGCCATAGCCTTTCAATGGGATTAAGCTCAGGAGCATGAGGTGGTTGCAGCAGGGGAATAATATTTTCAGGCCAATTAATCGCACTACTGATATGAGCAGGAGCTTGGTCTATTTGTAAAATTGCATCATCTGAACCTAGTTGTTGCGATAACCAGTCTAAAAACTGTTGAAAATACTCACCATTGAGATGCGGATATTCTTGCTGAAAATGTTGTCCTGTTAATGGTTCAATTGCACCATAAATCCAAACATTTTCTCTTGCTCATTTCACTGCTACAGTTGGTTTGACTCCAGCGGCCGTAATTACTTTTCCCGTTAAAGTTTTTAATCCCACCCTGGTTTCATCCTGACACAGATAATGAATACACTTTCCTGGTGCTAGATGTTTTTCTAGCCTCTCAATCATGATACCGAGTTTTTTTAAACTCAGATACTAACTTCTCATCCTGCCTATGGCTTTGTGGACGTGGTGCTTTGAGCTTTGCTCCTAATTTATATCTCACTAACGCATATACTGTTGCATACTCTACTTCCAGTCCCTGTTCTTTTTTTAACCACTCCACTATTGCGCCATAGCTACTAAAGCCTTTTCCTGTTTTTAACTCCTCTGTTAGTGCCGCGATCGCTACTTCATCAATTTTTTGTTTTGCTCCCGGAGCTTTTTTAATTTCTAATAATTCATCTATCTCTGTTCTGTCACTCTCCGAAAACTTTTGCCCTTTCTGAATTCTATAGCTTTTGTATAACAAGCGTTTGCGCGATTATTTTCTAATAACAAATACAAAACCAACTTTTTTCTAATAGTATAGCTTGTATTGATTGCCTCATAGGGCTTCTAGCGATTTCCCTCCCGGAAAGTGACAAAAGCGGGGTATCTGAACTGTATATGCTTATCATCTCTCTATTTTCCTCTCTTATTTTTTACCCATTCACGAAATAATTTCACCAATTCTAAATAGTCCATTGTCTCAGCTTGTTGTAAGAAATTAGCAATTTCTGGAATGGGTAAATTGACAAAAAACTGACTATTTGTACAGGTAATATAAACGTTATTTTGTAATTGTTTAATTACTAAAGACTCACCATTATAAATCCAAACTTCTGCAACACCCAAATCTGCATAGACTTGGAGACGATTTTGAGAACCACTAGTGACATCAATTTCCACAACTAAATCGGGTGCGGGATCTTGTGCTAAGTCTAATCGTTTTTTTCCCCGAATCAAGGCAATATTACGGATGTAGAAACATTCGTCTGGTTCTGCACCACTTATTTCAGGACGCTTTAATGTAGTCGAACCCAACGGTTCTATGCTTATTTCCAGTTCTTCTGCAATTGTCTCAACAAAACGTCCTGCGACTTTTTTAAACCTTTCATGTTCTGGGGAAGGGGACATAATTTCTAGATTCCCACGATTATAAGTCAATCTGAGACGGCGATCGCTCAATTCTGCCAACAGTGTTTCATAAGTCTGCCAGCTAATTCCCGATAGGTGAATCATTTCATTCGGTGGTGTCAGCAATGTCGCAGTCATAGGTTCAACCGAAAATCTCTTGGTTTTATTCTAGAGGATGAAACAAAAGAAAGATACTACATACTATATGCAGGACTCACGTACAGAGGTTATCTGTTAAGCAGTGGTGTAAGAGGTTTAAGGATTTAACCCACACTCCTATTCCCTATATACGTAAGTAATTTCAACCATCAATTAAAATTCCTAAAGAATCATCTGTTAATTACATTTTTAGCAAGAATTTCAACAGTAAATATACAGAGATATAATACTTTTTATCATTGATATTTTACCTAAGAATTCACATCATCTTTTTAGAACGTTTATTCAATAAACAGTAAATTAGTATCGTTATGATTTGGCGATACTAAGACTATGCTAAAAAACCTTAAACATACTCTCACACTCATACCATTGTCCTTGGGAACACTCGCCATAACTGGATTTATCCAACCAGCGATGGCCGTTAATTTAGGAATAGCACAGGACTATAATGTTTTTGTCTTTGGAGACATGAATCAAAGTTCAGATTCCGAAGGTCGTGTTGCTGTAGGAGGAAATGCAACATTTACTAACTTTGGTATTGCAGACCGTCTGACTAACTCCAATGGGACAGATACTCGTCTAGTTGTTGGTGGTAATTTAACTTACAATAACGGTCAAATTTTTGGCGGTAATGCTGTTGTTGGTGGGACTGTTAAGACTCCCGTTTATTTCAATTGTTCTCCTAATTGCGGTGTTAAATCAGGTCAATTGATTGATTTTAATACTGCACGTCAAGAATTAACTAATCTTTCTGGATATTTAGGCGGATTAACCTCAACAAATACTACCGAATATAAATGGGGCGGGATTATCCTCACAGGAAACAACAGTGATTTGAATGTTTTTACAATTGATGGTTCTAAATTTTCCAGCAGCAGTTATTTAGATTTGAAAGGAGTGGGTAGTAATTCCACGGTGATTCTGAACATTTTAGGAAGTAGCATTGATATTAAATATTTTGGGTTAAATTACTTTGGCGCAAATAAACAAAACGTCTTGTTTAACTTTGTGGATGCTACTCAAATTAACACCACAGGTTTTTCATTCCAGGGTAGTGTATTGGCGACCAAAGCTAATGTTAATTTCTCGAATGGAAATGTAGAAGGAACTTTAGTAGCTTCCTCACTATCTGGTACTGGTGAATTCCACAATGTACCGTTTACAGGTAATCTTCCCAGTCCACCAAAGCCACAACCGCCCATTGAAGAACCAGAACTAGAAGAACCAGAAACAACCGCAGTTCCAGAACCAGGTATGGTTTTCGGTCTATTTTTCCTCGGAACTGTAGCGAGATTCTTCCGCCGTTCTAGAGTATAGGGACTTCCAACTTAAAAAATATACTATCACTTTGAAGGCAAGGGAGCAGGGGGAGCAGGGGGAAAAAGCACGATGTCTTCTCGCAGAAATTGGATAATTTATTTTCTGGAAGTACCATAGCTAAATTTTGAGCGTTGCTGAATTTAGGGTTTTCTCCGCACCATTATGCAACGCTAAATTGTGAATTTTCCCCAGGGCTTGACGCTGGCTCAATTAGCAATGACCATTAACTAATAACCAATGACTAATAACTAATAACTAATGATTAACATTGCTGTTGTTGGGGTTGGACGCTGGGGAGTGCATCTACTGCGGAATTTTTTAGCACTACCCCAAGTTAATGTTGTGGCGGTAGTAGATCCCCACGCAGACAGGTTGGCGGTAGTGCAGCAGCAATTTAATTTAGATAAAAAAATCTTATTGACGACCAAGTGGCAAGATTTACAGCAATTATCAGATTTGACAGCAGTTGCGATCGCTACACCAGCAACTACCCATTATGCTTTAGTTAAAGATGCTCTCAACTGGGGTTGTCATGTCCTAGCAGAAAAGCCTCTAACTCTTGAACCAGGAGAATGTCAAGAACTTTGCCAATTGGCAGATCAGCAAAAATTAATCCTCATGGTTGACCACACCTATTTATTTCACCCAGCCGTTGCGGAAGGAAAAACTGTAGTCCAAGCAGGTAAATTAGGTGATTTGCGTTACGGTTATGCAGCCCGTACCCATTTAGGCCCTGTGCGCCAAGATGTTGATGTACTGTGGGATTTAGCCATTCATGATATTGCCATCTTTAACAACTGGTTAGGTCAAACACCCACCAGCGTCCAGGCTACGGGTAAGGTTTGGTTGCAAAGTCAGGGTAATACAGAAATTAACCACTTCCCATCAGGATTAGCTGATTTAGTCTGGGTAACACTTACTTACCCAGATGGATTTCAAGCCTATATTCACCTATGCTGGTTAAACCCTGACAAACAGCGTCGGTTAGCTGTTGTAGGTAGCCTTGGTACTTTGGTATTTGATGAAATGTCATCATCATCACCCTTAACTTTATTACATGGTGAATTTGAACGTCAGGAAAATCTATTTTTACCGATAAATCAAAGTCAAGAAACGCTGGAATTAGAGAAAGGAGAACCTTTAAACAGAGTTTGCAGCACCTTTGTCTCATCCATCCTGCAAAACACTCCACCCACAATTTCATCAGGTTGGGTAGGTACAGAGTTAGTTAAAATTCTTTCTGCACTCACTGCTTCTCTTAATCAAGGTGGACAAGAAATTTGTCTTAATGGTCAATAGTCAATAGTCAATAGTCATTGGGGAATAGGGAACAAAATACAGAATCTTTCATTTTGAATTTTGAATTGATTAGTCACTACTCACTACTCATTACTCACTACTCATTACTCATTACTCATTACTCAGCACTCACCACTCATTTCTGAACAGGTTGAGGAGTTAATTGGGATTGAGTGGACTTATACAAAGTGTTTCCGTGAACTAGAGTTGGTTCTGAGTGTGGGGTATAAGTATTTTCATGGGGAATTTCTAGATTTTCTAAACTTTCTTCTTTGACTGGTGAGGGTTTTGATATTTCAATCAGAGGTAAAGAAATTTTTACTGTAGTACCTTTGTTGATACCTGCACTTTCTAGAGTGATTGTACCGCCCATCAGTTCTATTAAGTTACGGGAAATGGCTAACCCTAAACCTGTACCTTCACATTTGCGTGTGTTATTGCCATCTACCATGACATAGGGACGAAATAGTTTTTGCTGTTGAGATGGTTCGATTCCTAAACCTGTATCTGTGATGGTGACGGTAACTTGAGATTTACCATTAATCTTATGCAAAGATGTGGAAATTGTGATCCCGCCTTCATCGGTGAACTTAGTGGCGTTACCAATGATATTGATTATTACTTGTTTGAGTTTGGCTGCGTCTGCTTTGACAGGAATCGATTCTGTTCCTAAACTAGTTTTGAGTTGCAAACCTTTATGTTGAACATTTACTGATTGTAAATTAATCACTTCTAGTAGGATTTGTCTCAAATCTAGGGGTTCTGTAACTACGGAGAGTTTACCCGCTTCAATTCTCGAAATATCTAGTAACTCGTTAATAATTCCTAGTAAATGAATAGCCGTTTCATCAGCACGTTCGAGAAATTCCAGTTCTTCTTCCCGACTATCACACATATCATCTTTGACAAAGCGGATGGAGTTGATGATGATGTTTAGTGGATTGCGTAGTTCGTGGGAAGTTGTGGCTAAAAATTGACTTTTAATTTGATTGGCTGTTTTAGCTTCTTTCCAAGCAGTTTCTAGTTCTTCTGACCAAGCTTTGAGGCGATAAACCATTTGGTCTAAGGCTTGTGATAGCTGGTTAAATTCGCGAATTTGGAAGTTATGGGGGATGGGATTAGCGGCGTGGTGGCTGTGAATATTTAAAGCATAGTCTCGTAATGCTTCAACGGGGTTAGCTAAATAGGGGGCTAAGTACAACGATGCTAATAAACTCGCACCAATTAAACCCACGGTTAAAACAATCAAAATTAGTTTGATTTCTTCTAAACCTAATAGGGCGTTATCTACAGTTGTCACTGCTAAAACTACCCACTTTTTGGCTTTTTGTTTAGTGATGGGATCATTAATAGCTGTATAACCTGCAACTAACTCTCTACCATCTCGAAAAGACAAATTGATAGACTCATTTTTGCCAGCGATCGCATTTTTGACAATGCTGTTAAGTTGGGCTGCATCTGGATGTTCTCTGATATTGCTACCGACTAAATCGGCTACAGGATGGGCTAATATCGTCCCATCTTCAGCAATGACGAGGGTTGAACCGGTGAGAGAACCTGCTTGTGGTTTAGTTTGTTCGTATAACGCTGATTGCAAACTCAAGGCATACCGCAATTCCCCAGAACCATTGTCAACGGGTGTAGAGAGAACTAATTCTAGTTGTTGACGCGGATTTTTGGATCTGGTGGTTCCTGGCTTTTGCGGCGGGACAGTGCGGATTTCTACTCCATCCCTGGGAAAAGGTAACACAATTTTGGCGATCGCTTGATTACCGCAACTACTTGCCACAATTTCACCATTCTGCACATTAGTCAACTGCAAGCACTCGACGTATTTGGGTAGTTGTTGCGTCAATTGGGCGAGAAATGTTTGAATTTCTGTTGGTGATCCCGACTGCACAACTGTGGTGCGACTAGCGATTAATAAACTAGTTTTCAGATTTGCGATCGCATTAACAATTTTTTCCCCTTTGATTACAGCACTATCAGTCAAATTTTGTCGTGCAGTTTTCAACAAACTAGAACGCGCCTTATTCAAAGCTGCTAGCTGTCCGATAAATAAAACAGGCACAAACAGCAACAAAATTCTCGTTACTAAAATACGTCTAAAAGATGATTGACGGGGATTAGCCATCGAGCGTCTCACTTCACAACTGCAAAACCACAACAGCCTAGATATGTAAATAAACCGGCCAAAGGAGACATTTTATGAATTTATCCACACTTTGTAATCAGCCCCCAAAGTTATCAAAGATGGAATGAATAAACAGCTATGAGCTATACCAAAAATTTTAGCGGGTAGATGTGAGATGGACTTGTGCTGCATATTAATCAAGTATCGCTGGGAATAACTTCCAATCAAAAGGACAAAATTTATATTTAATTCACCGTGCCATGATGCGGTCACTTGCTACTGCTCAGGGATATGGTATTTTTGTTTCTGCCATCATCTACAAGTTAAGTTCCAAAAACTCCACCCGTAAACTAACCCAATGGTGCAAAATCGTCCACATACGACAGTAGTTTTAGCCATGAGTGCAGATGGCAAAATAGCAGATTTTCGGCGATCGCCTGCTCGATTTGGCTCAAATGTAGATAGAACACACCTAGAAGAACAGATTGCTACTGCTGACGCTGTATTATTGGGTGCAGGTACCATCCGGGCTTATGGCACAACAATGACCATATCACAAACGACGCTCCTGCAACATCGACAGCAAGAGGGTAAACCTACCCAGCCGATTCATATAGTTACTACACACTCTGGTCAGATAAATCCGGAAATTCGCTTTTTTCAGCAATCAATTCAACGCTGGTTATTGACAACGACCACAGGCGCGCAATTTTGGCGACAAAGACCAGAATTTGAAAAAATTTTAGCTTTTACTGCACCAAAAGGCAACCTAGACCTACTTGCCGCTTTACAAGAATTAGTCTTTTTAGGTATATCACGCTTGCTAGTCTTGGGTGGAGGAACATTAGTAGCTTCTATGCTGGAGTCAGACTTAATAGATGAATTATGGCTGACGGTTTGCCCATTAATTTTAGGTGGTGAGACTGCACCCACACCAGTAGAAGGACAAGGATTTATGTCTCAACTAGCTCCTCGGTTGCAACTTTTAGAAGTGAAAACCATTGACCAAGAAGTTTTTCTCCATTATCGCCTGCAACGATAACGTAGATTAGATTACGCTATTGATTGGGAATGGGGCATGGGGCATTGGGCATTGGAAAAAATCTACCTTGTCCCCAGTCCCCAGTCCCCAGTCCCCAATCCCCAGTCCCCAACCCCCAGTCCCCAAAAATGGTAGAAAAACTCAAGCCGCGTTATTCTAGCGTTTGGATCAACAAAGTTGCAGAAGTCCCTCAAGATGCTTGGGATGCTTTAGCCTTACCCCAGAAAACTCCTTTTTTGGAGTGGAATTGGTTGCATAATCTGGAAAGTTCCCACAGTGCTACAGCTAAAACTGGTTGGCTACCCAATCATTTAACCCTGTGGCGCGACAGAACCTTAATTGCTGCTGCTGTTTTGTACCTGAAAGGCCATAGTTATGGTGAATTTGTCTTTGATCACCAATGGGCAGAGTTGGCAGAACGCATAGGTGTACAATACTACCCGAAACTTTTGGGGATGACTCCATTTACCCCAGCTGAAGGTTATCGATTTTTAATTGCACCAGGGGAAGATGAGGCGGAAATTACCGCAATGATGGTACATGAAATTGATGCCTTTTGTATCAAAAACCGGATTTCTGGCTGTCATTTTCTCTATGTTGATCCTGAATGGCGACCAGTTTTAACACAAACAGGTTTCACCCCTTGGTTGCATCATAGTTATATTTGGGAAAATTCAGGATTTGAGAATTTTGATGATTATTTGGCGGTGTTTAATGCTAACCAACGTCGCAATATTAAACGAGAACGTAAAGCAGTAGAAAAAGTAGGCTTAAAACTCAAGCCTGTAACTGGGGATGATATTCCTAAATCTTTGTTCTCCTTAATGTACGATTTTTATGCTGATACCTGCGATAAGTTTGGCTGGTGGGGAAGTAAATATCTCACAAAACAATTTTTTGAGCAGTTACACCATAATTATCGTCATCGAGTGGTATTTTTTGCCGCTCAAAGCGAAGAAGATGAACGTCACCCCGTGGGAATGTCTTTTTGCTTATTTAAAGACGATAGATTATACGGACGCTATTGGGGTAGCTTTCAAGAAATCGATAGTTTACATTTTGATGCTTGCTATTATGCACCGATTGAATGGGCGATCGCTAACGGTATCCAATTATTTGATCCCGGTGCAGGCGGCAGACATAAAAAACGCCGTGGATTCCCTGCTACGCCTAATTACAGTTTGCACAGATTCTATAATGGTCGTCTATCACAGATTTTATTGCCCTACATTCATGAAGTAAACCAACTAGAACAGCAAGAAATTGCCGCCATTAATGCCGAGTTACCTTTTAGTAAACAAAATCCATCAACCTAGTAATTGGTAATTAATTGGTAACTGTTAGCTGAGAAAGATTTACACTTGATCTGTAGTGTAAAAACTCGGAATAGATAAATTTAGTTTTGAGACCGATTATGGATTTGATATTAGAAAATTTGGCGGCAATTGATGATAGGCTTTCTCAGCGTCACATTGACCTTGATCCCTATGGATATTTCATTATCTATTTAGACCGGGCAGAAGGTTTAATCTATGCCAAACATTTTACAAACATCATTGATGACCGTGGTTTAGCTGTAGATCCCGTAACCGGAAAAGTCATTCCTGCTAAGGGTAAGGTGGAACGCACCCACACCACAGTATTTAGTGGGAGAACAGCCAAAGAATTAAGTGTGAGAATTTTTGAAGAAACTCAGCCCTGTCCTGTCAGTCAGCTAGACCACGCTGCTTATTTAGGTCGTGAATTTGTCCGCGCAGAAGCCGCTTTAGTCACAGGGCAAGAGTATATTCAAGACTAAGGCGAAAGTAAAAAGGCAAAAGTAAAAAGATTTTTTTGCCTTTTGCCTTTTGCCTTTTGCCCTTTCTACCCTTCCGACGATGGTTGAACTGCTAAATAAATATAGTAAGTCGCCATTGGGATAATAGTGGCGGCGATTAATAGTCCCACTACCCAAGCTGTGGCGTTACCTTTGTCAGTTTCTTCAGCTTTTTTGAAAGTTCCTTCTACCTGTACTTTGTCAACGATTTGCGGGGGGCCGGGATCAGGTTGACCGGAGAGAACTGCAACTAGGCGATCGCTAGCATCCAAAAATGCCTGATTATATTTATTACCATCGCGCAAGGGTGCAGCTAATGTTTCTTCCGCTACACTGGTTGCAATTTCATCTGTTAGCAGAGATTTCACTTTTTCCCCAGAAATGATTGCTGTACCGTTAGTTACTGTGTCCAGCACTAACAAAGTTTGATTGGCTTTAGCTTCTGAAGTCGGAAACCATCTATCAAACAGTGATTTCGCAAAGCTGTCTGGAGTTTCACCATAATCTAAGCGACGAATTGTCACAAATCTGACTTCGTTTCCAGTGTTCTTAGCCAAGTCATCAAAGTTACCACTAATCTGACCTTCATTGATGCGGCTGATAACTTCACCTTGGTCTACAACCCAAGTCGAATCACCTGCTGTCAGATTGGGTATTTGATAAACACCCGTAGCTAATGCAGAGGTGGCAAATAACGAAGAAGCTAAAATTACCGTCAGTATCGGTAAGATGAGCCTGATAAAAACTTGGTTGAGGAGCTGCTGCATTTGATAATCCTATAATACCGATTAGCATCAAAAATACTATACAACTAATGTCAAAATCACTTATTCCATAGGTTGATCTAATCTGGAAAACCCTTCTTATTTAAGCAATTTACTTGACAGTCTCCAATGAATACTATAGTATTCGAGAATGGAACATAAAATTATTGACTTATTTGCTGGTGCAGGTGGACTAACTACAGGTTTTCACCTTGCAGGTTTTCAATCTTTATGTGCAATTGATGTAGAAGCAAAAGCTTTGATGACCTATAAGCACAATTATCCAAATACAAAGATTGTTCATCAAGACATACGTCAGATTGATGCTTCAGATTTACGCTTATGGTTAGGTTTGCAAAAAGAGGAATTAACAGCACTGATAGGTGGGCCTCCATGCCAAGGATTCTCCAGAAATATTCCTGCTGATTACCGAGATTTGAGTGATCCTCGTAATCAGCTATATCGAACATTTTTAGAATTTGTGAAGGAATTCAGACCACTCTATGTGGTTATAGAAAACGTACCTGAAATTTTGAAAGCTTATGATGGTGTAATTAGACATGAAATTACGAAACAACTGGAAGCACAAGGATATAAAGTCACTTCTGCATCATTAAACTCTGCCCACTATGGAGTACCTCAAACCAGAGCAAGAGCTTTTTTCTTAGCTAGTTTAGATAAATATCTTCAATTTCCTCAGCCTACTCATTCTGGAGATATTAGAAGCGATTACAGAGTCCAAAAATCTTGTCATCAGCTTACTCTTCTAAAGTCAAACATTTCTTCAGTTATCACAGTCCGAGATGCAATAGGAGATTTACCTGCTTTAGATGCAGGTCAGGAGTATGGAGCAGAAATTTATCCTTTTCCGCCGCAAACCCCGTACCAAGAGATGATGCGTAATGGAAGTAAGAAACTCACCAATCACCTTGCTCGCACCTTAAGCCCCATTCAAATGTCAAGAGTGCGTATTCTAGCTGAAGGACAAGATGCTAGAGATTTACCACCTGAGTTAGCTCCTAAAAAGCATTATAGTGGTGCATATGGAAGACTTTACTGGGATAAACCAGCACGAACTATTACAAGGTGGGTTTTTCATCCAGGCTCTGGCAGATTTTTCCATCCAACTCAGAATCGAACAATTACAATTCGTGAAGCTGCAAGACTACACTCTTACCCAGATAAATTTCACTTTTTGGGAACATATACTGAGATGGCTTCTCAAATTGGTGAATCTGTACCTCCGCTTTTAGGGAAAGTCATCGCTGAAACTATTCTTCAAGCACATCGTTAGGAGATTCTGTATTGAGTTGATCTTGTAGAGCAGAAAGAATAGTCCGCACATATCTATCAGGTGTCAGCCTGCTTCGCTCAACTATGATACGAACTGCTTCTGGAGGAACATTTCTAGCTCTAAACAGTTGTTTCTGATTTTTATACCATACCAACTCTGTTTTACCTCCAATACTCCCTTGCAGTCCTTCTCCCGATCTCGCAGTAGTTTTGTTAACCGTCCACGACCATGAAAAAGCATTGGGATCAAATGGATTGAGAGGGAATTCACAGTAAATGTATTCGTACCCTTTGATTGTTTTCAACAATATACCTTCATAGCTATGAATTACACCCTGCACTGCTTGATTCGCCGTGACTTTTTCATTCCAATGCTGAATGATAGCAGATCCTAATTCATCAGGTGAGGATTTTTCTGTTAAGCCAGGAAACCCCAGTTGGTTGGCCTTTTTAATAATATCTGCTCTTTGAATAACAAACCAAAACGTATTGACACTACTAAGATTATTTAACTGAAGAGATTTGAGCGACCAGCCAGTTGAAGTTCTGGAATCAACAGCATCATAAAGGAGTTTGCTACGTCCTAATGCTGGATCTGATAAAGGAATATCTTTCACATAATGGAAAATAGCTTCCCAAGTGTAATCTTCTATTGCGGCAATTACAGGGGATGCTATGGTAGCAACAATAGCTTGTTTTAATCTTTCAATTTCATTTCCCGTCAACATCCAACAATTCCTCTACAGCTTGCAAAAAATTACTCATGGTCAAGCCCAGAGCATTTGTAATGTGATTGAGAACTCTAACTGACGGACTTTTTAGCCCTCTTTCAAGCTGGCTAATATAGGTTCTATGCAAACCTGTCACTTCTGCCAGATATTCTTGTGACCACCCTTTTTCTGTGCGACGGCGTTGTATTTCTAGTCCTAATGTTCGATCTAATTTACTGGGCTGCATGAAATTAAGATTATGGTTTTGAATACAAAAGTGCTACAGACTAAAGTATTCAAATAGTCATCTGATTTTACGAACATCCAGCTAATTCCGATAAATACATCCAGAAGAATATTGAAGAGCGATCGCTCTTCATCACCTAAGATGCTATTTCTGATATCTTAACTAAGATACTTGCAAGTTTATAGTGAATTTTATTGTGTTAACTGCACAAAAGTATGGAAAAGAAACGTTTTCCTGGTTTGAAAACAGAGTTTTATGAGCATCCGTTTGACCAAAAGGCTTTAATGTCTTTGGAGCGAACCCCTGTATTACCTCTATTGTTGAATAAAGTTAATGAGTACGGGATTGATAGATTACTGCGGATGCAAATCACTGGAAGTGAATTCAAAGTTACGCCGCGCAATTTTCCCAGTCTCTATGATGCTTTTACGGAAACCTGCAATATCCTCGATATTACTCCCACCCCAGAACTTTTTCTGTTTCGCGGTACAGGATACATTAAAGCCTACGCTGTTGGGGTAGAAAAACCTGTAGTGGGAATTAATCTGGAGGGTATGGAATGGCTTTCCCATGATGAATTGTTGTTTGTATTCGGACACGAAGTTGCACGCATCAAAGGTAAATACTTGGCATACCAGCAAATGGCGCATATTATGCCAGTGGTGAAAAATTTAATTAGTAGCACCACCTTTGGTATAGGTGGATTAGCGGCTAACGGCATAGAAATTGCTTTATACAACTGGATAATTATGGCTAAATTTACCGCCGATCGCGCTGGTTTATTGGCGTGTCAAAATCTAGATGTGGCGATTACTGCTTTGATGAAATTGGGTGGTTTACCTCAAGAGTATTTAAATGAAGAAACAATTAATGATTTCGTCACCCAAGCGCGTGCTTTTGAATTTACGAATCTCGATAGTTTAGATAAATTTGCTAAGACTTTTAGCTTCATGGAACATCTTCTACCTTGGACAGTCATGAGAGCGTCTGAACTGTTGAAATGGGTAGACTCAGGCGAATATGACAACTTGTTGCAAGGAAAAGAACCCGTTAATCAGCAACCTACAACTTCTGAAGATAATGAAGACTGGAATTTCCTCAACGCCTGGGACGCAACTGAAGAAAGTTAGGATCTATTCTTCTAATTACGAATTACGAATTACGAATTACGAATTACAAATTATATGACCATAATCTTAACTAACGATGACGGGATTGATGCTCCAGGGATTAAGGCTTTGGTGCAAGCTGTAAATGGTCAAAAGTTTATTGTTGCTGCACCCAGGGATCATCAATCTGGTTGTGGTCATCAAGTCACCACCACTCATCCCATTAAATTACAACAGCGTTCGGAATTTGAATATGCGATCGCTGGGACTCCTGCTGATTGTGTCAGAATTGCGGTAACGCATTTATGCCAAGATACTAAATTTGTCTTGTCTGGAATTAATGCTGGCGGTAACTTAGGCGTTGATGCTTATATTTCCGGTACTGTGGCGGCGGTGCGAGAAGCCGCGATGCACGGTATCCCAGGAATTGCGATATCTCACTATCGTAAAGCCAAGCAAAATTTCGATTGGGAATTTGCAGCTAAATTAACCGTGGAAATTTTAGCCGATTTACTGCACCGCCCCCTAGAACCTTGGTGTTTTTGGAATGTGAATTTACCCCATCTCCAACCAGGAGAACCCGAACCAGAGATAGTATTTTGCCAACCATGTAACAAACCCTTACCCGTCAACTATCGCATTGACGGTGATGATTTTTATTATGTCGGTGAATACGGCAAACGCGATCGCACCCCTGGTAGTGATGTTGATGTTTGTTTTTCTGGAAATATTGCAATTACTCAATTAAGGGTATAGGGAATGGGGACGAATCAATTCAAAATTCAAAATTCAAAATTCAAAATGAAGAAGAGTTGGGGAATGGGGAGACAAGGTGGAATAGATTTCCTCACTCACCACTCAAAACTCAGCACTCACTACTCAGCACTCAGCACTCATCACTCTTCCTCATCTAATCCCTGAATTAATGTAGTTAATTTGTCTAAAGTTTGTGTAAGTTGAGTTAGTTTTTGTAGTGAGTCATCTTGAGATTCTGCCAGGCTTTGGACGGCATCACATAAAGCAAATATTTGATAGCCTTGCTGTTGCAATTGTTTACCTTGTGCTTCCACTTGGCAACTAAGATTTTCTAATCTATCTGCTAGACGCTCAATGGTTTCTGTCGTAGAAAGTACAGCTTCTCCAATTTGCTCAACTATAGACTCTAGACGACTAACTTTTATTTCTACTCCAGATGAAATCATATCTTGAATACCCCGGCTGTGAGAGAGCATTGTAATAGTTGAATGACAATAGTAATTTGGTAGTTTAATTGATGAAATACAGCTTTTGATAAATTGCTGTTTCCATACTATTTCTGCATTGTTTTTTACTACTTCTAGCAAATGAGAGAAGTATTTCTATCAATAAACTGATAGTCCCGTTTATTGAATAGGTGTATGTTGGCCTTGTGATATCTAGGAAGGTGCGTCATCTGATGTTTGACCTTCCGAATTTTAGATTTTAAATTTTGGATTATGGAATTGAACCTAAAATCTAAAATTAGTTGACTTAATCATGTCCTTTATACCAGTATTCTTTTTTACAATAAGCTTTACTGGGGTAAGTATTAGATTTTACAATAAAGCAATCTATTGGTAGCACCTTTCAGATGGGATAAATTATTTTCCACATATTAATCTGTATCAACCGTTGTCTACGAGATAGATTTATCTCTCTTTATATTAAGTTAATAAAAATTCATCAACGTTAGAATATTGATAAATATTCAGTAAATATACTGTAAAGTCCTCAAATTATAAATTGATTTCAGTTTATGTACTGATGTCATAACAGTAATATTACTGTCATCTCAGAGAGTGCTGAGTGCTGAGTGCTGAGTGCTGAGTAATGAGTCATGAGTCATGAGTGCTGAGTAATGAGTCGGTGGGTGGTGAGTGGCGACTAATGACTATTGACTAATGACTATTGACTAATGACTAATGACTAATGACTATTGACTAATGACTAATGACTATTGACTAATGACTATTGACTAATGACTAATGACTATTGACTAATGACTATTGACTAATGACTATTGACCCATTGCCTTGTTAACCACACCTGAACATACGGACACTACTACCGTTAGAAATATTAAAATTGCTTAATACTTCGTTACAATGTTCACAACGAGAGGTGAAAAACACAACTCTCGCTGCTGAAATCAAAGGTGAACGACATGAACGGCACAATTCGCGTTGGGAATCTCTTCGGTATCCCTTTTTATATCCATCCGTCATGGTTTCTAGTTCTGGGTTTGGTAACTTGGAGTTATAGCGGTGGACTGATGGCACAATTTCCCCAGTTATCTGGAGGATTGGCTTTAATACTAGGATTGACGACGGCGTTATTGTTGTTTGCTTCTGTCGTCGCCCACGAATTAGGACATAGCTTTGTCGCCATTCGCCAAGGTATTAATGTCAACTCAATCACATTGTTTATCTTTGGTGGTTTGGCGAGTTTAGAAGAAGAATCAAAAACACCAGCCGAAGCCTTTTGGGTAGCGATCGCTGGGCCTTTGGTTAGTCTGTTGTTATGTGGTATCGTCACGGTAATTGGTGTTACTAGTGCGGTATCTGGCCCCTTCGCGGCGATTCTTGGTGTTCTAGCTTCTGTGAACCTCGCACTGGCTTTGTTTAACCTGATTCCTGGCTTACCTTTAGATGGTGGTAATATCCTCAAAGCAATTGTTTGGAAAATTACAGGTAAACCCTACAGAGGTATTACTTTTGCTAGTCGAGTCGGACAAATTTTTGGTTGGGTAGCGATCGCTTCTGGTTTAATTCCTCTATTCTTATTTGGTAGTTTTGCTAACTTCTGGAATCTATTAGTTGGGTTCTTCTTAGTGCGAAATGCTGGTAACGCCGCGCAATTTGCTAGAGTGCAAGAGAAACTCACAGGATTGACAGCAGCCGACGCAGTCACAGTTGATAGTCCGATTGTTGCTGCTGATTTAAGTTTAAGAGAGTTTGCAGACCAACAAATTGTGTTAGGTAACAACTGGCAACGGTTTTTAGTCACTAACAATGAAGGACAATTAGTAGGTGCGATCGCACTAGATGACTTACGCCGTATCAACACAGCATTGTGGTCAGAAACTCAAGTCAAAGATGTGATGCGACCAACTCCATCTACTACTATCCCATCCCATCAACCATTACTAGAAGTAGTACAGTTACTCGAACAGCAACAAATATCAGCACTTCCCGTAATTCGTGATAATGGCGTACTAGTGGGGATTTTAGAAAAAGCTGCCATCATACACCTACTGCAAAGCAGCACCGAACCTAGTCTTGCATAGTTTTCTCATCGAAAAACGCTCCTTCTCTGACTTCCCTCAGAATTACTGGGGGATTTTTTTAGAGTTCAGAAGTGTCAAAATGTTAAATGTAAACTTTCATCACAAACACACTTATGCCTAAAGCTACTTGGAATGGGGCTGTATTAGCTGAAAGCGACCAAACGATAGTCGTCGAAGGAAATCATTATTTTCCCCCAAATGCAATTAACAAACAATATTTTCAAGAGAGCGAAACACACACAACTTGTCCGTGGAAAGGAGTTGCTAGTTACTACAGTATTGCCGTTGATGGACAAGTCAACAAAGATGCTGCTTGGTACTATCCCAGCACTAAGGAAAAGGCGAAGAATATTGAAGGTTATGTCGCTTTTTGGAAAGGTGTAAAAGTCGAAAATAATTAGAACAATTTTAGGTTTGTAGTAAGGACTTTAGTGCTGAAAACATTAGGACTAAAGTCCTTACTACGAACTTGTTTTTTCAAAAATTCAAGGAAGCACCTAAAATCTGAGATTTTATTTTCCCCTACACCCTTATACCCTTACACCCTTACACCCCTTCCCCTGAGTTAACTGCTAAAAATGCCACCTTAGCGGCTGCTTGTTCGGCGGCTTTAATGGAGCGTCCTTTGCCTTCACCGAGTTTTTTATCATACAACCACACCTCCGCCATGAACCGTTCTTGAGTGCGGTTAGCTTGATTGATTTCCACAACTCGATATTCTGGTAAAACTTTGAATTGCGCTTGTGTCCACTCTTGGAGGGCGGCTTTGTAATTTAATCTGGCGGGATCGAGGCGAATTTCTGCGGCTAGTTGGCGAAAGTGGAAGTCTAACCAAGGGCGAATCAAGTCTAAATTGTTGGTACTGAGGTAAAGCGCGCCTAAAACAGCCTCAAAAGCGTCCGCCAGTCGTGATTCTTGGCCGATTTTATCACTAGTGGCACTACCAGCAACGAGTAAATGTAACTCTAAACCATATTCTCTGGCTAACTGGGCAAGGATGCGATCGCTCACCAACACAGAACGAATCGCCGCAAAATCCCCCACTTGTCCATCGGGATAAGTTTCCCACAAAACCACAGCCGCCGCTAATCGCACCACCGCATCACCAACAAATTCTAGTTGTTCGTAATTAGCAGAATCGGAAACTGTGGGATGAGTCAACGCTAAATCCAATAATTCCCACTTAATTGGTGCAGTGGTGGACAAACCCAACTTTCTTACTAAACTCTCAAGCTGTCGCTGACGACGCGGATAAACAACATTCATTAGTTATTAGTCATTAGTCATTAGTTATTAGTTATTAGTCATTAGTCATGGATTGAGATGGCAAATCGCTTGGTTTTTATTCATGGCGTTGCATATTTTGACATGGGCAAAATTTCTACCCTGTCAAAATTATCTCCTGAGTCATAAGTAAACAGTTGATAGTCGTTGTTATAGACTATGGACTATTGACTAATGACCATTGACCAATGACTAAAAGAGGAGAGAGTTGGTAGTAAGCCGGGTTCTGTTTTCTATGTAGATTGCGCTACAAGAAGGCGGTTATCTATCTGGGACGTTTGTTACCAAACGCCTCTAGCGGCTCTTTTTAAGCGGAACTGGTAAAAGACCAACCATAATTCCTACGGCCTTGCTCCCAACCGGGGTTTACCGAGCCAACGCCTCTCGACGTTGCTGGTGCGCTCTTACCGCACCTTTGCACCCTTACCAAATCTAGGGATTGGGGATTAGGGATTAGGGATTGGGCAATTTCTCACCCAGTCCCCAATCCCCAGTCCCCAGTCCCTAATTCTGGCGGTATCTTTCTGTGGCACTATCCTCACGATCGCTCGCACTGGACGTTATCCAGCAAGTCTGGTCTTTGGGGAGTCCGGACTTTCCTCAAACCAGGATTAACTGATCTGCAACCGCCTACGCCTACTCTCTCCCTAGTTACAGTGTAATCGCCAATGATCGCATCTGTGCTGTTTGATTATTTCTTTTTGTTCCAAGGTAAGGCGTAAGTCCAAGGTAATTTTCTAATGGTGAAGGGACAATCAAGAATGCAGATGGGAGGATATTCTGCACCAGGAGCTAAACCTGCTCTAATTTCTGATAACCGGAGGACAAGTTGTAGCGAAAAGCCTAATTCTTTGCCTCTATTCATGAAATCGCCATACATTTTCTTTTGTGGTGGCCCGCCTTTTTGTAAACCACTAATATTCATCAGTGGTTTTTTGACTGTATAAACCCCAGTTTCTTTATCCCGTTCAAATAAATCTTCGGCGGTGATATTTTCCGTCAATGTTTT
>NZ_PJIZ01000082.1 GCF_021596505.1 Nostoc sp. CMAA1605 | reverse complement strand
CCGATATTCAGATAGCTGCTAAATTCAAAGGACAACGACAGTTAGTCTTAGATAAACTAGGGATGCAATTAATTTTGCCTGCGATCGCGGTTTATCTGTCTCCGTCGGTGGCGAAGATTCTTCGAGAGCCGATGAAGCTTTTCTCTTAGAAGTTGCCCAATCTGCCCAAGAATGGGGCGCGTTTCGGTTTCGCTTCTGTGATACTGTAGGAGTTCTTGACCCACAACCACCTACAAAAAAGTTAGTCATCTGGTATCGCACCTATCAATTGTCATCGAAATGCACACACATGACGACTTTGGTATGGCTTTGGCGAACACCTTAGCCGGTGTGAAAGCTGGCGCGATATCTGTGAACACCACCGTCAATGGTATAGGTGAACGAGCCGGAAATGCACCCTTAGAAGAAGTCGTGATGGGACTCAAATATCTCTACGATATACCCACAGGAATTGATACCAAACGACTCGTAGAAGTATCAAGACTAGTCTCCAAAGCGACTAACTTTCCTGTCCTTCCTTGGAAAGCGATCGTTGGTGAAAATACCTTTGCACACGAATCAGGGATTCATGCTCATGGCGTACTGCAAAACCCCATCACCTATGAACCATTCGCACCAGAAGACGTAGGTTGGGAACGACGTTTAGTAGTAGGTAAACATTCCGGCCGCCATCTCCTACTCAGCGTCTTGCAACAACACGGTATCACCCTTGGTCAAGCCGAAATTCAATCAGTATTAGATGCAGTCCGTCATCAATCAGTCAAAACTAAACGCAGCCTCACCGTTGAAGAACTACTAAGCTTAGTTCCCCAAACCTAAGAACCTGAACGAGTAGAGAGAAAACTACTTCTCAACAGCGCAATTAATTCTGTAATTTATACTCCCTGAGTCAGTAGAAAGACTCAGAATTTCATAAAAAAATTCAAAGCATATTTAATTTATCAACTGTAAAAATTGCGTTGTTAAATCAGAATATGAAACGCAAAAAACACCCTTATTTTTCTTCTTACCTTTGCGCCTTTGCGCCTACCCTGCGGGAACGCCAAGGGCGAATGCGTGAGACAAATCCTATTCTCAATCAACAACGCCATCTGTGTAAATCCTGAGAGGTTATATGGTTCAAAGAAGATTCGTCATCGCCGCCTTAGCTTCTTGTCTAGCAATTGTAACTACTAACACTAGTAACTTATTAACACCACAAGCCAACGCTCAATCTCCTACAAATCGCAATGTCATTATCGCCATGACAACTAGCATCGAAGATAGCGGATTACTTGATGATTTAGTCCCAGCATTTGAGAAAAAAACAGGCTATCGACTCAAAAAAGTTGCCGTAGGAACTGGACAAGCTTTAGCCTTAGCAGAAAAAGGCGAAGTTGACGCACTATTCGTCAATTCACCGAAAGCCGAACGCAAAGTTTTACAAGGTGGTGCAGTGACTAACCGCCGTTTAGTTATGCACAACGACTTTGTAATTGTAGGGCCGGGTAATCCTGACAAAGCCAAGATTCGAGGTAGCAAAAACGCTGTGCAAGCGTTTAATGCAATTGCCAAAAATCAAGCATTATTTATATCAAGAGGTGATGATTCAGGGACGAATAAATTAGAGAAGGATTTATGGCAACAAGCGAATGTCAAACCTGCTGGTGGTTGGTATCAACAAACAGGTTCAGGAATGGCGAGAACTTTACAAGTTGCTAATCAAAAACTGGGATATACCTTAGTTGATAGGGCAACATATATATTTCAGAAAAAAAATATTACTTCTTTGCAGGTTTTAGTAGAAGGAGATAGGAAATTATTAAATCTCTATCATGTGATGCAAGTAAATCCGCAGAAATTCCCCAGAGTTAATAGTGCGGGATCTAAAGCTTTTATTGATTTTGTTCTATCTCCTGAAGGACAGAGAATAATTGCTGCTCACGGTAGGCAAGAATTTGGACAGCCATTGTTTTTTGTTGATGGGGGTAAGAGTGAAAAAGATTATGGGTTTTAGTCTTTTTAAAAGCTCACGCCAAGGCGCAAAGACGCAAAGGTAAAAAGACATATTGGTTTTGGGTGACTGCACATTTCAGTATTTTTTCGATTTTTAAGAGACTCGTGGATACAATCATTGATGGAGCGAATAAGGCTCTAGAGTTATTAATTAATGGCGATCGCAATGTTATCGATGTAATGACGATGACATTGCTAGTCTCTGGAGTGGCGACAACTATTAGTGTGTTGTTGGGTGTACCTTTGGGTTTGTGGTTGGCTTTAGAAGATTTCTTCGGGAAATCTATATTAAACAGTGTCGTTAACTTCGGGATGGGATTACCGCCTGTGGTGGTTGGCTTGGTGGTGAGTCTATTTTTGTGGCGTTCTGGCCCTTTGGGCGACTTGGATTTAATGTACACACCTACAGCCATGATTATTGCTCAAACTATCATTGCTTTCCCGATAGTTGCGGGTTTTAGTTTTGCTGCCATCCTCAGTATTAATCCGAAACTACGTTGGCAATTATTATCAATGGGGGCGACACCTTGGCAAGCTCATTGGTTATTAATTAAGGAAGCACGATTAGGCTTGATAGCTGCCATTATTGCAGGTTTTGGTCGCGTCATTTCGGAAGTTGGCGCATCAATGATGGTGGGGGGAAATATCAAAGGACAGACGCGAGTTTTAACTACAGCTATTGTCACAGAAGTAGAAAAAGGTAACTTTGATGTGGCGATGGCGATCGCTTACATTCTCCTGTTCATTACCTACAGCATTGTGGTGTCGCTGACTATCTTGCAGCACGATAAGAAGATGTTATGAGTAAATTGCATAAGTTAAAGTCGTTTATCAATTTAGAATCTCCTCCTATAAAAACACCGGAAAATCAGGAGGAAGTCAATCAATATATCCTGAATATGCGTCAGGTGAAGGTTGATAGTAAAAGCCGGAAAAATATCCTATCAATTGATAATTTCGCCGTCCGTCCAGGGGAACTTGTGGCTGTAGTCGGCCCTAATGGTGCGGGGAAAAGCACCCTATTAAGAACTATCAATATGTTGCAGTCCTACTGTGGGGAAATGCAATTATTTGGACAGGATGCACGTCAAGTTAATCAAACATCCTTGCGTCGTCGTTCTGCATTGGTGTTTCAAGAAACATTACTGTTGGATGACACGGTATTTAATAATGTTGCCAGAGTCTTACAGTTTCGCGGTGTACCAAAGCATCAAATTAAGCATAGGGTATATACTGCCCTGGAAACATTCGGCTGTGAACATTTAGCACATCGACAAGCCCGCGCCCTTTCTGGCGGCGAAGGTAAGCGAGTGTGTATTGCTTGCGGGTTAGTAGCTGATCCAGAATTGCTGTTATTAGATGAGCCTTCCGCTTATTTAGATGTAGCAATTCGTCCGCAAATCATCGAGAAAATTCGCCAATGGGCGGAAGCTAGAGGGGCGGCGGTGATCTTAGTCAGCCATAACTTTACAGATATCTTGAATTTTGCCGATCGCGCGATCGCTTTATTTGACGGTGGAATTATCCAAGACGATAAGTTAGAAATGCTCATCCGTCGCCCAGCTAACCAACAACTCGCCCGACTTGTCGGTATGGATAATGTCATCCCTTGTCAAATCGAACCAGAACACCGTGGTTATTTGATTAAGTTAGCTAACACTATGGAGTTTTCTTATTATGGCGAAATTAATGCACCCATCACAGCCTGTTGTCTATCCGGTGATGCGTTCCATATTGACGATACACGTTCTGCGATTCCGCAACAGCCAGGGTCAGTTTCTATTCAAGGCAGGGTGGAACGGATTGTGCGTGGTGTAGGAACTTATACCATCAAGGTGAAGGTGGGAGAACAAACTTTAACGGCTAGAGTTCCTCGTAATGATGTGTCAGAGAATGTTTACCATCACAGCTTGATTAAGTTGGCGTTTCATCCGAGAGATGCACATTTTGTATGAGTGGGAGTTTTTAAACGCGGAGGGGCGCGGAGGTAAACGCAGAGGGGCGCAGAGTTTATTTTGATGCTGTTTGAATGAGAATTAATGCCGCTTTCTTTGCTTGGGATGCGGTTGACCAACTGCCTTCCATCATGGCAACTACGATCGCACCTTGTATGAGCAACAGCAGTTGTCTAGCTAATTGTTCTGGTAATGTAACTTCTGCTGCTTGAGCAAGAGTTTTGATGTAGTGGTAAATCGCTTGTTGATGTTCTAGTGCTACTCGATACCCAGGGTGGTCAGGATTAGCTAATTCTACGGAGGCGTTAATAAATGCACAACCCCGGAAATCTGGGCTTTCAAACCATTCTCTTAAAGCATCAAAGATTGCCAAAAGTTGTTTAGCTGGCTCAGAGGTTTGTTGTTCAACAGTGGTTTTTAGCCATCGACACCATTTTTCATCCTCTTGTCGCAACCAAGTTTCAATCAAAGCATCTTTTGATTTGAAATGATTGTACAGCGACATTTTTGCTACACCAGATTCCGCAATGATTCTGTCAATACCGACATTGCGAATACCCTCCCGATAAAACAAATCTGATGCTGTTTGCAAAATGCGATCGTAGACAGATTTACGTTTCGTTTTTAGTTTAGTCATCTACCTTAAGCAAATCATGCTAAATCTCCAATCTATTCGTATCGCAGTCATCGAAAAAGTTCCGTATCATTGGGCTTTAATTAAAGACTTATTATCAAAAGAAGTAAGTCTAGAATTGACAGCCAGTTTTCCGAAACAAGATTTTTTTCTATCAACAGGGGAGGGTTACGGCTATTATTGGGGAAAGATAATTGCTTCTAGTCAAGATATTCCTTTACTACTCAAATTTAAAGACGATCGCTGGCGACAACGGCTTGCACAAGGAAAACTAACTTCTGATTTAAAACACCTCAGTCATACGTGGAGAAATTTAATAGAAGGACTTTGGACAAATGCTTATCGTCAAGCTTTGGGAGATATGACTGGCTTAGATTTGACGGATTGTGTAATGGATATTGGATTTCGTCAATATAAATCAGGACATCAACATTTTCCCCATACAGATGAACCGAATAAGGTTTTAACTCATCTGCTATTTTTCAATCAAGAATGGTCAGAAAATTGGGGTGGCTATTTGCGGATTCTCAAAGACTCTGAACCAGATTCAGCTTTTAGAGATATTTTACCTTTGAGTCATTCTTCAGTCGTGATTGTGCGTTCTGATAATTCTTGGCACATGGTAACTCCGGTTACTTCTCCCATGTCTGAAAGTCGGTTGGCTTTACGAGTAGCTTTTTTTCGGAATGTTTAGTGAATACCTCCTAATTATTGTCTAGGAAAAATGGATGATGAATAGTAAAGTTTATCATTTCTCAAGACTTTGGAAACAAATTGTTCCTGCGCTGTTTGTTTTGCTGGTATTTATCTCTTTTGTTGTGTCGGTAAGAGAAATATTAGCAGTGGATATTTACTCTGATTATTATTCATCAAGCGACTTGGAATCTTTGACTAAGATTGTGTTTTTGTTTCCAGAGTAGTTGATAAAATCAGAGATTTTGTGATTGAGTCTACCTTTGCGTCTTTGCGCCTTTGCGTGAGACAAAAAAAGATTAATACAAGAAGTCTAACTTTGAAATGTTGGGAGTTTTTAACTATGACTAATCCTGTGGAAGTTTTGCGATCGCGCTACGGTGAAATTCCTTTTGATGTTAATATTCCTTGGAATGACTCTATCGGAACAATATTATCTCACCGTTCAGTCCGGTCTTATTTACCTGATCCTTTACCACCAGGAATTATCGAGTTATTAGTAGCTGCGGCTCAATCTGCGCCTACTTCCGCAAACTTGCAAAGCTGGAGTGTGGTAGCGGTTGAAGATGAAGAACGCAAACAAGAACTATATCGTTTTTCTAATAATCAAGCCCATGTCAAACAAGCTCCGGTATTCTTAGTATGGTTAGCCGATTTAGGTCGTTTAGCTCAAATTGCTGACAGTCGTGGACTAGCTCATGTTGCGTTGGAATACACCGAACTTTTGGTAAAAGCTATAGTTGATGCTTCCGTAGCAGCGCAAAATGTGACTGTAGTCGCGGAATCCTTGGGTTTAGGGACAGTATACATAGGCGCAATCCGCAACCATACCCAAGAAGTAGCCACATTATTGAATTTACCGCCTTTCGTCTTCCCCGTATTTGGACAGTGTTTAGGCTTTCCTAATCCTGAAGTCCAACCAGCAGTAAAACCGCGTTTACCCCAGCAAGCTATATTGCATCGAGAGACTTATAAATTAGCCGAACAAGAAGATGCGATCGCTCACTACAACGATATTATGAAACAGTTCTACACCGAACAAAACATGAACGTCGCAGGTGATTGGTCAGAACACTCCGCCGAGAGAATCGCCACCCTAGACTATCTCAAAGGCTGCAAAGATTTGCGTGAGACTCTCAATAACTTCGGCTTCAAGTTATTGTAAATTCATTCAATAGGAAAAATTCTGCTTTGAAAAGTCTTGAGCGTAGGTTTCCTGCGCTCAACTTTTTGTTACATTCCTTAGTTCGGTAGTTATCCAAGAATTTTCTGTATAATAAGAGTCCTGGGTAATTTTTGATATGAGAAAGTCTGGTATCCATCAATGACAGATGAAGAATGTAGAGAAGTGTATCGGCAACTTGTCGCTATGCTTAATGATCGTGATTTACTAAACAATAGTCAAATGAGTTGGGTGGTTGAGGAAGTTGACGATGTTATTCGTGCGGGTGAGGTGATTCATGAGCCAATTGAAAATTTTGCTAGACGATCTTCAAGAGAGTTTATAACAACAAGAGAATACACACCTCAAGAATCTTTAATCCTCCTGATTGACGCTATTGAATCAGCAGTTGTTCAAACGGCTTTCATAGAAAAAGAAGTCACAAACTTTTTCAGGAGAGAAGGCGAGGAGTTCAATATTTCACCTGAAGTTAGATTTGTATCTGAAGAAGAGGATTCACAACCAACCGTATTCACCTACAGTTTAGCTACTGATAGAGCAGAACAAGCCCTCATTCTACAAAGATTATTAACGCAATTGCGTTCAGAGGTAAGAGGATGATAAACCAAAATCTCTTAAATCAAATTCGTTCAGCATTAGGAAGCTCTATCAATCCAAACTTAACTACTAGCTCTAAAGTATTTGATTTATTTGAGGCTTATATATTTTCGTTTCTTTTAGAGGCTGCAAGAAATGAACCGAATGTAAGTATTGACTATATAGATACAAATAGGAATAGGGCAACTACTTTCACTTTCAGAACTAGCCCAGGGCAAATTTTTAATGGTTTATATACTCACGCTGAAATTACTTTCCAGCGTAAGCGACCGCTAGAGGCTCACGTGGGTGTTAGAGTAAGTGGGATTTCAAAGGTATTGCATGAATGTGATGTTCTTCTTCTAGAAAAAAGCGAAGCGGAAATTTGCCGCAACAATAGCGTTTCTCCGCAGTCTTCAAAAGCTATTATTGCAGCAGAATGCAAATATTATTCTCCTCAAAATTTTGGTCTTGAACTAGCTAGAGAATATTTGGGTTTAACAAGCGACTTCTCAAGTAATTGCAAATATTATTTTATATACAATACTACCTCTCAATCAGTTGAAGAGTTGTTGGCACATCATAAAAAGGGATGTTGGTTTAGGTATGTTATTCCTAGTCGCCCAGCAGATGTGGAGCTACTCAAAAACGAATTGAAGAATGCAATTAAAAATTTTGTGGCGACTAGAAAATATACAATTTAGTGCGATCGCTTATGGCCGCAGCATTGTTTTTCCTTGCCAGCATTGACCAAAAGAGCGATGGCGTAAACGCCCAGCGTAGCTGATCGCATTTCAGACTGTGACGGTGGAAGCGATCGCCCAGATTAAAATGAAAGAGTAATCTTTAAGTTAGTTTTCTTATGAGCATTGTCATCTCAGATGAAATCCTGCAAGCCTCACAACTGACACCAAGTGAGTTTCGCCAGGAAATTGCCATATATCTGTTTCAAAGTGGTCGTTTAACCCTTGGCTACGCCAGCCGTTTGGCAGATATGCCACCCCATACGTTTCGCCAACTTCTGAAACAGCGAAAAATTGCGCTGTATTCTTATGATGTTGAAGATTTGGAATTGGATTTGAAAAACTTACAGGACTTGGGGCGATTGTGATTGTTATTAGCGACACATCAGCAATCACGAACTTGGCAGCAATAGACCAGCTAAGGCTTCTGCCTCTCCTCTACGAACAAGTTATAATTCCAGAGGCGGTGTATCGTGAACTTGTAGACATCGATCCACCCGTACCAGGAAGTGCGGAAGTCCAAACAGCTACTTGGTTAGAAGTCAAATTCATTGCTAACCGTGAATTTGTGGAACGACTTCAAAGTGAGGTGAGATTAGATCCTGGGGAATCTGAAGCAATTACCCTAGCTTTGGAACTTCAAGCCGATTTACTACTAATTGATGAGCGTCGTGGTAGAGCAGAAGCCGACCGTTTAGGAATCAAAATTACTGGGCTACTGGGTATTTTGGTTGAGGCAAAACGGAAAAATTTAATTTTAGCTGTGAAACCTCTGATGGATGCTTTGATTGCTACCTCAGAGTTTCGAGTATCTTCAGCCCTGTACAACCAAATTTTGATCATAGTGAACGAAACTTAGTTTTTCCTTGCCTGCACTGACCAAAAGTGCGATGGCATTTGAGACTGTGACCGTGGAAGCGATCGCCAAAGCTGACTAATCATCAAAATCCTTACCACAATCGCCTAATTGAGTAGGCATCAAACGCAACATCAGCACTGATAATGGGAATCCCTTCTGCGATCGCCTGTGCAATTAACAAACGGTCAAATGGATCACGATGATGCAACGGGAGAGTGGAAACAACTGCGAGATGGGGCATTTGTATGCTGAGTAGGTCAATACTATTCTGCTGTATCTGTTGTTCAACAAAAGTGTGAAGTGGTAAATTAAAGCTCAACTTGCCAAGACTACATTTGATTGCCATTTCCCAAACACTAGCAAAGCTTAAGCATTTCTCATTGTATTCATCTTCAATCAGTACCTTTGCGGTAGTGCTAAGTTGTGGACTATCAGTGACAAACCAGATAAATGTATGAGTATCGAGCAGAAATCTCATTCCATATATTCCTTGAAATCCTCAAGCGGTTCGTCAAAGTCCTCAGATATCCAGACTTGACCTTTAGCACTACCCGCCTTAGCAGGACGACGCTTTTTTACTTGTTCTACTACAGTCAGCTTGACTACAGGTTGATTATCTTTGAGAATGACAATTTCTTCACCCTGCAAAGCCGCTTCCACCAAACGAACTAATTCTTCTGATGCGTCTGCAATGGGTATTTGCATGATACACCACCTTTGAAAACTATGTCTTTATTCTATGTCTTTTCACGAATTGGCAGCCCAAAGAATTGCCACATCGTTGTACTGCCTGAATATTGCATCAGCACTGACGAGGGTTAATTCTTCGAGCTGTGCCTGTGCAATCAACATTCTGTCAAACGGATCTCGGTGATGCAAGGGCAAAGAAGCTGCTTTTAAAGCGTGAGTTGCTGTAATTTCTAGCGATTTCATACCCAACTGTCCTATACGGCTAGAAATGTAGCTATCTGGTGGTTCTGGCAATGGTAACTTTGCGATCGCAACTTTAATCCCGATTTCCCAAATACTAGCAACCGACAACCACAACTCGTTTGTTTCATCAGCAATGTGTGTAATCGCCTCCTCACTCAACCTCTCTGGTTGAGCAAACCACCACAACCAACATTGAGTATCCAACAACAGCTTCACTCTTCACTACCCTCAAATGCTGCCAAGATATCTTCTGGTAAAGGCGCATCAAAGTCTTCTGGTACAGTGAAACGCCCTCTATCTAGCCCTAAACTAGCTCGCCGATTAGATGGGTTATGAAACGGAACTAACTTGGCAATTGGGACACCTCTGTTTGAAATAATAATTTCTTCCCCAAGCTCTACACGAGACAACAAGCGTGAGAGGTTTGTTTTGGCTTGATGGATATTTACACTTTCCATAACTTTGAAAAACTAAGTCCATAAACTTAGTTTACTTCTGTTGTGCATTGTATTGCAAGAGGTGATTAAGCACTGACCTCCATATCATCGGGCAACGTGACATCACAATTATTTATGGGACTGACGCAGTGATACGAAGAATCAAGGGTTTGGGTGAGGGTATAAGGCTTCTGAACAAATAACCTCTGTGCGTAAGTCCTGAGTAACTCAAGAAGAGAGCTTTCCAAAAAAATTTCAAAGCCTTAATATGCTCTTGAAAACATATGTGTTTGAGTGCATAATTAATAATGAATTGGGTTGTTGAGTTTCATCCAGACTTTGAACCAGAATTTGATGCTCTACCAGAAGAAGTGCAGAATAAGTTACTTGCTCGTGCTGGTCTATTGGAAACTTTTGGTTCTGAATTGGGACGGCCTCATGTTGACACGCTTAATGGTTCACGACATAGCAACATGAAGGAACTCAGATTTCAAGCCGCAGATGGTGTTTGGCGTGTTGCGTTTGCATTTGACCCCAGACGCTATGCAATATTACTAGTTGCAGGTGATAAATCAGGTGGTAGTGAAAGTCGTTTTTACAAAAAACTTATCAAAACTGCTGATGCTAGATTCGATGCACACTTAGCTCAACTAAAAAGTGAACATGAGGAAAAGTGAGGATTATCATGGGGAAAACTTTGAAAGAAAAACTAGACGAGTTCTCACCAGAACGACGTAAAAAGATTGAAGAAGAATCTAACTTGCTCATTGCAGAGGAAATGACTCGACAGCAACTAAGACTTGCACTCAACATGACTCAGGAAAAAATGGCAGAACTTCTCCAAATTGACCAAGGGAATGTTTCTCGACTGGAACAGCGTACAGATTTAATGCTGTCAACTTTGCGGAAGTACATTGCAGCAATGGGAGGAGAATTACGCCTTGTTGTAGAATTTCCCAACCGTCCACCCGTCAGCCTAGTAGGTTTTTCAGAAATCGCCGCACCAGATGAGCTAGAAAGCGATGGCTTTGCTAACCCCAAAGGCGATCGCACTCCACCAATAAAATGAGCATTTTTACATTGATCATTTTATTCAGCAACACCACATATTTTATATGTAATCTAATGTCACTCTATTTTGACTATAATCAGCGACTAAAATAAATGATTTCAACCATCGAGAACCTAATAAAATTTCCTGTATTTCATCTCCAGCAAATACAGGAATTTCCCATTCTCGATTATCTATGATGACTCTACCGTTATAAACATCAAAATCAGTTTCTCCTTGAGCAGTTCTCAATTTATCTTGATTTAAAAACTGCCAATCAAGACTCTCTACATCTTGTTTGTTCATAGCTAAAAACTCAGTAAATCCTGTATCTAACATTGTTTCTACAGGAAAACTCAAGCCATCCCCTCTAATTAAATCTATTTCAAAATAAATTTGTCCATATTCTCCAAATCTTCCCTCAATCATATTCTGCCACTTACACCTGTTTCATTAATGCCAAAAATATGATGAATCACTTGAGGGTGTTTTTCTCTAGCCATTTTACTGGCTACTTCTTTATCTTGGTCGATAAAATAATCGCCGCTATCAGGTTCAATGGCAATATACCAGCCATAATATTTGTCTAGGATTTCTGGTTTTAAACGTTCAAAAATCGCCCAACAACGCTCATAAAATGCTTGTCTTCTGGCTCTATCTTGGGCTTTCTGTGCTTCTGTCCACTGAATTTCGGGGAATACTCTTCCACGTCTGACTATTCTTTCTGGTGAAGAGTGTGTCATATTTTTTACATGATGGAGATTGATTTTTCATATTCTATTATAAAGCGATCGCCCTTATGATTCCCCAAGAGCGATCGCACTTCTTCTAAGTCCAATGAATATGTTTAGAACGGAAAGCTCTTTCCCAATCGTTAGCAATGACTTCCATCATGTTAACCATACCTTCATAGCCAAAATATGGTCTATCAAGGTAAGTCTCTCTGTTTGTCGGACTAAATACATCAAAAGCAATTTTAATTCCCAATTCTTCCGCCATGTATTTTTCCCAAGCCGAGCCAATCACAGCATCAGTATCAACATCAGCCAAGGCTTGTTTAATCTGATACCCATCAGCAGAAAATACTACACGGGGAGAAATTCGCATACTTTGTAATTCTCGCTCTAGAATTGAACGAGAGTCGCGCATTCCTGAACGGAACAACAACACCTCTGGAATCATTTCCAACTCTTCAAACAGCATTCTTACCAACCCAATACCCATTGTTCCATCGGCAGATACAGCAATTCTACAGTTACGATATCGGGGAATAATCATCAATGCTCGTTTGCGAAGTGTCTCGACAACTCTATTTTCGCCTTCTTTGATGAGTGGTTCTACTCTTTTTTCGTCTATTTTGAAATGGGCTGTTAAAGCTTTCAACCAGCGTGTAGTATTCTGCACACCAATGGGTAAAGGTATATCATCCAGAATTAGCGGAATATCATGGGTTTGCTGCATTTTCCGCGCAAACTTATACCCCACATCATGGCTGAGAAGAATATTGGCAGTTGCGTTACCCGCTTGTTCCAGTTCTTCAAAGGAAGTACCATGAGAAATTACTGTCTGTACCTTAATTCTCAACGCTTTTAAAGTCTGCTTCACCCATTCCAAGTCAGCCCACCAGGTAGGATTGACATTGGCTTGGGGTGCAATAATATTCACAATTCTGGGCTTTCTACCACCGCGCCGCTTCTTTCTTTTGTGGATGAAAGGAAGTAAAGCTTCTAAACCCATTTCCAAGCCATCGTAAGCATTACCGCGAAAACCACCAGCCAGCAGAGGTACAAGCTTGGCGTTGATTTCTGGCTGAATGTTGTTGCATAGTCCTTGAATATCTTCGCCGATAATATCTGCGGCGCAAGTACCAACGACAAACATCACTTTCGGGTTAAAAGATTGATCCGCCTCTCTAATCAAACCTTTGAGTTTATCAGACGCACCCATGACAATATCTGACTCAAACAGGCGCGTACAACCGACTTTGCGCTTAGTGAAATCCACCTCATGGTTATCATAGCCAGCAGCCACCGTAGAGGCGCAACCTTGGGGAGAGTGAATCACAATACTGACATCTTTAATCCCCGCGACCATGTTAGCGATACCTTCTAACGCACAGCCAACGATGGGGTCTTTACTGTGGTCGCAATTATCAAAGGTTAGTGGCTCTGTGTGGGAGGGTATGACATTGAGTTTCTGGGAGTTTTCACTTGTTATTGCTGAGGGCATTTTCCTTTTCTCTTCTTTGCATATAAGGTACGATTGGCTGAATTATTACTCGTTAAAACATTTGCCCCGCTTCTTACCTGCATATACGGTGCAATCTGGCAAGTCTTGGGCTAATTTGCCAGTTAATGATTGAGCAGATGCTAAACCTGAGTTTTCGGGAATACCATTTGCTTGGTTAGGGAACTGCGGGGTCTAAAACCATATTCAAGGGCGGTTTTAATACACTTAGCGACTTTTAAAGCTCCGCGATAGCCAAATCTGGGACGATTTAAGATGGCGTTTAAATCCACAACGGGAATATGGGGGAAACTCAAGGAAGAACCGAAGTAAACTACAGAATCAGCATCTAAACCACCGATAAATTCTAGTAATTCATCTTCAGTTTGTTTCATTGATTCGTATTTACCAAAAGCTAAAGTCCCCTTGGTAATCAAGATTTCTGGATCTAACCCTGTTTCTAATAGGTAATCTACGCTGGTTTCCCGTGCTTCTGTACTCCAAGGATGGAAGTTATAAATAACAGCACGCATCCCAAAATCGCGTTCCAACATATGGGCGATAGACAAGCACTTAATAGCGTCATGTCCTTCGATAATGGCTAACTTACCTTCGATATATTTCTTGGCTGCTTCAAATTCTGTTTTGATGGCTGCATATTCCCGTTCCATCAGGGCTTCTGCTTGTGCTTCCATCTTTAAATATTTTGCCGCCCCACGCAACCATTTTTCTGTAGCACTGATACCATAAGGCAGAATTGTCGAATTTAAAGGTGTACCAAATCTGTCTGACATAGCTTTACCGATGGTATAGCCCAGATCCAAACATAAGGTACAGTTAACGGCTGCGCTTGGTGCTTGTTTGAGTTCTTCTAAGGTGCAGTCACCAGCAATTACGCTGTGAACTCTTGCACCCATTCCCTTGATGAGTCGTTTTAGTTCCTTAACATCTCCTTCTACTTCCGTCCTTTCTGGCCCCATCTTCGCGCCCACAATATTGACAGAATCGGCTAATTGTGCTTGACGTTCTGGGGTGGGTGGCTCCATGAAGTCTACAATTTGGCGGAAGACGATATCAAAGCCACTGCGATACTCTCCAGCAAAGCCTTCGCAGTGTATCGTCATGATTTCTGCGTCGATTTCGCTACGGGCTTTACCCACTACTTCATCTACACAGTCGCCAATAATCCCCGACGCGCAACTAGTAGCAACAACGATCGCATCAGGATGATATTTTTGATCTACTTCCAGAATTGCACCACGTAATTCTTTTTCACCCCCAAAAATTACCGCTTTCTCACTCATGTTGGTGGTGACAACGGGTTCATAAGGAGAACCACTGTTACGGCTATTTGTCAGTTTGTATGCTCGTTTGACTCCATAAGCACAGCCACTCGGCCCATGAGAAATCACGATCGCATCTTTAATCCCACTTAAAATCTTGGTTGCAGTCCAAAACTTACAAGGTCGAGTATGACTACCCTGCAAAGTAGTTTTAATCTTACCTTCCTTTGCCAGTTGGTACAGTTCGCTTAAATGTCCGTAAAATACAACATTCGCATCTATCTTCGCTGCCATAATTCCTCTCCAATCTCTAGGTGATGAGATCCCCGACTTCTTAAAGAAGTCGGGGATCTTTATAAGTTCTCTCTAAACGATTACCAAACGTTTAAGATCCACTCACGGTCATGCTTGTATTCCATGTCTGCAAACAAGGCGTTGGCGATCGCATCTCCCAAAAATTCCGCACCACGATAACCAATTACAGGATGTTTCCACATACCAGCACGGTCAAAAGTGGGGAAACCTACGCGTACCATTGGGATTTGGTTGTCAATCGCAATATAACGACCTTTGGAGTGACCCAAAATCAAGTCGATATCGCCTTTTTCTTTAACGCGGTGTTCCAATTCCCACAAGTCAGCATTCCAAATCACTTCAATGTCATACTCAGCGTGATTTGCTCTCTTTTCTAACTCAGCTAATCTGGGGTCTTTGGAAGGAGCTTGGTTATCATCACCCAACAACAGCAATACTGGCTCTAATTCAACTTCTAAGCAGAACTCAGCCAAGCCAATTACTAAATCGGGGTCGCCGTAAATAGCTACACGCTTGTTAGCAAAATACATATGTGCTAAGTCAGCTAAAGCGTCAATTGCTTTACCCCGTTCGATAACCAAGGATTCTGGGATTGCCTTACCAGTCAGTTTCTTGATATTTTGCAACCAGATGTCAGTATTTTTGATACCAATTGGTGTAGGGCCAACGATCGCAGGAACATCAAATTCTCTTTCTAAGAATTGAGCTGCGTTACCACCTTCATATTTGCACAGAGCGATCGTTCCTACAGCATTGGCAGAACCAGCAATATCTTCAATGGTGGTATTACCAAAGGTGAAACTGTTTCTATCTGGCATTGTAGGAGCATTGAAGGTTTCGGTATCAAGTAAGACGTTACCTTCAACACCCATTTCGCTGAGGATGTGCTTAACTTCAGTCACATCACCAGGGTTAACCCAACCAGTAATGATGTTTAACTTACCATTGGGTTCACCTTTTTTCGCCAAGTTAGTAATCAATGAAGTGACACCAGCATCATATCCTGTCACCTGACTACCACGGTAACTAGGAGTATGTACAGGAATTAGCTTAACTTGGCGGTTGGGATACTCTGTCTTTAAGAACTTGTTGACTTTGTTGATTGTACCTTCTACGTCATCCCCAATGGTTTCAGTAGAACAGGTGGTGATGATAGGAATCAAACGGACATCAGGATAGCGTGCTACTATTGTTTTCACACCTTCTTCAATCCGTGGCATCCCACCAAATACCGCACTAGCTTCATGGAGTGAAGAAGATGCAATATCAAAGTTTTCTTTCAAGTGTTGAGCAAAAATCAAGCGGACAAACATACTGCAACCTTGTCCACCATGCACCAAGGGAATACAATCTTTCACACCGATGGTTGCATACTCAGCACCCGCAGGCTGACAGGTAAAAATGGGATTGATTACCCCAGCACGTTCTTTCTTACTTACAGCTAAAGTCATCTAAATTGCCTCCAGAATAGGGTTAAATGTGTAGGAAATAGAACTCAGAACTGATATTTGAATCGAATTTCGCTTAAATTGTGCAGTTCTGAGTTCCAGGTGAGTGAAGACTTACGTACTCGCAACAAGAATTAAGTTGAGAGCGATCGCGTCCCTCCGATTACATAAATCGCGTCGTAAGTCTTTGTGGTTGGTGTGCGAACGGCTTGGGGAAGAGAGAAATTGCTAGGAGATGAAAGAGAACTACCAATTTCTAGCGTTGCTGAACTGAAATCAAAAATAGACCTCTTGCACAAATACTTGAAGAGTTATTTATTTGCGTTCTTCTTTGCGTCTTTGCGCCTTTGCGTGAGCTTTTAAATAATATTGTTGGCAACACCAAAGGATTCATGCAAAAAGTCTAATCTTTTTTCGCGCTTGTAGCGTATGTGCGCCAGATTCATACCTAGATTCAGCAACGCCGTCTAATTTTAATAGAGAGAATGGTGCAATTCACCGTTAAGAGAACCAGAGATAGCGATACCAACTAGATTTTGCTTAACTGTCTCTAGCACAGACTTAACTTGTGCCTTGTTCAAATCTTTGATCCAAGGTAAGTTGCGTTTGAGTTCAGATACCAAAATCTTCGCATCTGCATAGTACAACTTATCAGTCAGGGTTTCTTGAGAAGATTTTTCTCCGTTCAAGAGTTCAGTGGCTTTTTTGATTACACCATTGATATTTTCTTCTCTGTCCCATGCACGGGAGTGGAATTGCCACAAACAACGCTCTTGAATGTATGTGGTGATGCTTTGAACTTGACCACTCAAGTCCTCAGACTGTTTGCCATTTGTAGTTGCAGCCGCAACTTTAGGCTCATCATCACGAACATCAAAAGCAGCAAGTTGCATCAGAGGAGAATAAATGGCATTGTACAAATCTCTTGCCATATTCACAGCACCTTCAAAGCCCATGTATGGCCCATTGTGATAACCATGACCATTGATATAAGGCAAGTGCAGTTTCTTCACTAACGCACCTACCCTTGGCCCAGTCAACACTACATCAGGACGAATCATTTCCAGAACTTCAAAGAACTCCAATTCATTACCATCATCAATATAGATTGTGCCTTCTTGACCTCTGGCAATGACCTTCTCAAAGTCTTCTTGGTGTCCGAACTTGGAAGACATGGATACTACTTGCATTCCTAAGTCATCTTCCAATGCTTTTGTCCAGTGCCATAGTCTGGGGCCACCTGTCCAAATACAGACTTTTTTGCCTTTGAGTCGTTCTTTGTACCAATTCATTTTGTCTTGGTATTTGGCGACTTCTTCGGCAATGACTGCTTCGGCTCTGTCTTCAATACCAAAGAATGCACCGATTTTCCGTAATGCTTCTTGGCAATAGTCAAAGCCCCAGGTGTCTACATCTAGACGGGGAATACCATATCTCTTTTTGAGTTCGTTGGCGATATATCCTGCTGAACGCGCACAGTTAGTAACGTTGAGTTGCGCTCTGTGCATTCCCCGTAAGGAATCATAGGTACCATTTCCGGTGAAGTGGGCGATGATTTGTACGCCCATTTTTTCCATGTACTTCTCTAGGACGAAGGTGTCACCTTGGATGTTGTAGTCTCCGATGACGTTGATGGTGTAGGGTGAGGTGATTTCTGGCTCTAATGTGCCGACTTTTTCGTTAATCCAAGCGATGTTTAATACGTGGTGTCCTTTGGATTGACTCACGCCTGCAAATCCCGGACATTCTACACAGAAGATATCAACGTCACCGAGTTCTTGCTGTGCGCTTTTGACGACGGCGCGGATATCATCACCAATTAAGGCGGTGGCGCAGGTGGTGTAGACTATCATTCGTTTGATGTCGGGGAACTCTGCAAAGGCTTCGATGATGGATTTGCGGAGTTGTTTTTCCCCACCGAAGACGATGTGAGATTCTTTCATGTCTGATGACCAGACATATTTGAGTTGGAAGTTTCCGTTGTCGCTAGGATAACGTTTGGTGTGCCAGGTGTCGTAGGCACAACCGATGGGGCCGTGGATCATTTGGATGGTGTCTTTGAGTACGCCACCGATTACGAGTTTGGCTCCGCAGTAGCTACATCCGCGTTCTGAGAGGGAACCGGGGATGGTTTCGATGTTGGATAGGGGCAGAAATTGGGTTGTGTCTTCGCCTTTTTCTTTAATGTATACGTGCTTTTCCCTTTCTGGGATTGATTCGTCGCACTTTAATAGTTTCAGTGGCATTTCTCTATTCTCCTTTGCAGATTTCTTTGTTGTTTCTTCTTGGTTTCAACTCATTTCTTTCTCAAGAAGAAAGCTGTTTCTTTTCTGTTCTTAAACTTTAACAATTCTTCTAATTATTAAACAGTATTTTGGATGACAAAAATCAAAAAAATATAAATAAAATATGAGCATATTTTATTTATAAAGACAGGTCTGTATATCAATAATAAAACAACAAATAATTTGTTGTTATTTTTAGAAAATAGACAGATTATTCTATTCAATATTATGTTTCTAAATACAGTTACATTCTCTTTAAATAGATGCTTATAAATAAGCCTTATAGTGATTTTGTAGGGTGCGTTAAAGCAACGCGTAACGCACCAATATAATACGGTGCGTTACGGCTGAATATAATTTACTCACACTCCAAATCCTTACACAGCCGTAACACACCCTACTGAATATTTACTACTGAATATTTACTTTCTAAATAAGCGATTATCCAATAACAGATGTATTTAATCCATATTTAGCTAAGATTGATTGCCCATCTAATGATAGTATGTACATAGCTAATGTGACCACAGCACTATGAGAATTATTGATGATAGTCATGCCATAATTGACATGAACAGCTAAGTTTTCAGATAACTCTATTATTTGTAAACTTGGGGCTGCTAAATGAGCTAGACGAGCATCAGTATAATAGCTTAAAAATATATCTACTTGTTGAGTTTCTAGGATGAAATAAGCAAACCTATTCTTTTTATCGGACATGACTGGATAGTTACTGCCACCGATTAAATGTAATGCTTTATTATTTAATGTTTCAAAACTACCTAGTCTGAATTTTTCTGCTTGATGAAAAACAGTTTGTGCATAGTCTTCAATGAGGTTTGGTTTTGGTGCTGATATCCCTAAGCGGATTTTTGGATCTAACATCGCATCTAATAGAGTATCAGATGTGACACTGATTCCAGGTTTAGCGATCGCACATATTCTATTATTAACAAAGTTAACTACCGGACTGCTTTTACTTGCTTGCATTAATGCAGTAGGATTGTGCAGATCATCAGTAACAAATATATCAGCCTTCTCACCTCCTAAAATCCGTTCTCGGAGCAAATCAGCATAATCCAATTCAAGTCTTATGGGAATTTTGTATTTCCTCGTAAAAGCTTGAGCGATTTCTGAAATCACGGGTCGTAAACTCAAAGCAGCGTATAATCTCACTAATAAACGATCATTTTCTTCAAACAGCAAAAAGCTTTTACTTGATTGCATGGACATAACCATAAATAATTACCTCACAGTTGGTAAATGAAACCGGAAAAACTAGTTATTGGCGCAGATTTAGGCAGTACATTTTTTGCGTAATTTTCAGAAAAGCCAATATTCCCAAGACTTCAAAGGGAGCAAAGGAGAATTTCAGACTCAGACATAAGCAAAATAAACCCAGTAAAATGGTAAATAGTTGCCATATTGCATTAAGTATTTTTAAGCTCATAGCCCAAAGACATATTGTCAGCCCTAGAGTAATAAATGAAGTGAGTAGCATAATCAGTAAATTTAGCGATCGCCAATACAAATTTGCCTAAGATAGTCTAATTAGCAATAAAGTTTGCTATAAAACTAACTCATGAGAAAATGCCTATAAAATAAAGGACAGATGGAGCGCAAGTTGCAATTCCATCTGTATTATTTCACTTACCAACAAGCGGCATAATAGCCACAAATCAAACATTATTTCACAGGTTTTCACTCTCAAACACTGTGGTTCTTTTGCTGTAGAACCTCACGCAATCAAGGCGGAAGAATACTTTTGAGAGTTGACATAAATTGATTGGCAGATGTTATCAAGTAGCAAAAGTATCCAGTTTTTTGTCTACTGCATCTACCACACCACAAGGTGCAGAATGTGGGTTGGTAAAAATGCTGTTAACTCCAATCTAATTGATGAACTGCAAACAGATTCAAGCTCTCCACTTACTTTCACACTGCTACAGATCCAATTACTCCACAAATACCTCCAGAAACTTGTGAAGTCAGATCATCAGTTCATCAAACAATTGGTTAATTTCCAGGATTTGGCTCTACTACAACAACAACTAAGATACTGCGAGGTCAACATCTATGCCAGAATCGACCTGTTTAGCTTTACGCTTTTGATTCCCTATATGTAAAGAATAGCATACATCTTGCAATTTTACTTGCGAAAAAAATTTTTTAGCAGTCATATTTGTTAAAGCGTATTTAAATGGTTCTATGTATAACTTTTGTAACATTTATGAGGGGTAGCGATCGCCAGCAAATCCAAGATTTAGGTAGTTATCAAAGTTAATACTACGTTATTCCTTAGTTAATATTTTCAGGTATGCCTCATCATATTCTGAAGGTGACATAAAATTATATTTCTAAAAATTAATGATTTTAGGTATGAAGCTATACTAAGTGTATCTATTCCAAGGATTCACTCATTTATGATTAGCGATCAGGACTGTTTTCCTGGATATCGAGTCAACGAGATTCTTTATGAAGGTTACAGAACCATTGTTTATCGTGGGTATCGAGCAACTGACTTATTACCAGTAGTAATTAAACATCTTAAGAATCCTTATCCTAGCTTTAGTGAACTACTGCAATTCCGTAATCAATACACAATTGGTAAAAATCTCAATTATCCTGGATTTATCCAAACCTATAGCTTAGAACCATTTCAAAATAGCTATATTTTAGTAGTGGAGGATTATGGTGGAATTTCTCTGAAAGATTACTTTGCTGGTGAAAAAGTTAGATTTCCTCTATCTTTAGAAAGATTCCTATTAATAGCTATATCTCTGTGTGACATTTTAGACTGTCTCTATCGACAAAGAATTATTCATAAAGATATCAAACCTAGTAATATTTTAATTAATCCTGATACAAAAAAAATTAAATTAATTGATTTAAGTATTGCATCTCTTTTACCAAGAGAAACTCAAACATTAATTAGTAACAATATAATAGAAGGAACATTAGCTTACATTTCTCCTGAACAAACAGGAAGAATGAATCGGGGGATTGACTATCGCACAGACTTGTATTCATTGGGTGTGACTTTTTACGAGCTACTAACGGGAGAATTACCATTTAAGTCAGAAGATCCAATGGAATTGATTTATTGTCATATTGCCAAAGCTGCTCCCTTATTATCTGAAATTCGTCCCCAAATCCCATCTATTATTGCAGAGATAGTCAAAAAGTTAATGGCAAAAAATGCCGAAGACCGCTATCAAAGTGCGTTAGGGTTAAAGTATGATTTAGAAAAATGCTTAGGGCAATTGCAAAGGACTGGTGAAATTGCCAGTTTTGTAATTGCACAGAGAGATTTGTGCGATCGCTTCATTATTCCTGATAAACTTTATGGTCGAGAAAGTGAAGTTAAAACTCTCCTCGCAGCTTTTGAAAGAGTGAGCCTTGGCGCAACGGAAATGATGTTGGTTTCTGGGTTCTCCGGTATTGGTAAAACTGCCGTAGTTAATGAAGTGCATAAACCGATAGTACGACAACGGGGTTATTTTACCAAAGGCAAGTTTGACCAATTTAATCGCAATATTCCCTTTTCTGCTTTTGTGCAAGCCTTCCGTGATTTAATGGGACAATTATTAACCGAAAGTGATGCACAAATTCTATCTTGGAAAAATAAAATATTAGAAGCAGTTGGAGATAATGGACAAGTCATTATTGAAGTCATACCAGAGCTAGAAATGGTGATTGGCAAACAGCCAGCAGTTGCCGAATTATCAGGTATGGCAGCAGAAAATAGATTTAATTTATTATTTCAAAAATTTACTCAAGTTTTGACAACTAAAGAACATCCTTTAGTGATATTTTTAGATGATTTGCAGTGGGCAGATTCAGCATCATTAAAGTTAATACAGCTATTAATGGTTGATACGAGGCACTTGTTGTTAATTGGTGCATATCGTGATAACGAAGTGACTCCAGCACATCCCTTAATATTGACCTTAGAACAACTCAGTAAAACAGGGGCAAAATTAAATAATGTTACCCTCCAACCTCTGAGTGAAATGAGTTTGAATCAGTTCGTAGCTGATACACTTCATTGTCATGCTTCCTTAGCACAATCTTTAACAAAATTGGTGTATCGAAAAACCCAAGGGAACCCATTTTTTGCTACACAGTTTCTCAAGGCATTAAATCAAGATGGACTAATTAAATTTAACTTTAATTTGGGATGTTGGGAATGTGATATAGCTCAGATAAAACAGCAAGCGGTTACAGATGATGTTGTGGCTTTTATGGCATTGCAACTGCAAAGAATGCCATCATCAACTCAAAAAATATTGCAGTTAGCCGCTTGTATAGGCAATCAGTTTGATTTAGCAACTTTGGCTATTGCGACTCAACAATCAGAAGTAGAAACGGCGGCTGGTTTATGGAAAGCCTTGCAGGAAGAATTTATTTTACCAATTAGTGATGTTTATAAGTTTTATCAGGGAGAAGATCATCAGCAATTAGGCCTGTTAAATGGAAATACCAACAAAAAAATAGCTAATTATCAATTTCTACATGATCGCGTCCAACAAGCAGCTTATTCTTTGATTCCTGATGAGCAGAAAATAGCAACTCACCTGCAAATCGGACAATTACTGCTGCAAAATACTTCTGAAAGTGAGCAAGAAGGAAAATTATTTGATATCGTTGGGCATTTAAATCTAGGGCAAGAGTTAATTAGTCAACCAAGTCAACGTCAAGAATTAGCTCAACTCAATTTGCAAGCCGGGGTAAAAGCTAGAAAATCTACAGCCTATCCAGCCGCGAGAGATTATTTGCAAACAGGGATTGATCTATTGCAGACAAACTGCTGGGAAAATCAATATGAATTGACTTTAAATCTTTATTTGACATCAGCCGAAGTCAGTTATTTAAATGGTGACTTTGAGCGCATGGAACAGCAAGCAGCTTTAGTCTTGCAGCAGGCGCGAACAGTGATTGATCGTGTGAAAATCTATGAAATTCAAATCGCAGCTAAAACTTTACAAAGTAATGTGCTGGGCGCGATCGCAGTTGGGAGAACAGCACTAGAGCAATTGGGGGTTGAACTACCCCAAGAAGCTGAACAAGAGGAGATTAACAAAGCATTACAAACCTTGGCTACCCAACTCACAAACACCCCCGTAGAAACATTAATAGATTTACCACTGACAAATGATGCCATTACCCAGGCAGCAATGCACATTCTGGGTATCTTATTTTCCCCCATTATTCAGGGAATGCCAGGTTTATTGCCCTTGCTCAGTGCTAAGATGGTGAGTCTTTCTCTGCTATCGGGTAATACGGTATCATCCACTATTGGGTATGCTCTCCACGGACTAGTTATGTCTGCCTTTTTAGGAGATGTCGCTACAGGCTATGCTTTTGGGAAATTGGCTTTAAATTTACTGGCAAGATTAATATCCCAGAGATTAAGCCAATTGTCATGTTTTTGTTTGGTAACTTTATTCAACCCCACAAAGAGCCGTTGAGGGATTCCATCCAGACACTGAAAACAGCCTATGATGCCGGCATAGACACAGGGGATTTTATGCACGCGGGATTTTCCTTGGCGACTCACAGTAATTCTCGGTTTTTTAGTGGCGAAGAACTGAGTAGTTTTGCCCAAGATATGGCTAGCTATAGTGCGGTTTTAGCTCAAGTGAGACAATATTCGGCTCAGGCTTATATAAATTTAGGTAAGCAAACAGCAGAAAACTTAATTGAGTCAGTTGAGCAACCACATTGTTTAATAGGCAATTCCTACAACGAAACAGTGATGCTGCCCAAGCACCAACAGGATAATGATGGTACAGCGATCGCGGAAGCTTATATTTATAAGTTGCTCTTAGCCTACTGTTTTGGTGATTATGCAAATGCAATTAACTATGCAAATCAAGCACAGTCTTATCTGATAGCCGTATCAGGATCGTTTTTTGTGCCGATTTTTTATTTTTATGCAGCCTTGGCACATTTAACACGCTTACCAAGCCAGTCAGAATCAGAGCAAGCCGAAATTTTAGCGATCGCCCAAACCTATCAAACTAGTTTGGCTCAGTTTGCCCACCATGCACCGATGAATCATCAACATAAGCTCGATTTAATAGAAGCAGAAAAACATCGAGTCTTAGGTAACAATTATCAAGCCGGAGATTGGTATGATCGCGCCATCACCACTGCTAAAACTCACGAATATCTGCCAGAAGAAGCATTAGCCAATGAACTTGCAGCTAAATTTTACAGGAATTGGGGTAAAGAAAGAGTAGCCGCAGGTTATATGCAGCAAGCCTACTATTGTTATGCCCGTTGGGGAGCTAAAGGCAAAACAGATCAACTGGAAAACCTTTATCCTCATTTATTGCAACCCATTCTACACTCAACTATCCAACCCCTAAATTTACTAGAAACTCTGGCGGGACTTGTACCGATTGCATCAATTACCCATTCCAGTCATGCTAACCATTCTTCTAGCACCAGCATCAACACAGTTTTAGACTTGGCAACTATCCTCAAAGTCGCGCAAAATCTATCTGGAACTATTCAAATCAGAGATTTGCTGCGTCAATTGACCCAAATTATTCTCACATATTCTGGCGGCGATCGCTGTGCTATTATTCTCCCTCAGAGAAATAACACCTGGCAACTAGAAGCCTTCGCCACCCCAACAGCTACAGAATTTAACCCAGTCCCTTTAAACAGCAACCTTCCGCTACCTGTAAAACTGATTAATTACGTCAAAAATACCCTAGAAGTAGTAGTAATTGATCGCCTTGTCACTGATTTACCAGTCATTGATGATTATCTAACTCAGCAACAACCCCAAAGTATTCTGTGTTTACCCCTGCTCAACCAAGGAAAAGCGATCGCCATTCTCTACCTCGAAAATCAACTTACTAGTGGTGTATTTAGTCGCGATCGCCTGCTGATTCTCCATTTCCTCTGCACTCAAGCGGCGATATCCCTAGAAAACGCCCGACTTTTTAGCGATCGTCAAACAGCCGAAGCGCAATTACAAGAAATCAACGCACAATTAACCCACAGTATCCAACTCAAAGATGAATTTCTAGCTACCATGAGTCACGAACTACGTACCCCACTCAATGCTATTCTGGGGATGACGGAAACATTACTAGATGAAGTCTTTGGATTAGTTAACGAAAAACAAATTGAAGCTTTACAAACCATTGAGCAGAGTGGTTATCATTTGCTCAAGCTAATTAGCGACATTTTAGATGTGTCTAAAATTGCATCAGGACAGATTGATTTAGAATTTGCAGAAACAGCAATTTTACCCCTGTGCCAACAAAGTTTAGAATTTATTCAACCCGAAGCAGAGAAAAAATCTATTCAAGTAGTAAGTAAATTACCAACTGAGTTACCTGAATTATATATAGATGCACTACGTATCCGCCAAGCCTTAATTCATCTCCTCAATAATGCCGTAAAATTCACACCCCCAGGCGGACAAATTACCGTAGAAGCCAGAATCGCCAGCGTGAATCGAGAGCGCGATTACCTGCGAATTTTAGTGAAGGATACAGGAATTGGCATTGCTCCAGAAAATTTACAAAAAGTATTTGAACCTTTTACGCAAATTGATAGTAGCCTCAATCGCAAGTATGAGGGTATAGGCTTAGGATTAGCTCTCGTTAAACGTATTGTCGAACTACATAGCGGAGATGTCAGCCTAACCAGTGCGCTAGAGGTAGGTAGTTGTTTTACCATCTCCTTACCTGTGCTGAGTGCTGAGTGTTGAGTGCTGAGTGCTGAGTGCTGAGTGCTGAGTGCTGAGTGTTGAGTGCTGAGTGCTGAGTAATGACTAATGACTAATGACTATTGACTATTGACTAAAAATAAATTCTGCCTTGTCTACCTCCTTGATTTTAGATAAATATCTATGATATCGTTAGACCGTTATAAACAAACTACAGTTACTTGATAGACTAACAGTAGTTTACAAGTACATAGTGTGCATCGAACGGGAATTAGCCCTTATGCCGAACGATTGGTATGAATGGCACGACCTCTATAACACTGAGCCAAAGTTGCAGCAGCGTCTAGAAATCGTGCGGGAATATATTGCTTATAGCTTGAATGCGTCCCCAGATGGAGCTATTCAGATAGTGAGTGTTTGCGCCGGTGACGGACGAGATTTACTAGGAACTTTACAAAATCACCCCCGCGCGAAGGATGTTTCTGCACGACTAGTTGAAATAAATTCAAATCTAGTTGAACGTGGACTAGCAACTATAGAATCTTTGAGTTTAACCAGGCAAATTGAGTTGATCAATGGTGATGCAACTCTTGCTACTAACTATGTAGGTGCAGTACCCGCAGATATCGTAATTGTGTGCGGTGTTTTTGGCAATCTGGCTGATGAAGGCGAACTCAATCGTTTACTAGATAACCTCAGTTTTCTCAGTAAACCAGGTGCTTTTGTGATCTGGACTCGTGGACACTCGAACGGCTTTCCCTACTCTGACAATGTACGGAAAATTTTGTCTGCATCTGGATTTGAAGAAGTTCAGTTTAAGCTAACTGCTACAGGAGATATGGGAGTAGGTCTTCATCGATACGTTGGTGAAAATTTACCTCAACCCAAAGAACAACAGTTATTTGTGTTTTCCGGCGTTCCTAGTAAAGCGAGGTAAAAATGTCTATTCAAAACACAATATCGAGTTGGGATGAACTTCTACAGACAGCTAGAAACCATACCTCTGCACGTCGAGTAAAAAGGCCAGGACAATCTCCTTCTACTGCACCCATACCTAGCAGTTTCGATAAACTTCCGCCAAATACAGAACCGCCAGTCCTGCTTTACCGAGATACTAATTCTTGGTGTCCTTTTTGTGAAAGGGTTTGGTTTGCACTGGAAGAAAAAGAAATTCCTTTTGCCACAGAGTTTATTGATTTAAGTAATAAACCCAAATGGTACACTGAGCTAGTTCCTACTACCCTTGTACCGGCTGCTAAGATTGAGGAAAATTTAGTATACGAATCTAAAGATATTCTCCTAGCTTTAGAAACAAGGTTTCCCAATCCTGCATTATTACCGGAAAATCCAGAGGAAAACGCTATTGCTAGGCGTTTGGTTGAAGAATCAGAAACCAATGGTTTTCGGAACATCGCTTATAAATTCTTGAGAGAAGCACCTGTAGATGCTGACGAGCTAGCAAAATTACAAGCAGAATTTGAGGCTAAATTAGATGAACTTGAACAAGCTTTGTCTGAATATCCCGGCCCCTACTTTGTGAGTACATTTAGCTTAGTAGATATTATGTATAGTCCCCATCTAGATAGATTGGCGGCTAATTTACCTGTGTATCGGGGATATCACCTCAA
>NZ_PJIZ01000081.1 GCF_021596505.1 Nostoc sp. CMAA1605 | reverse complement strand
ACGAGCAAAGGTTTGTAGTAAGCACTTCAGTGCTTGAGGACATTGAGGACTAAAGTCCTCACTACGAACACAGGTTTGTAGTAAGCACTTCAGTGCTTAGGGGACATCGAGGACTAAAGTCCTCACTACGAACACAGGTTTGTAGTAAGCACTTCAGTGCTTGGGGAACATTGAGGACTAAAGTCCTCACTACGAGCAAAGGTTTGTAGTAAGCACTTCAGTGCTTAGGGGACATCGAGGACTAAAGTCCTCACTACAAACAATAACTTCAGGGCTTCAAAATATATGTATGAATATCGCCAACTGAACCCAAAACAACAGGCTGAACTAGTTGAACACCGCTTGAGTCTCGGTTATCCTGCTCACGCACCGCCACATCCAGTAAAAGATAGACAACTGTATTTTTTAAGTGCAGCTTGTTATGAACATCAGTGTTATATGCACTCAGAATCTCGTCGTCAGCAATTACTAAATATGATATTTGATAGGTTTGGTGATGGTGGAGATGACAAAGAAAGTGCTGAAGCACTTACTACGAACATAACAATTTGTGCTTGGGCGGTTTTACCAAATCATTATCATTTATTGGTTCAGGTTGTAAATTTTGATGTCTTAAGTGAATTATTTCGCCAGGTACATGGTGTTACTTCGCGCCAATGGAATCTTGAAGATAATACAATCAGACGAAAAATTTGGTATTCTTGGAGCGATCGCGCTATTCGCTCTGAAAGACATTACTATACAACCCTTAACTACATACATTACAACCCAGTCAAACATGGTTTAGTAACATCTCCTTATGACTGGGTTGAAAGTAGTGTTCACTGGTATTTACAAATTTATGGGAAACAATGGTTACGTGATTGCTGGGTTAAATACCCAGTGCGAGATTATGGCAAAGATTGGGATGTGTAATGTTTGTAGTAAGGGCTTTAGCCCTTAAACAAGGACTGAAGTCCTTACTACGAACTCATGTATATTTCCCACATTTGGGTAAAGGCTTTCTCCATTTCGCGGGTAAATTGCTTACCATTCCATAGAGGTGATGTTTTTCTCGACTGTCTTAACTTCCAAGCCACTTGTTGTCTTAAGGCTTCATCTTTACCTAAACGCACACCCCACTCTACATATTCTTCATCAGTCCAAGCTATTCCTTCTGTAACACCAGCATTCATCATCATTGTGTAACTATTACGCGCTGCAAATTGCTCACCTACTTTTGTCACCATAGGAATACACATCCACAAAGTTTCTAAAGTGGTTGTAGCTCCATTGTAGGGATAGGTATCTAAAACTATATCAGCAACATCCAAATTAGCACGGTGAACTGATTCCGCACTAACACCTGGGAGAAATCTAAATTTGCTTGTATCTACGCCTTCTTCTTCTGCTAGGTGATCGAAAAATCTTCTGATAGATTCTTCATCAGAAAGTCCTTTAATTAAAAAGTAGCTATTGGGTACTTCTTTAATAATTTTTAACTGTAATCTAGTAATCTCTGGATGTCTCTTAAAACCTCGTTGTCCAGAGAAGTATACAACAGCATTAGGAGGAATATCTAATGATTCGCGAGTTACTGTAGGTACGCTAACTTCAAAACCATCTACAGCTATATAGGTTTCAGGTAAACGCCAAATTTTTTCGCTGTAATATTCTTGCGCGGATTCTGGTAAAACATATGGATCGGCAATAAAGTAATCTACTGATGGAATTCCTGAAGCATCCCAACCTAGCCAAGTGACTTGGATGGGTGCAGGTTTCATACTTATAACTTCACAACTAATATCTAAAGTAATACTATCTAAATCAATTAAAATATCAATTTCATCCTGGTATATTTCTTCAGCAATTTCAGCAGTTTTACTTGATTTATATGCTTTATTTACTTTGCTAAGATACCATTCATGTAAAGGGTCTAATTCTGGATTTGTGCTAATGAAATAAGCATTTATCTCAAATTTATTACGGTCGTGATATTGAAATAACCAACGACTCAGCCAACCTACAGAATGACTTCTCAGACAGTAAGATATATATCCTATCTTAATCTTTTTTGTGGGAGAACTGAGTTGTTTCCTTTCTAATTTACCTTGATGGTACTTATTTATTGCTTCTCCAGCATAGTTTGTTATACTTTCTTGACAAAGTAGCATTAGAGAATTTTGAATTCCTCTATTTTTTCTAGGGTTATCTTCAATATAGGGTGTAAAAAATTGAGAATTGATTAATCTACAAACTCTTACGGCATCAATTTCATTAAGATTCTGTTCAATCAGACTTCTCAATAAAACTTCATGTCTTTGGTGTATTTCACATGATTCTTTCCAGTGACCACCTGCACTCATTAAACAACGAAGTATTTGGCGGTTAGCAAAGATTAAATCTGGCAATTCTTGTGATAAATCAAAAAATAACTTAGCTGTTGATATCGCTTTCTCAAATTGCATAGAACTTTCATAAAAGCCAGCTAAATGACCTAAGACTTCAGAGTTATTAGGGCTTAAATTCAAATAGATTTCACATAATTTAGCTGCTATTCTAGGCAATCTGTGAGAGTGTGATATTTCTACTGCTGAAGGTAATATAATACCTAGTAAAGATTGGCAATTTTCTTGAAAATATGGTAAACAAGCTTCAACAAAATCCAGAGTAGATGGATATATATAATAATGGTCTAAAATACTTTGTAAGGTTGGTATTAACAATTCAAGCTTTATTTCTACTCTGGATTCAGCTTGTATTATTTTGATTACCCCCAGTTCTTGTAATTCATCATTTGTATAACTTTCTAACTTAATTAATAATTGAATAAGATGTAAAAGATTATTGAGATTTTGTGGAGAAATTTCTTTAATATTTTGTCTAATTTTTGCCGCTATTGAATATTCTTCTAGAGATTCTCTACGTGTAGCCTCTGTTTCCAAAATGTCAATTAATTCTGTATTCCATGCTTCAATCTGTTCTTCCTCTCCCTCCATCATAGCCATGAGCCAGGTTGTTTGAGCTTCTACTTCCTGTCCTTGCAACAGTAATGTTAAACCCAAATACCAATAGTTGGATTTAATATCAGGCTCTACAGTAATAGCTTCTTCATATATGCTTGCAGCTTGAATATAATTGCCTGAAACAATATATTTTTCTGCTAGTAGATGATGTTGAGACGGAGTAGTTAATGAGAGCATAGTGACTATGAAAAAATTGTGAGCAGAAAGGAACAGAATTATACAGTCAGTAAGTTACACAAATTGGGTAATGTTTTGAGACATTACCCAATTTAAGCAAGTATGTAAAATTGCTTGTGACAGCTATAAGTGAATACTTTTAACTGTCTTATCTAGCTAAAGACACAAAGTTGTTTGCACAGCTTGTACCAAATGTGGTAACGTCAGCTACCGTTGTGGTGGGGCCTGGAGATTCGCAAGCTATTGCTAGTGTTAATGCTTCAGATGTGGCACTGTTTCCTGTTTGAGTGCCTACTAGCCCATAATATGACTTAAGAGCAGTTTTATAAGCTGCACCTTTGAATTGAGCAGCAGCTGTTCCACCACCAGCAATAACATAGTTATAATTTTCAGATTGAGTTTTGATACCTACTTGTAGTTCATCCAGGTTGGTAGCAAATTTTTGGTATTCCAAGTAATAAGCTTGTTGAGAACGGTTAACTGTACCTACGTAGTTTCTCGCTTCGGATTGTTTGGCTTTGTTTACTTGTCCGAGTAGCGAAGGTAACGCGATCGCAGCTAGTACACCGATGATAATTACTACTACTAGCAGTTCAATTAAGGTAAAACCTTCGTCTTCTCTGTTCTTACGGTTGCTGAGGTGTTGTAAAAATTTTGCTTGTAATTCTGGCTTGAGCATGGGTCTCTCCTGAAGTTTGGGGTAAGTAGTTCGCGATCGCTCTGTTCTAAAAAGAACTTACCCAGTTACAAACGGCAACCTATCACTCCAGTAAAAAATTTTCTCTAGAAAATTCTATTTACGTATATATACTAATAAAAATTCCTCTGAGGAAAGAGAACTCAGGTATATATCCTGTTTTCTACTGATGATTTTTATTTGATTAGCCTTTAAAAAACAAGGCGCGCTCTGTTTTCGGAGTTGCCATTGGCGAGCATAGCTAGTTATGCTATATTAAACGTAGTCGTTATGAGTTCGGATAATTATTATGACTAATCAGACTGTAGAGAACTTAGTAATTATCGGTTCTGGGCCAGCAGGTTACACTGCGGCGATTTATGCTGGACGAGCTAACTTAAAACCTGTGGTATTTGAAGGTTTCCAAGCTGGGGGATTACCTGGTGGTCAGTTGATGACGACGACGGAAGTAGAGAATTTTCCTGGATTTCCTCAAGGGATTACCGGGCCAGAGTTAATGGATAGGATGAAGGCGCAAGCGGAACGTTGGGGGGCTGAGTTATATACAGAAGATGTAATTTCAGTTGATTTGAGTCAACGTCCTTTTACCATCCGTTCCGAAGAAAGAGAAGTTAAGGCAAACACTATTATTATTGCCACTGGTGCGACAGCCAAGCGTTTAGGCTTACCCAGCGAACATCAATTCTGGAGTCGGGGAATTTCGGCTTGTGCAATTTGTGATGGTGCAACCCCAATTTTCCACGGTGCAGAATTAGCGGTAGTGGGTGCTGGTGACTCGGCGGCGGAAGAGTCGATTTATCTTACCAAGTACGGCTCAAAAGTCAATTTGTTAGTGCGTTCTGATAAAATGCGGGCTTCTAAAGCTATGCAGGATCGAGTATTGAGTAACCCCAAAATCCAAGTCCATTGGAACACCGAAGCTGTAGATATATTCGGTAATGGTCACATGGAAGGGATAGTAGTCCGCAATAGCAAAACTGGAGAAGAAACTAAGCTCACAGCCAAGGGCTTATTCTACGCCATTGGACACACTCCCAACACATCTTTATTTAAGGGACAGCTAGAACTAGACGAAATAGGTTACATCGTTACTCAACACGGTTCACCAGAAACCAGTGTCGAGGGTGTATTTGCGGCGGGTGACGTACAAGACCATGAATATCGCCAAGCAATTACGGCTGCTGGTAGTGGATGTGCGGCGGCGTTGTTGGCGGAACGTTGGTTATCTAGCAATGGTTTAATTCAGGAATTCCATCAACAGCCAACAATTAATAATGAATTAGAAACCCAACCAGCTGCTCAGAAAACGGAAGCAGAACAAGCGGCGGAATTTAATTTGACAGCAACTCGCCATGAGGGTGGTTATGCCTTAAGGAAATTATTCCACGAAAGCGATCGCCTGTTGGTTGTCAAATACGTCGCCCCAGGTTGTGGCCCTTGCCATACCCTCAAGCCCATACTTAATAAAGTAGTGGATGAATTTGACGGTAAAATTCACTTTGTCGAAATTGACATCGACAAAGACAGAGACATCGCCGAAAATGCTGGTGTAACAGGAACACCAACCATCCAATTTTTCAAGAATAAAGAACTACTCAAGGAAGTCAAAGGCGTGAAGCAAAAAAGTGAGTATCGCCAATTGATTGAAAATAATATTTAGGGAATTGGGAATTGGGCATTGGGAATAGGGCATTGGGCATTGGGAATAGGGCATTGGGCATTGGGCATTGGGCATTGGGCATTGGGCATTGGGCATAAAAGTAAAAATCTCCCTTGTTCACCTTCCAGTCCCCAGTCCCCAGTCCCCAGTCCCCAGTCCCCATTCCCCAGTCCCCAGTCCCTAATCTACCGAATCCTTCTGACTATCCTTGGGTGAAATCTGACTTGGGACATTCCGCATTCTATTCATTTGCGTGAGAGCATACCTAGCTGTAGCTTGAACTTCAGCATCAGGATCATCTAGGGCGTGGGTTAGCATTTGACTCATTTGTCCCATTAAGTCATAAACACGGGTCAAGTCGCGGATGGCATTTTGGCGGACTTTCGGGCTTTCATCTTGCATAGAGACGGCTAAAGCCCGATTAATAGGTTTGAGTGTGCGAACATTAATTTCTGACAAAGCCGCCAAAATTAAACTGCGTTGTTGGGAATCAGCATCAATTAACAGGTTAACTAATGGTTGAATGGCGCGTGAATCCCCTTGTTGACCTAAATCCCAGATGGCTTTATGTCGCTTACTGGGATCGGGACTGCGTAAATCTTTAATTAATTCATCAACAATATTGAGTTTAGTGATGCGGGAAGTTGTTTCTACAGGGGGCATCACTGTTGTAGAAACTGATGCAGATGATGTGGACGAATTGGGAGTTTGAGCTACGTTTTCTTGAGTAACTATTGTTTTTTCGGCTTCTGGTAAGGCTAATGGGATTCTCTCTTCATTAGCTGGACTTAGAGCCTTTGTGCGTTGAGGTTGAGGTAATTTTTCTTCTTTGTTCTGCTCATACCATCTCAACAAAAACAGAATAGCCCCAAGACTTCCTAATGTTCCTAAGCCCAAAATTAACCACCAAATCAAGTCTTGATAGTTGGACTGGGGTTTTTTGTTAGTCGTTACGGTCGAATTGGCGGTTTGATTGATAGGAGAGATAGCCATTTGACTGGTTTTCGCCGCCACCAAGACCTGCAAAGCCGCTTGGGTGGTTTGGTCGGCAAAACCATCTACTCTTTTTAAACCCTTGGTTGTTTGAAATTTAGCTACAGCACGTTTTGTACTTTCACCGTATTTTCCATCAATTAGGCCATCATAGTACCCCAACTCCTTCAATTGAGTTTGCAGTGTTCGTACATTTGACCCTTGACTGCCTGGAGTAAGAATCACCTGCTTGCTTGGTCTGGTGGTACTGACTTGTGCCAGATACCGGACTGTGGGTGATAGGTTAGGTGTAATTGCGCTGGCGCGATTTAAGTAAAAACCCAGGCAAGAAACATAGGTGATGATTAAAATTGAGGAGCGGTATAGCCTCATATTAAATTCAAAGTAGCAGCCTAAACGTGCTGGGTAGGTGACAGAATCTTTCTAAATATTAGCTTTTATACTGACAAACAAAGTTTGATTTTTGGTAAAGCCAGTTAAATTCTTTTACCTGATGACATCATTTATATACATCTTGTTTCTGGTTTTGGCATAAATAGTTTATACCATAATCAGGTTCAGATGCCGCTACTATTAGGAACTTCCAATTAATTAAATAAACAACAGAGGGCGTAGGGAAAGCAGAGGGAGTAAACCCCGATTGGGAAAAGAGCATCGAACCGCGAATTAGGGTAGGGTTTCTGGTTCAGATTTTCTTACAGATACAATTACCGGATTAAGTTGCTTAGTTGATGCTTCTGTTAGTTGTGTCGGCTGTATGTTAGCGACTTCTTCCACAGTCAGATTTTGACTTTGCCCTGCTAAATTATCACGCTGATTGATGAGGTAAATACTGATTAAAGTCAGAAATACTCCTACCCATTGCAATGGACTGAGGACTTCTGAGAGTAGGAGATGACCAAATAACAGGGCAAAAACTGGTGTGAGAAAGGTGAGAGAACTTAGACTGGTAAGACTACCACTTTGAGCAAAGTAGAAAAATAGAGCGTAGGCGATCGCACTCCCAAATACGGTAGCATAACCTAAAGCCCACCAGTCACCATTGACTAGATTCTGCCACTGTTGGGATTCTACAACTGATGACGCACCCCACAATGGCAAACCACCTATAATCATATGCCAGCCTGTAGCGGTTACTGGGTCGGCATACCGAGTCACAAATCTAATTAACACCGTCCCCACAGCCATCGACAAAGCCGCCAACAGCATTAACCATTCGCCCCTAGCAAAGAAGTTTTGCCAGTCGCCAACAGGAACATCTGCACCAGTACCCAATAACCCGAAAATCCACTCGTCTGGTAAGCCAATCAAACTAATACCACTGACTCCCAAAGCTAACCCTAACCATCCCCATAAACCAATACGTTCTTGAAATAGCCACAATGACAGCAAGGCTACAGCCAAAGGTTGAGAATCAATCATCACTGAACCTAAACCGGCACTAGTTCTGACTAATCCTTCCGCTAAAAATCCCTGAAATAATGTGCCATCAATTAAACCGAAAAGACTAATCCACAGCCATGCTTTCCAACCTGTGGGTTGGGGCTTACCCATGAGTGCGGCGACGATTAAAATTAAGACTCCTGCCGGTAGCAAGCGCACTCCTGCCATAAACAATGGTGTTGTGTGGGGGATGACTCCTTTCATAGCTACCATCGCCGTTCCCCAGAGGAAAAAAGGAGCGATGAGTAATAAAGGAGATAGGGGTAGTTTAGATGCACTGAGTTTCAGTTGCATGAGTTTGCTGATACCTTTGGTTAACAGGTGCAGAGATTGCTTTAACCAATTCTACCCAATTGTGACTTTTTGTGAAGGAAATAATACTTAGGGGATTGGGAATTGGGAATGGGGCATTGAGCATTGGGCATTGGGCATTAATAACTATCAAGCCAACGAAATCATCAGAATTTCCTACCCCTACACCCTTATACCCTTACACCCCTACACCCTTGTGTGATGTGGAAAAAAATTCGGAAATGATGCTGATATTTTGATGGCTTTGCGGGAATTATCTGAGTTAGATGGCTAGATTCTCAATTTACAAGGGTTAGCAACTATGAACGCAGAAGACAAAGTGCAAAGCCTATTCGCAGCTATTGAGACGGGTGATATTGAAGGGGTAACAGAACTTTTAGCATCGGGAGTTTCTGCTAACAGTAAAAATGCTCTTGGGCAAACTGCGCTGGTTGTTGCTTCTAGTCGGGGAAAGAGCGAAATTATTCAGGTTTTAGTCAATGCAGGGGCGGAAATTAATCCAGAACCAGAACCGCCTGTGTTGCGTCCACGCATTCACTCTACACAAATACCTGGCGGCTGGAGTTTAGGAGAACTCATCGCCCAAGCGACGGAAAATGCAGACGAGCAAACCAAGGCTTTTTATTCTGGCTTTATGGGGATTGTGGATGGGCTTTCTCCTAAGTCTAGTAATGTTAGTCAGGATGTCTCAGTTAACATTGAAGATGAGCAGGAAGAGGAAGATTTCGAGTCACAAGTAACAACACCACTCATAGCAGCCATACAGGAAGGCAATTTAGCAGCGATAACAACTTTAATTGCGGCTGGTGCTGAAATTAATCCTCAAAATTGGAATGAATCAGTTCCCTTGGTTGTGGCAGTGCAGAAGGGAAATTCAGAGATCATACAAACACTGATAGCTGCTGGGGCAAATGTTAATAGAATAGATTGTGAAATGGATGCCAGTCCTTTGGGGACGGCAATTCAGCAAGGACGAGTTGATTTAGTCCGGTTGCTTCTAGATGCTGGCGCATCTCCTGAAGGTGGGGATATGTCAAACACAGCTTTAGCTTTAGCCGTTGAACAAGGCAATATGGAAATCTTCCAGATGTTGCTTGATGCTGGTGCTGATGTCAATGCGGGAATGGAAGATGATTACAGAGTGATTATGCAAGCATCTCACCTTGGTCGTTTAGAAATGGTGAAAATGCTTGTTGAAAGGGGAGCAGATGTTAATGCCTGGAGTCAAGGGGAAACGGCTCTGCTGAGTGCTGCTAGAAATGGAGAACGAGAAGTTTATAACTTTTTGTATTCATTAGTTAATGACGAAATTCGCAGACGTGCTGACAGAGATGGAGAGAAAGACATTCAAGCAGCACTGAAGAGAAAAGCGCGAGAAGCAAATCAGGCTGTTGAAGATTTTATTGATGCTGCAATGTATGGCACATTAGCAGAAGTACAGCAAGCTCTTAGTAATGGTATTGATGTGAATGCTATTGGTTCTAATGGTCAAACTGCACTCATGTACGCTGCCAATTATGGTCATATTCAAGTCATTCAATCATTATTAAATGCAGGTGCAGATCCCAATATTCTCAGCGACAGTGATGATGGACTAGGTGAAGGAATGACAGCCTTAATGCAAGTAGCAGGTAGCTTTTTTGCAGGTAATCGCCATGAAGTTGTGAAGTTACTTGTGCAAGCTGGGGCTGATATGAATTTGCGAGGTTTGGGTGGTAAAACAGCTTTAATGTATGCGGCTAATAATGGTTCTGGCTATATAGAATCTGTGAAAACTTTGGTTAATTTAGGTGCAGATTTAGATGTTAGAGATGATGATGGTAATACTGTATTAATGCAGGTTGAGTTATCAGGGCATAAGAAAATAGCTGATATTCTTAGAAAAGCTGGAGCATCTGAACAAGGCATAGCAGAAATAGCTTTAATTAAAGCTGCTAGCAATGGCGATGTAGAACAAGTTAAATCATTAATTTCATCTGGTGTCAATGTTAATCATAATGATGGTTTAGCTTTAAATAGAGCAATATATGCAGATAATCAGGAAATGGTAGAACTTTTAATTAAAGCTGGTGCTGATGTGAATTTAGGCGTGAGAACTGGTTTTACTCCACTAGCTGAAGCTGCTTATCGAGGCAATACAGAAATTGTGCGAATTCTGATAGAGGCTGGGGCGGATATTAATGCTAGATGCCATGATGGTGATAGTTATAATGCTCTCGAATATGCTGAATTAGGTTTGTATGAAGGGCATCACAAAGGGAAAGGACACGCTGAAATTATGCAAATTTTAGAGCAAGCGGGAGTAGCTTCGAGAGTTGAAAAGTGAAAGCAAGCAAGTCAAATAATTAACTATTAATCACTGTTCAATTGTTAAAGTGAAAAAACAGAAAAGTAGGTTGGGTTTCCTTGCGTCAACCCAACACCAGCATTCATGTTGAGTTTCCGAGATTTATTTTAGGTTTAACCCAAAATTTTTTACAAAAAAAGAAACGGGGAACAGGGAACAGGGAAAGAAAAACATCTTGTTTTTCTTGCGCTACGCGTCTCGAAAAACTGCGTCATTATTTCAATCCCACATCTAAAAGTATGAGTTTCCCTATTCCCTCTGAATTTATGGATTTTGTCGATAGGCGATCGCAGCATAAAATGGATCTCCCCCTGGTACACCCAACCATTGCAGGAAATTGGGTGCAGTAGATTTACTGACAATAATTTCTGGTGTGGTAAATCCTGGCACAGAGGTAAAGTAGCGTTTCACTAATTCCACTCGCCCTTGTTCGGAATTATCCCGCCAAGCTTGAATGGCTTTTTGAAAGAACATCCGATTAGAAAAGCTAAAAATGGCTACACCACCAGGTTTCAAGATGCGGTGAATTTCAGAAAAAATGGCTTCTGGATACTGTAAATATTGTACGGAAACACAATTAATTACAGCATCAAAATCTTGATCTGGCAGAGGTAAGGCGGGATTTTCGTTAAGATTCTGGACAAAATAATGATTTAAGCGGGGATTACGGGCTAATTCTTCAGCGTTGAGTCCGTGTCCCTCCACATGGGCAAATTCTATCTCATCTGGTAAATGAGACACCCAACTACTCATCATATCAAGTATGCGGGTGTTGGGTTGGAGTCTTTCTCTATATAAGTCTGTTAGCTGTTGGATAAAACCTTCATCAACATGGGTGACAAAGCGGGGATAGGCGTAAAACAGTTTGTCGTCTGTATCGTCTAATTTGAGTCGTTGATCAGGTTTTAGTAACATAATTTTGGTTCAGAAAAGTTTTTTAACTAAAGCTGTGCAACTTCGGGTATTCTTTGAGCAGGCTATATTTAACATATTTTAATAAAAGCCGGATACTTCTACCAATTTATGCAGCATCCCGTGTTGTATAGGCTAAAATTTTTACCACCTCTTTGGCGGAAAATCAGCGAGTCAGCCATATTTCCCTATGGGAGTTTGCTGGTTTGGACAATTCCCCTATTACTGTTCAACTCAGGGGAAAGTAGCATCATGGCACATGATGAGGGGTTATATGCTTGGCGCGCCCGTCAGATGTATGATTCTGGTGATTGGATTGCACCTTGGGGTAATGCTCATCATAAAACACCTGGGTTTTATTGGTTAGTTGCGGCTTTCTATAAGCTATTAGGAATTAGCGAGTTTAGTACCAGATTACCTAACATGATATTTGGTATTTTTTGCCTATTGCTCACCTATGAAATAGGCAAAATTACGCTAGGTAAAAAGTTAGCTTGGCTAGCTAGTGCAATTTTGAGTGTAGAATTTCTCTGGTTGCAATACTGTCGGTTAGGTACGCCTGATGTACCAACTATTTTTCTGATACTTTTAGCTATTTATAGTTTTATTCAAGCAGAAGAACATCCGAAATATAAATATATTTTAGGATTTATGGCTGGGTGCAGTTTAAGTCTAGGCTTCTTGATGAGAAGCTTTATGATTGTGCTGCCAACTGTTGCTTTATCGCCATATCTCATTATTAAACATCGTCGTCATCGACATCTCACTAACCCTTGTTTATATCTAGGCTTATTTGTAGGCTTAATCCCGACTTTAGTTTGGTTATGGTTTAATTGGCAGCGTTATGGTAATGATAGTTTTGCTGCTTTATTTGGCTTTGTTGTTGAGTTGGGTTCTGAAGAACGTCAGGGAAATAACTTTATCTTCTACTTTTGGAATGTGCCAATCAAGGCTTTCCCTTGGGTGTTTTTGAGTCTTTTGGGTTTATTTTTAGTAATTCGTCGTCCTATCCCTAATTATCAACTAATACTTGTTGGGTTTCCTGTAGTTTTATTTGGGGAATTGAGTATTTTTTCCACAAGATTGTCACACTATAGTTTACCACTACACCCATTTATCGCTTTACTCGCAGCAGTTGGTTTAGATTGGTTGGGTAGAGTTTATGAATTGGAATACACCAAGAAAAAACGTTTACTACAAAAAGCTAATATTCCCCGAATTTTGAGCTATGCGTCTGCTTTACTAGGCTTTTTATCGATAGTTGCAGCTATATTGGTATTTGCTTGGGGCGATCGCAAATACTCACCCATCGGTTTAATTGTCGGTTTAAGTTGGTTAATTTTGCCCATAATCTGGGATATGCGTCACCGCTTGGGTTGTAAGTTTCTTACCGCTAACTATTGGATAGCTGGTTGGTTAATTCCCTGTTGGTTAGCTTTGGCGATGGTGGGGAGTTTGGGTTTATTGAGTGACTATAACCCTAATTACAGGACTTTCTTACACCAAAGCGCGATCGCCTCGATTTTACAAACTCACCCGATTCACTTCGTCAATATGGGCGGTAAAAATGCCGTCCTCCTAAGATTTTATACCCCCACCCACGGCCAAAGAGTAGAGACAATTACCCAACTCCCCAACCCTAGTTATGCTTGGGTTTACAAAGCCACACCATCCCAATTATCCAGCAGGCCACACCGCGTCATCGGTTCAATCCAAGACTACAAATTAATTCAAGTTCTACCCAGTAAATAATGTCCAATTCCCAAAATATTGCTAAAAATGTCAAATCAACTTATGATTAATACTACGTACACTAAATAATTTTCCATGATTGCTCAACCCGATCATTCTTCTACATTGGCATCGTGGCAACAAAATCTCGCGCCATACAACTTGGGTTATAGAATTAAACTGCTTTCACAATTACTAAGCCGCAAATTCACTGAAAGATTAGAACCATTCGGATTGACACCATTTCATTGGTTAGTTCTATGCTGTTTGTGGCAAGAAGATGGTTTACCAACTTCTAGCATTGGGGAAAAATTGCAACAAGTCGGCGGTACTCTCACGGGGGTACTAGATAGGATGGAAGAACGCGGTTTAGTGCGTCGCGAACGAGATACGCACGATCGCAGAATTTGGCGGATTTGGTTAACTGATGCGGGGAAGGAATTGGAAACAGTCTTACCACCAATTGCAGCAGAGGTGCGTGAAGAGGCTATGCAAGGTGTTTCCATCGCTGATCGTGAGATGTTTTCCCAAATTCTCAATCAGGCGATCGCTAACCTATCTTAAGTATTGCGGCTTTATCATCCAACTGGGTGAAGAAATCATACTGTTTTTTTCAGAAAATACTACGTACGCTAATTTTTAGTACAAAAAACTATAGTTTCTGTATATTACGTATTTGAAATATTCACTTTGATACAGAAACAATTCCACAATTCGATTCAGTAAACATAATTCATGAATTATTCAAAACAGCTGCAACTACCTGCATTTAGATCCAGAAATTACCGTCTGTTTTTTGTAGGACAAGGGATTTCCTTAATTGGGACATGGATGACACAACTAGCTACAGTTTGGCTAGTGTATGCTTTGACACACTCAGCATTGATGTTAGGCCTAGTGGGATTTACTAGTCAAATTCCCAACTTCTTTCTTGCTCCCTTTGGTGGGGTATTCGTAGATAGATTTTCGCGGTATCGCACCTTAATTGCTACCCAAATCCTAGCGATGATTCAATCTCTAGCATTAGCGGTATTAGTTTTCACAGGGGTTGTGCAAATCTGGCACATCATCGCCTTAAGCTTATTGCAGGGATTCATTAACGCCTTGGATGCACCGGCTAGACAAGCATTTGTTCCCGAATTAGTGGAACGCAGAGATGATTTAGCCAATGCGATCGCCATTAATTCCACTATGATTAATGGCGCGCGATTAATCGGCCCCGCCATTGGCGGTTTATTAATAGCTCAGATTGGTGTAGCTTACTGTTTTCTAGTAGATGGACTCAGCTATATTGCGGTTATCGGCGGCTTATTGGTGATGAATGTCAAACCCTTAAAAATAGCGGTAACTCCAGGTAATCCACTACAAAAAGTCGCAGAAGGATTTGTCTATGCTTTTAGGTTTCCACCCATCCGAGCTATTTTATTACTATCAACTTTAGTGAGTTTAATGGGGTTACAAAACACTATTTTAGTGCCGATTTTTGCTGAGACAATTTTAGAAGGTGGCGCGGAAACATTGGGATTTTTGATGGCTGCTTCAGGATTGGGAGCTTTATCTGGGGGAATTTATTTAGCTACCCGTAGAAGTATTGTCGGTATTGGGAAATTAATTGCGATCGCACCAGCAATTTTAGGTGTAGGATTAATTGCCTTTGCTGTTTCTCGATACTTACCTTTGTCTCTATTTACAATGTTATTTGTCGGTTTAGGCACAATTTTACAAATAGCCGCTAGTAATACATTTTTGCAAACTATCGTCGATGAAGATAAACGCGGTAGATTAATGAGTTTATATACCATGTCATTTTTAGGCATGATACCCATAGGTAATTTATTAGGAGGATGGTTAGCTAGTCATATAGGCGCGCCCAACACCTTAATTATTGATGGGATAGTTTGTATAATTGGTTCTGTAATTTTTTATAGACAATTACCAAGATTGACAAGATTGGTCAAACCAATTTATGAGCAGAAAGGTATTTTAGCCGTTGAATAATTATAGAGACGCGATAAATCGCGTCTTTAAAAAGTTTAGAATCCATTGTCAATCAGCATCATGAAACACCAGGATTATCTGAGGTTTTCAGACGTTGCAAAATTTGCTCAACTTGGTAAACTTTCTCGTTTCGCTGTTGTTTTTTAAAGATATTCAAAGCTTTTTCTAAAGAAGCTTGTGCTTGCTCCCTTTGATTTATTTGCCATAACACCTGACCATAATTAATCAGTGCATCACCATATTCAGGATTAATTTCTAAAGCCTTCTTAAATTCTGTAATAGCTTCATCCCAACGACTTTGGTTAGCGTAAACTGCACCAATCGCATTATAAGCTAACGCATATTTAGAGTTGATGCGAATAGCTTCACGGTAAGAACTAATAGCGGCTTCTGGTTGCTGGAGACGTGCAAAGACATTACCTAATTGATAGTGTGCAAAAGTATCTTTAGGATATTTTTTCACAAGTTGACACAGGGCTTTTTGTGCGCCTGGGAAATTACGCTGATTGTATAAATTATTAGCTTGTTGCACCAGCAGCGATCGCTCCTGTGATGTATTATCTTGAAACTGTGCAATCTTTTGTGGTTGTTTAACTTGTGACTTCTTGTCTGGGGTACTTAAAGCTGATTGACAAGCTGACTTTGCTGGTGATTGTTCTTGTGCTTGAGCCGGAGTTGACAGAACTAGGGGAAGGATACTCAGTGATACACAGCTAAAGGCTTTCAAACATCCTGACAGCAATTGACTGGTCATTTTCATCACTCTCATCCTTTAATCATGTCCTGATCCCCATGATAAACCGAAGTGCGTAATGACTACCCCAGCATCCTTGCGGACTCATTAAATCCTGATTAATGACAATGCAAAACTTGAGCAGCCGTCAACTTGAGAACAGGAAATACCAATGAAGCGATCGCGTTATCCCCTACATACACTTTCTCTTCATACAGTAATACAACCAGGAAGTGCGGGAACTTCTGCCCAATAGCCACCTTCTTCTGCTGGATGAATAATTGCTCTGATTTTCATACACCTGTTAAGTTAGGTTTTGAGAATATGCTAACAACCATAGCTGTTTGCACTCAACTGTGGTGCAGGCGATCGCTCACAGCAAGTTTATCAGCTTTTTCCTTCAGTTCTGGCAATGGTATTGGAGTTGCTGGTGTGAAAGCGAAATGAGGTGAAGGCGATCGCACTAGTGATGGTCAAATTCGTGGGATTATTTTAAAAATTTAGGTACAGTCACAGGAAGTTTACAAGCTTGTTCCTTCATTTCTTGCAAAGACATACGAAAACGCTTGATACAGAGTTTAGTATCTCAATTTTAGTATACTAGTTTTCCATCAAGTTGTACTGCTTCCAATTTAGTTCTCAAAAGAGACTCAAAACTATCATCACCTTCCAAAAGAAGCAAAAATTCCTTTAAAGTAAAAAGTACGATTAGCTTCTGACTGAGTGCTTTTTTTATATCAATAATTGCTGCATCCGTATAACCTGATTCAGAAATAAAAATTCCACGAGCATCACTCCTCAGAAATATTCGCATCATATGCTGTGCTACATCTCCAGGGCTTAATGCTTCTTTGCACCATTTCATCTCGACTAAATACAAATAGTTATTAACCTCAATTGCGCCATCAATTTGTTGAATAACTCCTTCGTTATTTTCTCCAGTGATAGTGAAGGATTCTCTCACCAAAATATTCTCAACTTCAAAAAAAAGGTTTAAAATACTTTCTAGTTCTTTGCCTCTCTTTTGAGGATTAGTTTCCTGATATAACTTGATTAATTCAAACTTAATTTTATCTCGTCTCTGTCTCTTAGATTTTAGTGCATCTACTCTTGCTTGCTCTTCCGCTTGGCGTTTTTTCCTATCTTCTTGAAGATTTGACTCAATCACTTGCTGCATTCTGGTAAAAGAGTCTTTAACATTGACTATCTCTCTCACCTTAGCAACTAACCCCATAGCTAGTATTTGCTCTTTATCCCAGCACCTAGAAAAATCCTCAAATTCAGTAACTCTTTTAACGATTTCCCTCCTTTCTCGCAGTGCATCCTCTCCAGCTTCGTTTAGTCTAACCAATATTGTGCGAGCCATTTGATATTTGTTAATACTGGTTGGATCTTTCTGAAGCTGTTCGTTGATATCTGCTAAAAATTTTTGGCTAACTCCTGCACTGGAAAAAAATATTAAAACATCTTTCTTGCTTCTACAAAGTTTTGGAATAGTATCTACTAGCAGATTGAGAAAATCAGGTGTAAAATGGTATATTTGTCCGCCCATGTTTTTAGTTTAAAAAAATAAAACTATTGTTATTTTTAAATCTTCTGTAAGAGGATTGAATTGATTACTCTAGAAAAAATGTAGTACAGTAGAAATAGTATAAATTATACTTCCATATATAGCAAATACATCAACTTAACCTAAGTTCGTTCACGGGTCTCAGCATCATGGCGTAGTTGACGAGCGTAGGCTTGACTATCTGTAATATCAGGTCTTGATTTGATCACGCCTTCACTCTGCCAATAAGCAACAAGTTCTGCGCCTGTCTTTGGTGGATTTACTAGAACTTGCCGGACACTAAGAACACGAAGAATGTATTCAGATAGAGTCAAATTAAGCTGAGAGGCTTCATTACAAAGCTCTTTTTCTAACTCTGGTGGTAAATTAATATTCATGTTCATTTTCTACTCTAATAGCCAATCAAATAAATTTCCTATCGTAAGCTGTAAATCACTGGCAAAAGATGGCACAGGAAGTAAATGTTCCGCCTGATCAAACAACTCTGGTGGCTGGTTTGAGAAATATACAAATACTACTCTTTCACTTGGGTCAATCAACCAACCCATTTGAGTTCCGTGCTTCAAAAAATGCAAGATTTTAGCAATAAGCTTACTTTGACTTTGGTCAGGATAAAGGATTTCAATAATCCAATCGGGTGCTAATGCAAAAACATTTGCTACACTCCCATTTTCATTTCGAGGAACTCTATCCCAAAGAAACACAGATACATCTGGGACGATCGCACGTCCTGCAAAAATGCAGCGTAACTCTGGAAATGCGCGCGCAACTTTCTGCGGCTTAGTGACTCCATTGATGGTAATAATTAATTCACCTTGAATCGTGCTGTGTTCACCCTGTGGCATAGGTTTATGAATAATCTGACCATCAATGTACTCACGTGTAGGTTTAGTGTCTGGTAGCTCAAGAAACTCCTCTAATGTCAAATTTTTGGATGGTGTCTGTACCATTGGCGACTACCTTTCCTATTCTCCACTGATTTCAACTAACTTTTCACCTGTTCGCAAAAGCTCTAATGCCTTTGGCAAAGTAGCAATTAAAATCTCTTGTAACCGAGAATTTGATGTATTTCCGCACGTCAACCAGATAATTTGCGGTGGTGTTCCCAGACGTTCAACCAAGTCAACAAAGTCGCTATCCTTGGTTATAAAGATAACTCCTTGAGTTTTTGCTGCCTCAAAAATCTCAAGGTCTTCAGCGTCTCTCAGACCAACATCGCGTAAAGCTAGAGCTGTTATACCAAAAGTGTTGCTGATCCAAGTTGCAATGGCAGGCGATAAATGTGCATCTATCCATATTGTCATGCTACTAACACTGGATGATTCAGCTTCCGCGAAGCATATAGTAGTGCTGCTTTCAGATCATCTGCTTCTAGATCAGGCATTTCTTCTAATATTTGTTCTGCATTAAGTCCAGCAGCAAACAAGTCTAATACATCTGATACCCGTATTCTCATACCTCGAATACATGGACGACCACCGCATTGTTTGGGATTAATTGTAATTCTGCTCAGTAAGTTTGACATATAGTTCTAGTGGGTGATTAGTCCTAATCTACTATTTAAACAACAGCTGCTTCTACGATCGCACCTTGCATTTTAGTCATCGCATCAATTAAACTCTGCAATTGTTGGTCGGCTTTTAGCACTGCTAAACCACGCACTGTCACCTTACCAGGAGAGTAAACGAAACGCGTCTTGAGATGTTCTGGTAAGTTCGCGGCTAATAAATTCCAAGCTGGTTCTTCCATTGGGGTTTCTAAAACAACGTGCTGTTTGTTTTCTGGTTTGATGCGACTAAATCCTAATTGTTTTGCTAGTTGTTTGAGTTCCATGACTCGCAATAGTTGATTTGCGGGAACTGGTAAATTACCATAGCGATCGCCCCACTCAGCTGCAATCTGCGTTAACTCTTCTTTGGATTTCGCTGCTGCTACTGCACGATATGCACTCATCTTTTGATCAATATCGGGAATATAATCAGCAGGGATAAAGGCGGTGAGGTTGAGGTCAATTTGTGTGTCGTCAACTTTGGGTATTTCTTGACCGCGAATTTCTCGGATTGATTCTTCTAACATTTCCATGTATAAATCAAAACCAATCGCTTCCATTTGACCGGATTGTTCTGCACCTAGCAAGTTACCCACGCCTCTGATTTCCATGTCGCGCATTGCTAACTGATAGCCAGAACCAAGTTGTGTAAATTCTTGAATCGCCCGTAAGCGTTGCCGTGCGGCATCAGATAACGCCCGTTGTTTGGGATAAAATAACCAAGCATGGGCTTGAATACCTGCGCGTCCCACCCGTCCGCGTAATTGGTATAGTTGCGATAAACCAAACTTGTGCGCGTCTTCAATTAAGATGGTGTTGACGCGGGGAATATCTAAGCCGGATTCAATAATAGTGGTACAGACTAAGATGTCTGCTTCACCGTTGCTGAAGGTGAGCATGGTTGATTCTAACTCGCTTTCGTCCATTTGACCGTGAGCGATCGCAAATCTTCCCCCAGGGATCATTTCTCGCAGTTTACCTGTTGTCTCTTCAATTCCTTCTACCCGTGGAACTACATAAAATACTTGTCCTCCACGGTCTAATTCTTGACGGATTGCACTGCGTATGCTTTCAGGATTCATCGGTGAAAGGTGGGTTTGAATTGGTCTGCGGGTTGGGGGTGGAGTAGTGATCAAACTCATTTCCCGAATCCCCGATAAGGACATATATAAGGTACGAGGAATGGGTGTAGCGGAGAGAGTCAGGACATCAATTTGGGTTTTCAGGGTTTTAATTTTCTCTTTCTGGTTCACCCCAAATCTTTGTTCTTCGTCAATTACCAATAGTCCTAAGTCTTTGAAGTTGACACCTTTGCCTAAAAGTTGGTGTGTGCCAACGACTACATCTAATTCCCCTGTAGCTAAACGCTTTTGTATATCACGACGTTCTTCGGCGGTGCGGAAGCGGTTAAGTAAACCGACGTTTACTGGGTAGGGGGCGAAACGTTCTTTGAGGGTGTGGTAGTGTTGCTGGGTGAGAATGGTAGTTGGTGCAAGTAAGGCGACTTGTTTACCAGAAGTGACGGCTTTGAAAATAGCGCGGATAGCTACCTCTGTTTTCCCAAAGCCCACATCACCACATACTAACCGATCCATTGGGCGATCGCTTTCCATATCGCGTTTCACATCCTGCACCGCTTTTAGCTGGTCGGTTGTGGCTTGGTAGGGGAAGGAATCTTCCATTTCCTCTTGCCAAGGCATATCTTGGGGATAGGCGTAACCTTGTTGTTGCGATCGCGCAGCGTATAATTTCAGCAAGTCTACCGCTAATTTCTTAATAGCTTTGCGGACACGGGTCTTAGTATTTTCCCAGGCTTTACCGGTCATTTTATGCAGTTCTGGGGCTTTATCGCCTGTACTGCGGAAGCGAGATAATGACCCTACTTGGTCGGCGGCGACTCTCAAAAGACCGTCAGCATACTGCACTACGATATAGTCACGGGTTTCATCGTTAATCGTCAAGCTTTCTAACTTGACGAACTTACCAATCCCATGACTTTTGTGAACTACATAATCCCCTGGACGCAGCTTATTGGGGTCAACTTGCTTCGATGCAGCCTTGCGCCGCTTGCGGATGTAGCTAGGGGTGGCGAGGGAATGCTGTCCGTAAAATTCGCGGTCGGTGACGACTACTAAGCGGAAAGTCGGTAAAATAAAACCTTCCAGTTCCGCCAGTCCTGAATATTTCAAAGCTACGGGGACATGGTTGATTTGTAGCTTGTCAATGGCTTGGTAGTCACGGGGGTTAGGAATAAACTGCGCCGGACAATCGTGTTCTTGTAAGAGAGAGACAGAACGGGAAGGTTGAGCCGAAATTAACCAAATCGAGAAATTGCGATCGCGTTCTTGGCGTAATGTATCTGCTAGTTTGGCAAATTGGTGCGGTGTCACAGGTACACGGCGACTAGCCAAATTCATCCCGTTATTTTCTTCTGCTAGTTCTGATAAATAAATAGTCTTAAATCTAGTGACATCAGCCAAACAATCATCAAAAGACCGATGAATTTTGGGTAATTGTAGAGAACCCAAGTCATATTCCCCAGTTCCTAAAGACCATTGTTCCTCAGCATTTTCTACCCAGCGATCGCTATGAGCATGACATTGTTCTGGCTCATCGATGGCAATTAAGGTATCCTCTGGTAAGTAATCGAGTATCGAAGCTGGATTTTCATAGGCTAAACCCAAAAATCTGCGACTACCTTCTAGGAGTGCTGAGTCATGAGTGCTAAGTGCTGAGTCAGAATTTAACTCAGCACTCAGCACTCGTAACCGGCTAAACGCCGCGCTACCGCTAACAGCACTATCTTTGAGGGCATCTAAGATAATTGGAGTGAAACTAGTAGGGGTAAGGGTAATTTGTGCCACTTTGTCAAGGGCTGAACGTTGAGTGGCTGGGTCAAATTCCCGAATTTGCTCAATTTCATCACCAAACCACTCCAACCGCACTGGTAACTCAGAAGACACAGGAAAAACATCGACAATATCACCGCGCCGACTCCATTGTCCTTCTGTTTCTACTAAAGGTACACGTTCGTATCCCAAAAGAGTGATTTTTGCACTGAAAGCATCCAGGTCAAATTCCATCCCTTTTTTCAGGGTGAGACACAAAGGAGTAAAAGCATCTGGTGGTGGTAAATGCGGCTGCAAAGCCCCGACAGTAGCCACAACCGCAATTTTATTAAACTCTTGACTGTTGACTATTGACTGTTGACTATTGACTATTGACTGTTGACCCTTAACCAAATCTGCCAAAACCTGCATTTGTCCCCAGGTCATTTCCGTTTCTGGGTCAAAAGGTTCGTAGGGGGAAGCCTCAGAAGTCGGGTAAAAATGCACAGTTTGCCAACCCATCGCCTCTAACTGTGCGTAAGCGCGTCCAGCTTCTTCTAATGTGGCGCAAACTACAAATAAATTCCTTTGAGAATTTTGAGCTAACGCCGAAGCTACTAGGCCTTTAGGTAGACGAGGTATACCATTAAGGCGTAACTCTTGTTGACGATTTAATTTAGAAAGTAACTCAGTGGTGAGTGGCGATCGCCCCAAGGCACGCACAATAGAAGAAAATGCCATAATTTCTAGCGGAGGAACTCTTTCCAGATTCAGAAAGTATAGTGACGGCTATGTGAACTATTGTAAGTGCTGAGTGATTAGTCAATAGTCATTTAGTCATTAGTCAATAGTCATTAGTTTTTTGCCCTACACCCCATACCCCATGCCCAATGCCCCATTCCCAATTCCCATACCCAACCTCTAGCCATTTCTCAAAGAAGCTTGAATACTAGATACTAATTATTAAGCTATGTTCGCTTTGGAATAGCGACAATCTATAACAATGTCATTGGAAATTTTAATCATTCTCGTACTAATTATTGCTAATGGTGTGTTCTCGATGTCTGAGATGGCGATTGTCTCAGCGCGCAAAGTTAGGCTACAACAGATGGCTAATCAAGGTGATGCGAAAGCCAGAGCAGCTCTGAAGCTAGCAGAATCTCCAAATAACTTTCTGTCTACGGTTCAAGTCGGTATTTCCCTAATTGGTATCCTCACTGGTGCTTTTGGGGGAGCCACTATTGCCGAAAGTCTAGCCAGCTATGTGAAACTTGTACCTGTTTTAGCTGCTTATAGTCAACCAATATCTTTTGGAATTGTAGTTTTAATTATTACGTATTTATCACTCATTATCGGTGAACTAGTGCCGAAGCGTCTGGCGTTAAGCAATCCAGAACGCATTGCCTCGACGGTGGCGATTCCTATGCGTGCTTTAGCGGCTTTAGCTTCTCCGGCTGTACATTTGTTGAGTGCTTCTACAGAAATGGTACTGCGGCTTTTGGGGATCACGGCTTCGGAAGAACCGCTAGTGACGGAAGAAGAAATTAAAATCCTCATAGAACAGGGAACGGAAGCGGGAACTTTTGAGGAAGCGGAACAGGATATGGTGGAACGGGTTTTTCGTTTAGGCGATCGCCCTGTTAATTCCTTTATGACTCCCCGTCCTGATATAGTCTGGTTAGATTTGGATGATTCTGCGGAAGAAAACCGCGAGAAAATCACTGAGAATGCTTACTCGCGTTATCCCATTTGTCAGGGAGGTTTAGACAATGTGTTGGGGATTATTCCTGTAACTGATATCCTGGCTAGGAGTTTTCGCGGTGAACCCTTGGATTTAACTGTAGGTTTACGCCAGCCTGTCTTTGTCCCTGAAAGTACCCGTGGTTTAAAGGTTTTAGAGTTATTCAAGCAAACTGCGACTCATATGGCCTTAGTTGTGGATGAATACGGTGTAATTCAAGGTTTATTAACTCTCAATGACATTATGAGTGAAATCGTTGGTGATGTTCCTGCTAGTCCTGAAGAAGATGAACCCCAGGCAGTGCAGAGGGAAGATGGTTCTTGGTTACTAGATGGAATGTTAGCGGTAGAAGAATTTTTTGAATTGTTTGATTTGGAGGAGTTGGAATTTGAGGAGAGGGGTAGTTACCAAACCCTGGGAGGTTTTGTGATTACCCATCTAGGCCGCATTCCCAACGCCGCCGACCATTTTGAGTGGGAGGGAATGCGAATTGAGGTGATGGATATGGATGGTAATCGTGTGGATAAGGTTTTGGTAGTACCTCGGTTAAATCACAAGGAGGGGAATGGGTAATTGGGAATGGGGAATAGCGAATAGGGAATAGGGAATGAATTGACAGAGGTAGAGCCAGAAAGGGAGTTATATTTAGCGGTTGCTAATAGTGTGGTTGAAGATTTATTTGCAGAACCCGTAGGTAAGTTATTACTCAAAAATCGTCGTTTGAAATTAATTGCATTTGACCCCAAACAGGAGGTTATTAAGCAATGGATAGTTCCCAATTAGACTATTATCGTCAGGTGATTGAAACGGTATTGAGTGAATATGCAGCAATACCATATTCCTATGCTCCCATAGAAGCTGAATTGGTGTTTGACCGCACACGCGATCGCTATTTATGGATGGATGTAGGCTGGGATGGCGAACGTCGTGTACATGGCTGTTTAGTGCATATTGATCTAATTAACGGTAAAATTTGGATTCAAAGAGATGGAACAGGAGAGGGAATTGCAGCAGATTTAGAACGTGCTGGAATTCCCAAGGAGCATATTGTGCTGGGTTTTCGTCCCCCAGAGTTACGTCAATACACAGGTTATGCGGTAGCCTGAGTCAACAACGCAACTGATAATTAACTTTGAGACAAGCGTTTCACTTCTGCACCGACTAACATATTATGGGCTTGAGCTAAAACTTGCGGGATTTTGTCGGCGTGAGGACTTTGAGCAAGGCATTGTCTTAAGTCTAATTCCGCTATTTTATCGGCTTTGTTGCCGGGAAACCAATGACTACCGTTACCTAAGAGGTTGTAGCGCATTTTGCCATATTCTACTAAATCGTAGGCGGTGGCTAGATTCCACAGCCATAAAACCATCCTAATATTGATCTGTCCAGGAGTTTCTTGCCATGTGGGGAGGTTGGTTTGCCAAGTTTTTACCCAATCTTCGCCGAGAGTTGCGATCGCTTCTTCTTCTAGACGAGCTAAAATTGGCGGTAAAATCTCCGAAGCTTGGTCTAATAATTCTAAGGTTTTCAGGTGTTCATCAAAATCTTGGGGTTTAGCAGCACCCAAGCTCAAAGTATGCACCTGTGAATGACTTAAACAAAATAAATCATTAAACACCATCGGACTCAAAGGCGCGCACAAATCTACTAGTTTTTGTGGTGGATTATATAATAGCCCTCCCTTATTAGAAGGACTAATAATAAACACACCCATATCGTGATTTTTTGCTGCTGTAATTGCAGGCCAATTCCATTGATTAATGTAATACCAATGCAAATTTACATAATCAAATTCGTTGGTATTAATCGCTTCTACAATTAAATCTGTCGCCCCATGAGTAGAAAACCCAATAAATCTAACTTTCCCCTCGGATTGTAACTGCTTCGCCACATCTAAACAGCCACCAGGACGCAGGCTATATTCTAAAAATTCGGCGTTGTTAATTCCATGTAATCCGAGTAAGTCTACATAATCTAACTGAAGATAGTTCAGCGATGTTGCAAATTTCTGGCGGAACTCATTTGCGTCAGCCGTAGGCGAAACTTTCGTCTGCACAATCAATTGTTCACGGGGAAACTTGGGCAAGATTTTTCCCAACTGCATTTCCGAACTACCATATCCGCGCGCAGTTTCGATATGATTAATTCCCAACTCTACTGCACGGCGAATAGTTGCTTCTAAATTAGCTTGATTATCTGTCGGCAAATCTGAAGGATCAACATCTTCCCACTTATATTGATATCTCATCCCGCCGCAGGAGAATATCGGCATCTGTAATTCTGTCCGTCCGAATCGTCTGTACAGCATCAGTTATTTTGGATGTTTTACTTCAAGTTTAAAACAAGTAATTAACTGCATCAAAGGATGATTTTGATGACTGATCATCCTGATCAAAAATAAAGTTACAGTTTTTAGCAAATTCAAATGGGAAAATTCAAGTTGTAAATTGTAGAAATCAGTATACCTGTCACCTGACAATTACCCATCCATCATCACATTATTATGCCCAAACAAAATAAACAACCAAGCGGCTGTGGATGCTCAAATATACCAATATCTCTAATAGTTGTGATTTTAGGGGGTGGTTATTGGTGGTTGAGTCAGAAAAGCAATCTAGACTTTAGCAAATTTTTACCGAAAAATCCACAAGCAAATATTCCTGTCTTAAATTCTCCCACCTCTGCGATCGCTAATCCTTCTCCTCAGACAAGTTTACACACAAGTCCTTCTCCATCAGTAACTATCAGTTCAACGCCTCAAAAGCAGCCGCCTATCACAAAAACATTACCTCCGACTCCTTGGGAGAAAAAAGCCATTAGAGGAATTTATTTAAGCCGTTACCAAATTACTAATAATGCTGACGAACAAACAATTCGTCAAAGAGTTCGTTACTATAAATCTCAAGGTATTAATACCATTATTCATGGTGTTTGGGGAAATGGTTGCACAATGTACAATAGCGAAGTTATGCAGCAGACACTAGGATATAAAAGTTGTCCTAATCAGTTTCAAGAAAAATGGTTAGATTGGTTGATTGATGAGGCACATAAACAGGGAATGCAGGTTCATGCCTATTTTGAAAAAGGGATTAAATTAGATAAAAATAGTCCCATTTATGATTTAGCAGTGTCTCGAAATTGGCTAGTTCCTGGTGTAGATAAAACTTACGCTGGCATAGACCATTATGTTTTAGATGTGCAGATTCCTGAAGTCGCCAACCTATTTACAAATATCTCTGTGGAATTTGTGAAAAAATATCCGCAAATTGATGCTGTGCAATGGGATGATTATCTGGGCTACCATGCAGAATTACCAGGAAAAATTGATCGCACTACGAATTTAACTAAATTCTTACAGCAAATGATCAGCGCAATTAAACAAGCTAACTCCAAAGTAAAATTTGATATTTGTCACCATAATCCGTACTGGGCTAAACGTTATTTTGCGGCTGACTGGCAAAACTGGAATGTAGATCGAGTATTTATTCAAGCTTACAATGAGGAGAATTTTGCCGAAGAATTAAATTATGCCAAAAAATATGCTGGCATTGCCATTACTGATCAACAGTTATCGCGTCTCCCAGAATTGATAGAAAATGACAAAATTAACAGTATTTTAGTTTTCCCCTTAGCAGGAAAACCAGAAGCAACAGCTGCTCAAATCCAAACATTGATTCAAAAAACTCTAAAAAATCCCCCCAAAACCTCGAATTAATGTGAGTTGAGAGGGGATAAAAACAAGTATTTGATACTTCTGTAACTCTAACTAAGAAGCATTTTGCAACTCAGCTGTGCGTATAGATAACTGTTGTACCTGATTACCTCGTTGTACTTTCACCTGTAAAACTTGACCAAGACGACTATTTTCGACGACATTCTGTAGCTGTTCTGCGGTGGCGATCGCTTGGCCATCAATTTGGACAATCACGTCTCCACGACGAATTCCAGCACTAGCAGCAGGTGAATTAGGGATAACTCGCATGACTAAAACACCGCTAACTTCTGGGATAGTAAAGGCAGAATTAGGATCAGTGTTATTTTGTTTAGCTAAGTCTGGGGTTAAAGTTACCATCTGCACCCCTAGATAGGGGTGAGCAACTTTACCATCTTTTTGCAATTGTGCAGCGATCGCTTTCGCTTTATCAATAGGAATAGCAAAACCAATACCCATCGCATCAGTGCGAATGGCGGTGTTAATCCCGATGACTTCACCTTTGTCATTCAATAAAGGGCCACCAGAGTTACCAGGGTTAATGGCTGCGTCAGTTTGAATAAAGTCTAACCGCTTGTCAGTAATACCTACTTGCGCGCTAGAACGCTTGAGGGTGCTGACAATACCCAAAGTAACGGTATTATCAAAACCTAAAGGATTACCAACTGCGATCGCCCAGTCTCCCACCTGTACATTACTAGAAACACCCAAAGGCGCAACAGGTAAATTATTCCCTGCATTGATTTTCACCACAGCCAAATCTGTGACTTCATCAATACCTTGAACTTTGCCATCAAAGGTGCGACCATCTTTTAGTCTCACCGTCACGCGATCGGCTTTATCCACCACATGGGCGTTAGTTAAAATTAAACCACTCTTATCAATAATGAACCCAGAACCTAAACCCCGTAGTTGTTCTGATGGTACTTGTCCTTGCGAACTGTCACCGAAAAATCTGCGGAAAACAGGATCATCAAAAAACGGATCAACACGACGGGTAATTGTGCGTTCTGTATCCAGCCTGACTACAGCTGGGCCGACACGATTCACGGCTGCTGTCACAAAGCTGCTGTTACCTACAGCAGCAACTGCTGGTGATTGTCTTTGAGCAATTAATTCTGGTGTATTTTCAGGGTTGACAGCACTAGGTGCGGGTTCAGCTTGGGAAGGTAACACACGCAGAGAACTGAATGTCAGCGCAACTCCTAGAATTATTGCTAATACATGAGTACCGAGTTGGCGTATAGACCGGGGGAGTTTAGTAAATCGCATATTCACAACCTAATCTAGAAGCCTAATTGTTACCTGATGGCAACAAATCTACTTAAAATTATTGTGGCAGATAAGGAAATATTTCTTGAGCTTTGACGTGGACTCTCAGCTGCAAGTTTCACTCTCATCTGTTTAGAGTATTCATACAAGCGAAAGCGTAAGCTATCCGTATTTTAAAGTTAAATGAATATCTCATCTCATTGCTATGCTGGCAATTTCCCCTGAACTAGTTCGGGTATTACCCATGTTTCTTACATCCCTTTTAGGGAGTAGGTTACAACTCTTCCTCCCAGTTTCCAGTCTTAGGGTAGGATTTTAAATATCACCAGTGCTGCAATTAACCATGAATGGCTCAAACCGATTAACTCCCGAATCTTCTCCTGTATCCGTACCCCCAGAACACATACACAGTCACGATTTAGAAGATGAACACGTAGCCCACCCTCACATCCACAGTGAAGAATCTTTGCGGCGAATTGTTAATCGGTTATCTCGAATTGAAGGACACATTCGTGGTATTAAAACAATGGTGCAACAAAATAGCCCTTGTCCTGATGTTTTATTACAAATTGCAGCTGTGAGAGGCGCACTAGACAAAGTAGCCAGAATTGTTTTAGACGAACATCTCACTGAGTGTATTGCCAGAGCCGCAAAAGAAGGCGATATAGAACTAGAAATTAAACAACTTAAAGCGGCTTTAGATAGATTTATGCCTTAAAAATATTAACCGATGCTTTTGTTTCTCAAAGTATAGGTAACTTGTAGTAATCCCGAATCAAATTTCTTAACATCCTCTAAATTTAAACTTGTTTCCAGGCTAGGATCATTCACAATTAGTGGTATTCCACCTCCCAAAATAATTGGATGAACAGAAAGAATCAATTCATCAATAAAATTATGTTTTAAAAAAAAGTATATTGTCTGTGTACCGCCTACTAACCAAATTTTACCACCACTTGATTGACGAATTTTTTTGACAAAATCTTCCCAATCATGATTAATGAATGTCGCATTATTTTCTGTTTTACCTTGTTGTTTTTGGGAAAATACGAATACCTCCTTATCTGCATAAGGATAATCACCAAAACTTAAAACCTGCTGATATGTCTTATTACCCATCATCAATGTATCAACTTGGGTATAAAAATCTGTGTAACCATAGTCTTGGTCTGTAAATAGCCAATCTACTGCGCCTGATGATCTGGCGATGTAGCCATCTAGGCTAGAGGCTATGAATAAAATAATTTTTCGCATAAGCTTTTATATTTTGTAGCTATAAATCCAGTGTATTCATCATGAATATAAAACTAGAAAATTATATGCTTAATTATGAGTTAATTCAGAATTACAATCAGCCTTTGATTTTGTTTCTGCACGGTTTCATGGGACGCATTGAAGAATTTGACACAGTTACAAACGTATTAAAAGATGATTTTTCCTATTTATTAATAGATTTACCGGGACACGGCAAAACTCAAGTATTAGGTGGGGACGAATATTATACAATACAAAAAACTGCCGCAGCAATTATTGAATTAATAGAAAAATTAAAGATTAATCAATGTTATTTAGTGGGCTATTCAATGGGTGGGAGATTAGCTTTATATTT
>NZ_PJIZ01000080.1:7500-30190 GCF_021596505.1 Nostoc sp. CMAA1605 | reverse complement strand
ATCCACAGCCCGGCAAATCAACAAAGATTTACTTGGTCATCTGGTAAAAATCGATCAGGCAGCTAGTGCTGGTAATACTCAACTGGCCTTAAGTAACTATAAAGCTGCTTTCGCTGACGTTGATAAATTCCTCCAACTAATCCCTGCTACCAGCAGCGAATCAGAAGCTAGTTAGAGTAGGGAATGGGGAATAGGGAATAGGGAATGGGGAATGGGGAATGGGGAATGGGGAATGGGAAAACGAGACAAGGTAGACAAGGTAGATTTTATCTCAATGCCCAATGCCCAATGCCCGATGCCCAATGCCCAATGCCCTATTCCCTAACTTTATCGTCAGCAAAAGTTATGAATGTAGTGATTATTGGTTGTGGCGTGGTTGGTGCGGCGATCGCTTATGAACTTAGCCAAGTCTCAGGACTCAACGTTACCGTATTTGACAAACAACCCCCCGCACAGGCTTCTACTGGTGCGGCTTTGGGTGTTTTGGTGGGGGTAATTAGTCATAAGGTTAAAGGTAAGGCTTGGCGATTGCGACAAGCTAGTATTCAACGTTATGAAACTCTGATTCCTGAGTTGGAAGCATTAACAGGACGTACCATCCCTTTTAACCGTCAAGGTATTCTCAGTTTGTGTTTAGAGGCGGAAAATTTAGCAGGTTGGGAAAGTTTAGTCAAAATTCGTCACTCCCAAGGTTGGCAATTGGAAATCTGGGACAAGGCGAAACTTAAAAGTATCTGTCCTCAAGTAGAACATCCCCAAGTGATTGGTGCTGTCTATTCTCCTCAAGACCGCCAACTCGACCCTACAGCCTTGACGTTGGCTTTGGTGGAAGCAGCCCAACAAAAAGGCGTAAATTTTCAGTTTGGTGTGAGTGTTTTAGGTATCGACACACCAGAAAATGGCAAATGTAACTCTATAGAAACAACAGTCGGCAAATTTCCCGCCGATTGGGTGATTATCTCGGCTGGGTTGGGTTCTACTGCCTTAACAGCCCAGTTAAATCAAAAAATAGATATTCGTCCGGTGCTGGGACAAGCCCTGCAAGTATCTCTAGGACATTTGTTAGGTAATCCTGACTTTCAACCAGCCATCAACGGTAATGATGTGCATATCGTCCCCATTGGTGGTGGAGATTATTGGATAGGCGCGACGGTGGAATTTCCCACAGATAGCGATGAGATTCCCGCCAATCAAGAATTATTAGAGTCAGTTAGACAACAAGCGATCGCCTTTTGTCCAGAATTAGCTACCGCCAAAATCGTCCGCACTTGGTCAGGTTTGCGTCCACGCCCCGAAGGTCGCCCCGCCCCAGTCATCGGCGAGCTACCAGGATTAAACAATGTCCTACTAGCAACTGGACATTACCGCAACGGCGTTTTACTCGCTCCCGCCACCGCCAGTATGATTAGGGAAAAAGTCAATAGTCAATAGTTATTAGTGACTAATAATTCTTCTCCCTTGTCTCTCCTGTCTCCCTTGTCTCCCCTACACCCTTAAACCCTTAAACCCTTACACCCCCACCTTCTGCTCCCTCTCGCCTGCGGAAACGAGATAGCCGTCTTCCATGTAAACGATTCTGTCGGCTATGTCTAAAATGCGGTTGTCGTGGGTGACTAACAAAATGGTGCAGTGTTGCTCTTTGGCTAGTTTTTGCATGAGTTCCACGACATCGCGGCCGGATTGTTTATCTAGGGCGGCTGTGGGTTCGTCGGCTAGGACAATTTTGGGCTGGTTAACTAAAGCACGGGCGATCGCTACCCGTTGCTTTTGTCCTCCTGATAGGCTATCTGGGTAATAATTTAGTCGATGTCCTAATCCTACTGCTTCTAACATCTGCTGCGATCGCGTCAGCATTTCTTGAGGTGACATTTTTCCTTGCACTTCTAAGCCCATACGGACGTTTTGAATGGCTGTCAAACTACCATGCAGGTTATGTGCTTGGAAAATGTAACCGTTATTGCGTCGCGCTTGGGTTAATTTGCCGCTACTAGCATTACATAGTTCTTGCCCTAAGACTCGCAAACTACCAGACTGAGCAGAACGTAAACCACCGACTAAAGTCAGCAGAGTAGTTTTCCCAGAACCCGAAGGCCCTGTCATAATCACAATTTCCCCTGCATTAATCTTCAGGTTGATATTAAATAAAACCTGTTTGCGGAGTTGACCACCACCAAAGTAATGATCCAGGTTCTCAATAGTAATTACAGGTTCAAAGTTATTAGTCATTAGTTATTAGTTATTAGTCAATAGTCAATAGTCATTAGTCATTAGTCATTAGTCATTAGTGATTTTATGATCACTGTTACTTATTTCCTCATTTAAAACATATCTGCTGGGTCAGCAGATTGCAATTTTTGAGTGGCTACTGCACCAGAAATTGCACACATGATAATTGTTAATGACAAAACTACTATGGCTCTCACAGCAGTCATATATATTGGTAGGTTTGTAGCATTAGCTGCTAAACTATACAGTCCTAACGGCACAATAAAACCAGGAATAAAACCTAATACTGCTAATATGATTGCCTCTTCAAAAATTACTCCTAATAAATAAGAATTACGGTATCCCATTGCTTTAAATGTGGCATATTCTTTCATGTGGGCATTAACATCTGTGGAAAGGACTTGATACACAATAATCACACCCACAATGAAACCCATTGATACACCTAAACCAAAAATAAACCCAATGGGGCTTTCTGTTTTCCAGTAATCTTCCTCCATTTTGATATATTCTGCACGAGTCAATACTTTGATATCTTCACTCTTTAAGTAATCTTTTAAATTCGCAGCTACCTGTTGAGGATCATATCCTGGTTTAACATTAATTAAGCCTAAACTAATACTCCCTGATTGTCTTCTGGGAAATAATCGTAGAAAGTTTTCGTCACTCGAAATTAAAGTGCCATCTGCACCAAAAGATGCACCTAATTTAAATAATCCTCCAATGGTAATGGTGCGCTTATCTACTTCTGTGGTGACAATTTGACCTGCATCTACTTGTTGAAAAACTTTTTCGTATTCTCCTCTAGCTCCTCTGTCAAAGAGAAAGGTATCTGGTAATTTTATTTTATTTAGCTGACTGTTGATTTCTGGTACATTTAAAGCTGGTTGTTCAGGATTAAATCCAATTGCTTGTACTGTAGTTTTACGCCGAGTTTGGGGATTTTTCCAAGTAAGTGAACCAATATATAGACCCTCTGCTGACTTGACACCAGGTATATCCGCCGCTTGCAAAAGTCGCCGCCGTGAGAAGGTAGCCAAGTTTTGCATATTACGACTTTGGGGGCTAATTAATATGATGTCAGCAAGAAAGGTACGATTGAGGCGGGTGTTGCTGTCATACAAGGCATTTTGAAAGCCAAGCTGCATAAAAATCAGCACATCAGCAAAGGCGATACCAGCTAAAGCCACAAGTAAGCGGTTTTTATTATGGCTAAGTTGTAACCATCCCAGGGGTGTACGGCTTTGTAGTTGTTGGAACATAATTTTGGGGATTGGGGATTGGGGATTGGGGATTGGGGATTTGGAATTGGGGATTGGGGATTGGGCATTGGGCATTGTATTTTTCTTCCCCTGCTTCCCCTGCCCTCTTGCCCTCTTGTCTCTGAGTCATAAATCAATTACTGCTTTAACTTGCAAGTTGGTAAACTTGGCGGCTTTCTCGCTGGAAGGTTCGTCTAGTTGCACATGAACTTCTACGACTCTGGAATCAATATTTTCACTGGGGTCGGTGTTAATGATGTTTTGTCGTTGTACTTTCCAGCCAATCCAATCTACTTTTCCTTGTAATTGTCCTTTGAGTGAATCACTTGATATCTGCACTTTTTGTCCTGGTTGGACTTTATTGACATCGCTTTGGTAAACTTCCACCACTGCATACATTTGGTTGGTTTGTCCAATTTCTACGATGCCGTCGTTTGATACTACTTCACCAGCATGAGTGTGAATGTCAAATATAACACCGTCTTGGGGCGATTTGACGTAGGCTTGGGTGAGATTGGCTTGGGCTTCTTTAGCAGAAGCTACCGCTCGATTTAATTCGGCTTGGGCGGCGGCTACATCTACGGGGCGGACTTCGGCTATTTGGTCTAAAGTCGCTGTGGCTGCACTGACTTGCTGGTTATTAGTGGCGTTGATTCGGGCTAGGGCGGTTCTGGCTTCGCTGATTTGCTTGCGTCCGGTAGCATCAATTTTTTGCAGGTTGGCTTGAGCTTCATCCAACTGCTGAGTAACGGTATCTACATTTAATTTTTTGCTATCAAAGGCAGATTGGGAAATTGCCCCTTCCGTATAAAGTTGCTGGTAGCGTTGAAATTCTATTTGAGCGTTTTTTAATTCTGCTTCTAATCTTTTAATTGTGGCTTGTTGGGCTGTGGTTTCACCTTGCCACTGGGCTTCTAATCTAGCAACTGTTTGCTGTTGTTCTCCTTCATTTCCTACTTTTTGCGCCTCTAAGCGAGCAATTTCTGCTCTTTGCGCTTGTATTTCACCAGATTTCGCCCCTGCTTTGACTTTGGCTAGGTTAACTTGGGCGACTTTCACGGCGGCTTGGGCTTCTTGATACGCAGCTTGTAGGCGATCGCGATCGTCTAAAATCGCTATTACCTGTCCATTTTTTACTCTATCCCCTTCTTGGACTAGGAGGGTGTCTACTCGACTTCCTTGACTAGATGAGGGCGCAGAAACTTTAATGACTGTTCCTTTCGGCTCTAATCTGCCCAAGGCTGTCACAGTAGTTACCTGTGGTAGTGCAGCTTGAGTAATTTCGCTAGCACTAGATGCTTGTCCCTGACTTTGCCAAAACCTGTAACCATTGAGTCCAGCGATCGCAAAACCCGTAGCTGCTGCCAGTATGATAAATGGGCGATAGCTAGGCTTGAAAAATGCGGAACTTTTAGCTGCTATATCACGCACCATAAGCCCTCTTTTTTCTTTCGTATGCTAAGTAAACTATTTAGTTTATTTTTTCTATAACTAAACTAAACCGTACATTACAATAATGTCAATATTAATCTGAAAAAATAAATTAAGTCGTCAGTTGTTCCGCCCAAAATCCTTGATTTCCCAAGCCATGAGAAAAAAGAAGATTCAAGTAGAAGATAAAATGGATGCCATCCTGATGGGTGCGATACAGGAGTTTTTGACACACGGCTATGCTGCTACGTCAATGGATAGGGTGACAGCGGCCGCAGGTGTTTCTAAAACCACGGTGTATAGCTACTTTCAAGATAAAGAGGGACTGTTTAGCGTCTTAATTAAACGCTTGGCACAAGAAAAATGTCTTGCCGCACTAGATGCCGAATTCTTACAAGGAGAACCACCAATAGTTCTTCGTCGCCTCGCGAACCATATTTTGGATAAAGTTGATCAAGAACAAGATTTATTAAGCTTAGTGCGGCTAATTATCGGTGAGTCAGAGAGGTTTCCTGAACTAGCCAGAATCTTCGTCAGCAACGTCGATAAGCCTGGCATCGATTTGGTGAGTCAGTATTTTGCGAAGCATCCAGAATTACAGTTACCTGACCCACAAGTAGCAGCACGTATTTTTGTTGGGACTTTAATCCATTTCACTATTATTCAAACTATGCTGCATGGTCGGGACATTTTACCAATGGAGCGCGATCGCCTGGTAGATCAATTGGTCAACCTGATGACTATTAATCTTGTCCATCCCGCACCAAGCCAACAGTCTGCTGACACTCAGCAGAAATCACCCAAACGCAAACGCCACGCCACCGGCAAGTTTCAGATGCAGTATGCCAATGAACCCAAACAACTCAGGTCTATTAGACTGACGGATACAGCTTGGGAAAAGTTAGCAGAATTAGCGGATAAACATAATATCAGCCGTTCTGAAGCCATTGAAATCTTTGCTCGTCAAGGTTTTGTAGATAGTGAGAATATCTAATGTATATACATGGATGAGAGAAGATTTGACAGATATAACTTCCCTTGGAAATATTGTATATACATGGTTGATGCTGACTATTTTGATAGGTGGAACCAAAAAATAGCCCGCCAACTGCGATCGCGGTTAGCGGGTGAATTGTGAAGGTTAATTATGTCTAAACTGCGAGAGTAGCGATCGCTTTCTCTACAGCTTGCAAAGCCTCATTAACTTCTGCTTCAGTCACAATCAAAGGTGGAACGAAGCGTACAACTTTTGGCCCGGCTGGAACCAGCAACAAGCCTTGATTAATAGCGGCTTTGACAACTTCTGGTGCAGTTAGTTGGGTGTCAGCTGACAATTCCATCCCGTTAATTAAACCCCAACCACGGACTTCAGTGATCAGATGGGGATATTTAGCGGCGATCGCTTTTAATCCGGCGCGTAACTGTTCGCCTCTAGCTTCTACATTCTGCAAGATATTTTCTTTTTCCAAGGTTTGGCAAACACTCAACGCCACCCCACACACAAAGGGATTTCCGCCAAAGGTGCTGGCGTGTTCTCCTGGCTGAAACACATCGCAGAATTTCTTACTCATCATCGCACCGATGGGGATACCGCCGCCCAAACCTTTGGCACTGGTAAAGATATCTGGTTCAACCCCCAGGTGTTCATAACCCCAGAGTTTACCACTGCGTCCCATACCCACTTGTACTTCGTCGAAAATCAACAAAATACCGATTTCATCGCACAGTCGCCGCAGTTTTTGGAAGTATTCTACATCTCCAGGACGCACACCACCTTCACCTTGCAATGGTTCGATGAGAATAGCGGCGACACGATAATCCCCTTCGTCTAATTCAGTTACAGCACTTTCAACAGCACTAATATCGTTATAGGGGACGTAGTGAAACCCAGGGACTAGAGGATCAAAGTATTTTTGATACTTTGGTTGTGCAGTAGCGGTAATGGTTGCCAAAGTCCGTCCGTGGAAACTGGCGTTAGCTGTGAGGATAATAGGCTTGTCAATGTCTAATACTGTATGGGCATATTTGCGCGCCAACTTGATTGCAGCTTCGTTGGCTTCCGCGCCAGAGTTACAGAAGAAAACGCGATCGGCGCAAGAATGTTGAATAATCCATTTAGCTAATTCCCCTTGTTCGGGAATGTAGTACAAATTAGAAACATGATGCAGCTTTTGAATTTGCCGTGTCACCGCTTCTACCATTGCTGGGTGCGCGTGTCCTAGAGTGCAAGTAGCAATTCCAGCGACAAAATCCAGATATTCTTTACCTTGAGTATCCCAAACTCGACACCCCGCACCCCGTTCTAGGGTAATGGGAAACCGAGCATAAGTAGACATAACAGCTGAGTCAAAGCTGTCTGTACTAAAGGGATGAGATGCTAAAACGCCTGACTCTGGGGGGTTTGTGCCTTGCTCAAGTAGAGTTTGTAGGCTCACTACCGCTCCTCCTAAAAGTTTTAGATAGTATACTTACTTACTAGTTTCCTAGAAATTCTACAAAATTGCTTGGGATTTACGATATCTCATACTTTCACTTGGGTCTAACATTATATATCCTCGAAGGGTAGGCAGTGGTGAAATATAACTTTGTATTCAACTCTTGAGCAGAAGTACCAACGGATTCAGAGAGAATTAATGAGCGGGGCGATCGCGCTCGGTGGTGTGTGTTTAGTTGGCACTTTTTGGTACAAATTCGTAGAGGGTTGGTCATGGGAAGATGCCGTTTACATGACGGTTATTACCCTAGCTACAGTAGGATTTGGGGAAACGCGTCCTTTGGGTAGCCGGGGAAGGTTGTTTACCATTGCCTTGATTTTGTTGGGTGTCATCAACATCAGTTACATTGTCAACCGCTTTACAGAAGCAGTCATTCAAGGTTACTTTCAACAGGGAATTCGACTCCAACAACAGAGGCGGTTAATGGAATCTCTCTCAGGACATTACATCATCTGTGGATTTAGTCGCACCGGTCGCCAAATCGCCAAGGAATTTCGCGCTGAAGGTGTGCAGTTTGTGGTGATTGATTCCGAACCAGAATCTGTAGAAAGGGCGCAAAATGAAGGTTACATAGCCTTTCAAGGGGATGCTACTCTGGATGATTCATTACTGAAAGTGGGAATTGAACGAGCTATTTGTATTGTGGCGGCTCTCCCTTCTGATGCGGAAAATTTATACACTGTATTATCTGCAAAAACATTGAATCCAGGAATTAGGGCGATCGCCCGCGCCAGCACAGAAGAAGCGTTGCAAAAGTTACAACGTGGTGGTGCAGATGCCGTTATTTCTCCCTATATTACAGGTGGAAAGCGTATGGCGGCTGCTGCCCTCAGACCACAAGTTTTAGACTTTGTAGATGGGATTCTCACAGGTGCAGACCGCCAATTGTATATGGAAGAATTTTTACTTGACCCAGCCTTTTGTACTTTTGTGGGTCAAAGCTTGCAAAAAGCCAAACTGCGATCGCAAACTGGCGCGCTAGTTTTAGCCATTCGTCGTCTTAATGGTACTCTCATCGGCGGCCCTACCGGCGACACCATTTTAATGCCAGGAGATACCTTAATTTGTATGGGTACAGCTGAACAACTACGCAACCTCAACCAAGTCCTTGTCCCCATCAATTCCCAAAATTTGCGTAAACCTAAAAATAGCTGATACCAATTCACAATTCGCAATGGACTAACGTCCCGCTTCGCTAACGCAATTCGCAATGGACTAACATCCCGCTACGCTAACGCAATTGATAAATCCTGACTTGATAAGAAGGGTTTCTGGGTTTGGATCTGTATCAGAATTTTAGTAAATTGGTATGACCCTCTGAATTTTAGATTTTAGATTTTAGATTTTGGATTTTTTTTGGGTTACAAACTCCACCCAAACAGAGAAATTCAGTTTGATTCCCATGCCCAATGCCCAATCCCCAATGCCCAATCCCCAATCCCTTCAATCAACCGCCTGACACATCATCATAATATGCGTGAAATACTTATTAGTTTTATAGTGAACAAGTTTTAATCCAGCTTGTTCTATTTCTTGTAAAAGTTCAGGTATTTCATGTTTATGATGTCGCCAAATAGTAACCTCGTCAGCCGCACATAAATTCACATTTTTATCTATTCCTTGAGACTGAAAATTTATCGTGTAATTTTGCCGAAATTTCATATTAGCAACTACACTATCTGTTGCTGAATCATACTTTCTGATTAGTTCACAATCCTCATATTTAATCCCTATACTGTTTTTAATCCACTCATATATTTTGCCTGCATGGTAATCACAGCCGCCTCTAGCTTTACCATCCCATGTTGAGTTAGCACCGATTTCATTAGTAAACACCAATAAATCATGTTTACTCATACTGTCTTTGAAATGATTGAAAACTTTGATTCTATTTTGATGATTGCCAATTGTCACCCCTAAATGTAGAAAGATATTGGCAATATTTTCTGTTTTATCCTCAGTTTGATTCTGTAACAAGCCTTGAGGAATACAACAATTTTCAATATCTATAGCTTGGCTGGCAAAATCAATTTTCGGAAACCACTTTTGGAAATTAATTCTCGATACCTTTAATAATTCCTCACTCACATCTAGAGCTATATACTTATTAACTCTATTTAATTTATGCAGTTGTGAGATAAATTTCTTAACTGGATAGGAATTGCCTGCGCCGACATCAATAACATTGATTTTGTCACATTCATGAAAATAATGATTGATGTAGGCAAAATTTTGCTTTAATAGTTCAATCTCTACACTTGATGAGCGATACCAACGAGGAATAATATATTTTAGATAGAAATCATCCCAAATTTTCGCTCCTCTACCTTTATAAGAATATTTTAAGGGTATTTCTCGCCTCACCTCTAAGGCGTGAATAATCTCTAAAACTTCTGCCTCAGAAAACAGAGAGTAAAACTCAGAACTTGGCTTAGTTTTGTAACTACTAACACTTGACTTATCTGAGAAAACTGGCGAATTTTGATGAGGACTTTGAGCCATTATTCTGGGTTGATACTGAAAATCACGTAATCATCAGTATACAGATTTACGGCGATAGTATCTCAAGTTATTTTTTGGCGGCGTAAAAATATACTAAAAAGCCAATCTATCCACTTATTGACTGTTGACTAATATCTCTTGTTCAATTTCCTCCCACCCGTGCATCAATGCTACACTTTTGATTGCCAATTCCAAAATGACAGGTGGTGCAGTAGAAATAAAAATACTGGGATAAACTGCTGTTCCCCAAGTGGGATGAACCAATACACAGCATTTATTTTTTAAGACTGTGTAGTTCAGTAAAGCCTTGACAACAGCTGTATCATTATGTGGGATTTCCCCAGGACGAGAAAATAGGGGATAACCGGTGCGAGGGTCTACAAGGTCGGCTAAATAACCGCGATCCTTCAGATTAAAGGCTAAATCGCAGCCAAATCTCATAAACTTTGCTCGTAAAAGCTGTTTTTCTTGTTCGATTTCTCGGCTACTCTTCACTAAAGGATAGCGCGATCGCTGTAAGACAATCACCACCCAAAATTGCGGTTGATGTTGCCAATCAGGGAAGATGCGATCGCGGTTGGCACTAATATATTCACTAGGAGGATGAATAGAAATTTGCACAGCTTGTCCCATTTTGCCAACCAAATTAATGGGACTGCTGGGTGTAACAGCGTAAACTTGAGGATAGTTCACAACATTGATTAGATTTTTGCAAATTTTTAATTGATTCTTTAGGATCGATGATAACTCTTAATAATTCCAAAAAATCAACATCAGATCAGGAAAATTTTTTTCCTGTCTAATCATTACCAATCAATGGTGAAACTTTAATCTAGTTTTTATTGTTTATTAACCTAATGTGATGCAGTAAACAACTTCTTTTGCATGAGTGAATTTTTGCTTTTGCTGGTGCTTACTAATTTAGTTTTAAAGCATTAACTGGGACTTCATCCCAAGAATCAACTGTCCGCAATCGTGCTACCCAACCGCTTGCTTTTTGCAGATCAGTCAAATTCCCTTCAAAAGACTCATGGCAATCTTTAGCTTGAGACTCATCACAACAAGCAATGCAGGCGTGAATCATTCCAGAGGGGTCGATTTGCTCATTCACCCAGATGGTCATAAACTTGGCTCCACAAATGATTTACAGTTTTAATATACTAATTACGGCTACAAAACCAAATTTTTTCCGTTAAAATTTATCTTTCCGTTCGTAACGACGACGGTAAAGTAATTCTAATTGACCACCATATTCTTGAATCCAGGCGATTTGACGCTGATAGAGTCCCCGAAAGCTATTGGCAAAAAAGAGCGTAAATATCGCCACGATTAAGCCGGAAGCGGTAGAAACCAAAGCCTCACTAATACCAGCTGTCACACCTGCGGTTTTCGTCCCGCCTACATCGCCAATATCTAGGGAAGCAAAGGAAGTAATTAACCCTAAAACAGTACCCAAAAGACCTAGAAGTGGTGCTAAACCGATGATTGTATCAAAAATATTTTGAAAGCGTTTGAGTATGGGGATTTCGGCTTGTGCTTCACTTTCTAAAGCTAGGCGAAATTCCTCTGGTGTGGGTTCTTCCAATTCTAAAGCCGCCAAAAAAATCCGCGCGATGGGTAAGTCTGCATTTTTTTGCAGATGATCTAAAGCACCGACGACATTATCTAGACGGTACAGTTTCAGAACTTCCTGCACTACACGATTTTGTTTACCAGTAATTTCTACCCAAAAGCGAATGCGTTCGATAATTAAGGCTACTGCTAACACTGAAAATAATAGCAGCGGCCACATAACTATGCCACCAGCCTTAAATAGATTCTGAAAAGCTGTCATGGAATTTTACTCACTTAAGTCATGCACACCCAGGTTAGCAGATTCTCGATTATCTATTGATATGGGAATCCGCTTTGATTCAGTGAAATTGTTTGCATAGGGAGGGAACAGGGAACGGGGAACAGGGAACAGGGAAGACGAAATAAAAGTGTACCTAGCTTCGCAGAAATTAAATACGAGTCTGATAGTACAGAGTCAGGGTGTCTGACTTTTCAGGGAATAGGATAAATACCTCTAGTTCTGTCAAGATATTTTTATGACCAATTATTCCTTGATGGTACAAGCCCCAGATTTATCCGTGGGTATTAATTGCGAATTGCGAATTGCGAATTGCGAATTGTACTGACACTTAAAATATAAATTATTCTTATGTTCAATGATGGTTGCTTGACGATTAAAGAACTCACGGAAGCTGTGGGGGGTGGAATTAGTCCCCGAATGGTGCGACATTACCATGAGTTAGGTTTACTGCCACAGCCACAGCGATCGCCTAGCAACTATCGTCTTTATACTGAACAAGATGTGATGCGCCTGAAAAGGATTGTGGCTTTGAAACAGCAGGGGTTTCAACTCAATCATATTCGCCACATTTTAGAGTTAGAACCAGAAGCCGAGACTAATCATAATTTAATCGCTCAGTTACAGCAACAATATCGGGCTGTGATCCAACAAATTGTGCAACTGCGTCAAACTGCTGCCGCTTTAGAGGGATTATTAGGACGCGATCGCCATTGTCAGATTATGCAAGCAGAAGTTCTGGCACAACTCAAGTTACTAGATGTAGAAACCCAAGCCGGATTAGGGGATTTAACTAAACTCTGGAGTGGTTTAGATGCGGAAGTTCACACCCATTCTGAGGTATTTGCTGAATCTTTGCAAAATTTGCTGCCCGATTTATCACACCGTTCTGAAATTGACAAACACTTAATTTCTCAGTTGGTTTTAGCCTGTGGCGATGTCAGTTTAGTATCTTTCGTGAAGGTGAGTAAAGACGCGATCGCCGCTAGTCGAAATAACTTAGCAGCTGGTTGTGAAATTGTAGTTGATCTCCCCACAATTGCGGCGGCTTTAGACCAAACAAGATTAGCTCATTTAGGTTGTCGAGTCACAACTTTAATTGATAACCCCCATGTTAACACTGCCCTAGAAGCTGAACTAGAATTTTGGCACCATCAAGAATGGCGAGAAAGATTAGAAAAAGTTAGTCCGGGGTGCATATTTGTGATTGGTTACGCGCCTTCAGTCTTACTAGCTGTCTGTAACGCCATTGCACAGCAAAAAATTCAACCTTCGCTAATTATTGGAATGCCTATTGGCTTTAGTCATGCACCCGCCGCCAAGCGTCAACTGATGCAGCAAGAGTTACCCTTTATCACCATTGAAGGGACGATTGGTGGCGGCTTACTCGCAGCGACTACGTTAAATTCCTTAGTAGAGTCATTGATTGCTAAACCAGATTGTCATTGTTATCTTGGTCATTTGTGATATTAATTTGGCTGCTGATTTTCTAGCTTGAACAAGGGGTGTAGGGGTTTAAGGGAAAGACTTTTTCATGTTTTCTTGTGTACACAGTTCATGATGGCTACTAGCTAAAATTTTGATGCTGATTAATAAAAATTGTTATGATTTCTTTCACTAATTCTAGAGTGTGCTAATTAATTTAACTGTCTATGTAAGCAAAAGCTTTGATATAATACTGGTCAAAATCTGTATACTTAGTAATTATTTATACTCAAAAGTAATATAAAAAACTGGGGAAACAATTGACACCAGATGTATAATAAGCGCGTCTCCTCCTGCATCAAAAGTTTATTCATGAGCGAATTTTGAATTGGTATTAGACTGGTCGGCTTTCTGTTTCCTGTACCTTGATGAGCGGCATATGTGGCAACAAGAAAAAAAAGATAGTGGGATAGTCCGTTTAGCATTATTGCTAGCCTTAACCACCTCTCCCGTAGCAACAAACCTGTTGGTGTCGGCCTCTGTGCTGGCGCAATCTGGAACTGAAACACCGTCATTTCCAGTGCCACAAACAGTGGCCAGTGGAACGACATTGCGAATAGGTGATTCTAGTGGTTTTGCAGCCTTTAATCAAAATTTGCAACAGAGTTTTCAGCAACAGTTTGCTGGTACAAAGGTAGAAGTATCAGCCAATGGGACGGAAGCAGCACTCAAAGCCTTGTTAGATGGACAAATCGACATAGCAGCAATCGGTCGAGGCCTCACTCCACAAGAAAAAGCTCAAGGTTTGGAACAAGTCAGACTACACCGAGAAAAAATTGCCATTATCGTAGGAGCAGACAACCCCTTTCAAGGCAGCTTGACAGATAGACAATTTGCGAGAATCTTTCGGGGGAGAATTACCAACTGGGGTCAAATAGGAGGTACAAGGGGTAAGATTCGGGTGATTGATCGCCCAGATACAAGCGGTACTAGAGAAGCCCTAAGTAATTATCCCGTGTTTCGCGCGACCAAGTTTGCCACAGGTGCGACTGCTACCCAAGCAGCACAAGATGACACTGTAGAGATTGTCAAACAATTGGGTAAGGATGGTATCAGCTACGCCAGAGCCAATCAAGTCGCCAAACTACCTGGTGTGCGGATTCTGAAGTTACATGACACATTACCAGAAGATCAGAAATATCCTTTTTCTCAGCCCTTTGTTTACGTTTACAAAAAAGATCCTAGTCCTGCGGTTGCGGCTTTTCTGGGATTTGCTCTAGCACCCCAGGGACAGCAGGCTATAGAAGCAGCGAGAACAACAGAAGCGGAAGCGATCGCCAAAGGTGAATCATCGTCATTGCTAGCGGCTGCTAGTCCCGCTAGCACCCCTGCAATTACCCCATCTGCTACCACAGAAGCGACAACCACCGCCAGTGTTTCTCCTACGGCTGAAGCTACACCGCCTACAGTTACCACATCAGAGCCTACAAATTCTCCTTTTTTACAAAGTAATAACACTTCCGCAGTCACTAATTTGACTCAGCCCTCAGTAGTAGCACCGCCAGAAAATCCCCAAACCGATGGTAGAAACTTACTGTGGTGGCTGCTCTTACCTATAGGTGCAATTGGTGCTTCCCTATTATGGTTTACAAGGCGTTCTTCACCAGAGGTGGAAGTAGAATCTGACACTAATTCTTCCCCACCAGATGTTGTTTCCCCAACGGGAAATAGCACCACCAAAACAACAGTCCAACAATCTCCCCTACCCCTCCCACCAGAATTAGAGCAGTCCCCTTGGGATATGGAAGCCCCGGCTACCATTGTCAACACTTCCTATCCGCAAATTGTAGATACTGCCAAAAATGAAGATGTTACTCCTGAAAGTTCACAAGAGGTGCTAAGTGAGCTAAATCCAGAAGAGGAAGCCCCCACTACACCAGAGACAGAAAGCAATCTCTGGGGGATGACGGAAGAGCCTGAAACTACCGAAGAGGCGGATTTATCGGCACCAGTGACTGTGACGGATGATACTCCCAATTTAGAACTTGCAGATGATGTCAGTGCGGCATTATCCGAACCTGAACCCGATCATGTAGAGTCTATATTTGACCAGTCGGTAGCTACCAGCGATGATTTAGAGGATGAAACATCATTGACAGATGCACTGGCTGATTTACCAGACGTTGCTCCTGATGATTTCGCTACGGCAGATGAGCAGATAGAATGGGGTGACGACTCCCAACAAGATACAAGCAATATTGATATAGAGTCACTATTTGACGAACCAGAGGCGACAACTGAGTTAGTTTCACCCACACCAGATGAGGAAGATTTAGCTAATGTTCTTCCCCAATTTGCAGAGATTCCAGAAGATGCACTCAATCTAGTTGCAGATGAGGCTGAACCAGCAGCAGTAGAAACTCTGGAGGAAAGTCATCCTAGCAATGATTTAGCAGCTTTAGTTGGTGGTGCAGCCGTGGTGGGTGCAGGAATTGGGGCTTTGGCTAGTATTGATGGGACGCAGGAAACTGCCTCAGCAGCAACACTGGAGTCAACACCAGCAGTAGATACAACCCCTGATGAACTTCCCAATCATGATGAAGATAGCAGTATTGTTTTAAAACCCCGTAGTCCAGAGTGGGCGTATGTTTCCTGGTATATTTCTCAAAGCGATCGCCAGCAAATCCCACAAGAGGCAATATCTGAATTAGCATTGCGACTCTACGACGTGACAGAAATTGACTTGAGTTATCAAGAACCTGTTTTAGTCCAACAGTATAAATGTGAACCAGCAACCAGTGATCACTATGTTTACATTCCCACAAGCGATCGCAATTACGCCGCCGAAATTGGTTATGTCACCACAAACAATACTTGGGTGAAAATCGCTCGTTCTGAGTTGGTACGTGTCTTCAGTCGTCCACATACAGCCAATCTAGTGGGAGATGTCACCATCATCGATGAAAACAGTCAAATTTCCCTCACGCCACGCACTCCTAAATGGGCTTATGTCTCTTGGCAAATTTCCGAGATATCCCAAACAAAACTACGGGAGGCTGGCATCTCGCAATTAGCACTGAGACTGTATGATGTCACTAGCATTGACCTGAGTTATCAAACTCCCCAACTAGTACAACAATACGAATGTGAAGAAGTAATTCGCGATCGCTATATTGCCATTCCTCACAGCGATCGTGATTACATGGTAGAAATTGGCTACTTCTCACAAGGAGAACGTTGGGTAATTATTGCTCGTTCCGCTAATGTTCATGTCTTTAGTCGTCCGCATGGAGACTTTTGGTTTGTCGCCGATGCAGAGTTAATTATTCACGGAGCAACAGAACCAGGTGCAAGCGTCAATATTGCTGGTAAACCTGTCACACTCAAATCAGATGGTACATTTCATTTACGCGTACCCTTCTCTGATGAATTAATTGAGTATCTGATCACCGTATCATCTGCCAACGGTAAACAAACTACTAATTTACACAAAAAGTTCTCTCAGGAAACTGTAGATAACTAGTAGTCGGCACACAAATTATGTATAGATTATAGATACCCGATTGTTGGAAAAAGTCGGGTATCTGAATATCTTTTTTCCCTTTTGAGTATTTTAACGTGAGTTCGATGAATTGAAACAACCCCTCTCCATAGAGCGAAGCTCTTCTCGTAGAGTACCTCTCCCCTGCAAGGAGAAAGGCTTAGAAACCTTCATTTTTCGTAGATTTTCAAGATATCTTAGCCCCTTTCCGCGTCGGAGAGGGGTTTGGGGAGAGGTCGTCGAATTCACGTTATTTTAAGATGGAATCGGTGTAATACCATTTCACGAAAAACCTGATACAGATGTAAACCCTGAAAGTTTTGCTGCATCTAAGTTTTTTAATTTCGTTAGCGAAGCGGGACGTTAGTCCATTGCGAATTGCGAATTGTGAATTGGTATAAAGCCACTAACACTGATTCTTTTACCAACAAAGCCAATTAACGTACAGTATTTGCCAGAGTGATTATTCAAAGAGTTGAAATTTAGCCATTGATGTTGACGATCTAATGATATTTCCAGTTGATTGGGGTAGCCAAACTGGTTGTCATAAGTAGCTTTAAAACCTAATTGACCATCGCAAATACATCCATTCGGCCCGCATTTATTGCCATCTGCTACGGATGAAATTTCTTGAAATAATTCACTCACAGTTACAGGTGGTAAACTAGCACAGGTATTTTTACCTACAGCAATTACTTTCTCATTTTTAATTTCTACCTCTTGTTGACAATTAAAAGGAGCAGAATAATTAATCTGTAAGCGATAATGTGAAACTGCTTGTGTTTGCCAAGTTTTCTTAGCTTGTGCTAGTCGGTTTTGAAAGTAATGCTTCCAGAACAACTGGTGACTAAAAATAGCTACACCAGCAATACTAAATATTGACAATATCGTCATCAACTTCAGAGGTACAGGCTTCCCCTCTGTCTGGGGCGATCGCTGGTGAATTGTCATATATAATTGATTAGTTTAGTAGTTCATAATTTTAACTACATCAACTACACAGGGATTTTCGGATACTTCTAACTTTTTTTGGTCACTTCTAGATAAATATGCTCTAAACCAACGTTTTGACGAGAGATTGATTCTATTGCTATCCCTGAAAATTTCTCAATAATTTCACTGAGTTCTAATGTTTCCGGTAGCCAGAAAGCCAACTGATTACCATAGTATCTATAATGAAAACCATATCCTTGAGCGCGGGCGATCGCAACTTCTGGAGTCGGAGTTTGTATCAAAACAATCGCTTGGGCTGGAATTAAATTGCGTAATTCTGCTAAAGTCCCTTCCACTAAAATTCTGCCCTCTTTGAGAATACCTATTCTGTCACACAATCTTTCAGCTTCGTCTAATAAATGTGTGGTCATTAAAACCGTGACACCCTGATGTTTGAGGTTTTGAATTAATTCCCAAACTTCATATCTAGCCTCAATATCTAACCCTGTAGTTGGTTCATCGAGAATGACTAATTTAGGTTGATGTACTAAAGCCACAGCAATATTTAGGCGGCGTTGCATTCCGCCACTTAAAGTTTCTACAGGTTGTTTAGCTTTATCTAATAAATTGACAGATGTGAGTGCTGCTTTGACTTGTTGTTGGCGTGTGACTTTATTTAAACCGTAAATATCAGCGAAAAAATTTAAGTTTTCCTCACAGGATAATGTTTTGTATAGTAAATTTTCCTGTGGTGCAACTCCAATCATGCTTTTGGTGGTTTGTGATATGGATTGATGATTAATGGTAATTTCACCACTATCAGCCTGAAGTAAGTTACAAATAATATTAATTATTGTGGTTTTTCCTGCACCATTGGCACCTAATAAACCGTACACCTCTCCTGAATTAATTAATAAATTAACATCTTTTAAAATCTTACTTTTACCATATGATTTATTTAAATTATTAAGCTTGAGCATATTTTAATTTATCTGGCTATTTTTATAAACTTCTTTCTACAATTAACATTCGTCTATAACATAACCAACCTCCTATCACCATCGCAATGGTAAATATCAATAAAAATCTCAAGTTAATTGTAATTTCGTTGATTAATTTACCTTGAGAAGAAACAGCTACTAAAGCCTCATTCATGTGATAAATCGGATTAAATTGAGCAATATTGACTAGAGTTTTAGGAAATAAAGTAGCAGGTAAAAATGCCCCGCCTAGAATTAACAAAGGCACACCAAAAGCTGCTACCAAAGCGTTCACATCTTCAATACGTCGTGCTAATTGTGTACCCAAAATAAACCCTAATCCCACATAAGCAGCAATACTCATCAAAATAATTGCTATTCCTAATAACCAAGAACCTCTAAAAGTCGCACCCCAAAAAGCTGCGATTGTATAAATTAAAATAGTCTGTCCAATACCGATGCAACTATGAGCCAAAAAAATTCCTAAAAAATAGGACGTACCACTTAAAGGAGATAGAAATAAACGTTTAATAGTTTGTTGTTCTCTTTCTGCAACTATAGTGGCGACAGTTCCACCCAAACAGCTAAAAAATAACGCCGCACCTACTAAAGTAGAAGGTGCAGCATAGGAAAAAGCATCAGCTAAGGGTAATTCGGCTCTTTCTGCCAAAATATATCCACTGAGAGTTAACACTGAAATAGGAAATATACACCAAAAAATTAAACTGCGCCGACGACGAAATAATTCAATTAAAATGCGTCGAGTTACAGCTATAGTTTCACGCCAATATTTCATATGTTTTTTAGGATGACTGAAGAATACTAAGACCTATTTTTAAATAAGCTCTAAACCATGCGTTAATTCAGGCAGAACATTTAAAAAATGAGTGCAAGCTCTTCCTATAACTTTAGCAGCTAATGTTGGATCTTCTTCTTTCAGGAAAAACCATACTCCTCCCTTAAAACCTAGCCATCTATTAACTGAGATCGGATTTGATATCACTATTCTTTGCCGATAAAAGTCTTCTTTGTTGAATATATCCACACCATCAGGTAGATAACCTAATATATGTGAATATGATAATCCTGTAGAATCTATCGGGGAGCATCTCAGTTTTTGAAGTGGCTCAAACCGACAATAATCCATTGAGGTAAGCACAGCGATGGGCAAGAACTTGAGGCACATTTTCTCGTTTCCATTGCGCCCCAGAAATCTTTGTACGACGGTCAATCTGTTTAACGGCAGATTCAACTGACCCAGAACCAATTGAACAAATTTCTTCAGCTTGGTGATATTCGTAGTTAATGATACGATGGCGATGCTTATCGAGATAACGGCAGAAATTTTGCACTTGTTTACCCCGACAACCAGTAAATAAAGCTTTGGTTTCTTCTACTTGACCTTTCCACAATAAGGCTTGTGCTTGTTTCAACCGTTTTTGTGAACCCCCAATTTTGTGAAGGTTTTCTATCAAGTGAAACCAATCAAGTATTTCTCGGCGCTGTACATCAGGGGCTAGTTGGTCAACGATATTCCAAATACCATCATGTCCATCACCAACACAAGTAACAGTGCTAGCTAGTGGTTGATGATTAACCCAATCAATGACAACCTGATTATCTTGAAAGGACGTTCCCACCATTCCATTGTGATGTAAGCTAATCGCTTTATAGCCAAGCCAAGCGCATATTTCACCTTCAGTAGTACGAACACGAATGTTTCCACCATCGACGCTTAATTCTTCAACTGTGTTTTCTTGTATCGGCAATTCAAAGTTTTGACGATGCACCAATCTCTGTTGACTGCTACGGGAAACTTGTACGCCTGTAAAATACTCAATATCTGCTGCTGCATCTTCATAGCTGACATTGGCACTCACACGTAGGCAGCAAATTTCCAGATAAGGACTCAATTGACTACTGTTCGGGACTTCCAATTGCTGCGCCTGCTTGCTTGTTATTGGCAATTCTCCCAAAATACTTTTCAGTCGTCGTTGATATCCTGCGCTTGTGCCTGTAATCGTTTCGATAAAAAAAACCCTACTTCTGGCATGACGTGCTTCTGCATTTGACTTCGCACTGCCTCTTCAATTCCTGCAAGGTTTGTTAGCCTTTCTGGTGACGTATCTTCATACAATATTTTAGCGACCGCCTGAATATGTTCTTGAAGAGCTTGCTTTTGTTCTGGGGTCATCGGTAATTAAATACACTCGTCTTACTTATCCTGACTGATTTTCGCCTTCTTTGCAAAAAACTGGGATGCTCCCTAGCAAAAGTTTGTCTTCTAAAGTCAAATCAATATTACTAAACTCTCCTGAAATTTGATAGGAAATTTTAGTAAGAGCTACAAAAATTTTAACTTGCATCTCCTGCGGAAAAAAACTTAATACTTCCAATGTATGAGCTATATGGCTATCATTCATAGTATTGAGAAAAGGAAAATTATTACTGGCTTCTCGACCAGCATCTTGCACTGACCATTTATATAACCTGGAATAAAATTCTTGCTCTAGTCTTTCCTTTTCCATGATTTCACAATTGAAAAGATGACTATTGACTGGTGACTAACTAAAATTTCTGCCCAGTGGTGAATTCTAATCTGACTTCTCCTTGGTCGCTCACTCCTAAATCACCCCGCAAAACTCCAAAGGGTGAATTCAAACGAACTCCTAAACCATAGCCAAAGCCACTTCCAGGTTTATCTCTGACTACTCCAGGTTCTCCCAGGACGGTTTTACCAGAACCAAAGTCTGAAGCAAAATCAGTAAAAACAACTCCACCAATGTACTCCATAATCGGGAAACGGTATTCTACAGAAGCTAACCCATAACTGCGACCACTCGCCAAGTCTCCGTAACCGTAACCCCTGACAGAATTTGCACCCCCAAGATTAAACGCATTAGCTGGGGGAAAATCGCCGAGAATTGTACCCAGTTGGAAATTCACAGCTACCATTTCAGGGTTATCTGTTAACTTATTTTTACCCAGCCAGTTGACTGGTAAATACTGGATGTAGTTTCCCTGTAGCCGGTTGCTGGAGATACTCCCCAACCCAATGGGGATAGCTTGGGCGGTGCTGAGGGTGAGAATTGATCCTTGTGTGGGGTTATCGGGGCGATCGCGTCTATCTTGATTTACACTAAAAGACACGGTAAATAAATCATCAATCCCCGTACCACTCACAGAAAGGGGATTTCCCAATTTATCTTGTTGAACGACATCATAATCTTGGTTACGCAGACTAATTCTGGTGTAGTTTAAACCTAACTCTGTATTCCAATCATTGAAAGAACGCAACAACGCCACAGAACCGCCAAATCTCCCTTCGCGAATTCTGTCACCGTTAGCTAGTCTAATTTCATCATCAAAAACAGGGGATAAATCGCGATCGCGAAAAACCTTGATACTATAGCCAAAGCGTTCTGGTTGATCTGCGCGATAAGGACTGATAAACTGACTGGCAAACTGCACATCCTTATCACTAACTTGCACTGTAGTAGTTAATTGGTCGTTAACGCCGTTAATATTCCCATCTCGATAGCGCACTTGACCATAAAGTCCAATATCACTGTTACTTCCCGCCCCAAAACTCCAACTCGGAAAGTTGCGTTCTTTGATATCGTAAATGATGCTGACTTGAGAGTTCTTTTCTTGGGGAGTAGCCCTAACGAAGTCTACAGATTCCAATGTTCGCAATCTTTGCAAATCTGCGGCTAATACGTCTTCCTGAAATACTTCACCTGGCTGGAGTTGCAGTACACTGAGGATAAAATCTCTCTGTGTGCGTCCTGGAATTGGTTTTCCCCCTTCATCAACCACCCTACCCCGTTCATCCATAAACCGGATCTGAATATCTCGGACAATTCTCGACGTATATTCGATAGTTGTGGGTACTTCTACATAGCCTCCATATTTAGCATAACCATTGATTTCTCCGCCACTAGTTCCATAGGAAATATCTGCTGGGGAGTCAGCCAGCACTATCTTTTCCCACCCCAGAAATATTCCTAGCACCAAAACAACAACTGTTGGAACGCGCATAT
>NZ_PJIZ01000080.1:0-2500 GCF_021596505.1 Nostoc sp. CMAA1605 | reverse complement strand
ATCGGTCACACAGTAGTATTTAGCCTTACGAGATGGTCCTCGCTGATTCACATGGGATTCCTCGTGCCCCATGCTACTCGGGATTCAGCTCCTATCCTTCAGTTTTCGACTACAAGACTCTCACTTTCTCTGGTGCATCTTTTCAATGCTTCGTCTAACCTTCGCGATTCGTTTTTGCTGTCCCACTACCCCAGTCAGTAAACCGACTGGTTTAGGCTCTTCCCCTTTCGCTCACCACTACTTAGGGAATCTCTTTTGATTTCTTTTCCTCCAGCTACTAAGATGTTTCAGTTCGCTGGGTTGGCTCTTCCTGTCTATATATTCAACAGGTAGTATTCAGGGTTGCCCCATTCGGACACCTCCGGCTCATAGTTTGCTTCCAACTCCCCGGAGTATTTCGTCGGTAACCACGTCCTTCTTCGCCTCTGTGTGCCTAGGTATCCACCATTAGCTCTTATTCGCTTGACCACTTCACATTGGTTTCCATCCTGCAAACACTTCATATCTTTTCAATACTTGTGTCTGCCTGCTCTTTTCGCGTTTCTATGCAGTTTTCAAGGTTCTGGCTGAGTTTCCTCAGCAGTCTAACTCCCGTTAGTTGCTGATTCTTTCTCTGTTTAAATTGATTAAACCGGAATAGTAATACTTTGAAAGCTTTCACCAATCTCGACCGACCTAGAGTAGACCATCTCAGTCTCTATTTGCTTTTGGCTTTTAGCTTTTGGCTTTTGGCTTTTCACTTCCAGCTCTCGGCTTTCGATCTCTGATTTGGGTAGGTCTCCCTAAAAGGAGGTGATCCAGCCACACCTTCCGGTACGGCTACCTTGTTACGACTTCACCCCAGTCACCAGTCCTACCTTAGGCATCCCCCTCCTCGAAAGGTTGAGGTAATGACTTTCGGGCGTGACCAGCTTCCATGGTGTGACGGGCGGTGTGTACAAGGCCCGGGAACGAATTCACTGCAGTATGCTGACCTGCAATTACTAGCGATTCCTCCTTCACGAAGGCGAGTTGCAGCCTTCGATCTGAACTGAGCTACGGTTTCTTGGATTTGCATCACATCGCTGTGGTAGCTGCCCTTTGTCCGTAGCATTGTAGTACGTGTGTAGCCCAAGACGTAAGGGGCATGCTGACTTGACGTCATCCCCACCTTCCTCCGGTTTGTCACCGGCAGTCTCTCTAGAGTGCCCAACTTAATGCTGGCAACTAAAAACGAGGGTTGCGCTCGTTGCGGGACTTAACCCAACATCTCACGACACGAGCTGACGACAGCCATGCACCACCTGTGTTCGCGCTCCCTAAGGCCACCCTCTCCTTTCAGAAAGGTTCGCGACATGTCAAGTCTTGGTAAGGTTCTTCGCGTTGCATCGAATTAAACCACATACTCCACCGCTTGTGCGGGCCCCCGTCAATTCCTTTGAGTTTCACACTTGCGTGCGTACTCCCCCAGGCGGGATACTTAACGCGTTAGCTCCGGCACGGCTCGGGTCGATACAAGCCACGCCTAGTATCCATCGTTTACGGCTAGGACTACTGGGGTATCTAATCCATTCGCTCCCCTAGCTTTCGTCCCTCAGTGTCAGTTACGGCCTAGTAGCACGCTTTCCGCCACCGGTGTTCTTCCTGATCTCTACGCATTTCACCGCTACACCAGGAATTCCTGCTACCCCGAACGCACTCTAGCTTTGTAGTTTCCACTGCTTTTATGAGGTTGAGCCTCACTCTTTAACAGCAGACTTTCAATGCCACCTGCGGACCCTTTACGCCCAATCATTCCGGATAACGCTTGCATCCTCCGTATTACCGCGGCTGCTGGCACGGAGTTAGCCGATGCTTATTCCTCAAGTACCTTCATATCTTATTCCTTGAGAAAAGAGGTTTACAACCCAAGAGCCTTCCTCCCTCACGCGGTATTGCTCCGTCAGGCTTTCGCCCATTGCGGAAAATTCCCCACTGCTGCCTCCCGTAGGAGTCTGGGCCGTGTCTCAGTCCCAGTGTGGCTGATCATCCTCTCAGACCAGCTACTGATCGTCGCCTTGGTGCGCTCTTACCACACCAACTAGCTAATCAGACGCGAGCTCATCTCTAGGCAGCAAGCCTTTTACCTTCCGGCACATCCGGTATTAGCCACCGTTTCCAGTGGTTGTCCCCGACCTAGAGCTAGATTCTCACGCGTTACTCACCCGTCCGCCACTGAATCCTAAGATTCCGTTCGACTTGCATGTGTTAAGCATACCGCCAGCGTTCATCCTGAGCCAGGATCAAACTCTCCGTTTTGTTATTTCCGGAGTTTATCACTGAAAGTCAATCTTTCAGTTTTCCTTGCTATAATCTTTAAAGTCTTTGGGAAGTCCCAAAACCAATTTGTTTGACGAGGATTGGTTTGTGCTTCGCTTTCAAAGTATTCTTTTTTCTCGGTTCAGTTGTGCGGTCGTTCTCGACTCATCACTTTATCTAGGTTATCTAACTTTTTTATCCCTGTCAAGGGGTTTGCCGAAAA
>NZ_PJIZ01000079.1 GCF_021596505.1 Nostoc sp. CMAA1605 | reverse complement strand
AAGAGATAGTCTTCAGTGGGCATTGGGCATTGGGCATTGGATATAAAAAGGCCAAAATATTTTTTACATTTTGCCTTTTGCCTTTTTACTTCCTTTCCCTAATTCCTAATATTCTAGAGTATGAAGCCAACCCACTAACAAGCATTGTTCTTCTGTAACAGTTTTACTAATGGAAAAACCATCAAATTTATTATTGAAACTTACACGCCGTTTGTTTGAAAACCTTGATAATCAAGAAAAGTTTATTGAAGCGTTAATTGCTCCTCAATCTTTAATCCCTGTATCCTTTGGTGCCAGAATCAACCAGAAAAGCTACCGTTTTCAGTGACATCACCATTGAACTGGCAACCACAATTTATCAATCGTTTACAATTAGGAGAAAAACCAGGTCAACATCCTTTACATCATCAAGGATATTTTTACTGTTTAGACTTTTCTTCTGTATTCGCTGCTGCTGTTTTATTAGCAATCCCTCAGCCAGTTAGATTAGTGTTTGATATGTGCGCTGCACCAGGAGGGAAAAGTATATTTGCTTGGCAAGCTTTGCAACCAAATTTAATTATTTGTAATGAAGTAATTGGCAAAGGTTAGGAATGTTGATATCTAACTTAAAGCGTTGCCAGATTAGTCCTAGTATAGTGATGAATCGAGATTCTAGGATATTTGCAGAAAGTATTAATTCAACTTGTGATTTGGTATTGGTTGATGCTCCTTGTACGGGACAGTCTCTATTAGCTAAAGGTGAAAAAGCACCAGGATGTTTTCATCCTACGGCTATTAATAAAAGTGCTAATCGGCAAAAAAGAATCATTGCTAATTCTGCACAAATAGTTGCACCACAGGGTTATTTGGCTTATATGACTTGCACCTATTCGCCGGAGGAAAATGAGCAGGTTTGTGAGTGGTTTTTGTCTAAATTCCCGCAGTTTCAGCCAGTAAAAGTTAGTCATTTACAAGATTATCAATCACATTTAACTGATATTCCTGTTATCGCCTTTTTCCTCAAGATAGATTAGGTGCTGGTGCTTTTACTGTGCTATTTCAAAACACTGATGTAGGAGAAAGTCAATTGTTAGACATGGATTTATTGAATGATTTAGGGATTATTTTTCAAGAGGGTGTAGGGATTTAGGGGTGTAAGGGTGTAAGGGTATAGGGGTATCATCGACAATTAAGGCAAAACTCTGAGTCTCTTTTGGTGCATCTTCCCATTTTAAGGAAGGAGAAATTCCTGCACCTTCGCAGGAAAATTTCGTGGGAATCATACTATTAGCGGAAAAGCTGTCACTTATTAGTTTCATATTTTCCTTTACCAACGATGTTAACAATATGATTATTTGACATCATGGTAATACTGAAAAATTTATTGATCCTCTTTCCCAAGAGGCAATTCATAACGTCGTAATCATACTGAAGCAATAGTATAAATACTTGATTAAAATATACTGAAAATGTAATTGGTACTTGTATGTCATACCTGCCTTTTCAGTGCCATAATTTAAAAGATCAAGTTGACTCTATATTGCAACTTTTACAACAAGAATCAGCTTTGCGATCGCAAGATATTACATCTGTGCAAACTTCTCTAGGTAAAGCCATTTCTCCCAGGTTTGAAATTGTCTTTGCGGGTGCTTTTAGTGCAGGTAAATCTATGTTGATTAATGCACTCTTAGAACGAGAGTTACTATATAGTGCAGAAGGACACGCTACAGGGACAGAATGTAAAATTGAGTATGCCGAATTAGGTGAAGAACGGGTAGTTTTAACTTTTTTAAGTGAAGCAGAAATCAGGGAGCAAGCAACTTCTCTATGTCAACAATTGGGATTTACAACTGGGGCTAATATCAATCAAGCAGAAGTAGTAAGTTTATTGTATCAAGGCTGTGAAGCAATTATTCAACAAGAGGGTGGAGAAAGTAAATCAGAACGTGCCAAACAAGCCAAAGCCTTAATTTTATTATTGCAAGGATATGAGGCAAATCGGCAACATATTCATACAATAAATAATGCTACCTATTCAATGGAGCAATTTAATTTTACGAATTTAAAAGAGGCGGCTGGATATGCGCGGCGTGGTAGTAATAGTGCAGTTTTAAAACAGATTGAATATTATTGCAACCATCCTCTATTACAAGATGGAAACGTTATTATTGATACGCCTGGGATTGATGCGCCAGTAGAAAAAGATGCACGGTTAACCTACGCTAAAATTCAACATCCTGATACATCGGCGGTGGTGTGTGTGCTGAAACCTGCATCTGCTGGTGATATGACGAAGGAAGAAACGGAACTGTTAGAGAAATGCGGCAAAATGGGGGAATACGCGATCGCGTGTTTTATGTCTTCAACCGCATCGATGAAACTTGGTACAATACCCAATTAAGGCAACGACTAGACGATTTAATTAATTCACAGTTTCGTGATACTAGTCGCGTTTATAAAACCAGTGGGTTACTAGGATTTTACGGTAGTCAAATTAAACAAACAAACCAACAAGACAGATTTGGTTTGGATTCTATTTTTGTAGATAGCGTTAAAGGTGTACATGGTACAGAAGAAACACCGCAGTTCGTTTACGCATTTAATAATTACTGTGTCAGTTCTGGTAAACTTTCTTCTACTAATTTTCGGATTTCTCTTAACGGTTTTGAATCCCCCAATGCTAACTATGTAAGAATCTTATCAGAGCAAAGCACACCTTTAATTAATCAGTTAATACAAGATAGTGGAATTGAAGAATTTCGCAGTGCGATTACTAGCTACCTCACCGAAGAAAAGCGTCCACAGCTTTTTAAATCTCTTGCTAACGATTTAGAAGATATTTGTATCAAACTCAAAAAACACTATCAATTGGCATATCGGAATTTAGATAGTCAACCCCGTGAAATTGAGACGATGAAGCAACATGAATTGCAACGTCTCAATCAACAATTGCAACAAGTGGGGAGAGATTTTAGTCAGCACATCATAGAAGAGGTGAATCTAGTAATTAACAACTCCTGTGATGGCTTTGAAACTGATTTTAAGCAATTACAATCTCGGATGATTCGCCGTTTAGATGAGTTATTAGATACATTTTCTGTTGCTGATGCTTATCGCCGTGCAACTCTGAGTCACCCACGCAATGCTACTGCACCATTACTAGCGATTTTAGTCGAAGCTTTCTATTATCTCGCCAATCAATTAGAAGATATTTTAGTGGAATCTTCCGAACAAGTGATTGCTAATCTTTTCCAAAGATTAATGGAGAAGGTTCGTAAATCAGAATACTATCGTCAATTGTATCGTTTGTTAGGTAATGATGCAGGTATTGAATCAAAGTTAAAAGCACTAGAAAAAGCTGTATCACAATCTTTAATTGATGCAGGTAGTGTAGAATGCGATCGCTATGTCAGAGAAAGTCATTTATTTTACGATGAAGGGACTTTTTCTATATATCAATTCCGCCAGACGTTGCTGCAAACTTCTCAAAGTTATGATTCTGAAAGTATGGTAGAAGCCGAACCAGCAATCAGACAACTATTAAAGTTAGACTTTGAACCCAAAGTTTCCCAAACTATCCGTAAAACCTTCCGTCAAACTATCAACCAAATCCTCAAAACTCAATTATTACCAATGACGGAAAGTCAAGCCGAAGAGATTTTACAGCAATATCCCCAAGCACGAGTTTATTTAGAACAAACATTAGAACAAGAAGCTGAGGAGAAAATAGCTAATAATCGGCGGTTACTTAATGCTGTAGAACAAAAAATTGAGGCTTATAATTTGGCAGTGACTAATATTAATAGTTGTTTGCAATCTATGCAGTTATATAATCATCTCTTACCTACAATCAGCACGACTCAATCAGAATTAGTAGAAAATATCTCTACTAGTAATGGTGTGTTGATTTCAGATGGTTTATCGGGAAGTATGACACAGATTTAATCTGTCCTTTTAAAAAGTCCGCCTGTGCGGACTTTATTTATATAACTGCAAATTCATTCCTGATGAGACTAAAATATTAATCATTTATCTATCTACATAACAATGGAAGATAATTTTAATTTGAGTAACTGTAGTGACAATGACGTTTTTTCAGTGAAAGATCAGGTATTTAAAGCTAGTCAAATGAGGCAAGCAATACAAAAAATATTTCTTGAGAAATTATCTAAGGAACTTTATATATTGTTAAATGATTGTGGCATTTCAATAGATCCTGGTGGATATATAGTTGGTAATAGATTTTACCGCTATGATGCTAAGTTCTTTGATGAAGGAATAGAATGTGAAATACTGCAACCTGGAACTGCTGGCTGGCAAACAGGAACAATTAGAATTAATGTTAATATAGAGTTTATACCAGACGCACCTAATACAACAGCATCGGCATCGCCTTTAGATGATCTGCGGCGCATGATGAATGAAGAATAATTATGAATAAAACACCACGCATTCATATACCACCAGCAGTTAGACAATATGTGTTCCAACGGGATAAATATCAATGTCAAAGTTGCGGTAAAACAGGCGTAGAAACTGATTTAAATATCGACCATATTATCCCTTTAGCGCGTGGTGGACAAAACGATATCAGCAACTTGCAGACTCTTTGCTGTACCTGTAATCAACGTAAAACTGATAAAATTGACCACCGCTTCCGGCGACATTTTAAAAATTAAGCTAGCATGGATTTTGAATTAACTGTCAGTTTTAGAAGTTATGCCTCAAAAACATCACAGCAATTCCCGGAAAATTAGTAAATTCAAACCTAAAGTTAGCCAAATTTTTGTAGTGATAGTTACTTTAATAATTGCTTTTCCTTGGTTGTACGAAATTAAAACTAAGGCGGGAATTAACATATCCAAAAGTCGCCATGCTGGGACATTCTTTGAAAAACATACAGGTGGACTTTTTCGCTGCGAATGGCTGTATCCCTATAAGTGCGATCGCCCCACCCCAAATTAGTCCATAATCTGATAGTTGCTAGTAAGGACTTTAGTCCTTACTTCTGAAAATATGTAGAAGAAATCAAGGGTGTATTTCCATCTTCCGAATTACCACTAAAAGCATAGCGTTGTTCAGGAACTGGATAACCAGCTTCGCCGAAAGTTTCTTTGATGGCTTTATTAGTGTCAAAATAAACCTGCCAATAATCTTCATTATGACAGTAGGGACGCACCGCTAAAACTGTACCTGCTAGATTAAAATCTAAAATTTCTACATCAGGTGCAGGATTATTTAAAACATGAGGAATTTGGCTGATTCTCTGTTTTAAGAGCCTGATTGCTTCATTATGGTTAACACTGTGATGTATTTGTGCTTTGAGATCAACACGCCGATAAGGATTAGCAGAAAAATTCTCAATATTATCTGAAAATATTTTATTATTGGCGACAATTGTCATTACATTGTCAAGTGTATTAATAGTAGTAGTGAAGAGTCCTATTTCTGCTACTGTTCCAGTTACACCTGCGGCTGATATCAAATCACCAGCCTTGAATGGACGAAAAATCATTAAAAAAGCACCAGCAGCAAAGTTTGCTAATAAGCCACTCCAAGCCGCACCAATGGCGATACCTAATGCTGCTAACAATGCAGCAAAAGAAGTAGTTTCAACACCGAAAAATCCGAGAATCGCCACAATTAGAATAATTCTCAGTGTAACTGCAACGATATTGAGCAGATAATTAACCAGCGTGGCTTCAATATGCTGGGTACGGAAAGCGCGCCGGAGTAATTTTAAGCCAAAATCAATCAAATTTTGACCGATAAACCAAATCGCGATCGCGCCTATTAATTTCAATCCAAATTGTGTTAATAATCCCAGTACAACAGGAATAATTTGATTGAAATTCATAATTTTTTCTCTATTTTCAAAAAAACAAAAAATCCCACAAAAAATATCAATCGTCTTTGGAATTGTGGCTACTTGTCATAATGGTGTAAATAAGCATATGACCGCACCTCTTCCTGAAGATAGATTGTGTATTTTCCGTCTTTTGAGAGATATTTATTAACTTAACCAGCATGAATTCGATTACCTCTCCCCAAACCCCTCTCCGCGTCGGAGAGGGGCTTTAAAAATTCCCCCTTCCCTACTAGGGAAGGGGTTAGGGGGTTAGATTTTGCATTAACTTTTTCACATAACGTGAAAAGTCAGAACATGAAATAAAAAACCATACAATAAAAAAGTAGGTAAAGTATATATCTTACCTACCTTGTACTTACTTGTTCTATTTTTAAGTGAAAACTCTGCACATGAAAGCGTGATTTTTACTGTGTAACAAAATCACTTAAGGATGCGGCTGGAACACTTGCACCATTTCCTGAATGACTATTAACTACATAGCGTTGTTCGGGAACTGGATAACCAGCCTCACCAAAGGCTTCTCTGATAGTTTTATTGGTGTCAAAATAAACTTGCCAGTAGTGATCATTATTGCAATAAGGACGCACTGCTAATACTGTCCCGGCTAAATTAAAATCGATAATTTCTACATCTGGTGCAGGATTATCGAGTACGTTGGGAATTTGGCTAATTCTAGACTTTAATAGTGCGATCGCTTCATTATGATCGACTGTATGATGTAATTGAGCTACCAAATCAACCCGACGGTAAGGATTAGCAGAAAAATTCTGGATATTGTCAGCAAAGATTTTGTTGTTAGCAACTATTGTTAAGACGTTGTCAGGTGTATTGATGCTGGTGGTAAATAGTCCAATTTCCGTCACAGTACCAGTTACACCACCGGCGGAAATGAAATCACCAACATTAAACGGACGGAAAACAATCAAAAACGCACCAGCCGCAAAATTTGCCAACAGTCCACCCCAAGCCGCACCGATGGCTACACCAGCAGCCGCTAGTAAAGCTGCAAAAGAAGTAGTTTCAATGCCAAAAAAGCCGAGAATCGCCACAACTAGGACAATTCTCAAAGTTACACCGATAATATTGAGCAAATAACTAATCAGCGTCGGCTCAATATTTTGACTGCGGAAAGCGCGACGCAGTAGCTTGACAGCAAAATCAATCAGTTTTTGGGCGATTAACCAAAGTGCGATCGCACCTAACACTTTTAAACCAAACTGTGTTAACAGTTGCAGCGCAACCTGTCCAATCTGCTGAAAGTTCATAAGTTATTCTTATTTTAGCTATTTATTAAAGAACATACTAGTAAAATCACTTAAAAATGCCTAAAAATACTTTTTTTTAATCTTTGATTACCATATATCAGCTAGTTATTAAGCATATAGTCTGGGATTTAGCGAAATATATACCCTCCTAAATTACGAATTACGAATTACTAATTACGCATGACAAATTCGGTATGATATTTAATCTGCAAGCATTTACCGAATAGAAACTAACTATGACTCAGAACTACCGTATTACCCTACTTCCTGGCGATGGCATTGGCCCCGAAATTATGGCTGTGGCGGTAGATGTGCTGACAGTCATAGGAAAGCAATTTGATATTCACTTTGACTTTCAAGAATCTTTACTTGGCGGTGCAGCCATTGACGCAACAGGTGAACCCTCCCAGCTGCTACCCTCGAAACCTGTCGCAATAGTGATGCTGTCTTACTGGCGGCTATCGGTGGTTACAAATGGGACAGCCTCCCAGCTAACCAACGTCCAGAAGCGGGTTTATTAGGACTCCGCGCAGGCTTAGAACTATTTGCCAATTTACGTCCAGCCCAAATTTTACCCCAACTCATCGATGCTTCCACCTTGAAACGGGAAGTAGTAGAAGGTGTAGACATTATGGTTGTGCGTGAACTGACTGGTGGGATTTACTTCGGTCAACCTAGAGGAATTTTTACCACTGAAACAGGTGAAAAACGCGGTTTGAATACGATGGTATATACCGAATCAGAAATTGAACGGATTGGTAGAGTAGCATTTGAAACCGCACGCAAACGTCGGGGTAAACTTTGTTCAGTTGATAAAGCCAACGTATTAGAAGTATCGCAGTTGTGGCGCGATCGCATGACTAAATTAGCCCAAGAATACCCAGATGTGGAACTCACCCATCTATATGTAGATAATGCAGCCATGCAATTAGTCCGCGCCCCCAAACAATTTGACACCATCGTCACCAGCAACTTATTTGGCGATATCCTCTCCGATGCCGCCGCCATGCTCACAGGTAGTATAGGTATGCTACCTTCTGCCAGCTTAGGTGCATCGGGGCCAGGACTATTTGAACCCGTTCATGGTTCTGCACCAGATATTGCAGGACAAGATAAAGCCAACCCCCTCGCCCAAATCTTAAGCGCAGCCATGATGTTACGCTACGGCTTAAATCAACCCCAAGCCGCCGACAGAGTTGAAAAAGCCGTATTGCAAGTTTTAGAACAAGGCGATCGCACAGGCGATATCATGTCACCAGGAATGAATCTTTTAGGTTGTCGTGCAATAGGCGATTCATTGATTAAGGCTGTTAGTCAATAGTCAATAGTCAATAGTCAATAGTCAATAGTCATTAGTCATTAGTCATTAGCCATTAGGGAACAGGGAACAGGGAACAGGGAACGGTTTTTCTCATCTCCTACCTTGTCTGCCTTGTCTGCCTTGTCTGCCTTGTCTGCCTTGTCTCCAATGCCCAATGCCCCATGCCCAATGCCCAATGCCCAATGCCCAATTAATTGCCCGTTTCCGAAAAATTTCCTAGCACAATCGGCCAAATTGGCAACCGTTACCAAAAGTTTCAGCTAAACTAGAAGCAAATCTAGCAACTACGCAGCAATATAGTGTACGCTTTACGACAAGAACAGGGAAAAGCTCAATTTACTGCCCCCAGAAATCAGTCTCCTTTGATTGATCCTGCCGTAATCAGAGCTGCGGGGCGAATTTACTATACTCATTGTGAAGTGCATCCTGAAATCGCCGGTCAACCTTCAGGAGTAGCCATCAATCGGGTCACTCATCGCGGTAAGGTGATTTTTACTAATCAGCCAGTTCTCTTACCTCAAGAATGTTTTGTACCCTTGAGCCAAATAGAATCACATATGTACTAATAATTACTGTTAATTATGTAATTATACTATCGCCTACGATCCCTTTCGAGGCGAGAAATCGCATCACGATAAAGCTCTAGTTCCGATTTATGCGGGCTACGTTTGCGTTCTGCTTCAATATTTCGTTCGCAGGAACTCTCATCACTATAGAGCAGTTGTAACAATTGTTTTTTCAGTACATCTAATTCAGTAGGAGGTAGTATTTCCTTAGATTGGCGCAGTTGTATCACGTATTGATGAGCAAATTGATATTCTGCATCTGTGAGATAACCTAAACGATGCCCTGGACGATAATCATTCTGTGCTGGTTGACGTTTGTATCCAGCAAGAAATATTTCTCCAAAGCCACAGACAAACATACACAAATCCGTATAGCGTTCATTTAATTCAAAATTACTTTTACGAATTCCAGAATTGCTCAAAATATAGTGGCATACTTCATGTGCCAGAATGGCTTGCGCTGCCAACTGATCTTGAAAGAAATCCGTACTCAGTTTGATAGTAACCCAACCTTCTTCGTCTTCTTCAAACATTCCAGCTGCAAATGGTGTTTGTGTCACCAGTACGCGTGGTACCATACGTGGCACCTGAAACCCTGGAGTAACTCGTTCTGCATGACGGATTAAAACTTCAACAACTTGGGCTGGCGTAGCAATACGTACAAAATCCCTAAAATCCAGCAAAAATTGAGGGTTTTGGAAAGATTTTTCTGTTGTCCAGGCAATCTTTGCCAGTTCGCGCAACTGTGATTCTATCTCTGGAAAAACTGAAGACTGTGATGTGCTAGATGATGGTGTTGTTGTCTGTATCGGTTTAACGAATGATGACGATGGTGGAACAGGTCTTACTATAATATCCACACGAGATGTAAGTAATCGCCCTGGCATAGAATACACAGAGGACTGCGGTAAAGACGTTTCTGCAATGGAATTTTCTGGAGGAGTTACCTGCTGCTGCGATGAAAAACCTGGTTTAACAGCACGGCGGTGATACCATACATACAACAACAGCAGTATCAAAAAGATTAATACAGCTAAGATGATGATCTTCATAACTAGTTGAGTGTTGGCAAGTTTCGTGTGTCCAGCAGGTTAAAAACCTCTAAGCACATATATATTTGTCAGTATTTACCTTCTTGTGCGTTTTGTGGCTGAAAGTTTTGCCATAGTTCCTCTAAAGACAATTAAGACGGGAATGAGAGTAATAATCAGACTGGGAATAATCCCCCAGGACATTGAAGATATACCCGCAAATATAATTAGTAAAAATAATCCACCAAATAAGAACCAACCCGTAATTAGCACCCACCAAGGCATTGTGCCAGAAGACATTGTTCTCATAGCTCTACCTCTGGCGTAAATCTCACCCATTGGGTCATACGCAGAGGGAATTCTGTCGTAATATCCTGGTTCTCTCTGGGCTGGGATTTCAACTCTAATGTTATCAGAGTTGAAATTACTGTCTTCGCCAAAAAAATCTTCAGGTTTGTTATTATCACTCATAATTTTTAGCTAGTATTTTTAGTCACACTCTCTAAGCATGGTGTCTATGCAAAATCATCAATCCGCACTTTGCAGATATTTTTGATAGGAGAATTTGGCCTGACTAAGAGACACAACTACTAATCGTGAAATTTCGGATTTTCCCCACGTATTCTTCATAAAATTTAATCAAACAACTTCCCTAATTTCACTTAACTCTATTCTGCGAAGCTAGGTAAACTTTTATTTCTTATTCCCCATTCCCGTAGCTATTGACCAACACCCTCGACAAAAGGCGAAATATCAACGACAACTGACTCAGAACTGTGACAAATAAATATATGGATATTTTGATGGTAGCCCCAGCGATCATCATAGTTTTCGCCTTGGGTGCATCTATTGGTAGCTTTATCAATGTTGTCGTTTATCGATTACCTGCGAGATTATCAATTCTGTGGCCGCCTTCCCGTTGTCCTCACTGCTTAAACCAGCTAAAAGCCTATGATAATGTGCCTGTATTGGGGTGGCTGTGGTTAAAAGGGCGATGTCGTTATTGTAAAAGCCCGATTTCTGTGCGTTATCCAGTAGTAGAGGCGGTGACAGGGATTATTTTTCTCCTCATTTTCTTGATATTCAATGTCTCAATTTTGACATTAGGATACTGGGCTTTTTGTAGTTGGTTATTAGCATTATCCCTGATTGATTTAGACACCATGACATTACCCAATCCCCTAACTAAATCAGGGTTAGTGTTGGGAATTATCTTTCAGGTAGTATTGGGATATATAAACGAAGCCAGCATTGCTAGTATAGTCAAGCATTTAATGATGGGGATAGTGGGAGCTGTATTAGGATTATGGTTATTTGATGCGATCGCACTTCTCGGTATTTTCCTGCAAAAAGAAGCAATGGGTGCAGGAGATGCCAAACTAGCAGCCATGATGGGAGCGTGGCTAGGTTGGAAACATTTACTATTAGCCGGATTTATCGCTTGTAGTCTAGGCGCGATCGTAGGAATCAGTGCAATTTTGCTATCAAAACGCAAATGGGGGCAAAAAATCCCCTTCGGCCCCTTCCTAGCATCCGGCGCATTCTTCACCCTATTCGGCGGCGAAGCAATTTTATCAGCGTACTTGAGATTGTTTAGTCATTAGTCATTAGTCATTAGTCATTAGTCATTAGTCATTAATACTTCTTCTTCCTTGTCCCCCTTGTCCCTCTTGTCTCCCAATACCCAATGCCCCAATGCCCCATTCCCAATCCCCAGTCCCCAATCCCCAGTCCCCAATCCCCAATCCCAATACCAACTAAATTTTCCCCGACTGTAGCGTTCATTACCCCATTTACGCTTGACATTTTGGTAATATCAGCTTGTGACTAGTATCACCCTCTAATTGAAGAGTACCTGTTGGTAAATGCTGAATGCTCATCAACTGGCGATACAAATTGCAATCTTGGGGGCAATACTTCAAGCTGGGGGTTGAGGAAAGGCATCCTGTTGGGGGGTTGGTATGATAACGTCTTTAATTTTGTCAATACATTTACAACACCAAAAGAACCAAATACTTGTATTGGCATCAGTATTTTCGTTAAGCTGGCAACCAAAGATGCAAATTTAGGTCTGATTGCTTATAAGCGTAATTTGGCGATGTAGTCAACAGTTAAAGGTTAATCATCAATAGTCAATAAAATTAATCAAGACTATTGATAATTCAATTATCCTAACTGCTTGACTTATTTTCGACCTCGTACCCACTTGAATAAGATAAAAATGGCAAACAACGAAGAATCACGCGGTTTAAAGTCTCTATTTGATTGGTTTGCGAACCGCCGTAAATCGGGAGCTACCAACCTCGAACGCCAAGAGCGTGAAATTGCTGATGGACTGTGGCATAAATGTCCTAAGTGTGGAGTGTTGACCTATACTAAAGACCTTTTAGCCAATCAGATGGTATGTGTGGAATGTGGACATCACAATCGAGTAGACGGTGATGAACGCATCCGACAAATAATAGACCAAAATACTTGGAGAGCGATAGATGAAAATCTGCGTTCTACAGATCCTCTACAATTTCGCGATCGCAAACCCTATAGCGATCGCTTGCGGGAAATGGAAGACAAGCTAGGGCTTCTAGATGCAGTTAAAACAGGTTTAGGGCAAATCAACGGTTTACCCGTAGGGCTAGCCGTGATGGATTTCCGCTTCATGGGCGGTAGTATGGGTTCTGTCGTGGGTGAAAAAATTACCCGCCTCATTGAACAAGCTACCCAACGACGTTACCCAGTAGTCATTGTTTGCACCTCTGGGGGAGCGAGAATGCAAGAAGGTATGCTCTCTCTAATGCAAATGGCGAAAATTTCTGCCGCCCTAGAACGTCACCGCGACGCTAAATTACTCTACATCCCCGTTTTAACCAACCCCACCACAGGCGGCGTAACTGCTAGCTTTGCTATGTTGGGGGACATTATCATTGCTGAACCTAAAGCCACCATTGGTTTCGCTGGTCGCCGTGTAATTGAGCAAACCCTCAGAGAAAAGTTACCAGACGATTTCCAAACAGCCGAAGACCTACTCAAACATGGCTTCGTTGATGAAATCGTACCCCGTACCCAATTAAAGAACACCTTAGCCAAACTCATCGCACTACACCAACCCGTCCCTACCGCCCCCCCTATGGTACGGTGGGAAGCGATGAGCTTTAGCACCACCGCCGCCGAGTGAAAGGATGAAGAGGCAGGGGGGCAGGGAGCAGGGGAGTAGAGGAAGTTTTACACCAATTCCCAATTCCCCATGCCCTATACCCTATGCCCAATCACTCTTTAACAAACACTAACGGAATCAAAGCCACTAGGCGCAACACTCCCGAAAGGGCGAAAACCCCCAATAAGCCCCCATGCTGAGTGAATTGGGCTATTAAGCTACCGATAGTTGTGCCTAACGCACCACTAAAACCAGCCACCGCCGAAGCGATCGCAAAATATAGTGACTGGTTTTTGAGTGGGGCAATGCCTAACTGCATATTGTTATTACATAAGTCAATAGCTGCCCAAGTTCCGCCCGTTAAAATATGTAACAATGGCAACCACAACCAAACGTCTAGATGATTCCCGCTAATTCCCAACCACAGTAACGGTGTCACCGCCACCAGAAGTCCAATAAAAATCAAAATCTGACGATTACCAACTTTGTCTGCTAACTTACCCCAAAACATCATCATCAGTAAATTAGCTCCTGCTTGCAAACTACCGTAAAGCGTCACCCAACTCACATCTAGTTGCAGCGTATCCAGCATATATAAATTAAAAAACGGCGCACTGAGATTTACAGCCAGCATCCATAAGCCAAAATAAACTAAAAATTTTAAAAAATTAGCATTCTGCCAAAAATCAACCGCAGAATCAACGACTAAAGATTTATTTGCTTCTTTAAATAAGATTAAAGATGTAATGTCTTCCCCTCCGCACCCTGCTCCCTGCCCTCTACCTTCTTGGGGAGATTCACTGATTGTATTTTGTAATTGCGGATTTATGTCTATCTTGAAATACTGACATCCCAAACTGAGAATCCCAAAAACGATACTCACCAAAAGCAATACACCATAACCTTGGAGAGTACCGCTATACCAATGGGAAATAAGTAAACCCGCTAAAGGTACACAAATTAAGTTAGTAAGACTGACTCCACTATTACGTATACCAAAATACCTGCCCCGTAATCGTCGGGGAACAATGATAGCCAGCCAACTCAACCAAGACGCGCTTCCCAGTCCTCCTAATAAGTGACTACCTAAGACAATTAATAAAGTTAAGACTTCTAATTGCAGGGAGTTTACCCATCCCCACCTAAAACCCATAACCCCAAGTAATAAAATCAGCCATAATAGCCGAGCAATACCAAATGTTTTTAAAGCATATTGAAATCTACTGGTGCTGCGTTCGGATAAATAAGCTCCCAAAGGCTGAATTAGATTCACCAGCATGGGAATTGACGTGATCATCCCAAATAATACCGGACTAGCATCTAGCTCTACCAAGAAATTACTCAGTAAAATTCCGCCGGTAGCTAGGGAGAAAATAGCCGCAAAAATCGCATCCACAGTTGAGGCTTTTAAACTGGTGCGAATTGCATTCTTATCATATTGGCGGCTAGGAGCAAGGTGAGTTTGGGGTTGAGGAATCTGGGGAAGTTCCAGAATCACGGGTGACACTGTTTCAAGCTGAATCGAATCCATAGATATTATTTATGGGAAAGCACCCTGACATAAGTGAATCTATTGAGTTATTCAGTGTACACTCAAATACTTTGGGGATAATTCTTCGATATTTTACCTTGCATTTCTCAACAAAACTTCAGATGAGTTAAATATCAGTCCGCAGTTGCAGACGATATAAGTAAAGAGGAATAGACTTGAATTTAATCGTGATGCGGAAGAATTTTTGGCAATTTTTGGGTGTAGCGATCGCGATCGCCATAACTATAATTAGTTGCCATAGTCTACCAAAACCCCACCAAGTCACAGTCAAACTCAGTGGTTGGGGAGGTTCTCCTGTAGAACAGAAATTACTAAAACAAGTCTTACAAGACTTTGAAGCCAAACACCCCCAAATTAAGGTCAAATATGAGGTAATCTCTGACCAATACATGGATGTGATCAAAACCCGCTTAGTTGGGGAAGCCGCACCCGATGTTTTTTATCTGGATGCCTTAGAAGCTCCTTTTTTGATGAGTCAGAATGTCCTAGAACCTTTAAATAATTACATCACTCCAGAATTTGATTTAGCAGATTTTGAACCAACTTTATTAGACAGTTTTAAGTACCAAAATTCTATTTACGGACTGCCGAAAGACTATTCCACCTTGGCACTTTTTTATAATAAAAAAGCCTTTGCTACTGTTGGTTTAAACACTCCGCCCCGAAATTGGGCAGAACTCCGCAGCTACTCACAACAATTAACAGGCAGACTCAACAGATACGGCTTTGGTGAAATGCCAGAATTAGCCCGTCAAGTTTATAAAATTACAGCCTTTGGTGGACAAGTCATTGATTCCCAAGATGACGCTACATTTGCTAGTCCACAAGCTTTGCAGGGATTACAGTTAGTCATTGACCAGTATCGCCAAGACCGTTCCTCTGCCCAAAAATCTGATCTGGGAACAAACTCAGGTAGTGAAATGTTTGTCAGGGTAAGGTGGCGATGGTGATTGAAGGTAATTGGGCAATTCCCTATTTGCAAGAAACCTTTCCCAAATTGGAATTTGCGATCGCAGAAGTACCAACTATTAACAACAAAAAAGGCACAATGGTGTTTACTGTCGCTTATGTCATGAATAAACAATCTCAAAATAAAGCCGCAGCCTGGGAATTAATTTCCTATCTCACAGGTAAAGAGGGAATGCAGAAATGGACAGGAACAGGCTTTGCTTTACCTACTCGTAAATCCGTAGCCGAGAAGTTGGGGTATGACCAAGATAGACTGAGGTCGCCTTTAGTCGCTGGTGTGAATTACGCTATACCTTGGCAAGTCGGTAAACATCCAGCCGCCATTGTCAACAACTTTGATAATCAGTTCATCAGTGCTTTGTTAGGACAACAACCATTAAAACAGGCAATGTTACAAGCACAGCATGAAGCTAATCAGCAAATTCAATCTATGGAGTGATTTAAATCCAGGGTAAAACTATTATTTTCAATAAAAATACTTTGTTTAAATAATGCTCCTAAAAAAATTAGGAGCTATAGATTGTGAAACAATTAATCACTTAAATCTAACCTTGTCTTTTTCTTTGTTCCTCTGCACAAAGAAAGAGTGAGACATTAATGAAATTCATTCTTGAGAAATATAGCAACGACAA
>NZ_PJIZ01000078.1 GCF_021596505.1 Nostoc sp. CMAA1605 | reverse complement strand
TATACAGATTGCTGGCACTAAAATCAGTAAATAAAACGGGGTAAATAACTAAACTTTTGTAGTGAGAAGTTTAGTTGTCTCTACGAGACGCTCCGCGAATAAAAAAGGACTAAAGTCCTTACTACGAACTGAATTCTATTATTTTTATATTGCGGTTTAATGTAGTTTGGTTTTTCTAGTCATTCTAATTATTTGCAACTATGACTAAAGTCATAGTTTATTTAGATATAAAGTCATGACTAAATACTCATTTGCCTTTGGTATTGATCATAATTATAAATAAGTGATTTTACTATAACTAATTGCATAGTCTTTTGGATATGAAACACAATATCAACTGTCACATATAGACAGATTATCATTTCAGATAATACAGATTAACGGAAACTTTTTTGTGTATAAAATGTCTAAGAAATTAACATAGAAAAAAAGTAATTGTGTGGAGTAATAAAATTATGTTTAGACTAAATCGTTGGCAATCCGGCACAGCTGCACTCATGGCTTTAAGTGTGACAGCCGGAACTGTTGCACCTTTTGTGGTAGCAGCACCTTCTTTTGCTCAAACTACTTTTTCTGACGTTTCATCAAACTATTGGGCATCACCATTTATTCGAGAATTATCACAACGAGGTGTGATTGCAGGTTTCCCTGATGGCAGTTTCCGCCCAGAAGAACCAGTAACTCGCGCTCAATTTGCCGCAATGGTCAATAAAGCTTTTCAAAAAGCACCAGAACGTCAGGCAATAGGATTTGTAGACGTACCTAGCAACTATTGGGCTTATAATGCAATTCAACAAGCCTACTCTATTGGTTTCTTATCAGGATATCCCGGCAACAGTTTCCGACCAAACGAAAACATTCCCCGTCAGCAAGTATTAGTCTCACTAGCCAATGGTTTAGATTACGCACCTGGCAGTAATGTAGAAGGCACTCTGCAATATTTCAACGATTCATCTAACATCGCCAATTATGCCCGTAGCCCCATTGCTGCGGCCACGGAAAGGCAAATTGTTGTCAACTACCCCAACGTCAGGTTTCTCAGCCCTACAGCCACCGCTACACGCGCCCAAGTAGCAGCATTTATCTATCAAGCCTTGGTTAGTTCTAATCAAGCTTCCGCCATCAACTCACCCTATGTTGTCGCCCTCCAACCCACAACCCCTACACCCGTTTCTGTCACCATTCCCCAAGGGACAGTGATTCCAGTCAAGTACGACAAGGCGGAAAAGATTCTGGTGACAAAGGATGAAACCGCACCCTTATCTTTGACAGTCGCACAAAACGTTGTCACACAAGAGGGAACAGTAGTTGTTCCGGCTGGTAGCCAAGTAATCGGTCAACTCAGACCCGCCCCTAATGGTTCACAGTTCGTTGCTCAAAGATTGGTATTAACCAACGGTCAAGAATACGATTTAAATGCAACTTCCGAAGTCATCACCAAAACTGAAACCGTGAGAAAAGGTACTAGCACCAGTGCAATTATCAGAAATACCGTCTTAGGTGCAGGTGCAGCTGCTGCGGTATCTGCGGTGACAGGCGATCGCGCCATCGCCACTGAGGAGGTCTTAGGCGGTGCAGCTATCGGTGGATTAATTGGCTTATTCTTCGGTAGAAACAGTGTAGACTTAATCGCCATCAACCCAGACACAGACCTACAAATGACAATTAATCAAAATTTACTGGTTTCTACAAGATAGTCAATAGTCAACATAATAGGCAGGGGGAATTCTTATCCTCTATAGGGATACTAGAGACAGTAGATTTATGTATGAGGTTCTCCCTCTGCCCCCTGCACCCTGCCCCTTGTCCTCTTCATTGACTAACTATCAACCAAATAATCACAGTTGTTCCTGGTGCATTTGGTGTAGCGATCGCAGAATTAATTGCTGGGCTGAAAACTTCGATTTGGCCTTGCATTTGTTCGATGAGTTGTTTAGCGATCGCAATTCCCAAACCTGTACCTGGAATTTCTGTTTGGGCTTGCACTCCTCGGTAATGTCTTTCACCTATATGGGCTAAATCTTCCTGGGGAATACCAGGGCCAGTGTCACTAACTGCTATACCTTGAAAGTTAGGTTTTTCCTGTCCTACTTCAATATAAATTTTACCGCCAGCCGGAGTATATTTGAGGGCATTATCAATGATATTGCTTAATACTTCATTTAAAGCTTTAATGTTAGCTTTAACTAAAGGCAAATTCTGAGGTATTTTTAATATTAATTCGAGATTTCTTTCTTGGGCGATCGCCTGAGCCGAAACCAGCAATGGTGTTAATAATTCAGCCAAGGAACAATCTGTTTCCTTATCTCCCGTGCCTGGTAATAATAATACTGGCTGAGATTCTTTTTGGACAGTTGCTTCTACAAATACGTCATTGCTTGGTAATGCGAGTAATTCTGAATCTACATTAGCCCAATCAATCACTTCATCAAATTTTTGCAGTAATTCTTTGAGGCGATCGCTTTCTCTGACGATATTTTCTCCCACTTCCCGATTAGGATCTCCAGGACGTAACCGCTTGAGTAACAATTTGCCAAAGGTACGTAAAGCGGTGAGTGGGTTACGAAACTGATGTAATAAGTTATCTAACAAATCTCGCTGTTGCTCTTGCAAAATTTGCTGTTGATGCAGTTGATTTTGTAACCAAGCTCGACGCTGATCCAGAATACAGGCGATCGCTAATGTTTGCCCAATGGTTTGAATCTGGTTTTGTTCTTGTTCATTCCACGGGCGATCGTCCCTACCTGTGACCAATAATCCCATCATCACACCCTCATGAATTAGAGGGAAGACAAATTGATGTCCACTCAGCAGAAAATCTTCCGCTAAATGTCTGTGTCCAGTTGGCGGCGTTTCCGTTGTTGGTGCTGGAGTCAAGAGTCTTGCCGATTGTTGCAGTATCAGAGGCGAATTTCCCACTCTTAGCTGTTTTTGCGCTGCTGCTAGGACAATTTCCTCTCCTGGCAGGATAACGGCTGTTTCTGGATAAACTACGACAGGAATTAGTTTAGAATCTCCTGTGGGAGAGTCTACTAATTCTTGCGCCAAATAAACCACGCTTAAAGATGCTCCCAGCCCTTGGGTTAACAACGCTATTTGCTCCCGGCATAGAGCAACAAAATCTGAACTGGCAGACATTAACATTTTTCAGTTATTGTTCAGGATCACGGAATTTGAGAGAAGATAAAAGAAAGTCTTTGTTTTTCTCAACTATTTAATAAAGCTTAACTAATTCTTTTGAGTTATGGTTTTCGCTGAGAGATTATTTATTTCTTTAGTCGGGATTAATCTACTGTCAATCAGAGTATTTTCCCTGTATCAAAAGTTAAAAAACTATTGATCTTTTGAACTAGAACTTATATAATGACGACGGATTTTGTAGCTATAACTACAATCTATAGCTTGAAAGAGGAGGAAAATAGGTTGGCAAGGAGACGCAAAAGAAAAAGTCGTCGTCGCCAAGAAGGACGACGGATTTTAGAACACGTGCCTCAATATAGCATCGAAAGCGGCGAAGAGAAACCTGTGACAGCAGCCAGAAAATTCATTCAAGCTGAAGGGATCTTGCCACCAGCTTTGCTACTCGTAAAGCGAAACGAACACACTACAGACCGCTATTTCTGGGCAGAGAAAGGGCTGTTTGGCGCGCAATACGTAGAAGAAAACCATTTCTTGTTTCCTAGCCTGCGGATACTAGAATCTCCCGCAGGTTTGGAACAAGTTGCTGTGGCTAGTCGCTGAGTCACAAATGGTTATCTTACCGCGTTGTGTGCAACTTCTGACAACCATTTAACTGGCAAACTGGCTCAGTTTATGCAAAGTTTCCATTTTTTTTAAGTTTGTAACTGAATTAGCCAGTAAATTCAGACCACAGTAAATAGACAATCGGCTAAAAATCGAGTTTTTGGTTTTTATCGCCCGCTTGTTGGTCATAGCATACCCAAGGTAGTCAGAATAGGGCTAAAAGTATCCAAAAGCGAGAGTTTTAAGATGTGCTTTCATCCTCTGGATTGCTGATACAGCTCTGCCAATATAAGCTGATTTTCCCTACGACATCATGCCGTAGGGAAAATAGGCAAAATGGCATTACCTATAATAACTACTTCTCTACTGTCTATTTACTCAGCATTTAACCCTCAATCAGAACATTTTTCTGAATTTAGGTCATCAGAGGCATCGAACAATTTTGGATTTTAGATTTTAAATTTTAGATTGACCCCGACCAAAAAGATGCGGGGCTTAGAGATTAAATTGAAAATTTTTAGATTTATTTTCCCCACTGTCTTGCGGGACATGAACCGAAAAAACTCAATCCGAAATCGCGCGCGCCACTTGCTACAACAGGGGAAACCCGCGCAATGTAGTGGCTCCAAAATTTAAAATCTAAAATTACGAGGTTCAATAGCTAGGCTTCCAGGGTAACGCTTTTTGTAACTCAGCTAGCTCATCACGATGAGCTGTCACAGTGATTCTACTCAAAGACTCCTGCGTATTAGATTTGGGTTCAAATTGCAGCAAAACTGTTTCTATGCGTCCAGCCTTTTGCCAGTACAACATCCCACTTACAGGTGAAAGTATTAACAGTCCCAGAAAAATCGGACTCAATTGAGGAAACAGAAAAGATAAAACCAACGATAGACAAACAAGACCAACCGCAGCCAGAAAAGTTAAAAAGACAGCCAAAAATATACTAGGCTGGACATACCCTTCAAAAACCACTCGGTTTTGTACTTGATCAATCTCTATCACGCGATAAGCACGGGAGAGAAAATAGGCTTGTAGCTGAGGCATAAAAACTGCTTCATCTTGCTCAGATATCAGTTGTGCTGTTTGAGTGCGGTCTTTTGTTGCAGCCCGAATAAAGAAAAACAGACCAACCAATAACAACAAGGTGAGCAGAAAAGTAGATGACAAAGTAGCAGTATCCATAAATTGGGTTGTGCTGTTTAACTGCAAGGAGATTTATTCAGTCTTCATTATCCTGAATTTATGAATATAAGTTAAGTTTAATGGGAATTAAGTCTTGAAATACCTATGTTTTCGTGAACCATGCCCAGGAAATCCGAATTTTAGATGTTAAATTTTGGAGCTACTGCGTGGCGTAGGTTCACCGCGTTGTAGCCAGTGGCGTGATTTTGGATTGTTGTTCGTATAATCGCGTCTTTTGTGTGAGGGAACGTCTAAAATCTAAAATTCCCAAGCTGTATCCCTTTATGGGTGCAGTCAATCCAAATATCCAAAATATAAAATTGATTGACTGTTAACTTGTGACAGTTAACAGCCAAACAGCATCATCAATGACAGATTAATTCAAAAGTGTAAGATTTTACTTTGTCCTCAGACTTATGTAATCTCGCCAAAGCTTTGCCAAACGCTGTGCTTGCACTTCCCATTCTGGAGAAATCTGGTACATCCGTCTAGGGCGGCCTCGACCTTCTAATTTCTTCCAATACCCATTAATAGCCTGATGGTCTTCAAGAAATTTAATTGCACTGTAAAGCACAGTGTCAGAAAGTCGATAGGTGGGGTATTCAGTTTCTAATTGTTGAATCAACTCAGTACCGTAAGATTCACCTTGTAGCAATACATCCAGAATGTAACAAATTGCTAGCTCTTGACAGAGATAAGTCGGCGGAGGATTCTCAAAGAATTGATATATATCCTCAAGTTTCATAGTGAGTAAATGGCTAAAAGTATGGCTTAGGCTGAAATCTACATCTTTGTAGTCAGTATATGCTGCTACTCTAGTCTGAGTAAGTATATAGTGCTACTTGGGCAGAATTTCCTAAGTGTAAAAACGAAAATGAAAACCCATGATTTTAAACCGTGGGAAAACGGCAAAAGTTTTAGGAGCGTCAACAAGTAACGCTCCCGCCCAAGCTTTAATTCGTGTGTTGAGGAGCAGTCAAGATAGTAGATTATGCCACTACCTTGGTGTTAAGTAATGCGGAGCTAGTTAGAACTGCTTAAACGTAAGATGCTATCGAAAAAATTTTACAGGGAAAATGCCATTTTGTGTGTAAATCTGTAAAAGTTAATCAATACTTTGTTTTTAGTATCCATATCTTGCTGCAAATCATCAAATAGTTGGATAGCTAATGATGATATGGTGACACCCTCTTTACCCAAAGACAGCATCAAAAATATACAGCCTTGAGAAATTTGAGCTTGAGATTTTCATCGTCAATCTGGTAAGTGTTGTATGAGCATAGCTGACCAAGTGAGGTTATGGAGATATGTGTCTAAAAACTTGATTGATTGAGATTCCTGAATTTCAGTTTGCGAGTTCACTTACCCATAAGATTAATGTTTGATTTTTGAACAAAACTCCCTCAAGTTCTTTGTTCCTTCTCTCAACCAGTCTTGCAGGAATCAAATCAGATTCCTATATATGTCAGTCCTCAATAAAATTAAGTAAGTGCCTATTAGGTAAGTGATTTGTATGTCACAAAACTCTGACACGCCATCGTCTTCCTCAAATCTCCGTACAATTGCCCAAACTTTTCGCCTCACAGGTTGGATTAGCTTTTGGATTCAATTAGTTTTAGGTGTAGTTTCTGGAATTATTGTGTTGTTGTTTGCTGTTTTCAGTCAAAGGGCAGGTAGTCCTAGTAATAACCCTGGAACTAGTTTCGGTGTATTTTTAGCAGTTTGTGGCATTCTCATCTTAGGTGGTGGGATATATTTGGCATATCGTTACACCAGAATTGGTAGACAACTGCTCTCATCAAACCCTAGCAATCGTCCTCGAAAAGTGGAGACAGTGCAGGTTTTGCGCTTAGGACTGTGGGTAAACTTAGCCGGGACACTAGTAACGCTTTTAGGAGCGCAGGCGATCGTTGGTACACTGGTAGCTAGGTCAATCTCTCCTCAAGCTATAACAACGCAGTTTTTTGACCCTACCAGAATCATCAGTGGTCTAGATATGTTAGTAGTACAGGCAAACACAAATACTGTGTCAGCTCACTTTGCTGGGTTAGTCGGTTCACTATGGCTACTCAATCGCATTAACCGCTCATAAGTGATGCAAATTCAAAACTCGCCACTTACGTCAGTATCATGGCAATAATAATTTTTGTATTTGCTTTTCCTGTCATAGCAAGTCAAAATCAGTATATGCTGATGTGTTGGCAGGAAGTAGGCAAAAGACTGAGAAAAATCTGTGCTGGATATTAAGCAAATACGGGAAAATCCTCAACTAATTCAGGAACGGTTAAACAGTCGTAGCGGTAAATACGACCTAGAGCCGATATTGCAGTTAGATCGACAGCAACGAGATATAGAAATTACTCGTAGCCAACTGCAAGCGCGTAGTAATGAAATTGGTAAACTCGTTGGGCAGAAAATTAAATCTGGTGTCAGTCCCCAAGACCAAGAAATTCAAGGCTTGCGGGATGAAGGTAACGCTATTAAAGCTCAACTCAGTGAACTAGAACCCAAGGAAAAAGAACTCAAAGCGGAAATTGAGCAACTGATTCTCGCCATTCCCAACATCCCCAGTGATGCTACACCCTTGGGTAAAACTGAAGACGATAACGTAGAAGTCCGGCGTTGGGGTGATGAGTACATACCTCAAAACCACAATATTCTGCCACATTGGGAAATTGGCGAAAAGCTGGGTATTCTCAATGTAGAGCGAGCCGTCAAGGTTGCCCAAAGTCGTTTTGTGAACTTAATCGGGGCTGGTGCGGCTTTAGAAAGAGCATTAATTAACTTCATGCTGACGATGCAAACCCAAGCAGGTTATGTAGAAGTCAGTCCGCCACTTTTGGTTAATAGTGATTCTTTAACGGCAACAGGTCAATTACCCAAGTTCGCCGAAGAAAGTTTTAAATGTGCTGATGATGATTTGTGGTTAATTCCTACAGCAGAAGTACCCGTCACTAACCTGTATCGGGGAGAAATTCTGGCGGCGGAAAGTTTGCCGATTTACCACTGTGCTTATACTCCTTGCTTTCGTAGAGAGGCGGGTAGCTATGGACGTGATATGCGCGGGTTAATTCGCTTGCATCAATTCAATAAAGTCGAATTGGTGAAATTTGTGCATCCCAGCACCTCTTTTGAGGAATTGGAAAAATTGGTAGGAAATGCGGAAGCGATTTTACAGGCTCTCAAGTTACCTTACCGCGTGATTAATTTATGTAGCGGGGATTTGGGTTTCTCTTCCACTAAAACCTATGATTTAGAGGTTTGGCTACCTTCTTCTGGGAAGTATAGAGAAATTTCCAGTTGTTCCAATTTTGTAGATTTCCAGGCGCGCCGGGCTGATATCCGGTTCAAGGAAGTTGGGAAGAAAGGGACTCAGTTTGTCCACACCCTCAACGGTTCTGGTTTAGCTGTAGGGCGCACAATGGCTGCAATTTTAGAGAATTATCAGCAACAGGATGGTACTGTTTTGATACCAGAAGTTTTGCAACCTTTCTTGGGAAGAGAAGTGTTGTAATTTGGTATTTTGTGGCTCATAGAGGCGTTTAACTTGCGCCTCTACAAAATTTACAAATGCTGATTTACAAAATTTTCCCAAGATGAGGAATATTTTGAATCATGCTAGGAAAGACCAATTCTGTAATTTGATATAAGTAGCGAGTTGCATAAAATTCGCTAATAAACCCAATGACTTTTATCTGATTCATATTTTTAGGGTAGTAGCAACTAGCTGCACACCAAATTCCTGTATGGCACTCTTGAATATATCCCAGAAGTGCATTCAAATCTTCCTCAAAAATAGCTTGTTCAGGTCTTTCTGAAAGAAGTGTTTCATTTTCCCAACAGAGAGGAGGCACAGGATCATATTTTATATTTGGGAATGCAGCTTCCATAACTTGATGTAAATATCGAACTGCGTAAAATTCATTTTTGAAACCGCTTATCTCTAATATGTCCACAAAATAACAACTACTTGCTAACCATCTGCAATCAAAGCACTCTCGAATATATCCCAGCAGCCATCCCTTCTCTCCTACTAAAATTGTTTTCTCAGGACACTCTTTGATAATCAAACCTTTTTGACGCATGGCTACTAATTCCGTTCCTCGCCATGAGTGTCCCTGCTGGTCATAGCCACAAATTCGGTCAGGGTACTCCCAGGTAGACGTAGAAAATTTATGGTTATTTAGCGAAAGACAACTAAATGCTTGGAAGTCATAGCTCATAATGTTGAAGTTCAATCTCAAGTGAGAAATGAAGATACTAAAATTGGTTAGCGATCACCTCATCACCTTATCCTGTTGGATGAGTTGATTCTGTGCGTCCATTCGCTAACTACTACAATAAAAATATATATCCAATATATTTTGATGAATTTGCTCTATGTCAGTTTTAGCAGCGATCGCAGTCTTGGCTGTATTAATTTTGGTACATGAGTTTGGGCATTTTATTGCAGCCCGTTCTCAAGGTATCCATGTGAACCGCTTTTCTTTGGGGTTTGGCCCTGTGCTGTGGAAGTACCAAGGCCCAGAAACCGAGTATGCTATCCGCGCTTTTCCTTTGGGTGGCTTTGTGGGATTTCCTGATGATGACCCCGATAGCGATATTCCCCCCAATGACCCAAATTTGCTGCGTAACCGACCAATTTTAGATCGGGCGATCGTCATTAGTGCTGGAGTCATCGCCAATTTAATTTTTGCTTATATGCTGCTGGTAGCCCAAGTTAGCTTCATTGGTATTGGTCAAGCTACTCAACCAGGGGTATTAATTCAAGAATTAGCACCAAAAGTTAGTGATGTAGCTACAAAGGCTGGACTACAAGCAGGAGATGTGATTCTATCTGCAAATCAAAAACAGTTTGATAACTCCCTACAAGGCATAGATACTTTAAGACAAATCATTAAAAGTAGCCCCAACCAGTCAATTCAACTAGGAATTGCCCGTGGTGACAAACAGCTATCTGTAACTGTCATCCCTGAAGCCAAATCCAATGGCGGTAGTATTGGGGTGGGACTTGCACCTAACGGCAAAGTTGAACGTCATACAATTAGTAATCCCGTACAGGCTTTAAGTGTTGGTGCTAATGAGTTTCAACGCATTGTCACCATGACATTTAAAGGCTTTGGACAGCTAATTACTAATTTTGGGGAAACAGCCGGACAAGTAGCTGGCCCTGTGAAAATTGTGGAAATGGGAGCGAATATTGCCAAAAATGATACAGGCAGTTTACTGTTTTTCGGGGCTTTAATTAGTATCAACTTGGCTATCATCAATATTTTGCCTCTCCCTGCCTTAGATGGCGGACAATTGGCATTTTTGTTAATTGAAGGTTTGCGAGGTAAACCCTTACCTAATCGCATTCAAGAAGGCGTAATGCAAACTGGTTTAGTGCTACTCTTAGGACTGGGAATTTTCCTCATCGTCAAAGAAACTACCCAGTTAACTACCCAGTTGGAATGGGTGCAAAAATTGTTCCAGTGACTACCAAGCGCAAATCATTAACTAAAAAGCAAAAGGCTGGAGAAATTCTCACCCGCCTGAAGCGACTGTATCCTGATGCTACCTGCTCTTTGACCTATTCAACTCCTGTACAACTGTTGGTAGCAACAATTCTCTCTGCTCAGTGTACAGATGAACGAGTGAATCAGGTTACACCCGCTTTATTTAGTCGTTTTCCTGATGCGGAGAGTTTAGCTAATGCTGACTTAACAGAGTTAGAAACCTTAGTGCGTTCTACAGGGTTTTATCGCAATAAAGCCAAAAATATTCAAGCGGCTTGTCGAATGATTGTCAGTGAGTTTGACTCTGTAGTTCCCAACACAATGGAACAACTGTTAAAGTTACCAGGGGTAGCCAGAAAGACAGCTAATGTGGTTTTAGCTCATGCTTATGGCATTAACGCTGGGGTGACTGTAGATACTCACGTTAAACGTCTGAGTCAACGCTTGGGTTTAACTAAGTATGCAGATCCTATCCACATCGAAAAAGACTTGATGAAGTTATTACCGCAGCCAGACTGGGAAAATTGGTCAATTCGGCTGATTTATCACGGTCGGGCTGTGTGTAAAGCTCGTTCTCCGGCTTGTGTTGCTTGTGAGTTGGCTGATTTATGCCCAGCTGGGGTGGAAGGAGGTAGGTAGGGGGTGGGGTAGACAACATAAGCTGTTAAGCATATAAGAAAGCACATTGAGGCCGCAGAGGGGCAGGGGGCAGGGGAGAGGGTTTACAGCTTTTGCCAGTATGAAAATGATGCAATTTAAGTGACGATTAGCTTAGACAAGATAGACAAGGGAAAAGTTATCGCCAATGCCCAATGCCCCATGCCCCATAACCTATACCCAAAGTAATTACAGAGAAATAGAGACGATTCGCCTTGACTAAATGTAGAATGGAAAATGCTGTCTTTACGTTTGTAAGATAATTTATGGCGAAGAAGAGTATGATTGAGCGCGAGAAAAAACGCGCTAAGTTGGTGGAAAAGTATGCCGCTAAACGGGAAGCTCTGTTAGAAGAGTTCAGAACAACTGAATCTCCTTTAGATAAACTGGACATTCATCGCAAAATTCAACAATTACCCCGTAACAGCGCGCCTAATCGTCGCCGTAACCGTTGCTGGTTAACTGGTCGTCCTAGAGGTGTTTATCGCGATTTTGGACTATCTCGGAACGTATTACGGGAATGGGCGCATGAAGGTCTGTTACCTGGAGTTGTTAAGTCTAGCTGGTAGTCAATAGTCAATAGTCAATAGTTAATAGTTGTAGGCTATAGCTGTGGACTATGGACTATAGACGCTTTCTCTTCTATTGTCCGCAACAACGGTCGATACCCAGACTTTCTAAGAGTAGATCGCTGACGGCGTTAGCGATCGCAAACTCTCCATAAAAACTTTTGGAAAAATCAAACGCCTGCATCTCTGTGACAATCGCAATCACAAGAGAGCCTAAGTCATTTTCCCCTTCCATGCGTTGACGCACAAAAATTTGTGCAGCGCGTTGAGCAATATTTTGATTAATGGCTTCTGGGATAAATTCTGCATCCAGCCACCGCCATAGACGCTCTTTTAACCATTCACCTTCTAGGTGAGGATTTTCTGAGGATGGTAGGGTGATAGGTGGTATTGGTTGTGTCATCGTTATTCAAGGCACAGTAACAGTAGAAACAAGACGGAGGGACGCAGAGGATGGCTATTGGCATCAAATTGCGTTCCTCCGATATTTTTTATTTTTAGTTTTAATCTATGCAATATGATCTTGCCGCTATTATACAAGGCTATGCCCAAGGCTATTTTCTCATGGCTAATGACGATACCGGATTGGCATGGTACACCAGCCGCGATCGCACTTTGATTCCATTGGATCATCGATTCCGCTACCCCAAGTCTTTGCAGCGTGTCCTAAATCAAGAACGGTTCACGGTAGCGATTAACCGAGACTTTCCGGCTGTAGTTGCAGGTTGCGCTAACCGAGACACCACTTGGATTTCTGAAGAATTGCGAGAAATCTATTTTTTACTGCATCAAGCTGGTTTTGCCCATAGTTTTGAAACTTGGCAAGGCGACAAACTGGCTGGCGGCATTTTAGGCATAGTTATCGGTGGTGCTTTTATTGGTGAATCGATGTTTTACCAAATTCCTGAAGGTTCTAAAGTGGCAATGGTCAAGTTAGTCGAGAGATTACGCCACAAGCAATTTGTCCTGTTTGATGCTCAAATGATGAACCCCCATTTGGCAAGGTTTGGTGCTTACGGTATCCAGGATAAAGACTATCAAGTAATACTGCAAAAGGCTTTATTGAGTACCTGCACTTTAGTTTAAACCTCCGAACTTTAGATTTTAAATTTTGGAGCCACTGCCGAAAGGGTTTCTCTCGTTGTAGCCAGTAGCGTTCCTACGGCGGGAACCCCGTCGTAGGAACTTTCTGCAAATTCCCAAACTGTTTGACTAGTTATTATCAAATATTCAAAGAAATTTTGTGAAGTTATTAAAGTAGCACTAGTAAATACCGCAATTAGGAGTTAAACTAAGTAGAATCTTAATTAAGAAGGTTAAATAAATGTAACTTATTCACGGCATCTTAAATTTTTCTATGTGTAAATACGTAAAAAGTGAAACTAAAAAATTTTTAATAAGAGAAAATAACTATCATAAAAACACAAAGAACATTGACTAAAAATTGTTGAATAAACTGTAAAGTGATAATTTCCTGTGTGAGTGTGTGGGGTGTTTAAGCATATGGTTTCATCAATAACTCGAACTCAAAGTAACATTCGAGAAATTTCTGCTTCAGAAGCGGAAAAACCAGGTAAAGGACTGGAGCAGAGCAATGGACTGAATTTACTATCTTTACCAGCCAATCCCCTGTTTGGTACAGATGGAATTCGTGGCAAGGTAGGAGAATTACTGAGCGCGCCTTTAGCATTGCAAGTTGGATTTTGGACGGGCGTAGTTCTACATGATCATGTTGGTCATAGGGGAGTAGTAATTTTAGGACAGGATTCCCGCAACTCTAGCGATATGTTAGCAATGGCGATGAGTGCAGGGCTAACCGCCGCAGGTATGGAAGTTTGGCATTTGGGATTATGCCCTACTCCTTGCGTTGCTTATCTAATTAGTGTCGGCAAAGCTATCGGTGGCGTGATGATTTCTGCTAGCCATAATCCACCAGAAGATAATGGCATTAAGATATTTGGTACAGATGGTACTAAGTTATCCCCAAAATTGCAGAAAAAAATAGAAGATGGACTGCGGGGTCATACCTTAGTGACAGACATCGGGAATCATTATGGACGGCATTATTCACGTCCAGAATTAGTCAAAGAATACAGCACAGCTTTACAAACACCTTTAAAAGACTCTCCCAGTCTTCAAGGAATGAAGATTGTTTTAGATTTAGCTTGGGGTGCATCTGTGGGTTTAGCACCTGGCGTATTTCAAGAAATGGGTGCAGAGGTCATTTGTTTGCATAATCAGGCAGATGGCGATCGCATTAATGTTGATTGTGGTTCTACCCATCTAGAAATTCTGCAAGCTACTGTCCAAGAACACAAAGCTGACTTAGGATTTGCCTTTGATGGAGATGCTGACCGCGTGTTAGCCGTCGATAATACAGGCAGAACAGTCAATGGTGATTATATTCTCTATCTCTGGGGACAGCACCTGAAACAACAGGAACAATTACCTGGTAACTTAATTGTCTCCACAGTCATGGCTAACTTGGGTTTTGAAAGAGCTTGGCAACAACAAGGTGGTCAATTAATTCGCACAGCCGTAGGTGATCAATATGTGCAAGCAGAAATGCTCAAAACAGGAGGAATGTTAGGTGGTGAACAATCTGGTCATATCCTTTGCCGCCACTATGGCATCACTGGAGATGGTTTGTTAACAGCCTTACATATAGCTGCTTTGGTCAAACAGTCTGGTGTATCTTTGGCAGAATTAGTAGATCAAAGCTTTGCCACTTATCCCCAGTTGTTGCGGAATGTGCGAGTTATAGACCGCGATCGCCGTTTAGGTTGGCAGAATTGCGAACCATTGCAACAAGCGATCGCCTCTGCGGAAACTGCAATGGGCGATCGTGGCAGAATTTTAGTCCGTGCATCTGGTACAGAACCAGTGATTAGAGTCATGGTAGAAGCCGCAAATGCCGAACTAGCTAACTACTGGACAGATGAATTAGTTACACAAGTCCAAAAACACTTGGCTGATTAATTAATCAAGCCTCACACGTTTTTTGTCTTAATTAGTAAAGGGCATAATGTGAATTATGCCCCTACTCATCAATGGGATTTTAATCAACTTTTATTAAGATGTGTAGAATTTGTAATATTATTCACTAAGGTTTTATTTTTTACCCAAAAATCCTGAATATAATAATATATGCTGTCTAATACTTGCCGTCATTAGTCTCTAAATAAATCAATCGCCGATGAATTTTGACTATACCTATTACAAGACCAAAAACTGATTTATCTATAAATTATACTATTGTCTTAGGCTGATAGGCTCAACAATTTCCTATGCCAAAACTAAAGTCAAAATCCCCACGTTCTAAAAAAAGGAAGTTAAAGAAAGAATCAACAGATTCTACACTGAGTCTTAAAGAAAGGCTAGCTCAGAAACGTAAAGCCAACCAGGAACGTAAAGAACTTATTAGCATTCTGACTACAGTTTCATTAGTCAGCTTTTTAGTCGGATTGGTCATGTTTTTGGTAGCAGGAGTTAAGGTAGCAATTCCCAGTATTGTGGGGATAATTGTCATGTCCCTTGCTTATAAATATCCCCGTACAGGACTCATAGCTTTCCTGATTTACGTACCTGCTGGCGGCACAATCACATATTACATAGGCAATAGCCCTATTTTGCAATTGGCTAAAGATGCTTTTTACTTTCCTGCCCTCATTGCAATTTGGCAAATGTGCCGCAGACAAAAATTACCTTTCATCATTCCGACAGCAATTAAAACTCCACTTTTCATTGTATTTAGCCTGTCTCTATTAACTTTGCTGTTTATCAATGGTGGACAGCAACTAAATCCACCAAATACAGGATTTGCACAAGAAGCTACCAGTGAAATACCTATAGGTATGGGTATTTTGGGGTTAAAAGTATTTTTAGGTTACATTCCATTAATTGCTTGTGTTTACTATTTAATTCGCAATAAGCAGGATTTTTTATTCATATCGCGCTTACAGATTATCTTAATCCTTGTATGTGGCGGATTAGGTATATTACAGTACCTCTTATTATTAACAGGAGTATGTGAAGGTACCAGAAACGCAGTAGGTTCAGACTTATTCAAAGCTACACTAGATGCGCGGTGCTATTTTGGTGGTTCTCTATTATACAGTCCAGAAGAAGGTGTTATTCGACTACCAGGAACGTTTGTTGCTCCCTGGCAATGGTCATGGTTCTTGATTTCTAGCACGTTTTTCGCCTTTGCTACTGGGTTTTCAGACCCTTCTATAATTTGGCGGTTTATGGGTCTTGGGTCTATGGCTGTCATATTCATCAATGCCGTTGTCTCTGGACAAAGAATTGCTCTCGCTTAGTCCCAACCTGCTTTATCGTTCTGTTAATCTTAACTGGTCAAATTGCTAACCTCAAACGCTTTATTCCTATCGGTGTAGGACTAGCTGCTATCTTAGGAATAGCAATGTTAGCCTACCCTACAGTCGTTCAAGAAAGAATTGATAGTTTTTTTGGTCGTTGGGATGCTTCACCACCCCAGGAATTTATTGTTCAGCAGTTTGAAGAAAACTGGAAAAACGTTGATACTCCTATAGGAAGTGGTTTGGGTAGAGCCACCAATTCCGCACGCAGTTTGGGTTCAACTAAGCTAGTTGAAACCTATTATCCTAAAGTTTTGTATGAAGTTGGTATTGTAGGTTTATTGGGTTTCTTATCCTTAGTTACTACCCTGACGATTACTGCCTTTAAAACTTATCGTTCTATAAAAAACCGTAACTTCCGTACTTATGGAGCTGCTTTATGGGTGTTTATACTGTTTATCAGTTATAACACTTATTATTACCCCTTGGATGTAGATCCTGTAGCTGTTTATTACTGGTTTTTTGCTGGAGTGCTTTTTAAATTACCTGTACTCGATAAACAAGAAAAGAAAAATGAAGAACTTTTGGAATCGGATCAACTTTGATTGATTCACTTCAAAAAAATAAAGGCATTAGCCCGCTTTTGTCATTTTCCGGGAGGGAAATCGCTAGAAGCCCTATGAGGGCATCAATACAAGCTATACTATTATACTATTAGAAAAAAGTTGGTCTTGTATTTATTATCAGAAAACAATCGCGCAAACGCCTGTTAGATAAAAGCTATAGAATTCAGAAATGGCAAAAGTTTTCGGAGAGTGACAGAACAGGGATAATTTAAAAATCCGACTGATTTATTATCCCCCCTATCATAGTAGGTACAATCCAATAGAGCGGTGTTGGGCTGCCTTGGAGAACTATTTTTGATGAATTGGACTCAAAGCAAAAAGCCATTACACACTATGTGTAATGGCTTTCTTTTTAGAATAAAGAACCTGGCGACGAGCGATTGTAGCAGGAGGCGACCCTCAAACTATCGTAGCCGCAGCAGCGTTTCACAACTGAGTTCGGGAAGGGGTCAGAGTGGTTCCACCGCGCCATAGACACCAGGAAAGAATTCAAAATTCAAAATTCCAAATTCAAAAAAGAATCAAGAAATTTAAATTCGAGGGTACAGAGACCCTGAAGACTGCAAGAAACGCGATTGATGATTAGATGACCAATGATTGTGAGGTCAAGCCCTCGGTCTATTAGCACGGCTCGGCTACATACATTACTGCACTTCCACCTACCGCCTATGAACGGGTGTTCTACCCGTGACCTTACTCACTTAAAGTGATGAGAACACTCATCTTGAGGTGGGCTTCCCACTTAGATGCTTTCAGCGGTTATCCGCTCCGCACTTGGCTACCCAGCGTCTACTGTTGGTACAATAACTGGTACACCAGCGGTGCGTCCTTCCCGGTCCTCTCGTACTAAGGAAGGCTCCTCTCAATGTTCTAACGCCTGCACCGGATATGGACCGAACTGTCTCACGACGTTCTGAACCCAGCTCACGTACCGCTTTAATGGGCGAACAGCCCAACCCTTGGGACGTACTTCCGCCCCAGGTTGCGATGAGCCGACATCGAGGTGCCAAACCTCCCCGTCGATGTGGACTCTTGGGGGAGATCAGCCTGTTATCCCTAGAGTAACTTTTATCCGTTGAGCGACGGCCATTCCACTCTGCGCCGTCGGATCACTAAGGCCTACTTTCGTACCTGCTCGACTTGTCGGTCTTGCAGTCAAGCTCCCTTTATGCCTTTACACTCGCCGCACGGTTTCCAAGCGTGCTGAGGGAACCTTTGCGCGCCTCCGTTACCTTTTAGGAGGCGACCGCCCCAGTCAAACTGCCCACCTGAAACTGTCCTTCTACCGGATAACGGTAGTAAGTTAGAATCCTAGCTTCGCCAGAGTGGTATCTCACCGTTGACTCCCTTCTCCCCACAAGGAAAAGTTCATCGTCTCCCACCTATCCTGCGCAAGCGAAGCCCGGACACAATTCCAGGCTACAGTAAAGCTTCATAGGGTCTTTCTGTCCAGGTGCAGGCAGTCCGTATCTTCACAGACATTCCTATTTCGCCGAGTCTCTCTCTGAGACACCATCCAGATCGTTACGCCTTTCGTGCGGGTCGGAACTTACCCGACAAGGAATTTCGCTACCTTAGGACCGTTATAGTTACGGCCGCCGTTCACCGGGGCTTCGGTCGTCAGCTTCATGTTACCACTGACCAACTTCCTTAACCTTCCGGCACTGGGCAGGCGTCAGCCCCCATACTTCCTCTTACGAGTTTGCGGAGACCTGTGTTTTTGGTAAACAGTCGCCTGGATCTCTTCACTGCGACCCACTTTCGTGGGCACCCCTTCTTCCGAAGTTACGGGGCCATTTTGCCGAGTTCCTTAGAGAGAGTTATCTCGCGCCCCTTGGTATTCTCAACCTCCCTACCTGTGTCGGTTTCGGGTACGGGTAATCTACGTTCATCACATTACTAGCTTTTCTTGGCACAATCGAATCACTATGCGGAGTTCGTAAACTCCTCCCAAACCAATCAGGGTATAGCTTTCTTTCATGCGTCCCTAGCAATGCTCCCGTACATTAGTCAGGGATTGTTGACCCTGTGTCCATCGACTACGCCTTTCGGCCTCGCCTTAGGTCCCGACTAACCCAGAGTGGACGAACCTGGCTCTGGAACCCTTAGGGTTTCGGGGCATTGGATTCTCACCAATGTTTGCGCTACTCAAGCCGACATTCTCACTTCTATACAGTCCACACCTGCTTGCCGCTAGTGCTTCACCCCATATAGAACGCTCCCCTACCGATTAATTTCTTAATCCCACAGCTTCGGTACATTGCTTAGCCCCGTTCATTTTCGGCGCAAGATCGCTTGACTAGTGAGCTATTACGCACTCTTTCAAGGGTGGCTGCTTCTAGGCAAACCTCCTAGTTGTCTTTGCAATCTCACCTCCTTTATCACTTAGCAATGATTTGGGGACCTTAGCTGGTGGTCTGGGCTGTTTCCCTCTTGACAATGAAGCTTATCCCCCACTGTCTCACTGGCAATGTGTTCTCTAGGTATTCTGAGTTTGTCTCGATTTGGTACCGGTCTCCCAGCCCGCACCGAAACAGTGCTTTACCCCCTAGATTTAATCATTACCGCTGCGCCTCAACACATTTCGGGGAGAACCAGCTAGCTCCTGGTTCGATTGGCATTTCACCCCTAACCACACCTCATCCGCCGATTTTTCAACATCGGTCGGTTCGGACCTCCACTTGGTGTTACCCAAGCTTCATCCTGGACATGGTTAGATCACCAGGGTTCGGGTCTATAACTACTGATTATCGCCCTCTTCAGACTCGGTTTCCCTTTGGCTCCAGCTTCTCCGCTTTAACCTACCAGTACCTATAACTCGCCGGCTCATTCTTCAACAGGCACGCGGTCATCCGTTTAATCGGACTCCCACTGCTTGTAAGCTTATGGTTTCATGTTCTTTTTCACTCCCCTTTCGGGGTTCTTTTCACCTTTCCCTCGCGGTACTTGTTCTCTATCGGTCACACAGTAGTATTTAGCCTTACGAGATGGTCCTCGCTGATTCACATGGGATTCCTCGTGCCCCATGCTACTCGGGATTCAGCTCCTATCCTTCAGTTTTCGACTACAAGACTCTCACTTTCTCTGGTGCATCTTTTCAATGCTTCGTCTAACCTTCGCGATTCGTTTTTGCTGTCCCACTACCCCGGTCAGTAAACCGACTGGTTTAGGCTCTTCCCCTTTCGCTCACCACTACTTAGGGAATCTCTTTTGATTTCTTTTCCTCCAGCTACTAAGATGTTTCAGTTCGCTGGGTTGGCTCTTTCCTGTCTATATATTCAACAGGTAGTATTCAGGGTTGCCCCATTCGGACACCTCCGGCTCATAGTTTGCTTCCAACTCCCCGGAGTATTTCGTCGGTAACCACGTCCTTCTTCGCCTCTGTGTGCCTAGGTATCCACCATTAGCTCTTATTCGCTTGACCACTTTACATTGGTTTCTATCCCGCAAACACTTTATCTCTTTCCGATACTTGTGTCTGCCTGCTCTTTTCGCGTTTCTATGCAGTTTTCAAGGTTCTGGCTGAGTTTCCTCAGCAGTCTAACTCCCGTTAGTTGCTGATTCTTTCTCTGTTTAAATTGATTAAACCGGAATAGTAATACTTTGAAAGCTTTCACCAATCTCGACCGACCTAGAGTAGACCATCTCAGTCTCTATTTGCTTTTGGCTTTTAGCTTTTGGCTTTTGGCTTTTCACTTCCAGCTCTCGGCTTTCGATCTCTGATTTGGGTAGGTCTCCCTAAAAGGAGGTGATCCAGCCACACCTTCCGGTACGGCTACCTTGTTACGACTTCACCCCAGTCACCAGTCCTACCTTAGGCATCCCCCTCCTCGAAAGGTTGAGGTAATGACTTCGGGCGTGACCAGCTTCCATGGTGTGACGGGCGGTGTGTACAAGGCCCGGGAACGAATTCACTGCAGTATGCTGACCTGCAATTACTAGCGATTCCTCCTTCACGAAGGCGAGTTGCAGCCTTCGATCTGAACTGAGCTACGGTTTCTTGGATTTGCATCACATCGCTGTGTAGCTGCCCTTTGTCCGTAGCATTGTAGTACGTGTGTAGCCCAAGACGTAAGGGGCATGCTGACTTGACGTCATCCCCACCTTCCTCCGGTTTGTCACCGGCAGTCTCTCTAGAGTGCCCAACTTAATGCTGGCAACTAAAAACGAGGGTTGCGCTCGTTGCGGGACTTAACCCAACATCTCACGACACGAGCTGACGACAGCCATGCACCACCTGTGTTCGCGCTCCCTAAGGCACCTCTCCCCTTTCAGGAAAGTTCGCGACATGTCAAGTCTTGGTAAGGTTCTTCGCGTTGCATCGAATTAAACCACATACTCCACCGCTTGTGCGGGCCCCCGTCAATTCCTTTGAGTTTCACACTTGCGTGCGTACTCCCCAGGCGGGATACTTAACGCGTTAGCTCCGGCACGGCTCGGGTCGATACAAGCCACGCCTAGTATCCATCGTTTACGGCTAGGACTACTGGGGTATCTAATCCCATTCGCTCCCCTAGCTTTCGTCCCTCAGTGTCAGTTACGGCCTAGTAGCACGCTTTCGCCACCGGTGTTCTTCCTGATCTCTACGCATTTCACCGCTACACCAGGAATTCCTGCTACCCCGAACGCACTCTAGCTTTGTAGTTTCCACTGCTTTTATGAGGTTGAGCCTCACTCTTTAACAGCAGACTTTCAATGCCACCTGCGGACCCTTTACGCCCAATCATTCCGGATAACGCTTGCATCCTCCGTATTACCGCGGCTGCTGGCACGGAGTTAGCCGATGCTTATTCCTCAAGTACCTTCATATCTTATTCCTTGAGAAAAGAGGTTTACAACCCAAGAGCCTTCCTCCCTCACGCGGTATTGCTCCGTCAGGCTTTCGCCCATTGCGGAAAATTCCCCACTGCTGCCTCCCGTAGGAGTCTGGGCCGTGTCTCAGTCCCAGTGTGGCTGATCATCCTCTCAGACCAGCTACTGATCGTCGCCTTGGTGCGCTCTTACCACACCAACTAGCTAATCAGACGCGAGCTCATCTCTAGGCAGCAAGCCTTTTACCTTCCGGCACATCCGGTATTAGCCACCGTTTCCAGTGGTTGTCCCCGACCTAGAGCTAGATTCTCACGCGTTACTCACCCGTCCGCCACTGAATCCTAAGATTCCGTTCGACTTGCATGTGTTAAGCATACCGCCAGCGTTCATCCTGAGCCAGGATCAAACTCTCCGTTTTGTTATTTCCGGAGTTTATCACTGAAAGTCAATCTTTCAGTTTTCCTTGCTATAATCTTTAAAGTCTTTGGGAAGTCCCAAAACCAATTTGTTTGACGAGGATTGGTTTGTGCTTCGCTTTCAAAGTATTCTTTTTTCTCGGTTCAGTTGTGCGGTCGTTCTCGACTCATCACTTTATCTAGGTTATCTAACTTTTTTATCCCTGTCAAGGGGTTTGCCGAAAATTTTTCTTTGGCATCTGACCAAATTCTGATTGAAATCGGTGTAGTTGGTTTTGTTTCGAGAGTTATCCCTGTTCTGTCACTTTCCGAAAACTTTTGCCTTTTCTGAATTCTATAGCTTTTGTATAACAGGCGTTTGCGCGATTATTTTCTGACAATAAATACAAGACCAAATTTTTTCTAATAGTATAGCTTGTATTGATGCCTCATAAGGTTTCTAGCGATTGCCCTCCCGGAAAGTGACAAAAGCGGGATAAATATTCTTGCAATTTATCTTTGTCTCGGTATACTTTACCAAATAAATCTCGTGCTGAGTTATACCAGTAATTTAGTCCAGGGTTACGCATAATGATTACAATGAGGTTACATAAACCATTGCAATAAGTATTTTTACAATTTACAAAATGATCACTATATGTATTTAAGATATTCGTTCTTTTAGACTATTGGCAATTAATTTTGACTGAAACTCTAGGTACAATACATAAGCTTCATCCTTTTTCCTCTATATACTATGGGCAATACATTTGGACATCTATTTCGGATCACTACTTTTGGCGAGTCTCACGGCGGAGGCGTCGGGGTTGTGATTGATGGTTGTCCTCCGCGACTGGAAATTTCGGCTGAAGAAATTCAAGTAGAGTTAGATAGAAGACGACCAGGACAAAGTAAAATTACTACTCCCCGTAAGGAAGCAGACACTTGTGAGATTTTGTCTGGGGTGTTTGAAGGTAAAACCTTGGGAACACCAATTTCGATTTTGGTGCGAAACAAAGATACTCGTCCCCAAGATTATGATGAGATGGCGCAAAAGTATCGCCCTTCCCACGCTGATGCTACCTATGATGCAAAATATGGGATTCGCAATTGGCAAGGTGGGGGTAGGTCGTCAGCCCGTGAGACAATAGGGAGAGTAGCCGCAGGTGCGATCGCTAAAAAAATTCTCCGTCAAGTCGCGAATGTCGAAGTTATCGGTTACGTCAAGCGCATCAAGGATTTAGAAGGTGTAGTTGACCCCAACACTGTTACGTTGGATGAAGTTGAAAGCAATATTGTGCGCTGTCCTGATGGAGATTGCGCGACAAAAATGATTGAATTAATTGAGCAAACTGGTAGACAAGGTGACTCTATCGGTGGTGTGGTGGAATGCGTGGCGCGCAATGTTCCCAAAGGTTTGGGTGAGCCTGTATTTGATAAATTAGAAGCTGATATTGCTAAAGCTGTGATGTCTCTCCCTGCAAGTAAAGGTTTTGAAATTGGTTCAGGTTTTGCTGGGACGCTATTAACAGGAATTGAACATAACGACGAATTTTATATAGATGAAAATGGGGAAATTCGCACCGTAACTAATCGTTCTGGTGGGATTCAAGGTGGTATTTCTAATGGGGAAAATATCATCTTGCGGGTGGCATTTAAGCCTACAGCCACTATCAGAAAAGAGCAAAAAACAGTCACGCGTGAGGGTGAAGAAACATTATTAGCGGCGAAGGGAAGACATGATCCTTGCGTTTTACCCCGTGCAGTCCCAATGGTAGAATCGATGGTGGCGTTGGTTTTGTGTGATCACTTGTTACGCCATCATGGTCAGTGTAAGGTGCTGTGATTTTGATAGCGATCGCCTCGTTTTAAGTATGAATGATTTTGGCGATCGCTGATTAATTAAAGTTAGGGAATATGACCAGATTTATTCATGACCAGTTTGCAAAAGACTATCTAGAACAAATACTTACCCCCTATGGTGAAGTCCAAGCAGCGCGACGAGTAGCAGGGGAAGTTAGAGAAATTGATGTTTATTTCATTCCCAAATCACAATCAAGCACTATTCCTGAAACCTTCGGATTATTATCACCATTTACTACTACACCTGCATTATTTGAGCCGTTTCGCAATGCTGCATCTATTACAGAAATTTGCGATTGTCTTTTAAAATTACTAGAGGTGCGTGGTGATTTACAACGGCAAGCAAATCGGAATAACACACGCCTGCTTGACTCTGACTTACCAAAATTATGGATTCTCACCCCCACAGCATCAGCACCACTTTTATCAGGATTTGGTGCTGCTTCCCAAGCCAACGAATTACCTGGAGTTTATTTTCTTCCAGAACACCTTCGTACAGCTATCATCGCAATTCATCAATTACCCGTAATTCCTGAAACTTTGTGGTTGCGAATCATTGGTAGGGAAAATGTCCAAAAACGAGCCATCGATGAACTAGAATCACTGAATCATGATAATCCTTTTCGCCAAGCAGCGTTAGAATTACTATACAACTTACAACAGAATTTACAATTAACTCAAACTCAAGATGAAGATGATCGGGAGTTAGTTATGCGGTTAGCACCACTTTATCAACAAGACCGAGAACAGGCAAGGCAAGAAGGAGAACAAAGAGGAATTCAACAAGGGGAAAGATTGGTAGTAGAAAATTTACTCAAAGTTCGCTTTGGTGAATTAGATAATGATCTACAAGCAATTATTCAACCTTTATTAGCATTAAAACCAGAGGAATTTACCCCTTTACTTTTACAATTATCCCGTGAAGAATTAATTGCTAGATTTCGATGATGAATTCTGATTAAAAGTTCCATATTGGAGAGTTGAAAATATTATCATAATTACTGCGATAGCCTGTCTCAATTGTTTTCTAAAAACTTATCATTTTGTAATCAGAAAGTGAAAATCTTGGAAGAAGATGATTTCGAGTATCTTCTTCATTTTTTATGTGTAATCTATCACTAATATATATATGAATTTTGTCACGATTTTAGGTTTAGCAGCCGCTACATTAACCACCATCGCTTTCTTACCCCAAGTTTTGCAAACATGGCGGACAAAATCAGCAAAAGATGTCTCATACGTCATGCTGATCACATTTATGTGTGGTCTATTTTTGTGGTTAATCTATGGAATTTATCTCCAAGCTTGGCCGATTATTTTTGCTAACGGTACAACTTTGGCTCTCAACTTTGTAATTCTATGGCTTAAAATTAAATATAGATAGATATGCCTTTATTAAACACCTGTGACATCTTCTTTATTTACTTCTGAACGCCTGTTATTTACCCCTGCTACACCAGCAAACAACGCTATACCACTGATATTCGCTTTCCCTAATGAGTATACAGTAGGTATCACTAGCTTGGGCTATCAGGTAGTCTGGGCAACTTTAGCAATGCGTAATGATGTACAGGTGAGTCGTTTATTTACTGATATTTCGGAATCACTTCCTAGAAACTCAGAAATTGTAGGATTTTCGCTTTCTTGGGAATTAGATTATGTAAATATTTTAAATCTATTGGAATCTCTAGAAATTCCTATTAGAGCAAATAACCGTAATGATGCTCACCCCATTGTTTTCGGTGGTGGGCCAGTGTTGACGGCTAACCCCGAACCTTTTGCTGATTTTTTTGACGTCATTTTGTTAGGAGATGGAGAAAATTTATTAGGGAATTTTATAGAAGCTTATAAGGAAGTGAGAAACACTTCTAGACAAACTCAACTGCAAGCACTCGCACAAGTACCAGGAATTTATGTACCGAGTTTGTATACAGTAGAATATCAAGAAATAGATGGGGAAATTAGTTATATTCAACCAATTTCTTCAGAAATTCCCGTCGTGCTGCAGAAGCAAACTTATCGGGGAAATACTCTCTCAGCTTCTACTGTGGTGACTGAAAAAGCGGCTTGGGAAAATATTTTTATGGTGGAAGTGGTGCGGAGTTGTCCTGAAATGTGCCGCTTTTGTTTAGCTAGTTATCTCACTTTACCTTTTAGAACAGCGAGTTTAGAAGGCTCTTTAATTCCGGCAATTGAAAAAGGGTTACAAGTAACAAATCGCTTGGGTTTATTGGGTGCTTCTGTTACACAACATCCAGAATTTGAAACTTTATTAGATTATATTAGTCAGCCAAAATATGACGATGTGCGCCTGAGTATTGCTTCAGTTAGAACTAATACAGTGACAGAACAGTTAGCGAAAACTTTGGCGAAACGAGACACGCGATCGCTTACCATAGCTGTAGAGAGTGGTTCGGAAAAATTACGCCAAATCATCAATAAAAAGCTACATAACGACGAAATCATCCAAGCAGCCATTAATGCTAAAGCTGGCGGCTTGACAGGCTTAAAACTCTACGGCATGGTAGGTATTCCAGGGGAAGAACCAGAAGATTTAGAAGCTACAGTCAGCATGATGCGGAGTGTGAAAAAAGCCGCACCAGGACTCCGCCTCACCTTTGGTTGCAGTACATTTGTACCGAAATCCCATACACCCTTTCAATGGTTTGGGGTAAATCGTCAAGCAGAGAAGCGGTTGCAGTGGTTACAGAAACAACTCAAACCCCAAGGTATAGATTTTCGCCCAGAAAGCTATAATTGGTCGATTATACAGGCTTTGATATCGAGAGGCGATCGCAGAATTTCCCAACTGCTAGAACTCACCCGCAACTTCGGCGACTCCTTGGGAAGCTACAAGCGCGCTTTTAAGGAACTCAAAGGTAAAATTCCCGATTTAGATTACTACGTCCATAACAATTGGTCACACCAGCAGATATTACCCTGGAGTCACTTGCAAGGGCCACTGCCACAGTCTACACTACTAAAGCATTTGGCAGAAGCGACCAGTCATTTTCGGGAGTGAGGAGTGCTGAGTGAGGAGTGCTGAGTGCTGAGTGCTGAGTATTGAGTAAAAGATAGTAAACTTCTGTTTTTGCCTTTTGCCTTTTGCCTTTTTCCTTTTCCCCATTGAGTAAATGCAAAACACAGCTGAATTTTATTGCGCCTATTGTGGTGAACCCAACTTAACCTTTATTGACTTGAGTGCTGGGGGACAGCAATCTTATGTAGAAGATTGTCAAGTTTGCTGTCGTCCTAATATTTTATATATCCGAGTGGATGAAGATACCCTAGAAATTGAAATTGATACTGAGTACGAAGGCTAGATTTTAGGTTTTCCTTTCCATGCTTTACTTTCAACATTCTTCAGTTATTGACGCGCCAGTAGAAGTAGTTTGGCAATTCCATGAAAGACCAGATATCTTACAGCTACTAACCCCACCTTGGCAACCTGTGCAAGTAGTTCGCCGTGAGGGAGGACTTGCAGTAGGCGCAGTTACAGAGTTTCGTTTGTTTCTCGGACTTTTACCATTAACTTGGTTAGCACGCCACACTGAATGCGAGAAAAATCATTACTTTACTGATGTTCAGATATCCGGCCCGTTTGAATCTTGGATACATCGCCATCTATTTGTAGCAGAAGGGAATAAAACCAAGCTGACTGATGATATTTCCTACATTATGCCTGGAGGCGAAACTGTAGAATTTTTTAGCGGTTGGTTAGTACAAACGCAGTTAGAAGCAATGTTTCGCTATCGTCATTTTGTGACTAAGCGAGAGTGTGAATCGAAGTAAGAGGGTGTCCGCCGAGATACGATACCGTGAGTATGGTACGTATCGGGATCTCGGCTCTATGTCAACAAGATTTTCTACCCTTCTGTATGTTGTGTAATAAAAGTTTCTGATATCTACTCGAAATGAAGTAGTTATACGTAAGAATTCTGTATAATGGTTGGATATTGACGATATCAAGAAAAATTCCTGATTTTATGATTAAAAGGCCTCTAATGCTTTCCCTTTACTTATACGTTCCTGGGAGAGATTACCATACTTTTGAATCAAGTGGATTAAGCCTCAAATTATGAGAATTTCATCTGTCAATCTATTTGCGGTTGGATTAACACTGACGATGACGCTGGGGTTGCCAACACCAACAGTTCAGGCAAAGTCTCAAACATCTATCAAACAGACAAAAGACTCCATCGCTGGAGTTTGGAACTCTTCAGAAGGTACCATCACCGTTCAGCAATCAGGCTCTCGTGTGTCGGCTACCTATACTCAAGATAATGGGGTTATTGAAGGGAGTATATCCGGCAATGTTTTGACGGGTTATTGGAGTGAGGATAGTTCAAACCGTCGCTGCAATACCTCCCGCAATGGTCGCTATTATTGGGGTAGGATTCGCTTCGTGTTTGATAACTCAAAGTTTAGCGGTTTGTGGGGCTACTGCGATGATGAGCCAAGCCGTACCTGGACGGGGAACCTGATATCTAAGACTCCAGTATCAAAGCCGGAAATTTCAAATTCTATCGCTGGAGTTTGGAACTCTTCAGAAGGTACCATCACCGTTCAGCAATCAGGCTCTCGTGTGTCAGCTACCTATACTCAAGATAATGGGGTGATTGAAGGGAGTATGTCCGGCAATGTTTTGACGGGTTATTGGAATGAGGATAGTTCAAACCGTCGCTGCAATACCTCCCGCAATGGTCGCTATTATTGGGGTAGGATTCGCTTCGTGTTTGATAACTCAAAGTTTAGCGGTTTGTGGGGCTACTGCGATGATGAGCCAAGCCGTACCTGGACGGGGAATCGGAGAAACTCATAGGGTATCCGTTTTATCGGGAATAGGAGGAATTTCTTCAAGAAGTAAGCACATATACTGCCTCTATAAGTATTTCTTCTAATTGACGTTGCTGATTAATGGGATGATTTATGTTTCGCGCAAAGGCGCAAAGGCGCAAAAATCAGTAATTTACTTTGCTAGAAAAGCTTAATTTATCCCCAATTTCAAGGTGCTGTATTTAGCACTTTAGCACCATCAGAACAAAAGATTATGTTTGAGCATTCACCAATAATTGTTACAGACTTAATAATTAACTGTATTTGGTTAGATTTTGCTTTTTCTGTGTTGAATTATCCTCATGATGTGAGGAAATGGACAGCATTGCAAAATCTGGTGCAAAATTGCGGTTGGATTTTGATAGTAAATGACACTTGTATTGTTTGCGATCGCCCCATGCAAATTCTACTAGATGAAAATCATCAATTGCACGCTGAAAATCAACCTGCGGTGCAATTTAGAGATGGTTTTAGTATCTATGCACAACACGGCACAATACAAACAAATTGATTTTTTTACATTCTATCAACGCTAGCAGCACGAGATAACCAAATTTGACGGAAATTTTCTGGCAGAGGTATTTCTTTCAGAAACTCCTGCACAGATTCTAGTTCCCATGCTAGAGGTGGAGTAGGTAATATTTTGGGTGCAACTATGGCATAATTTAAGATAGCTTCTATTAACGCTGCTGCCTCAATTACAGGTTGTGAATCTATCCATGCCGGGCAAATCCGCGCTTCAAAAGTATGTTTTTCTGTAATCTGATGAATGAAATTTTTCAGGTTAAAATCGCAGTATTTGGTTAACTGTAATTTCATCAAATATTCTCTAGCCTCAGACCAAGACAATTCACAAAAATCAGGCTCATTAACTAACATCAATAAATCTTCATCCCATGTTCCCAAACGTCTACATTTGGAGTTAGTACCAACAAGACGTTTAAGATTTTCTCCGTGAGTCCATAAAAGATTAACTAAGTTAGCAAAAACCCTGGTAGAACATAAAGGCGTAGCATCAAAGTGGAGATGAGTTGCACCCTCAAGAGGAATGGTAAACCCTAGAGAACGTGCTGATGCTAAAAGACTTTCTAGACGTTGGCAATGATTAGTATCAATAGGTGGGGTAATGAGTTCACAAGGACGTTCTCTTTCTCCTGGTAAGGGTGCTGCGATCGCGATCGGATTACCGATATAATCAGCAACACGTATCATTCCTCCTTCTCCAATTTCTAAATCGGTAGCAAATAAACTTGCAATTGGCTGGAGAACTTCATCTAAGGGAGCAGCCGCATCAGCATTACACATAATTAAATGTAGTAATCTCATATCATCGCTAACAATGCGATACCATCCCGGTTGGGGTGCTTGAGTTCTATCTAAGTCGTCTTGTAGGGTTAAATCATCTACACATCGTGCTATCAAATTTCCCTGCTGATCAATGACTTCAAACCCCAAAGTCAGATTATGAAATAAAGGAGTTCCTGGTACATGACTCGGTTCTGACTGGGGATGAAAAATGCGACGTACTGAACCTTGATGTTGTTGGGATATTATTTTTGCTAAATCCTGTCGGCTAAATCCCTTCGGTGCAATTAACTCAATTTCAAAGCCAATTTTCCAATTTAATTCAGACATAATTTTCCATAAAAGCAGGGTGCATTCAGCACCCCATAGTGATTTAAAAATATCAAGTAGAATAATTTATCTCTTACGAGGACGCGCGTATCTTAAAGCTTGGTCAATCACTTCGTCATTGCCTAAAATTAAATTGCGTTCAATGCGAGCTTTCGCATCTATCGCTGATTTTTCACCCCAAAATCTCGCCAGTGCCTCTGCATCATTATAGTTATATGTAGAATCTTGGTAGAATTTATAGGGACTGGAATCGCCAGGACGGGGTGGTTTGACGGATTGGAGTGCTTGCACTCTAGCATCTACAAGAAATTGTTCTAGAAGTGCAATGTTTTCTCCTCCCCAGAGAATTTTTCGACCCATTCTAGCTTTTGCATCCTCTACGGTTTCTCCCCAGAAACTTGCTAAAACACGCGCATCCCAATAGTCATATTTGCTAGTTAAAAATGCTCGGAGTTCGCTATCTTTGTAGTTTTTAGCTGCTGATTTTGTGGTGTCGCTTAGAATTTGATGACGGGAATTTACAGTTATATCTTGAGCCAGAACTGTATTAATAGCCGTACCAAAAGAGCCTATAAATACGCCTAATAATAACAAGAAAATCCGCAGGTTATATTTCATTTTCGTTACCTAACCAATCAAGTATTTATCAGTATCAAATGGTAAAAATCCTATCTAAACATCAGCTTTCAGTAGTTTTGTGATGTAGGAATATTACCTTTTGGTGTTATGACTTTA
>NZ_PJIZ01000077.1 GCF_021596505.1 Nostoc sp. CMAA1605 | reverse complement strand
CATGGTGCGGTTGTTAGTAGGGATGCTAGTACAAGTAGGTTCTGGACAAAGAACTCTCACTAGTTTCACCGACATCTGGAAAGAGCAACGCCGCCAAGAAGTCAAATATGCTGCACCACCGCAAGGCTTATGTTTATTGCGAGTCGGCTACCCTGACTTTCCCTTTTCCCCTGATGTTTGGTATGACACCATGCCAAAGTTAGTGATTAGTAAGAGTCAACAGTCAATAGTCAACAGTCAACTGCTCTAACTATTGACTATCGACTCCAAAAAAAAAGACAAAGGATAATACACAATGATGAGTAAAACCTACCTTCCTCCTCAAGACTCTCTTGAGCATGAGTGGTACGTAGTAGATGCCACAGATAAACGTCTCGGTCGCCTTGCTAGCGAAGTCGCAATGGTTTTAAGAGGGAAAAACAAACCTCACTTTACCCCCCACCTAGACACAGGGGACTTTGTAATTGTCATCAATGCTGAGAAAGTCGCAGTTACAGGCAAAAAACGGACACAGAAACTCTACCGTCGTCACTCTGGCCGTCCTGGTGGAATGAAGACTGAAACCTTTGCCAAACTGCAACAGCGTTTACCAGAAAGAATTGTGGAACACGCCATCAAAGGTATGTTACCTAAAAATAGCTTGGGTAAGCAGTTATTTACTAAACTGAAAGTCTACGCAGGGCCTACACATCCCCACGCAGCGCAAAAACCCAAAGAACTCAACATTAATACAATTCCTGGAGCAGAAAGTTAATGGTAGTAGCAGAAGCAAATAGCGGCCGCGCCGTGTACTGGGGTACTGGCCGCCGTAAATCCGCAGTCGCACGGGTGCGTTTAGTTCCCGGTAGCGGTCAGTTGATTGTGAATGGTAAGCCTGGAGACTTGTATTTCCAGTTCAATGCCAATTACTTGGGAGTCATCAAAGCTCCTTTAGAAACATTGGGACTAGAAAACGAATATGACATTCTAGTCAAAGCAGAAGGCGGCGGTTTAACTGGACAAGCCGACTCTGTACGTTTGGGAATAGCTCGTGCTTTATGCCAACTAGACCCCGAAAACCGTCCACCCCTCAAGGTTGAAGGTTACTTGACTCGTGACCCACGAGCAAAAGAACGGAAAAAATATGGTCTGCACAAAGCTCGTAAAGCTCCTCAATACTCCAAACGGTAAGGAATTGGGTATCGGGGATTGGGTACTGGGTATTGGGTATTGGTAAACATTTTAAATTCCTATTCCCCAGTCCCCAGTAACCAAAACCTAGTACCTAAATACAAGCAAAAAGTTATAATTTATATAGATTCACCACAAAAGGAACAATGGCTAAACCTGATATTCATCCCCAGTGGTATCCAGAAGCAAAAGTATATTGCAACGGTCAAGTTGTGATGACTGTTGGTTCTACCAAACCCGAATTACACGTAGATGTTTGGTCTGGAAACCACCCTTTTTACACTGGTACTCAGAAGATTATTGACACCGAAGGACGCGTGGAAAGATTCCTTCGCAAATACGGTATGTCTAGCAGTCAAGGCGACAAAAAGAAAAAGTAGCTGGTTGGCTCTGCTGTTAACGACGACCCTGCAAATGCTGGGTCGATTGTCATTTAATGCCTGAGCCAACTTGTTATTTTTTAAGGAGCGTTGCACTGTTATGGCTGAAACATACTTACTGGAGAAACTGAGATCCGTTGAACAAACCTTCAATGAATTGACTCGTCGCCTAGCTGACCCTGATACTGCTAAAAATCCTGATGAGTATCAAAAAATTGCTAAGTCTCGTTCTTCCTTGGAAGAAGTCGTCAATACCTACGACACTTGGAAAACAGCACAAGAAGAATTAATTGGGGCGCGTCAGGTACTCAAAGAGGCAAACAGCGATCCTGAGTTGCAAGAAATGGCAGCTTTGGAAGTAAAAGAATTAGAAGAAAAAATCGAATATTTAGAAACCCGCTTGAAGGTGTTGCTGCTACCCCGCGACCCCAATGATGATAAAAACATCATGTTGGAAATTCGGGCTGGGACTGGTGGTGACGAAGCAAGTATCTGGGCGGGAGATTTACTACGGATGTATTCTCGCTATGCTGATACTCAAGGTTGGCGAGTCAAGTTGGTGAGTGAATCTCTGGGTGAAATGGGCGGCTTCAAAGAAGTGATCCTGGAAATTCAAGGCGATAGTGTCTACAGTAAGCTGAAGTTTGAAGCTGGTGTTCATCGAGTGCAGCGCGTACCGGCCACGGAAGCTGGGGGAAGGGTTCATACCTCCACAGCTACAGTCGCAATTATGCCAGAGGTCGATGATGTAGAAGTTCACATTGACCCGAAAGACATTGAAATGACCACAGCACGTTCTGGTGGTGCGGGTGGACAAAACGTCAACAAAGTGGAAACTGCGGTTGACTTGATGCACAAACCAACGGGAATTCGGATTTTCTGTACAGAAGAACGCAGCCAGTTGCAAAACAAAGAACGGGCGATGCAAATTCTGCGGGCGAAACTATATGAAATGAAGTTGCGGGAACAGCAAGAAGAAGTGACTTCGATGCGGCGATCGCAAGTTGGTACAGGATCGCGATCAGAAAAAATCCGCACTTATAATTATAAAGATAACCGCGCCACCGACCACCGTTTAGGTCAAAACTTCTCCCTTAACCCTGTTTTGGAAGGAGATATCGAAGACCTCATCCAATCCTGTATTTCTCAAGACCAGCAAGAAAGACTAGCAGAGTTAGCGGCTTCTGGTACTAATTAGGGGTATAGGGGTTTAAGGGTGTAGGGGTGTAGGGGTTTAGTAAATATTTATTATAGGTTGGGTGGGGCGATCGCTCTACCCAATTTTGTATTTGGAGGAGTGCAAACTTTGGTGATCATAATTTCTCTGTAAGACTTGTTCCATAATGAAGATACAAGAGACAGTAGAGGTAAGGTAGTTATGACTGTGCAGTTATTAAGACGAAAATTTACAGTAGAGCAGTATCATAAAATGATTGAGTCGGGAATCCTGACAGCAGATGATCGGGTGCAACTGATACAAGGAGAAATTATTGAGATGTCACCTATTGGAACAAAACACGCTTCTTGTGTGAAGCGTTTAAATAAAATTTTCGCTAATAAATTAGGTGATAGAGTTCTAATTGCTATTCAAGACCCTGTAGAACTTGATGATAGTTCTGAACCTCAGCCAGATGTAGCCTTACTCAAACCCCGTGATGATTTTTATGAAAATGCACATCCCCAACCGCAGGATATTTATTTACTAATAGAGGTTGCTGACTCTACAATTCAGTTTGATAGAGAAGTCAAAATTCCTTTATATGCAATTGCAAATATAATTGTAGTTTGGTTAATAGATATTAACGAACAAACTATTGAAGTTTATCAACAACCAACTGCTACAGGATATCAGCAAATAGAGAAATTTACTCTTGGAGAAACTTTAGTAATTCCTGGATTTCCTGATGTCACAATTACCGTTGATGAAATATTGGGTAAATAAGTATAATTTACCTAAAGTAAGTTCGTAGTAAGGACTTTAGTCCTTCTTTGTTCGCGCAGCGTCTCGTAGAGAGAACTAAAGTTCTCACTACTAACCTTGAATTTCTAAACTGCTTGTGGTTCTTTTGTTTTTAACACTTTCATACTGTTTTCTAATGCTGCTTGTAGTTCTTCTTTCATCTCTTGAGAATATCGATAATAGGCGAATTCATATTTCAATAGATAATTTAACCTCTGCCATTCCTTCATAATTTGACAGCTAGAAATTAAACTTTCTACTTCCTTTTGCCAACGCAGAAAGATTCGGTAACTAAAAAAGCTGCTGCATATGTTGCCTTTTATATCCCAAAAAGATATACAAACCTGATGCTTCAGACAATAAATTTTCTTAACTTGTTTGACGTTGTAGCCTTGAGCATTTAAAGCTGCTTGTGCTTCAGTGTGAGATATGCACCACTTTTGTGGTTTAATTTTATTAGCTGCAATTAAATTTTTATTTTTACGGCGATATTGATTAATTCTGCGTAGCTGGCGAGACATGATGCACCTGTTCTGATTACACGCACTGGCATTGCAGCCTTGAAACATTAATTCGCGCTCAAGACTACTTACTTTAGAGTAACTTTACCTATTACTTTAGTTGCAATATTAAAACTTAGATTATATACTTTACAGCTAAAACCAAACTCTGTCAATCAAAATGTCAACGGATAGTGTTACAACTAAATTTGTAAATACAGTTGACTAGCCAGAAAAGCAGTGAACGTTGAAAGCAGACAAAAACTGATTGAAATCATTAAATCGGCTCGCGGTTCGTTGAGTCAGCGAGCCTTTGGTAAATTGTTGGGAGTTTCTGCGACTGCGGTTCAGATGTGGGAGAAGGGTGTAAAAGTGCCAGACACAGAAAATCTGGCTCAAATCGCCGCTAAAGCAGGCTACACAATGGAAGAGTTACTCTGTTGTTTAGAGGGTAAACCAGTACAGGAAATTTCTGACTTAAATTTAATTTTACGACAAATCAAGCATATGCCTCTAAGTCAAGTGGCGCTGGTAGTGCAAGCGGCGGCGGATAGACTAGCTGCTGTGGCACAGTCATCAGATGAGGAAGCAAAAGCTAGTTAAATCAATTAATTATGTAGACTTTTCTTACCATTTGAAGAGATGAATTTATAACATGGGAATAGTTAAAAGTGCGTAGACTAATCCCTTAAACGAATGGTAAGAGCAACACCTGAAAGCCTGAATAAATTTGTTAGTTTTTGTCAACAGCACATCACAGGACAAGAAAAGAAAGAAGCACAAACTTTTTTAGACCGCTTTTTTCGGGCTTTTGGTCATGAAGGTGCATTAGAAGCGGGAGCCAGTTACGAGGAAGCAATTAAGAAAGGTAGCAAAAAAGGTAAAACGGGTTTTGCTGATTTGGTGTGGAAACCCCGCGTGTTGATTGAAATGAAAAAGCGGGGGGAGGATTTAAGTAAGCATTATTCTCAAGCTTTTGACTATTGGACGCGGTTAGTACCACAACGTCCTAAATATGTGATTCTGTGCAATTTTGATGAGTTTTGGATTTTTGACTTTGATATCCAATTAGATACACCTGTTGATGTAATTCCTCTTGAGCAGCTACCAGAAAGGGCTGGAGCATTTGGATTTATGGAATTAGGGGAAAAAACTCCTATTTTCCGTAACAATCAGGTAGAAGTGACAGAACGGGCGGCGCGTCGTATGGGCGAGTTGCTATTGGAATTGGAAAAACGCGGAATTACTAAGTTAACAGCACAGCGATTTATCCTGCAATGTGTATTGGCGATGTTTGCAGAAGATAGACAACTTTTACCCCGTGATATGTTTATTTCTTGTATTGAAGATTGTATCAATGGGGCGAGTTCTTATGATGTTTTAGGTGGGTTATTTCGGGAAATGAATCAGCCAGGAATGACACCGGCTGGGCGTTATCAGGGAGTAGATTATTTTAATGGTGGGTTATTTTCGGTTATTCATCCGATTGAATTAACTAAAGACGAATTAAACTTTTTGGAGTTGTCAGCTAAAGAAAATTGGAGTCAAGTACGTCCAGCTATTTTTGGTAATTTATTTGAAAGTACGATAGATACAATAGAACGTCATGCGCGAGGTATTCATTACACCTCAGAAGCGGACATTATGAAAATTGTGCGTCCGACAATTAGCCGTTATTGGGAAGAGCGAATAGAAGCGGCTAATACAATCGGTGAATTATCAAGATTGCAATTAGAATTACAAAGTTATCGCGTACTTGATCCGGCTTGTGGTTCGGGGAATTTTCTCTACATTGCTTATCAAGAACTCAAGCGGATAGAAATGTTATTGCTTGATAAAATTTCTCAGCGTCGGAAGTCGGAAAATAAACAAATGCAAATGGGATTTGTTACGCCATTGAATTTTTTTGGTATGGATACAAATCCTTTTGCGGTGGAATTGGCTAGAGTGACGCTGATGATTGCGCGGAAGATTGCGATTGATAATTTAAAATTGACTGAGCCTGCTTTACCTTTGGATAGTTTGGATAACAATATTGTTTGTCAAGATGCGCTATTTAATGAATGGGTGAAGGCTGATGCAATTATTGGTAATCCACCGTTTTTAGGTGGTAAGCACATGAGAATTGCTTTAGGTGATGAATATATTGATAGAGTTTTTAATAGGTTTACTGATGTTAAAGATTCTGTAGATTTTTGTGCTTATTGGTTTAGGTTGGCGCATGAACATATTGATGAAAAAGGTAGAGCAGGATTAGTTTCTACTAATTCTGTTAGTCAGGGTAAAAGTAGAGTTGCGGCGTTAGATTATATTACTCAAAATGGTGGCTATATTCATGAGGCTGTTTCTACTCAGCCTTGGTCTGGTGAAGCTAATGTTCATGTTAGTATTGTGAATTGGAGTAAAGATCAGCCACAAAAGTATTATTTAGATGATCAGGTAGTTTCACAAATCAATTCTTCATTAACATCTACAGTTGATGTTTCTCAAGCTGTGAGATTAAAAGCTAATTTAAATAAATGCTTTCAGGGTGTAATACCATTAGGTAAAGGATTTATAGTTACTGAAAAGCAGGTACAAGACTGGGTTAAGGCTGATACCAAAAATCAAGAGGTATTAAAACTATTTTCAATGGGTGCAAATCTTGCTAAAAGTCCTCATGGTAAGCCGGAACGTTGGCTTATAGATTTTAATGATATGAGTATTGAGGAGGCTAGTGATTATTTATTACCCTTTGAGTATCTTAAAACTCATGTTAAGCCAGAACGCGATAAAAACCGTCGGGATACGAGAAGAATTAACTGGTGGAAATTTGGTGAAAATGCTCCCAAAATGAGAAATGCTTTATCCTCTATACGTTTCTATTTTACAGTTCCCAGAGTTTCAAAATGGGCTGTATTTGTTCCTGCTCCTTTGAATTGGCTACCTGGGGATAAATCAATTGTTGTCACTACTGATGATTTTTATATCTTTGGTATCCTTTCATCTAAAGTTCATCGTATTTGGATGAATGCTCAAAAATCAACTTTAAAATCAGATATTGCTTATACTCATAATACCTGTTTTGAAACATTCCCCTTTCCTCAAAATCCAGAGGCTAAATTAATTCAACAAATTCGCACTAAAGCTCAAGAACTCCATCAATATCGCACAGAACAAATGGAGTCAAAACAGTGGGGAATCACCACACTCTATAATAAGTTTTTTGATGAGCCTACTAGCCAGCTTTATAAATTAAATCAGCAGTTAGATAAATTAGTTATGCAAGCTTATGGGTTTCATGCTAAAGACGATATTTTAGAAAAACTTTTGCTATTAAATTCAGAATTGGCGGAAAAAGAAAACCAGGGAATAAAGATTATTGGTGCTTGGTGTCCAGTGGAATCAGTTATATAAGTTAATCAGAATCTGATTTTTCTCGTTATGTGGAAAAGTTAAAGTTAGACCTAACCCCCTAACCCCCTTCCCTACTAGGGAAGGGGGAAAAGAGAAAGCCTCTAATGCTACTTGCTTCTCTAGGAGACGCTACACGAACAAGTCGGCAAAGCCGCCCAACGCAGTAGTTTCTCCTTGTAGTGGAGAGGTATTCTACGGGAAAAACTTCACTTTATGGAAAGGGGTTTTTGAGATGCAGTGAAAAATCAGAATTTAGATCACCAATTTTTTCAGAAAGTTGAAAAATTAAGTTATGCACCATTTATCCCAGATTTCAACAATGACGAGTTAGTGTAAATGCTTCTAAAATGGTGAGCATCAAAATCTAACTAGGTGCAATTATGTCTCTACGCAATGAACCTTTAGACTGGCAAGCAAATACTCAAGATAATTATGTTCCTATTTATCATAAAGGTAATTTAGTCGGTTTTTTTAAGCAAGAATATGCTAATGAAGTTATACAATTTCTGAATGAAGATGAAGTTTTAAAGAAAGCTTTAAAAAGAGCTTGCGCTGATTTACTCAAAGTGACTGGTAAAGATATTAATTTAGTTAGTAGTTTAATCAAAAAATATATCCAGGTGAGTGAACGCCCTAAGCATGGAACTAAGGCGATCGCACTTTTATTAAAAGAACGACAAGCAGAACTAGATTTGAATGATTCAGAGTTTACAAAGTTCTGTGATACCTTCAAAATTTCCCCCGCAGAATTAAACAGTATCTATGCAGGTGAAGCATTTGATGATAAGTTGTTGCTACCACTCACACGCGTCCTCGGAGTTACCAAAGAGCGATTGTTAGAGGTACGAGATGGTTTATCTACACAAAACAATACATAAGTAAAAGTTCACATATCAATAATTGTGAAAACAGACAGTATTTTTTATCGTCTCTTTCAGGAATTTCCCGATATATTCTTTGAATTGATTGGAAATTCTCCCGATGTTGCTAGCATCTACCAATTTTCATCCATCGAAATTAAGCAAACAGCCTTTAGAATCGATGGTGTATTTGTTCCCAATGGAGAAAATGAGCAACCAATTTACTTTGTAGAAGTGCAGTTTCAAGCTGATGATGGGATTTATTCACGTCTGATGGCGGAAATATGCTTGTATCTACGTCAAAATCAACCTGTAAATGATTGGGGTGCTGTGGTTTTATACCCAAGCAGAAGTATAGACATAGGAGATATTAAACATTACAGAGAATTCTTTGTTAGTCAAAGAATCAGGCGGATTTACCTGGATGAGTTAAGCACAAGTTCACCTTTACCCATTGGTATTGCAACGGTTAAATTAATTGTGTCATCTGAAGACACAGCCATCACCACAGCGAGAAATTTAGTAGAAAGAACAAAATTAGAAATAGACTCACCAAGAAAACAACAGCAATTATTACAATTAATAGAGACTATCTTGTTGTATAAGTTGCCCACAATCACTAAAGAGGAGCTAGAGGAAATGTTTAGCCTCAGTGAGTTAAGGAATACCCGATATTTTCAGGATGTTTTCCAAGAAGGTAAGGAAGAGGGTAGGGAAGAAGGTAGAGAAGAGGGTAGGGAAGAAGGTAGAGAAGAGGGTAGGGAAGAAGGTAGAGAAGAAGGTAGAGAAGAAGGTGTGCGTATAGGTAAGTTAAAAGCTGTACCGCCAATGTTAGCAGCAGGCTTGACAATAGAACAAATAGCACAAGCTCTAGAATTAAGTGTTGAGGAAGTACAGCAGGCTGTACAGGCAACAGGTGATGGGTAATAGGTGACAGAAAAGAGAGAGGAAGGTGTTTATTTCGTAGCAACAATCACTAAGCAGGAGCTAGAGGAAATGTTTAGCCTCAGTGAGTTAAGGAATACCCGATATTTTCAGGATGTTTTCCAAGAAGGTAAAGAAGAAGGTAGAGAAGAGGGTAGAGAAGAAGGTAGAGAAGAAGGTAAAGAAGAAGGTAGAGAAGAGGGTGTGCGTATAGGTAAATTAAAAGTTGTACCGCCAATGTTAGCAGCAGGCTTGACAATAGAACAAATAGCACAAGCTCTAGAATTAAGTGTTGAGGAAGTACAGCAGGCTGTACAGGCAACAGGTGACGTGTAATAGGTAACAGAAAAGAGAGAGGAAGGTGTTTATTTCGTAGCAGTTTTAGAGCGAAAATTTAGCAAGTGACTGTTTCAATTGCTCAAACAAGATTATTGTTTGTCTGAAAAGAGTTTTTGAGAGGAATTTTTGGTTAATTTTTGTTAATATTGGACACAGTGCTGGTGCTTCGTCCATAACTGTCCATAATTCCTTAACTCCTAACCAAGAAAAACTCAATGCTGCGACTAGAACATATTAGTAAAATTTATCCTACAGGCGAAGTTCTCAAAGATATCAACTGGGAAGTCAAGCCAGGCGATCGCATTGGTTTAGTCGGTGTGAACGGTGCAGGAAAATCCACCCAACTGAAAATCATTATGGGGGAAATCGAACCGACGGCTGGCGAAATTATTCGTCCTGCTAGTCTGCACATAGCTTATCTGAATCAAGAGTTTGAAGTAGATCCAGGCCGCACGGTTAGAGAAGAATTTTGGACTGTATTTAAAGAAGCTAACGCAGTACAGCTGGCTTTGGCGCAGGTACAGCACGAGATGCAAACGGCAACTCCTGAAGAACTAGACGCGCTAATTAATAAATTGGATCGCCTACAGCGTCAGTTTGAAGCTTTAGACGGCTATGGTTTAGAAGCACGCATCGGGAAAATCCTCCCAGAGATGGGATTTGAGCCAGAAGATAGCGATCGCCTCGTAAGTGCTTTTTCTGGCGGTTGGCAAATGCGGATGAGTTTGGGTAAAATCCTTCTGCAAAAACCCGATGTCTTACTACTGGACGAACCTACGAACCACCTTGATTTAGAAACCATTGAGTGGTTAGAAAATTACCTCAAAGGTCTAACTACCCCAATGGTGATAGTTTCCCATGACCGAGAGTTTCTTGATCGTCTCTGCACCCAAATTGTCGAAACTGAACGCGGTGTTTCCACAACTTATCTAGGCAATTATTCGTCTTATCTCACACAAAAAGCCGAAAATCAATCAGCACAACTGAGTGCTTACGAACGCCAGCAAAAAGAAATCGAGAAGCAACAGGCGTTTGTGGATAGATTCCGTGCTAGTGCTACCCGCAGTACCCAAGCGAAAAGCCGCGAAAAGCAACTCGACAAAATCGAACGCATCGAAGCACCTACAGGGAGCGTTAGAACCTTGCATTTCCGCTTTCCCCCCGCACCCCGTAGCGGTAGAGAAGTAGTCAAAATTAAGGATTTAACCCATATCTACGGCGACAAGATTCTATTTTTAGGTGCAAATCTGTTGATTGAAAGAGGCGATCGCGTCGCCTTCCTGGGTCACAATGGTGCAGGAAAATCTACCTTATTGCGAATGATTATGGGTTTAGAACCACCCACAGAAGGCAATGTAGAATTAGGCGAACATAACGTCATTCCTGGCTATTTTGAACAAAATCAAGCGGAAGCTTTGGATTTAAATAAAACAGTCATGGAAACCATTCACGATGAAGTTCCTGACTGGAAAAATGAAGATGTCCGCACACTTTTAGGGAAGTTTTTATTTAGTGGGGACACAGTATTTAAACAAGTTGGTGCATTAAGTGGGGGAGAAAAAGCCCGTTTAGCATTAGCGAAAATGCTGTTACGTCCGGCAAACTTAATTATTCTGGATGAGCCGACAAATCACCTCGACATTCCCGCCAAGGAAATGTTAGAAGAATCACTGCAAAACTATGATGGTACAGCGATTGTAGTTTCTCACGACCGATATTTTATTTCCCAAGTGGCGAATAAAATTGTGGAAATTCGTGATGGTGAATTCCGCGTTTATTTAGGTGATTACCACTACTATCTCGGAAAAATTGCCGAAGAAAAAGAAGCGGCAAAATTAGAAGCGATCGCGGCAGAAAAAGCGGCTAAAAAAGCTGCCAAAGCTGCTAAAGCATCCACTAAGAAGAAGTAAGTCTGATGGAATATTCAAAATTATCAGTAATTCACGGCAAAATGGTGCTGCTACTATTTCTTGATAACCACAGTGAATGTTGCTGAATTAGTTAATATTTCCATTATTCTGCTACTAGTAGCCACGATTGTAGCTCTTCTCAGTCGTTGGCTACGAGTTCCTTATGTCACAGGTTTGGTTTTAGCTGGGTTAGCGATCACTGAACTTTTGCCCAGGCGTATTGGGCTGAGTGATTCCCTAATTCTCAACCTATTTTTGCCGATTCTGATCTTCGAGGCATCTATCAATACAGATATCAGTCGTCTCCGCAGCACCATTAAACCCATAGCTTTATTAGCAGGGCCAGGAGTGGTAATTTCTGCAACTGTCACATCGGTCTTGTTAAAATTTGGACTGGGATTGAATTGGACAGCAGCATTACTGGCTGGGGTAATTTTGGCAATCACCGACACGGTTTCGGTAATCGCTGTATTTAAAGAGGTGTCTGTCCCTTCTCGTCTTTCCACCATTGTTGAAGGCGAAAGTTTATTTAACGATGGTATAGCTTTAGTTTTATTCAGTTTGATTGTTAAATTTAACGCAGCTGGTTCACTGACAATTTTAGATGGATGTCAAGAATTGTTTGTGGTGATTGTCGGTGGAACACTCGTAGGCTTGGCTGTAGGATATTTAAGTACAGGTTTATTTGTCCGTTCAGATGAGCCGCTTAGTAGTATTCTACTGACGGTGGCTGTAGCTCTAGGCGCATTTCAAATTGGGCAATTTTTCAGTGTTTCCGGTGCAGTAGCCGTGGTTGTAGCTGGGCTAATTGTCGGGAATTTAGGCGTTTCAGATAAAGTTTCCGCTTCCACTCGATTAACACTGTTCAGTTTTTGGGAATCTATCGCTTTTGGAGTGAATAGCTTTATTTTCCTACTCATTGGTTTAGAAATTGACTTAATTACTTTTTGGCGAACTTTACCTGCTGTTGTGTTAGCAATTGTTGCCTATCAAGCAGGAAGAATAATCTCTGTTTATCCCCTGTTAGCTATAGTAGGTTGGTTTGATCGTCCCATTCCTTCGCGCTGGCAGCACGTCTTGTTTTTTGGTAACATCAAAGGCTCTCTTTCTATGGCACTGGCACTCAGCATTCCAGCAACAGTGACAGGTAGAGAACAACTCATTGCTATAGTTTTTGGCACAGTATTACTATCCTTACTTGGGCAAGGAGTAAGTTTGCCGTGGTTGGTAAAACGGTTACAGTTATCTCAATCATCAACCTCTCATCAGCAACTAGAAGAATTGCAAGCCCAACTCATCACAGCTAAAGCAGCACAGGATGAATTAGATACTTTATTAAGAACAGGGGTATTACCAAAAGCTGTTTATGAAGAGATGCGCTCAAGTTATCAGGTGCAAGTAGCAGCTGCGGAAAAAACATTACGAGAATTCTACAATCGCCGTTCCGATGAGTTTGATGTTAAAGGTGATCAATTTACTAAACTTGATGCTATTCGTCGTCGATTACTATTAGCGGAGAAAGGCGCGCTCACTGAAGCGATGCGTAAGCGGATTATTGCCGAAGACATTGTTCGAGAACGACTCAGAAAAATTGACGAACAATTGCTGAAATTAGAAGATGATTAATAGATTTAAGTAAGTCGGTGAGAAAAAACCTAACTATCTTAAGAAAGGTAAACTAGGCTAAAACCCTCTTTCCCTCTGCCCCCTGCTCACCAGAACGATTGTATATTTATTTTAGTTGTAAGTCCCTTATTTTCTGCGGCTTTTGATGACTTTACCAGAACTAACAAAAGAAACCCCTTGCTGAAATTCAGTAGCAATCATAACTGCCTCTACTATCGGTTCAGAAACCTCTGTTTGTGCTACCCACTCTACAATAAAATTTGCTCCTAAACCGCCACTAGTATCGTTTCTAGATACATAAAAATCAGTTGAGGCTAAGGCATCAATTTTAATTGGTTGCTCTAAATACTGCTTAACTAATTTACCATCTGAGTCATAGTAACGCACAGAAGTAATGATGATAGGATTGGTCAAATCTGTATTACGAATGCTGAGGGTTGCTGCTAAATTTAAAATCTGTTGGCGATCATCATGATAGATATGGGAATAGATAGGCACATAGATAGTTTGACCCATTGCTATCTGAAAATTTTTATCCACAGTCACCACTGTTGCAGATGATTTTGTCGGATTAGGAGAGGATTGTAATTTTGATGAATTTTCTAATGATGTACAAGATGCCAGCAGAAACATCAAAGCAATTGTTAAACAAAAATGTAGGGATGATTTCATGTAATTTACTTACTTTATTTACAGCCTTCAATAAAGTCAATTACTTGATGTAAAGACCCAGGTTTGGTCACAATCAAGACAGTCGAACCTGGTTCTAGGACTGTGCTGCCGTTAGGAATTGTTAAATCTTCGTGGGGATGGGCTTGATAACCAATAATGAGAGAGCCAAAGGGAAAGCGGGAATCTTGGGCAATTTCAGCCAGGCTGCGACCAACAACATAACAATTGTTGGGGATAGAGAGTTTTAATACTTCAATCTGCCCTTGCTCAAAGTGCATCATTGATTCTACTTGTGGATATTCAATGGCATTTACCATTGTGGAAACGGCTAAATCCACAGTGCTAATAATATGATTTGCTCCTGCCAAACGTAGGGGTTCAGCAAAATCAGAATGGCGCATCCGAGTTAAAATATGGGTCACACCATAGTGTTTGGCTAAAGTGACCATTGCTAGGTTTAAAGCATCACTACGAAGCATTGCAGCTAACGCATTGGCTTTACGGATTCCAGCTTCTAACAAAACTTCTGTACTAACTGCACTCCCTTCAAAAGCAATTGCTCCTACTTGTTCACGAGCATAGCGACAAGCAGTAGGGTCAACATCAATCACAGCCACAGTATGTCCTAGTTCTACCAACCTTTGAGCCAAAGAGAGACCCACTAAGCCTGCTCCACCAATTAGCACGTACATAGCTGTTCTTGATCCTCTTTAACTTTTGATGTCACTTTATTCAGGTTAGCAAAGTAGTGGAGGTATTAATTTTACAAATTAGTGGAAGTTCTTAATGAGGATAGCTTGATACTTTCTGTGAGAATATCAAACAACCCTAATTTTGATTAACGTTATACTAACTCCACTCTGCAAAAATGCTTATTCTTATAAGTTAATACCAATGTCAAATTAGGTTGCGTTCCTTCCAGTCAAGTTAACACAACCAAATCTCAAAACCCTTGTCAGATTTAGCTCTCTTCATGCTGTAGCTTTCTGTGCTGTTAATTGCGGGCTTTTATCACAAAATATTCGCGACAATCAATAAAATTTAAGAAAAGATAAAAAACATGGAATTATGTCATGAAAGAAGTTAATAGGCAGAAATTCACTTGCAGTGGTGGGTAGCAGTGGTATCATTCGGTTATTACAAAAAGTAAAGGGCAATTTTACTATGACCAAAGCACCTGTTGCTCCTGTGGTGCTAGTCATTTTAGACGGATGGGGCTACTGCGAGGAGAAGCGAGGAAACGCTATTATCGCTGCCAAAACGCCAGTAATGGGAAGTTTATGGGCAGCCTACCCGCATACTCTCATCCACACATCAGGGAAAGCCGTAGGATTGCCAGAGGGTCAAATGGGTAACTCGGAAGTTGGTCATTTGAACATTGGCGCAGGTCGAGTCGTACCCCAGGAATTGGTACGCATTTCTGATGCTGTGGAGGATGGTTCTATCCTCAGCAACTCAGCTCTTGTCAAAATTTGCCAGGAAGTTCGCTCTCGGAATGGCAAGCTGCATGTAGTTGGGCTGTGTTCTGAGGGTGGAGTACACTCACATATCACCCATCTGTTCGGACTACTTGACTTAGCCAAAGATCAGCGAATTTCAGAAGTTTGTATCCACGCCATCACTGATGGCCGTGACACTGCACCCACAGATGGAATTAAAGCCATCAGTGCGATAGAAGACTACATTAACCGTGTAGGCATTGGACGCATTGTAACCGTTAGTGGTCGTTACTATGCAATGGATCGCGATCGCCGTTGGGATCGAGTCCAACAAGCCTATAACGTCATGACCCAAACTGGCAACGGTGACGGTCGCAAAGCGGTGGATGTCTTACAAGCATCCTACGCTGAAGGGGTGACAGATGAATTTATTGTGCCAGTACGTATTGCTCCTGGCGCAGTCGAGCCAGAAGACGGGGTGATCTTCTTCAACTTCCGCCCTGACCGTGCTAGACAATTAACTCAAGCGTTTGTCAGCGAAGAATTTACAGGGTTTCCCAGAGAGCAAGTCAAGCCTCTGTCTTTTGTGACATTTACCCAGTACGATGGCGATTTGCCCGTAAATGTGGCCTTTGAACCACAGAATTTGAGTAATATTCTGGGTGAAGTCATCGCCAATCATAGCTTGAAGCAGTTTCGGACTGCGGAAACCGAAAAATACGCCCACGTTACCTATTTCTTTAACGGGGGTTTAGAAGAACCATTTGCGGGAGAAGACCGGGAATTAGTCAGCAGTCCAATGGTAGCGACCTATGACAAAGCCCCGGCCATGTCAGCCGCAGCCGTAACTGATGTAGCGATCGCCGCCATTGCCAAAGGCATCTACTCCTTGGTGGTGATCAACTATGCAAACCCAGATATGGTGGGTCATACTGGTCAAATGGATGCTACTGTCACAGCCATTGAAACAGTAGATAATTGTTTAGGTCGTCTGTTAGAAGGTGTGAGCAAAGCCGGTGGTACAGCTATTATTACCGCCGATCATGGCAACGCCGAGTATATGCTAGATGAAGCAGGTAATTCTTGGACGGCTCACACCACTAACCCAGTTCCCCTAATTTTAGTGGAAGGTGAAAAAGCCAAAATCCCTGGCTACGGTACAAATGTCGAATTGCGGAGTGATGGCAGACTAGCCGACATCGCGCCCACGATTTTAGACATTTTACAACTACCCCAACCACCAGAAATGACCGGGCGATCGCTGCTCAAACCAGCAGAATACGACGTACAACGCCCTCGCACACCTATACCAGTAGGGTTGTAGAGAGTGCTGAGTGCTGAGTGCTGAGTGCTGAGTGCTGAGTGGGGAGTGCTGAGTGGGAGTTGGGAGTGCTGGTTGCTGAGTGGGGAACTCAATTCCCCCTTGTCTACCTTGTCCACCCAATCCCCAATCCCCAGTCCCCAATCCCCAGTCCCCAATCCCCAACCCCGACCATATTTTAAAACCTTTGATCAAAAGAGATTGCTACCATGACAGTAATGAATATTTTGCAAGCTATTTGGGCGATTTCTGCCTTGGGCGTTATCGTTTTAGTATTACTCCATAGCCCCAAAGGTGATGGTATTGCTTCTATTGGTGGACAAGCACAGTTATTTACCAGCACCAAAAGCGCAGAAAATACTTTAAACCGCATTACTTGGGCATTAACAGTGATTTTTCTCGGTTTAACAGTAGTTTTAAGTGCTGGTTGGCTAAAATAAGTCAAAATCTAGTTACCAGGAGTTAGGTAGATGGGAAATAATACTTCATCGAAACCTCTGGGTCTGAAACCCCGTCCACTTCGGCAAGCACTTCGACAGGCTCAGTGTGGCACTCAGTGCATCGCTTCTAGGGCGGCTTTGTGCTACAGTTGAGTACATACCGAGGGACATCCGGGAATTTAAGTCTGTGGAGCAAACACAAGACCGAAAAACCTTTGGGGTGGAGGCAGTTGCTAAGAAGCAGAAATCTAAGCCGTGAGACTTAGGGAATCCTTGTACCTTTAGGTCAAGGAGTATGTCAAACCCAAAACCTAATACCCTGAACAAGTTGATTAACAAGCAGTTATTAGCAGCCTTGGTATTGGCGATCGCCACGGGGCTGCTAATTGTTTTAACTAATTTCTCAGGTTTTGCTGTTTCCCCAAAACTACCTCCAGCCAAAACCCATCCGCTACCGCCTACGCTGGCTCAATGGCAAGATAACACTAATAGTGGTGACTATTTCTCGCAAATAGCCACTACTGAAGTCGGTTATTTATTGTGGTCGAAATTGCCTGTGAAAGTGTTTATTCAACGACCAACGGGAATTAATGAGCAACAGGCGCAAGTTTGGTTTAATAGTGTTTTAGATACTGTTCAAGAGTGGAATGATTTTTTACCTTTACTAGTAGTAGAGTCTTCAGACATAGCTGATATTACCATCGAGCGCAAAACGCCACCTTTAGAGTTTTCCCGTGAAGATAGAAGTCCGCGTGCGCGTTCTGCTTTAACTCGCTATGAGTTATATACTCTTGATCATGTTTTACTGCACCGTGTCAGTATTTTATTGAGTCCTAGCCAAACTGGTCGTTATCTTTTAGCAGCTTCTCGTCACGAACTCGGTCACGCTTTGGGAATTTGGGGTCATAGTCCCCTAGAAACGGACGCGCTTTACTTTTCCCAAGTCCGCAATTCACCGTTTATTTCTCATAGAGATGTCAACACGTTAAAGCGGATTTACGAACAACCTACTAGTTTAGGTTTTAGCTATTGAATATCTAAATCAATATATAAATCACCAGGTTCACCACCGCGACGACCTGCGTTCCCCTCTCCCGCAATGGTGAGGCGATCGCCTGCTACACTATGAGGCGGAATTGTAATCTGGATTTTTCTCACGACTTGGTTTTGTCCCTCTCCCAAACAGACAAAACATTGATTTCCTCGACTATCTAACCCTGAACCGTGACATTCGTCACAAATTTCCCAACGACTAAAACTAACTTCTTTTTCTAGACAGCCTGATACAGCTTCAGCTTGGCTGATTTTGAGATTTAGGTAAATATCATTACCTTTGCTGGGAGTTGTAGTTTGCGGCTTGGAGACAGCCATAATTTCATATAACAAATTCAAAAATACATAGATATTGGGAATAGCTGCAATGTTGAGTAGTAAATCTCCACGCTCTTTTAATATTAATACTTGACCTTGAACTACTTTAATATTTTTAATTTGCTCCCAAGGTAATGATTTTTTCTCAATAATTAGTCCATTTTGGTTAACTGTAATATCTTTAAATTTAACGTTTTCACCTCTTTGATAAGCAGATAAAACTACAGGTAATTGGTGATGTAATATTTTATTTTGGATATACTCTCCCGCTTGTCCAATATCTTGAAAAATATTTGTCAGAGATATGGGCTTAACGTGATTTTTAAGATGGATTGTGTATTTATATTGTGTTGAAGTAGAAATTCCATTGACGGATGTTGTGATAATTTGTTGAAATATTTCTTTAACATCCTCATATTTAGTTATAATATAATTATCCTTATTAACATAAATAAATCCATTTTCGTAGACAAATAATTCTTTATTTTTATTCGCCAGAAATACTGCAAAATATATAGCAGTAGAGATTAAAAATACACCCAAAACCAGAAGTAGGGCAATAAATATATCGACATTGCGGGATACTACTAATATTACGAATAATAACGACGTTATTATCGATATACCCACGAGATACTGTCGTGATAGAAACTCTGCCTGACAATTCTGCACAAGACTACCTAAATCATTTTGTGCAGCTAAATCTCTAATATCCATTATTAATTGACTTCATGGGGAAGGTATGACCATATATACATAATTCCCGAAAATTCAGTCAAATTAACGGGTATCAATTTTCAGAATAAAAGACAAGTTCCGGCGCATCTTTTTAACTGAGTATCAATCCTAAATCAGACCTACAGGCTGTGATGCTAAAACTTCTTGATAAAGTTCTTCTAATTTAGTAATGTTTTTACTGAGAGTGTAAAGGTCTAGTACACGGTTTCTGGCTTTTTGTCCTAGCAAAGTTGTTAATTCAGGATGGTCTTGAAATAAGGGTAACAGAGTACGTAGTTGCGATCGCGCAGTTTTCGGGTTGACAACGACTCCTGCACCTTTTTCTAAGACTTCCCCATCTGCACCGACATCTGTGGCTATACAAGCTAGTCCACAAGCCATCGCCTCTAATAAAGATAAAGACAATCCCTCCACTAATGAAGGCAAAATAAAGACATCTGCACCGCGTAAAATCTTAATGCGTCGCTCTTCATCAGCGACAAATCCTAGCCAGATAATACCGTATTCAGCACCATAAAATGGCTCTAAAGAAGCTCTTAAAGGGCCATCACCAACAACTAATAATTTGCTACCTGCTCCCATGTTGACTTGCTTCCAAGCTCTCAATAGAGATTCTACATTTTTTTCGGGAGCGATTCTGCCTTGATAAACAAACAAACGTTCTGCTTTGAATTCTGCTTTAACTTCCGAATAACCAGGAGAGTATTTATCTATATCTACACCATTGGGAATAACTGCAATTTTTTTGTCGCGTACACCCATATTGCCTAACAATTCTCGCTGAATTTGAGAAAAGACAATGACGCGATCGTAGTTATCCAAAAAAGGCGCGTAGAGTTGATAGGCTAAAAGCTGGGTTCCTGAAATTAGCTTCGCCCCTTTCCCTGCAAATGGCGTATGAAATGTAGCCACTAGGGGCAAATTTAATTGATCACAAATTTCCGGTAGAAAAAAATCTAGGGGAGATAAAGTCAAAGAAGCGTGGACAATATCCGGTTTGATTTCCCTAAGTGACTCTGTTAAAACCTTTGTGGCTTTTAAAGTTGGTATGGTGTAAACCTGCGATTTATAAATGAAAGGCAAAGAAACTTCTTGAAAGTTTGGCCAATTGTCACTTTCAGATTCTTCTTGAGCAAAGTGTAGAAAGCTAACTTGATGCCCGCGATCTAACAAAGAGTTAGTGATTTCTCTACTGTAAGTAACGTTGCCACAAAAGGGTGACTTTTTTCCAATCCAGGCTATACGCATTCTTGATCAGCTATCAGAAGAGCAGGGTTGATTATTTATTTTGAATTGTTTGTGTTATCTGTCGGGTTGCTGGTTGCCTATTGCTTGTGTTTTCACTCTAAACTGACCATAAAAATCGGCTTGATTCTGTTATAAAGCAGATAGTCTATGGGCTGATTTACTGTGTTTTTCACTTGTAAGTAGAAGTACGTTGATCACAGGGATTCCTGGTAAGTATCCAACTGATTGCCAGCAAAGTTAAGTCAAATTTTTATGAGATTAGTTTAGCATGAAAGGTTTGGCTTTGAATGCAGAAGCGATCGCCTGGCATTGATAAAAAATTTGGATGAAATAGCTGATATTAATCACGGGAGTTATACCAAGTTAAAATCCCGCCAGAAATGACGATCGCGGCTAATCCCATAAATACAGCTTTTAAACCCACAAAGGTTTCCGCTACCCCTGCTAATGCTAAAGGTAGAGATAAGGCAATATTCACAACGTTATTCTGTAAGCCGAAGACTTTACCCCGCATAGCTGGTAGAGTTTCTGTTTGAATGGTTGTCTGCATGGGAATACCCACCAAAGCCCCAAACACACCCAGCGTTGTGACTAAAAGTAAGACTAAACCCAATTGTGTGGTAAATACAGACAAACCGATTAAAGATGCTGCCATACCTACGCAGCCAAATAAGCTCAGTTGATTATAGGAAAAACGTTGCCCGAATTGACCAATCAAGGTCGCACCAATAGCAATTCCCACACCACCAGCCGCCAATAAAAAGCCGAACTGAGAAGCTTTTAAGTGAGGAATAATTTCTGCCATCCGCACAGCTAAAACCGTCAGTGCGGCAAACACAGAAAATAAAATGGTCAATTGCAGTAAGGCATTACGAACATGATAGTTCTCTTTGAGATAGCGTAAACCGTCCTGCAAGTCGGACAACACGTGGGGAAATTCCGTTTCTGGGGCGTGAGTTTTTTCGTTAGTGGCTAGTAATAACAAAATAATACTGGCGATCGCATAGCTACCACCCACCAAAAGTTCCTTCCCAAAGCCGTTATGACCACCCAGTTGCGCCCAAATCGTATCCGCCAAAGCAAGTAACGGTTCTCCTACAGCAAACCCCACAATTACCGATGCCATCATTGTGGTTGTATATAAAGAATTCGCTGAGAGTAAATCCTGTTCTTTAACTACTAAAGGAATCGCCGCCTGTTCTGCTGGGGCAAAAAACTGCGTCAAGGTAGACACTAAAAAAGTTACCGCCAAAATAATCGCAAAACCTACAGGTAGCATCCCTATGGGCTGCCAATCATGAGTCAACCACAGTAACAGAGGAATTACTAAAACTAAAATGCCCCGCCAAGCATTAGTAGCAACTAACACAGCCTTTTTTGACCAGCGATCGACAAACACACCCGCCACCGAACCAAACAGCACAGCCGGAATCGTGAACGCCATCATTAAAGCCGATACCCAACCACTGATGCTTTGATTGCTGCCTTGGAATTCACTGTTAATCAAAGCAATCATCAATACTAAATAGACTTTATCTGCTAGCTGACAAAATACCTGACCACCCCAAAGCGCGAGAAAGTTGGGATTTTTCAGGACAGCCCCAAAACCCTGCTGTGGCTGCCCATCGGAAGTTATGACTCCTCCAACACCAGAATCACCTGCTGATGGGGATTCTGTTTTTGGAGTAGTGGACTGTTGATGATTACTATGTCCATTAGTTTGTTCACCAGCAGGATTGTCATCTGGCTGCATTAGCTTTAAAGGCTCTGGTACATCTGGTTGAGTTTTTCCGATGTCCAAGATTTATTTTGATGGGAAATGCCTTCACCGGACATTTCTTGGCTGTGGGTGTGAATGGGCAGTGAATGAGGAACAGCATTTAAATAACTGGGTGCAGTAGTAGGAGCCGATGCCCTATTCTGTTTTCTGGCGTGTGGGGGTGACAACGGCAGAATTTTCGTATCAAAATCAGACGGTTGCATCATGGTTGGCAGCAAAATAAGAATCGATTAAAGAGGCGGAGCGAATAGGGCGACCTAAATGATACTGAGCATACTGGCGTAAAATCTGCTCTACAGATAACCAGCTTTCATCTTTGATGGTGCTACTTTGCATTATCTCTGGTTGTGAGAGCTGTTGGAGCATGGCCAGTTCATAAGAATTTAATCTGACAGAAATCACGGGGATTTCTTGGCGATGGATAACGGTTTGGTATTGGGGGGTTGGGGACTGGGGACTGGGGACTGGGGATTGGGGACTGGGGATTGGGGACTGGGTAATGATTTTTCTCCCCTGCTCCTCCGAACTTCTGAGCGGAGGAAACCTCCGCTCAGAGTTCTCTCTGCCCCCCTGCCCCCCTGCTTCCCTAATGGCGGCTTTTCGCAAATTTTCCCAAGCTTCTAAACAAACAATGCCACCTGATGAGATGCTAAAGCCTACTTGCCAATGGGGATTTGTCCAGTCTGGGGTGAGATGACGTTGAGTTAAGCAACAGGTTTGGACTTGGGGGGTGAGTCCTGCTAATGCTAAGAAGTGGAAAACCGCATGGGCGAGACAGGCTAAAATACTAGACTGCTGATTTTTGGGTACAGTTTCTAAACGCTGGAGATGTTCATTGAGTAATTCATATAGTTCTTCTTGGGGATGTTCAGTTAACGCCTGACAAAGAACTATTTCCGCTAAATACTGACTCGCTGCTAATTTTCCCAAATCTTGGGCTAAACCAGGATAAGTTTTCACTGTTTGGGCTTGAGTAATTTTATCGAGCGATCGCCCCTTAGCAATCAGTAGGTCATTGACTACAAACATCCCGCTTCTACCCCCAAGACTAGAATTGTGTTTGCGCGCGCCTGGGGCTACTGCTCGAATCAACCCGAATTCCCTTGTCAAAATGGTTACTATTTTATCTGATTCTCCCAGCACCTGGGTTTTAAGATTAATACCCGTGGCTTTATAGGTTCTACTCATTAGTTATTAATTATTAGTTCTTAGTCACTAGTCATTATGTGAAGACAAAAAATAAATGACAAATGACTCAGACTATCCATCTTTCTCCAAGTTATAGCGCCCTCGGATCAAATCAATACCGCGAGATGTGCCTAATCTAGTCGCACCCGCTAATATTAAGTCTAAGGCTTGCTCTAGGGTACGAATTCCCCCAGAAGCTTTAATTCCAACTCTGTCCCGTGCAACTTCCTTCAACAGCCGTACATCGGAGACTGTCGCCCCACCATTCCAGCCTGTACTGGTTTTTAGGAAGGCTGCACCTGCATCCATTGCAATTTCAGCCCCTAGTTTTTTTTCTGCATCTGTCAATAGGTTAGTTTCCAAAATCACCTTGACTGTTTGCCCAGTCTCCTCACAGATTTCAGCAATTTCTCGGTGAATAGCATCAGTTTTACCAATTTTTAACCAACCTAAATTCATGACTACATCTAACTCTGTAGCCCCGTTTTCTGTTGCTTCTTGCGCTTCATATAACTTCACAGCCCCCGTTGTCGCCCCTGTGGGAAAACCAATGACTGTACAAACTTTGGTTTTTTCCCATGTAGAAGTTCTGTGGCTTGTTTGACATGAACGGGGTATACACACACCGACGCAAAATTAAATCTATCAGCTTGTTGACACCATTGCTCAACCTGCTCTGGTGTAGCTGTTGGCGTTAACAAGGCATGATCGATAAATGGCGCAATATCAATATCTGGATAGTCTGCTGCCATCGTGTTTTTACCAAAATAAATGAACTATATGTGTTTATAAAAAAATAAGAATCTTATTACTAATTAAACCATATATATTCCGAGTCTAACTTGAAAGTGCTGTTAGCAGAGTGCGGTGTTAGCCGATGGTGAGTTTGTTAGCGGTAGCCCAGCATTTAGCCTGTGATGAATGCTGAGTAAAAATCCATACTAATTATCCTAATTCGATATTAGTTAAATATTAAATTTATTCCCAGATAAAAAATAACTATTCTGCTCATACCATTTCTTGATGAAGATGTACTTTATTCCATACTGTAGAGACTTTGTATGCAACGTCTCTACATCATTTATTTGGTGCAACTTCATAGAGAATTGGTATTACAGCATTCCAACCATAAATTAATTCAATGATTGAAAATAGCAAAAAATGCAAAGACACATATGAATAAAAATGCGTCTTTGCTGGCAATATAGATGAGTTAATTTTTGGTTAACTAACTACTAAACACCTCAACAGGTAAACGACTAAAGGACAATCTTTCATTCTGGACATCGACAAAAATTGTATCTCCGTCGTTAAATTCACCGCGCAAAATCGCCTTAGCAATTTGCGTTTCTAACTCACGCTGAATCGCTCGCTTGAGTGGACGCGCCCCAAATACAGGGTCGTATCCTACTTCGGCTAAAAAGTCAAGAGCCGCTTCTGAGAGGCGTAGGGACATCTTGCGATCGCCCAATCTTTCCCGTAATCTTTCCACTTGTAATTGAACGATCTGCCGTAATTCTCGCTTATCCAAACCGTGGAAGATAATAATTTCATCAATCCGGTTGAGAAACTCAGGACGGAAACTACTCCGCATGGCTTCCATTACCCGATGACGCATTTCATCATAGCGGGAATCATCCCCAGCCACATCGAGAATATACTGTGAACCGATGTTACTGGTCATAATAATAATGGTGTTCTTAAAGTCCACGGTATGACCTTGGGCATCAGTCACACGACCATCATCGAGAATTTGCAGGAAAATATTAAACACATCGGGGTGTGCTTTCTCGATTTCGTCAAAGAGAATCACTGCATAGGGACGGCGACGAATCGCTTCCGTGAGTTGTCCGCCTTCTTCGTAGCCTACATAACCAGGAGGCGCACCAATTAACCGTGAAACCGCGTGTTTCTCCATATATTCCGACATATCAATCCGCACCAATGCTTCTTCGGTGTCGAACATATACGCCGCCAAAGCTTTGGCTAACTCGGTTTTACCTACGCCTGTGGGGCCAAGGAAGACAAAGCTAGCAGTAGGACGATTGGGATCAGCCAAACCAGCGCGCGATCGCTGAATCGCATCAGCAACAGCCGTCACCGCTTCGGATTGTCCAATGACTCGGTGATGCAATTCGTCTTCTAAATGTAGGAGTTTCTCTTTCTCCGATTCCACTAACTTACTAATGGGAATTCCTGTCCACTTAGAAATAATTTCCGCAATGTCCGCTTCGGTGACTTCCTCCCGCAATAGCGATTTGCCGGTTCTTTGGGCGTTAGCGAGTTCACTTTCGGCGGATTCGAGTCGGCGATGTAAATTGGTTAACTTGCCATATTTTAATTCGGCGGCGCGGTTGAGGTCGTAGTTTCTCTCGGCTTGCTGAATTTCTAAGTTAACTTTATCAATCTCTTCTTTGACAGACTGAATTTTGGTAATGATATCTTTTTCTGACTGCCATTGAGCGTTGAGGGTTCTTTGTTCTTCTTTGAGATCCGCCAGTTCTTTTTCTAATCTTTCTAACCGTTCACGGGAAGCTGCATCACTTTCTTTTTGCAAAGACAGCTTCTCCATTTCCAACTGCAAAATTTTGCGGTCAATTTCGTCTAGTTCTTCTGGCTTAGAAGTAATTTCCATTTTGAGCCTAGCGGCGGCTTCGTCTACCAAGTCAATGGCTTTATCTGGAAGGAAGCGATCGCTAATATAACGACTAGACAAGGTAGCGGCTGCAACTAAGGAACTATCAGAAATTTTCACCCCGTGGTGAACTTCATAGCGTTCCTTCAATCCCCGCAAAATAGAGATGGTATCTTCTACACTGGGCTGATCTACGTAAACTTGTTGGAAACGTCTTTCTAAAGCTGCGTCTTTCTCTATATATTTACGATATTCATCTAAAGTAGTCGCCCCGATACAACGCAACTCACCCCGCGCCAACATGGGTTTGAGTAAGTTACCCGCATCCATCGCGCCTTGAGTTGCACCAGCACCGACGACGGTATGAATTTCATCGATAAATAGAACTATATTCCCGCCGGATTCGGTGACTTCCTTTAAGACAGCTTTTAAACGTTCTTCAAATTCTCCTCGGAATTTCGCTCCCGCAATCATCGCCCCCATATCGAGAGAGATTAACTTGCGGTCTTTGAGAGATTGGGGAACATCACCCGCCACAATACGCTGTGCTAGACCTTCCGCGATCGCAGTTTTACCCACACCTGGTTCACCAATCAACACAGGGTTATTTTTGGTACGGCGAGACAAAATTTGAATAGTGCGGCGAATTTCATCATCGCGCCCAATCACCGGATCAAGTTGACCTTGACGGGCTGCTTCTGTGAGGTCACGCCCGTATTTTTCCAGCGATTGGTACTTGCCTTCTGGATTTTGGTCGGTCACTTTTTGACTCCCACGAACTTGTTTAATAATATCTTTTAGTTTGTTTTCATCTAAACGGAATTCTTGAAATAAACCTTTGCCGAAGCGATCGTCTTTTGGGTAAGCCAGCAATAGGTGTTCAATAGAAATATATTCGTCTTGGAAATCTTTCCGATGTCCTTCAGCACGGTCTAACAGCGTGTCTAAACTCCGCCCCAAGTATACAGAAGTGCTGTTTCCTGAGACTTTTGGTTGACGTTGGATAAATTGTTCGGTGCGATCGCTAATTTTTTGTAAGTTCACACCTGCTTTCGTCAAAATCCCACTGGCTAAACCCTCTTGTTCGAGGAGGGCTTTCATCAGGTGTTCGCTTTCTATCTGCTGTTGTTGATGCTGTTTAGCTATCTCAGGAGTGTGGGCGATCGCTTCCCAAGCTTTTTCTGTAAATTGGTTTGGATTAGTCGGTTGCATAGGCTGATTGAGGAACGTAGACGCGCAGATGCAAATATAAATTAGGGCGGTGTTTTCGGAAGTCGGTGTTTTCGGAAGTCGGAAGTTAATTACCCCTTCCCCATTCCCAATTCCCCATTCCCGATTCCCCGCTATATATGGTTATTCTATGAATTTCAGCACCAATAGCTGGATCGGTCTTCACGTCTTCATCAGGTAGTAGTATTACCTTTTAGTTCATGCTGTTGAGTCTACTTACCTGGGGATATGCGTAAGCTAGAAAAAGCCAGTATCTTTAGTTAAACCGTAATCATACTGAAAACCGTGCCATAAGTCACGGTCATTTCATATCAGTAAATTATCAAGACAGAGCAAAATAAACTCCAATTGAGTTGACGGTAGGCTGCTTCATTCAGAGATATGACTTTTATCACAGTTATAATCGTGACTTTTGGCATATTTGGTCATTCATCTCGAATTTTATGATCAATATAGTTTGGATTTCACCAAACTTACTTAATTGTCATGGTGTTATATTCACGGAGATAAATTGATTATGCTTAGACGTTTTTCAGTCATAGCTACTACCTTAGCTGTTGCCAGTAGTATCAGTACACTTTTAAGTTTTGCTCCTCCCGCATCAGCACGAGAAATCGTTACTTGTGAAAGTGTGAATAATCGCCGGAATGTCTGTTATATAGGCAGAGGCCGCGTGAGATTTATCAGACAGGTATCTGACGCGAGTTGTAGAGGAAATTGGGGTTATGTCCGCGATCGCGTTTGGGTGAGAAACGGTTGTCGCGCTCAATTTGCAGTTCCTCAGACATATAACCGAGGTGGCAGATACGACAGATACGACCGAGATAATAGATACGACAGAGGTGACAGATACGAAAGACAGGAAAGATACGACCGAGATATGAGATATAACGGGTACTAGAATGCAACCAATTGCGTTTAAATAAGCCCGCTAGCAGCACTAAGTATCAGCAAATGACAGAAAGCAAAAGTATTTAGCTGATTTGTTGTATTTTAATTTATGGTTTCGCTGGGTTTTAAGTAAAACAAGTATTTTGACTAAAATTCTTGAATATCACAATCAATCTGATTTCAACGTAGAAATCGGTAGCTGTGGGTTAAGTGCAATGACTGTAAACAATTGCATTTAACCCACAGCTATTAGTACGATACAGTAATGTAAATATTTATCAAGAAATAAAATTAACTATTGACAAATGACTAAAAAACAGAAATTTCCTTATCTGCTGGGTTCTAAATGGACAGCCACAAAAAAAGTAGATGGTTGGAGACACTTTCAAGTCGTCAACCGCAAAAATCAAGGTAAGTGGGTTTACGCTGAGATGGTAGCCGCTTGTGATCCTCATGTCCGGTTTTGGATGAACGCCAAATTATTGCAAGATGGTTCGCAATGGCAAGCTGGTTGGCAATCACTCCAAGAAATCGCCGCACTAGATACCGAAGCGACATCTTAGCCAAATCTAGATGATATTGGGAAAATTAATAATTTTTTACAAGCCCATTTTATTTAACTAATCTACTTCAGACAAGCGCAGTTTACATATAGGCATCAAGGGTAGAATTCTTTACTGATCATGGTTTTTAGTCTATCTACTGATGACATCAATAGGTAATTTGCGATCGGCTACGCTGGGCGGAATGCCATCGCCCCTAGTCAAATCCAGTCTATCCATATCACAGTGCTGATTCAAGCCTGCTAAATCAATGGAAAATATTGATAATTCGTAACTTCAGATTTTTGTTTTTTGTAACTCTTTTTATATATACACTTTAATAAAGACTTTTATATTAGTCTTTTAATCTAAAAAATAGGATTTTAAAGAATTTAAGTCATTAAATATTCTCATTTAAAAATTTTTTTTCTTATTTAGCGGTTTTTCAAATTTACACCCCCTTTATTTCCCGTGAAATTTCGACAATAATCACACTCACGTACCTCACACATTGCCATCTGCGGCTAGTAGTGCGTTTAACAAAAAACCATAAGAGGCAAACAAAAGTGAAATTAGCAGTTTACGGAAAAGGTGGGATAGGTAAATCTACAACTAGCTGTAATATTTCCGTCGCTCTAGCTAAACGCGGCAAAAAAGTGCTGCAAATTGGCTGTGACCCCAAGCACGACAGCACCTTTACCCTAACCGGATTTTTAATTCCCACGATTATTGATACTCTGCAAGAAAAAGATTATCACTATGAAGATGTCTGGCCAGAAGATGTCATTTACAAAGGCTATGGTGGTGTAGACTGCGTTGAAGCTGGTGGGCCACCTGCGGGTGCTGGCTGTGGTGGTTACGTCGTCGGTGAAACAGTGAAATTACTCAAGGAACTCAACGCCTTTGACGAGTATGATGTGATCTTGTTTGATGTCTTGGGTGACGTTGTTTGCGGCGGTTTTGCAGCACCACTCAATTATGCTGATTACTGCATGATTGTGACTGATAATGGCTTTGATGCTTTATTTGCAGCCAATCGCATAGCAGCTTCGGTGCGGGAAAAAGCACGAACTCACCCACTGCGTCTAGCCGGATTAATTGGCAATCGTACCTCCAAGCGCGACTTGATTGAGAAGTATGTGGAATCAGTTCCAATGCCTGTGCTGGAAGTCTTGCCATTAATAGAAGATATTAGGGTGTCTCGCGTCAAGGGTAAAACTTTGTTTGAAATGGCAGAGTCAGACCCATCACTCAACTACGTGTGTGACTACTACCTCAACATTGCCGATCAAATTCTCGCCCGTCCCGAAGGAGTCGTTCCTAACGATGCTCCAGATCGGGAGTTATTTACTTTGTTATCTGATTTTTATTTAAATCCGCGTAAACCACAGGTTGCTAATCCTGAAGAGGAATTAGACTTGATGATTGTATAAATCATCTAGTTTCAGGATGGGGGTCAATCAATGGCTTTCTTTCATAGCTTTACGGATTCGATTAGACAAAAGTGGTTGCAATTTTTCCAAGCCAACCGTGATTGGATTAAACTTCACATGGAAGTGGAGTCAGTATATACACCCGACGGTGGTAAGCGACCGCCTTCTTACCTCATCCTGGGAGTGATCAACGCGCTAGATCCAAAATTAGCGCAGTTAATGTTTCCTTTCGCTAAATTAAATCCCGATGCGGATACTTTAATTGAGGTACTGGAATTAAACTTTGACCCAGACATCGCTCTCGGTAACAGTGCAATTACTGACACGGAATCATCTCCCATCAGTATCAGGGAAAATACGCAAGATGATGACTTTGCTGTTCCTCATACCAATACATACAGTGAAGATACTGACTCCCATACGCTGATCGTGGGCGATATGGAAGACAACTTCAATGAAATCGCCGGTAGTCAAGAGGAAGATGGCTTTGAGGAAGTTTCCTTTGATCTAACAACTTCATCAGCCGAAAGATTAGAAGAGCAAATGCTTGCGGATTTGAATTCGCCAGATGAGAGTGCTTTCAGTGACGTGTTATCTGATGTTTGGGGTGATGAAACATCCTTACAAAAGGGTGAAGAAAGCAATGATTTCATGGGGGAAGAATTACCAAGTGGGGTTTTGATGAATCAGAAATTGCCCGTCTCTTCCCCAACGCCTAAATATGGCTAGGGAGTAGGGAATCAGAAATCGGGAATCGGGAGTAGGGCGTAATACTACTACTCACTACTTCCACACCTGATATCGTCCCTATTTCATCTGCCTGGAGATATAAAGGGGAGAAAAATTCACATGACCATCGCGCAAGAATCGACAGCTTTAAATTTTGAGTGTGAAACTGGAAATTACCACACCTTTTGTCCAATTAGCTGTGTGGCCTGGTTATATCAAAAAATCGAAGATAGTTTCTTTTTAGTGATTGGTACTAAGACTTGTGGGTATTTCCTACAAAACGCGATGGGGGTAATGATTTTTGCCGAACCCCGTTATGCAATGGCAGAGTTAGAAGAGGGGGATATTTCAGCACAACTCAATGATTATGAAGAGTTAAAGCGACTGTGTGAACAGATTAAACGCGATCGCAATCCTAGTGTCATTGTGTGGATTGGCACTTGCACCACCGAAATCATCAAAATGGACTTGGAAGGTTTAGCACCCAAGTTAGAAGGTGAAATCGGTATTCCTATCGTCGTGGCGCGTGCTAACGGCTTAGATTACGCCTTTACCCAAGGGGAAGACACCGTGTTAGCTGCAATGGCTAACCGTTGTCCTAGTCAAGTTCCGGTAGCGGAAAGCGAAAAACATGAGCGTAACGCTATTCAAAAGCTGCTCAATTTCGGTAAGAAAAAAGAAGACGTAGTTCAAGAAGAATCAGAGTATGTAGATCATCCCCCCTTGGTTCTTTTCGGTTCTCTACCTGATCCCGTGGTGACTCAGTTAACCCTAGAACTCAAAAAACAAGGAATTAAAGTTTCCGGCTGGCTACCCGCAAAACGCTTTACCGAACTCCCAGTGATAGAAGAAGGGTATTATGTCGCTGGTGTCAACCCCTTCCTCAGTCGCACTGCTACCACCTTAATGCGCCGACGCAAATGTAAACTCATCGGCGCACCCTTCCCCATCGGCCCCGATGGAACTCGCGCTTGGATTGAAAAAATCTGCTCGGTATTTGGTATCACACCCCAAGGTTTAGAGGAACGGGAAGCGCATATTTGGGAGGGGTTGGAAGATTACGTCAAATTAATTCGGGGTAAATCTGTATTTTTCATGGGTGACAACTTGCTAGAAGTCTCCTTAGCACGGTTCCTAGTACGCTGCGGGATGACTGTACATGAAGTTGGTATCCCCTACATGGATAAACGCTACCAAGCGGCTGAGTTAGCCATGTTAGAGAAGGCCTGTCAAGAAATGGGTGTACCCCTGCCAAAAATTGTCGAGAAGCCAGATAATTACAACCAAGTACAGCGAATTTATGATTTGCAGCCAGATTTAGTCATTACTGGTATGGCGCACGCTAACCCCTTAGAAGCGCGAGGGATCAATACAAAATGGTCTGTGGAGTTTACTTTTGCTCAAATTCACGGTTTCACCAATGCGCGTGACATTTTAGAGTTAGTAACTCGTCCACTGCGTCGTAATCATAATTTGAAAGATTTAGGTTGGGATAAGTTGGTGAAAGAAGAAGCGAAGATTTAGATTTTAGGTTTTGAGATAATTACTTTAGAGGCGAACATAGGTTCGCCTTTTTCATTCTAGCTATGCTAATGCAATTAATGGATTTAGCCATTCACCTTTTTCATTTAATACACCTGTAACATAGTTTTGAAATGCAGGTAATCCGCCACGCTGATTCCAATGCTCATTAAAATCACCGATGTTTTCTAAAAAGTGAGCTTTTCCGTTTGGAGGAAATTTAATTGGGCAACCAAATATTTCTGTATTATGTGGCGCATGATTCAAATTATTTGCTTTCCAAAGTATTTGAACTAGACGACCAATGCTAAATTCATAACCAGAAGCGTCATCATAAACAGTTTTATTAAACAATTGAACAACGTGTGTGATACGAGCATGTTGCCTGATTAATAAAATATCACCCTCTTCTGGTCTTGCTGCATTAGCTTCATAGCCTTTTTTCCAATGTAAGATAAATATTTTTGACAGTTCATTTATGGGAAAATCCCAAAATGTTATTTCGCTAGGTGTAAAAGTTACATTTTTACTCCATTTTAATCTAGATAAATCAGTCATTACTACCTCTAATTTATTCTCAATCAGGTTACTTTTATATTTCCCTCTAATTAGAGTGAAATAACATTAATAACTAGAAGTAGATTGAATGAATCCATAGCGTAACCCAACACCGAAATCCATATCTAGTTGAGCTTTTCTCCATTCAACCTCGTATATTGAGAGAAGTTGCGATCACACTCAATGACTTTAATTAAATAGAGTTAAGATAAGGTTATACAATCTTGTCAATATCTCGCTTAGGAGAGGAGTATCTAAAAATTATGCTGAGTGGAATTAAGCAAAAGGCTATCGTCGGTAAAGATGGTAAAATTGAACTTTATACAACCGAATTACCAGAAGGGACGATTGTAGAAGTGATAGTTCTAGTTGAACAGCCAACAGAAGAAGATGAAACTACTTATCTTCTTAAATCAGAAGCTAATAAAAAACATCTATTTAAAGCTTTAGAAAATGTAGAGAAAGGAAATCTAATCTATGTTGATTTAGATGAATATGAAAAAAATAGCATTTGAGCCAGAAGCCTTTGAGCAACTAGGTCAGTGGACAATAGAAGATAAGAAAGTTTTGAAAAAGATATTGGATCTAATTAAAGATATCCAAAGAGAACCATTTTCAGGAATCGGTAAGCCTGAACCCCTGAAATATGAATTGCAAGGTTATTGGTCAAGGCGAATTACGAGCATAGATTAGTTTACAAAATAGAAGAAGATTTA
>NZ_PJIZ01000076.1 GCF_021596505.1 Nostoc sp. CMAA1605 | reverse complement strand
AAGAATATACAAATCACAGTTTACTTACAAAAGGTTGTGCATGAGCAAATTAACAAGTAGATGAAATGATAAAGTACGCAAAATACCTTCATGACAATGATTGAGGAAAGGTAGTGAGTACAACAGCAATTATTGTTGAGTTTTTAGTAGTTGGTTCACTAGCAATTAGTACACTTATATTTCTTATTCTTACGGTTCTGAGGGTTGATAGTTGGATTTTCTTATCAAGTTTCAAAGAATTCTCATCGGTAATAGGTATAATATTAACTCTGCTTTCGTACTTATTTGGTGCATTATTAAATAGCCTAATGTTCCCCACATATTTAGTAATAATCAACTTCATTAAATCAACAAGGCGAAATAAATTACTGAATTTTCTGACAAATTTAAAGATTGTAAAATTTTTCTTAGAGGATGGACAGTTCTGGCTAGACAATGGACAAGAAGAATGGGACAAAATACGTTTTTTTATTTTCGAGAATGGTTCAATTAATGTTATAGAAAGACTTAAGTATACACAAAGTCTATTGAGGTTGTTTAAGGGTGTAGCTATAATTACACCGTTATTTGGTATTAGTGTTTCTATTTGGTTGCTGACTTGTGTTAATCAACCAATTACTGCTTTAATTACAATATGTTTCTGTTTAATCTTGTCTTTGCTATCCACTATTGCCGCCTCTACTCAAGATAAAGATTATCGAAGAGAGATGGCAATAGCGAAAGAAATTATTCATGAGAAATTATATTTGAGTAAGAAATAAACTCTGTTAGCACAGCTCTTTCTTATTGCTAATGAAACTGAAAATCTGACGGGAGCAGAGGTTTTTGCTCAATTTGTAGGACTCAGTAATGAGTAAGAAATACTTGTGTGATGAATCTGCGTTGGTAGATTGCTGGCAATTTGTATAACCCTCTTGTGTTAAACTGGGAAAACCCAATCACTGAAAGCCTTTCTGAGCTTTACTTTTCAGCTTTTGGCTACCTAGTCTGTAAACCATAAACTGGCAATAACTGCGATTTAATCATTCAAATGCCAAATTGTGTCATCAGTAATTTTACTGGAAGAAATACGGAATTTTCCAGTCTTACTCAGATCATGGTGGTAGCATCTACGTTGATCACAACATAAATCTACTCACATGAAAAATATTTTCAAGGTGCTGGCGGTAATTTTGGTCATACTGGGTGTTTTCACTGCTCAGTCTGCTATGAGCTACAGCAATGGCACTTTCACAAACGCCAGTCTTCAGGGGAGTTATGCGTATGTCAACAACAGTAGTGATGTTGCTAGTTTAGGGCCGATAAACTTTGATGGAAAGGGTGGGCTTAGTGTGGATCTCATTGCGAACTTACCGTGTAACAATCCTATCCCTAATTGTCCTAGAACTATTAACGATGTTGCACCCGTGTCGAATGGAACTTACTCAGTACAATCAAATGGTACAGGCGTGGCCACAATTCCTTTCTCTACAGGCATAGTTAGGTACGATTTTATAATCTCTGAGGCGAAAAGACAAGGAAGAATACTCCTAGCAACCCAGGTTTTTGCATCTGGTCAAAATGGAGGATTGGCTGGACAGTTAATTGCTCCCACATGGAAACGAATATTGGACTAAGGATAGAGCAAGGGTAGCCACGGAGTAGGCTGTTGACTCTGTGTCTTTTTCGGCGGTCAAAATTCATACAATATATTACGTCATTGCGTTCGCTTTGTTCTCTAAGAGACGCTTCGCGAACGCAACGATACCAGAGAGATGTTGTGCTGACACAAAAATGGCATGAACTCAAAACAACCCAAATTCCATCAAAGTCAACACCCTAGCCAAGCAGTATGCAAGGCTGCTGTTATGTATATTTTTGCAATTTATGTAGATGTTTGTAGGGGCGGGTTAACCGAGATCATCAACTCCTCTCTACCTTTGCCACTTCTAACATAGTCTTCAAAACCGAATCAGGATTGAGACTAATCGAATCAATTCCCTGTTCTACCAAAAACTGAGTAAATTCTGGGTAGTCGCTGGGTGCTTGTCCACAAATCCCGATTTTGCGGTTGTGTTTTTTCGCTGCTTCGATAGCCATTTTTACCATTTGCTTCACAGCCGGACTGCGTTCATCAAACAGTCGCGCCACTAAAGCCGAATCTCTATCTAATCCTAATGTCAACTGAGTTAAATCATTAGAACCTATAGAGAAACCGTCAAATACCTCAGCAAACTGTTCCGCCATAATCACATTACTGGGTAACTCGCACATGACATAAACTTGCAAGTTATTCACGCCTTGTTTAAGTCCATTTTTCGCCATCTCTGCTAAAACTAACCGTCCCTCTTCGGGAGTGCGACAGAAGGGAATCATCGGAATAACATTGATTAAACCCATTTCTTCCCGTACCCGTTTGATGGCTTGACACTCTAGGGCGAAACCTTCTCTGTAACCTTCATCGTAATATCTGGCTGCACCCCGCCAACCTAACATCGGGTTTTCTTCTTTCGGTTCAAATTGTCTCCCACCTTCCAAATTGGCGTATTCATTACTCTTAAAGTCAGACATCCGCACAATCACAGGTTTAGGATAAAATGCGGCGGCAATTCTGCCGATGCCTTGGGCTAATTTATCGACGAAATACTGCGGTTTATCTTCATACATAGCCGTAATAGCAGCTATTTTGGCTTTAGCGTGGGCATCTTCTAATTTGTCGTAGTAAATTAAAGCTAAAGGATGAATTTGGATTTGGTTAGCAATAATAAACTCAGTCCGCGCCAAACCTACACCATCGTTAGGGATTGCAGATAAACTCAAAGCTTCTTGGGGATTTCCCACATTCATTAAAATCTGGGTACGAGTACGGGGTAAATTTTCTAAAGCCACTTCTTCGACTTCAAAGGGTAATAAACCTGCGTAAACTTTACCCTCTTCCCCTTCCGCACAAGAAACTGTCACTTCTTGTCCTGTGGTTAAAACCTCCGTCGCATTACCACAACCAACGATCGCCGGCACACCTAATTCCCGTGCGATAATTGCAGCATGACAAGTCCGTCCCCCAGCGTTGGTAATAATTGCGCTAGCGCGTTTCATAATCGGTTCCCAGTCGGGATCTGTTCTCTGGGTAACTAACACCTCCCCAGCTTGGAAGCTATCAATTTCTTTCACATCCAAAATCACCCGCACTTTCCCCTGACTAATAGCTTCACCTATTGCTCTACCAGTGGTGAGTGGTGAGTGCTGAGTGCTGAGTGGTGAGTGCTGAGTGCTGAGTGGGGAGTCATTAGTTTGTCTCTCCTGTTCCCCATGCCCCATGCCCCATGCCCCATACCCTAAAAGCCGATAACTCCGCAAAACATTGCCATTTTTCTGCGACTGCACTGTTTCTGGACGCGCCTGCACGATAAATAGTTGATGAGTAATCCCATCTTTAGCCCATTCAATATCCATCGGTGTGTAAGTTCCGTGGACTTGGGAGTAATGTTCCTCAATTAAACAAGCCCAATCTGCTAGTTGTAAAATCTCTGCATCACTCAAAGCAAATTTATTTTGTTCTCCGGTGGATACAGGGATATTTTTCGTCAAATTTGCGCCTTCATCGTAGACCATTTTTAATTCTTTACTGCCCAATTTTTTATCAATGATGGGGCGAAAGCCGTCTTTTAATGTGGGTTTAAATACATAATATTCATCGGGGTTAACTGTTCCTTGAACAACGTTTTCCCCTAAGCCGTAAGCAGCAGTAATTAAAGCTGCATCTTTAAAGCCTGTTTCAGTATCAATAGAAAACATTACCCCAGAGGTGGCTAGGTCAGAACGCACCATTTTCTGCACACCCACCGCCAAAGCAACGCTAAAATGATCAAATCCTTTGGTGTGACGATAGGAAATTGCCCTATCAGTAAATAGGGACGCAAAACAACGATGACAAGCTGTTAATACACCTTCGACACCAACCACATTTAAATAGGTTTCTTGCTGTCCAGCGAAACTTGCATCTGGTAAATCTTCGGCGGTAGCACTAGAACGCACAGCAACGTCTGTATTGGGGTTGTATAGTTCACACAGACTTTTATAAGCATTAGCGATCGCCTGTCGTAATTCTACCGGAAAAGGTGTATTCATCAGGAGCGATCGCGCCTGTTTTCCTCTAGCTTGTAAGTTTTTGACATCTTCTACATCTAAATCTGCAAATAATGCTCGTAATTTCTCTTCTAAACCCGCCGACTCAATGAAATGACGATAAGCATAAGCGGTAGTTGCAAAGCCTGTGGGTACATTCACACCTTTGGGTGTTAACTGTTGAATCATTTCCCCTAAAGACGCATTCTTCCCACCCACTAAACCAATATCTGCAATTCCCACTTCATCAAACCAGAGAACAAGCGATTTCTCTTTAGAGAATTGAGCCACAGCCTGATGAGATACTGTAACCATAAGAATTACCTCCCCGATGTTACTCTGGTTGTTGATAATAAGTGTGTTTTTGACTAATTTTTTGATTTGTCAATTCCCAGCCCAATAGACACGCAATATCGTGTTTTCTATCTTGCTTGATTGTTTAATCTTTCCTTTGGGATCACGATAACAAAAAAAAATCGATTTTGGTTTAGCTTTCAAAACAATTCATCTTTGTCGGCAATTTATCTCCAAAGATAGAGGTTTATTTTAATATTTTGTAACACGGTAAGCTATTTGAAATTATCCAGATTAAAATTGATCCCCGACTATTTTACTTAGTCAGTATAAATTTAACTATAGCTTGGGGAGAGCGATCGCTGTCCGCAATTACATATTTATGTAAATTAAAATACCCGACATTGACGAGAGTGGTATTTTTTTGAGGAAGCTAAAAATCAATAGTATGAATATTTAATTGGGGACTAAAAAGGGGAAAAGGTAAAAGATGATTTTTTACTTTTACCTTTTGCCTTTCTTCCCCTACACCAGCAATGTTTGCAACAAAGGTTTATCTGGTGATAACTTACCTGTCCGCAACCATTCTGAGAGTTCGTCTGGTGTTTTTACTTGCTTGAGACGTTCCCGCAGTGTTGTACCTTCGAGAATTTCTTTTTGCAATAGTTCCTGGGCTGTTTCTTCTAACAACTCACGGTTATGTTGCAAAATACTCAAGGCGATGTGGTGAGCATTATCAACGATTTGCTTGACTTCGCGGTCAATTTCCTCAGCCACTTTCGGACTAATAGAACGGCGGGGATTACTGTAACCTTCGAGGAATTGTTGTTGAATCTTCTCAAACGCTACTGGCCCTAATTGGTCACTCATCCCATATAAAGTGACATAGCGTTCTGCTAAGTCGGTGGCTTTTTGAATGTCATCACTCGCGCCGGTGGAAACCTTACCAAAGACAACTTCTTCGGCGGAACGTCCACCCAACAGGGTAGCAATACGACCGCGAATTTCATCTTCAATCATTAAAAAGCGGTCTTCTTCGGGCATTTGAATTGTATAACCCAATGCACCCACACCACGAGGAACTACAGAAATCTTCTCGACTCTGCCAGCCCCAGGCATCAAAGCCCCAATGATGGCGTGACCGACTTCGTGATAGGCGACGGTTTTCTTTTCAGTCTCATTTAACACACGGGAGCGTTTTTCTAAACCAGCCACTACCCGTTCAATCGCTTCATTAAAATCAGCCATAACAACAGCCGGGCGATTTTGTCTAGCAGCTAACAGTGCAGCTTCATTGACGAGGTTGGCTAAATCTGCACCAGCAAAGCCTGGTGTTCTAATGGCGATCGCTCCCAATTCTACATCATCAGCTAGTTTGACGTTTCTGGCGTGGACTTTGAGAATTGCTTCCCGACCAATTTTATCAGGACGGTCTACTACAATTTGGCGGTCGAAGCGACCAGGACGACGTAAAGCGGGGTCAAGAACTTCGGGACGGTTGGTAGCCGCGATGATAATTACGCCTGTGTTAGCGTCAAAGCCATCCATTTCTGTGAGTAACTGGTTGAGGGTTTGTTCCCGTTCATCGTTACCACCGACAAAACCACCAGCACCACCGCGAGATTTACCCAGCGCGTCTAATTCATCGATGAAGACAATACAGGGGGCTTGTTTTTTAGCTTGTTCAAACAAGTCGCGCACCCGCGCCGCACCCACACCGACAAATAACTCAATAAATTCCGAACCAGAGATACTAAAGAATGGTACACCAGCTTCCCCAGCGATCGCTTTTGCCAGTAATGTTTTACCAGTTCCGGGTGGCCCTACTAACAGCACACCTTTGGGGATTTTCGCGCCTAATTGGGTGTATTTACCTGCATTCTTCAGGAAATCCACAATTTCTTCTAATTCGGCTTTAGCTTCATCTACCCCAGCAACATCAGGGAATTTTACGCCGGTGCTACCTTCAGAGTAAATGCGCGCTTTACTTTTACCTACAGTCAATGCAGCCGGGCCACCACCTTGACGATTAATTAGAAAGCCCCAAATACCGAAGAAAATTAACGGGGGTGCTACCCAACTAAGTAAAGTCCCAATCCAACCATTTTGATTTGGTGGGGGTGCAGCAAACTCAACGTTATTCTCACGGAGAATTTTCGGTAAATCCAAGTCAATAGCTACTGGTGTGGTGAGAAATACCTGTTCAGTGGCTTGACCTTCAGGAGTTTGGGTTTTGAGAGAATATTCAATGCGATCGCCGCCTACAATGGCTTTATCTACATTCCCTGCTTGGACTTGAGCAATAAAATCACTATAGGGAACTTGTGGCAATCGTGGCCCCAAAAAGCTAGGAACAATGAAATTTAGCAGTAACAATAAAGTCAGTAAAATCAGAAAGCTACCACCAAATTGCCGTAATCTCGGCGGTTTGATTTTTTTATTATTATCAGTTTCTACAGGCATTCTATATCACCTCAAATGGAATTAGTCATTAGTCATTAGTCATCAGTCAATAGTCAATAGTCATCAGTCAATAGTCATTAGTCACTACTCAATACTCAATACTCACTACTCAGCACTCAGCACTCAGCACTCAGCACTCAGCACTCACTACTCAGCACTCAGCACTCAGCACTCACTACTCAGCACTCACTACTCAGCACTCACCAAATTAAGACAAAATGTGAATTGTAAAGGTTTGTGTAGTTATGGGTCTATTCTAAAGACTGGATCATGCACTCTGAGTGAGTAGATACCCTACTGAAAAATGTGAATTGCCGTACTTCTATGGAAAATCAGTTAAGTTTTATTGTGAAGTTGCTTTTAGCCTCAGCATTACTATCGGTGTTAATTAAGTACGTGGCTCCCTATTTTCCCCTTCCCGCCACGGATGCAACTGCTTTAATCACCGTTTTGTTACCTACTTTCATTATGGCGATCGCACTCGCCTGGCGATTCCAAACACAAAAACAAAATTAACTAAAAACCTCTAGGCGAGAGCGGTAAAATCAGCTAACCTACTGGAACTGCTAGGAATTTGCATCACGCCAAAAGCTGGGAGTCAAGCTGTGAACCTTGGTCAATGGATAGGCTTAATCGCCATAGTTCTTTCTTTATATATATTGTGGCAAATTCGGGAAGTGTTGCTGCTGATGTTTGCTGCCGTGGTTTTAGCCACTACCTTAAATCGGTTAGCTAGACGTATACAACAAACCGGTCTCAAGCGAGGACTATCGGTATTGCTATCGGTGGTGATCTTCTTTGCTCTTGTAATCGGTTTTTTCTGGTTAATTGTCCCACCTTTTGCCCAGCAGTTCCAGGAATTAACCTATCGTGTACCCCAAGGGGTGAACCGTTTTAATACCTGGATGAACGAACTAAGACCCCTTGTCCCGCCACAATTAGTTCCCTTCCTACCAGATATCAACAGTTTAATTCAACAAGCACAGCCTTTTGTAAATCGCGTTTTAGGCAGTTCTTTTGCTGTTGTTTCGGTTTCGTTTGGTGCTGTCTTGAACTTGCTTTTAGTCCTGGTGTTAACGGGAATGTTATTAGTTGACCCCTTGGCTTATCGCAGGGTATTTGTGAGACTGTTTCCCTCATTTTATCGCCGCCGAGTCGAAGGGATTTTAGACAAGTGCGAACTCTCCTTAGAAGGATGGGTGACAGGCGCACTCATCGCTATGGGCGTAGTAGGATTGATGAGTGTAGTTGGCTTATCGATTTTAAAAGTGAAAGCAGCATTAGCTTTAGGAGTTTTAGCCGGATTTTTAAATTTAATTCCCAATCTCGGCCCAACGATGAGCGTAGTTCCAGCAATGGCGATCGCACTTTTAGATAATCCGTGGAAATCCCTTGCCGTTTTGGGTTTATATTTTATTATTCAACAGACAGAAAGTAATTTTATTACGCCTTATGTGATGGCACAACAGGTGTCCTTACTACCAGCAGTTACCCTAATTTCTCAATTATTTTTCGTGACTTTTTTCGGCTTTTTAGGATTATTTTTAGCTTTGCCTTTAACAGTGGTCGCGAAAATTTGGGTGCAAGAAGTATTAATTAAAGATGTATTAGATGAATGGGGCAATAATCATGAGCAAGAAACTGAGTTAGTCATAGTTTCTCAACCCCCTGAAGATAAAGAAAAATGGTCAGAGGAGAAGCCCGTTAATCATCTGAGTGATGATGCTGTATCTCCAGAAGATTAGATATAGCGATCACAGTTAATTTGATAAGCCGTGACTTTGTTAAACTAAAAGCAAAGATGAGAACACCGCAGATGGTTTCTAGCCTTGGCATTACTGACACAATTAAAAGCTTAAGCGATTTACAAAAACGCTGTAATTTACATCAAGCTGATAGCGATCGCTTCTTTAATGAATGGGTTGATAATTTACCTGAACTGAATCAACAAGAACAAGCTGGTATTGCACGCATCAAGCAACGTTATGACTACCATCGTGTTGACGGTTTGTTATTGGAAGGTACGATTAATCTTTTAGTAGTGTCGCCACTGTTAGAATTAGCAGGTTTTCTTGATCCACCTTACCGGATTCGCTCACCCTACGGAATAGAATTGGCACTGGAAGAGCCTGAAACCACGATTCGCGGTTTTATCGATACTCTAGTCGTGCAAGAAAAGCTGTGGATTTTAGTTGTCGAATCGAAACGTACAAGTATTCCAGTCTTGGCAGCGTTACCCCAATTATTAGCTTATATGCTCACCAACCCAGTGAGCGATCGCCCAGTTTTTGGTATGGCAACCAATGGCGATGAATTTGTATTTCTCAAACTTAGTCTTGATAATACACCCTTGTACGATGTTTCTCGCACATTTTCGCTATTTCCCCGTAGACATGAATTAGGGGAAGTGCTACAAATTTTAAAAAGATTGGGAGACGCTGTACTGACGTAATAGAGCCATGTTTTAACGATGGACTGATGCTTCACTGTAGGCGATCGCTTTTCGTCTCAGAAAAAACTATGCCGCTTTTTCTTCTTGATTCAAGACCTGCAACCAGTCAACGAGCCTTTGACGTTGAACTTCATTTACCTTAATACTTGCCGAACGCAGCGCAGCCCTGGGGAAGATTGCTCGTAAATCAGCCACCATTTCTAGGGTTTGACAAGCTTCCAAACATTCGACAATATAATCAATCGATTCCAGGGTGAGCCATTCTCTTGTCGCTTCCTCCTCGCAAATGTGGTACTTCATAGTTTTCTCTTTGCACTTAGCGATCGCTATCAAGTCGGCGGTTACACCATAACTTCATCATTTTAAAATAACAAAGTATTTTGTGTAAATTAATACAATAAAAAAATCCTCACATGAATAGATGAAGCTGTTATTTGGGACTTCCAGAAAATAAATTATCCAATTTCCGAGAAAGAATATTTTGATTTTTCTCCCTGCTCCCTGCCCCCCTGCCCACCACAGCGATTATATATTTTTTTAGTTGGAAGTCCCTTTAATGTCTGCCTTTCTTCTCAAAATATTGTTGATGTTCTTCACTTGCTAAGTAGTATTGACCCGCAGATTTAATCTCCGTCACGATATCACGGTCAAACTTGCCTGACATCTGAAGCTTTGTTTTTGACTCCTGCGCTGTTGCTGCTTGCTGGGCATTGTGAAAAAATATTACAGACCTGTACTGTTCTCCTTTATCTGGCCCCTGACGGTTTAGTGTGGTTGGGTCATGAATATCCCAAAACACCGCTAACAATTCTTCATAACTCACAACAGATGAGTCATATTCTACCTGCACTACCTCCGCATGGCCTGTTATTCTCGATAACACATCAAGGTAAGAAGGGTCAGGAAAATGTCCTCCCATGTAGCCAACTGAGGTTGATACTACTCCTTTTACCTTCCGAAATGCCGCCTCCACGCCCCAAAAGCAGCCAGCCCCAAATGTTGCTTTCTCCATGATTGTTCTGCACGGTTAGCTTTTTGTCAGGTTGATCTGACTTGAAAAAGGGGTGTAGGGGTTGAAGGGTATAGGGGTGTAAGGGAAAGACTTTTTCATGTTTTCTTGTGTACGCAGTTCATGATGGCTACTTATACAGCACTTTCGAGGTAAATAAGGTACACTTATTATTAGTGCATCAAAAATTAAAATGAAACCGTACTCAATCGATTTGCGAGAAAAATAGTAAGTGCTTACGAAAAGGGTGATACATCAATTCGAGGGGTAGCTGTGCAATTTGGTGTAGCAAAAAGCTATGTGCAGAAGCTAATCAGGCAAAAAAGATTGGAAGGGCATCTAGTACCCAAAAAGCAAGGTGGAACAATGAAGGGTAAGCTAGATGATTATGGTAGCGAATTAGCAGAAATGGTTCAAAGTTACCCAGATTTAACTTTATTGGAATATTGCGAATATTTTGGTGAAAAATATAACATTTGGGTGTGTGCAAGTGTGATGTGTTGTGCATTGCAAAAACAAGAATTAACACGAAAAAAAAGACTTTGCGTAGTAGCCAAGCGAAAACTCCAAGAGTTCAAAAACTGAGATTAGAATATTGGGAGAAAGTAAAAAACATAGACCCAGAAAACCTTGTGTTTATAGATGAAATGGGTGTTTTGCTTGGTTTGACTAGAACTCATGCTCGCAGCGATAGCGGAAGTAGAGCCTATGATTTTAAACCATATTACCGAGGTGCGAAAATAAGTGTAATTGGAGGAATTAGCTTAAAAAAAGTTTTAGCTGTGATGACCCTAAACGGCTCAATGAATGGAGAAGCTTATAAAGTTTTTGTAGAGCATTTTTTACTTCCACAATTATGGGTTGGTGCAGTCGTTGTCATGGATAATCTGCCAGCACATAAAGTCGCTGAAATTCAGCCTCTGATTGAATCTGTAGGAGCAAGTGTTCTTTATCTATCTCCTTATTCCCCTGAATTTAATCCAATTGAACATTGGTGGTCACAATTAAAAGCCTTTCTCAAACAGTTTTCTCCTAAGAGTGCATCTGTAGTTGATGGTTTAATTAAAATTGCATTGACATTAGTTGATCCAAAGCATCTAAAAAATTGGTTTACTCATTGTTGCTACTGCACCTCATAAACCTCGAATTTGCTGTAATTATTCCAGAATTTACCAATTACCCCCCACTACTCATGGCCATAGTTCAACTGATTGAACCTGAAGTTAAAGATTTGGGTGGGTTTATTGCCCGCCGCAGTTTGCCGTATCCTCATCGTCAAACGGTGGGGCCGTTTATCTTCTTTGATCATCTTGGCCCTTCTGTTTTGCCACCCAACAAAGGTATCGATGTCAGACCACATCCTCATATTAATCTGGCAACATTAACTTACTTGTTTGATGGTGCTTTAATGCACCGTGATAGTTTAGGTACTATACAGGAAATTCAACCTGGTGCTGTGAACTGGATGACGGCAGGAAAGGGGATTGTACACTCAGAACGCTCACCCAACATTGATCGGCACAACGAAGCCATCATTCATGGCATTCAAACCTGGATTGCTCTACCTGTGGAACATGAAGAAACAGATCCTTGGTTCATCCACTATACGACTGACATCCTTCCCACTTGGGAAGAAAATGGGGCTGTTATCAAACTCATTGCCGGACAAGCACATGGTTATACCTCTCCTGTGAAAGTTTTTTCACCCATCCTCTATTTAGATGTCATGCTCTCTAGCGATGCTCACTTTACTATTTCTACTGATTATTCAGAAAGAGCAGTATACAGCGTGACAGAGGGATTGAGCATTAATGATGAACCCCTAGAGCCATATCGCCTTGCCATCTTAGAGCCAGGTCATCAAGTCAAGGTTTCTGCTGCTGACACTGCTCGGTGTATTGTGATTGGCGGTGAGCCGTTGGGCAAACGTTACAAATGGTGGAATTTTGTCTCTAGCCGACCAGAGCGAATAGAGCAAGCTAAAGCTGATTGGCGGGAATGCCGCTTTGCTACTGTGCCAGATGAAACAGAGTTTATTCCACTGCCTGAAGTTGTGACAGAGGCTAATCCTTTTTAGAAGGGCGATGGCGTACCTGCCCAAAAAAAGCGATCGCTTTTCTAAAATTGGTTGATGCGATCGTACTCAATCTGACTTTGGATAAGTAAAACTAATAGCAAGTATTGCGTTTACAAAATTCTGAGGACTTGATTAACTTTTGTAAAGCAGTGTAAATTATACTCACAGGCAAAAACAAAACCGCCTGATACATACATAAACCAAACCGCAATCATAAAGAAATGACAGCAACCTTACAACAGCGCAAAAGCGCAAACGTATGGGAGCAGTTCTGCGAGTGGATCACCAGCACCAACAACCGCCTATACATCGGCTGGTTCGGCGTATTAATGATCCCCACCTTGCTAGCTGCAACCACCTGCTTCATCATCGCCTTCATCGCCGCACCACCAGTAGACATCGATGGTATCCGCGAACCAGTAGCAGGTTCCTTAATGTACGGAAACAACATCATCTCCGGAGCAGTTGTTCCCTCCTCCAACGCCATCGGTTTACACTTCTACCCAATTTGGGAAGCAGCATCCTTAGACGAGTGGTTGTACAACGGTGGCCCTTACCAACTAGTAGTATTCCACTTCCTGATCGGCGTATTCTGCTACCTTGGTCGTGAGTGGGAACTATCCTACCGCTTAGGAATGCGTCCTTGGATCTGCCTAGCATTCTCCGCACCAGTAGCAGCAGCAACCGCAGTATTCCTGATCTACCCCATCGGACAAGGCTCCTTCTCTGACGGTATGCCCTTGGGAATCTCCGGAACCTTCAACTTCATGATCGTGTTCCAAGCAGAACACAACATCCTGATGCACCCCTTCCATATGTTAGGTGTGGCTGGTGTATTCGGTGGTAGCTTGTTCTCCGCAATGCACGGTTCCTTAGTGACCTCTTCCTTAGTTCGTGAAACAACCGAAAACGAATCCCAAAACTACGGATACAAATTCGGACAAGAAGAAGAAACCTACAACATCGTAGCAGCACACGGTTACTTCGGTCGCTTAATCTTCCAATACGCGTCCTTCAACAACAGCCGTTCCTTGCACTTCTTCCTAGCAGCATGGCCTGTAATCGGGATTTGGTTCACAGCATTGGGCGTAAGCACAATGGCGTTCAACCTCAACGGATTCAACTTCAACCAATCAGTGATTGACTCCCAAGGTCGCGTCATCAACACCTGGGCAGACATCATCAACCGCGCTAACTTAGGTATGGAAGTAATGCACGAGCGTAACGCTCACAACTTCCCCCTAGACTTGGCTGCTGGTGAGGTTGCTCCTGTTGCTATCAGCGCACCTGCTATCAACGGTTAATTCTTCAACTGAATAAAAATTAAAGCACTCTCCTTTCGGGGGGTGCTTTTTGATATTTAAAATAAATTAATGTAAAGCGATCGCTCCCATGATTTCCTCACTTCGGATAGGGCGATCGCTGTTATTTTAAACATATCTCAGTTAGTGCAGAGATATGACCGTAGAATGAGGATGTCAAACCGCTACGTGAACAATGCGAACTATTGCGGAAATTAACGAGAAAATTCACCGTCAAACTGCGGTGGTGCTAACGGTTGAGGAATTCAAAGCACGAGTCGCGGAAATCGGTGTGAGTAAAGCGGCTAAAGAGGTGGATGTCGTCACCACTGGCACTTTTGAACCGATGGAATCGAGTGGTGCAATTATTAATTTGGGACACACCGACCCACCAATCAAAATTCGGCGTTGTTGGGTGGATGGTGTACCCGCCTATACTGGCTTTGGCGCAGTCGATTTATATTTAGGTGCTAGCTGTGCTGTAGACACAATGGACGGGGAAGAAGTTAGAGAAAGAGGTGGCGGCCATGTGATTGAAGATTTAATCGCAGGTAAACCCATTCATGTGCGCGCTCAAGGACAAGTGACAGATTGTTATCCTAGAGCCAGTTTTGAGACTTCTATTACCCGCGACACGATAAATCAGTTTTATTTATTTAATCCCCGTAATCTTTATCAAAATTTTATTGTGGGGGTGAATGGAGGCGATCGCCCATTACATACCTATCTCGGCCCTTGCAACCGCGTTTAGGTAATGCCGTCTATTCTAACCCTGGGGCAGTTTCTCCCCTCTTCATGACCCCAACTTACAACTGATTGGCATCGGCACGCGCATTTTCTTAGGCGGTGGTGTGGGTTACGTGGCTTGGGAAGGTACACAACATTTTCCCTTACAAAGCGTCTCGCCAATCAAACACCCATCGGCCCGGCTGCGACTTTAGCCTTAATTGGGGATGCTAAACAAATGGATAGTCGTTGGGTCAGGGGTTGTTATTTTAAGAGTTATGGCCCTTCCTTAATGTTGGGTGTCGGTGTACCCATACCTTATTAAACGAACAGGTTGTAGAACACTGCGCTGTGCAGGATCAAGATTTAGTTGCGCCGATAGTAGATTTCTCGATTCCTCGGCGAGTACGTCCGACATTTGGCTTGGTGAGTTACGCCCAGTTAAAATCCGGGCGTGTCACCATTGAGGGTAAAACAGTCAGAGCTTGCTCCTTTAGCCAGTATGTTTTTATCTCGACAAGTTGCCCTAGAGTTAAAACAATGGATTGCAGCAGGCAGTTTTACCCTCACCGAACCAGTAGCCCCAATTCCAATGGAAAGGTCATTTATGCCCCAAGACCATTGGAGAGACTTTTAAGGCTGGGGACTAGGGACTGGGGACTGGGGACTGGGGACTGGGGACTGGGGACTGGGGACTGGGGACTGGGGACTGGGGACTGGGGACTGGGGGAGAAAATACAATGCCCAATACCAATGCCCAATGCCCAATGCCCAATGCCCAATGCCCAATGCCCAATGCCCAATGCCCAATCCCTACTCCTGGGTTGGTTTTGGTCGTTTAATCGGCTTGGGAGTAGGTGTAGAACTGGGCGAAGACGAAGACGGTTTTGTAAGGGTTTAGAAACTACCGAGGAATCGCCGCCTGTTCTCTTGACGGGACGTGGAGTTTCTCCAGGTTTCTGGGGGGGAATGGTCTTCTGCTACCGCCACCAGCACCGCGAGGGCCACCGCCACCTTTGAAGGGGGTCTACGTTTTTTGGGTAATCAGCGATCGCTTCTGCTGTTTCTATTACCAATCCGTCAGCTTTCTCGCTTGGTTGGAAGTCCCAAAACTTGCCTACGGCTTTGGTGGTCAGTACACCCCGTAATTTCAATTTGAAATACTTGGGTTTATCTGTCGGTTTACGTGGAGCTTGCTTAATTTTCACTACTAAGCTTTTTGAGTCAAAAGACTGGTAAACCACTTCTCCACGGACGGAAAAACCTCCATCGGGAATATGAGATGAAGGAGGTGGGTTTGTGGCTTCTTGACTTTGTTCTTTTGAACTATTATCGGGTGTCTGTGATGTTTGTGCTCTGCTTCTGCTAAATTTTTAGCAAGGTTTTCAGGCTCCCACACGCCGACAATTTGAATGTGTAAGGTGTCATTCTCTTGTCTGGTGCGGGGATAAACTACCACAATGGTCTTTTTTAGGTCTAGGTGATTTTTGACTAAGCTCATAATCCGACCTAACAAGACAGAGTTTAGTTCTACACCATCTGGGGTGACTAAAACACCTTGGGTAAAATGTTCATCGCTGGCTTGGTAGCGTCCCCGGACTAAACCAATGGCACGATACTGCATTGGTTCGCTCGGCGGTGGTATTGGCTGTTGACGGTCAGCTAGGTTTTTCATGGGTGTCGGTTTCACTGGGTTTAACAGATGAATTCTCATCTGAGAGGGCTGGGTTGCGGCTAATTGAATGTTAGCGGCTGCCTCTTTGGTAGTTTGAGGTTCATTGGAAGCAAAGAGTGAGCGGAATCAGGCGAAGGCATCAGGTCGGAATTCATAAAACTCCTTGCGGCGGAGACACATCCCATTGTGGGATTTTACTAAAGCATCTGGAAAGAGCGTTTGTGTGGCTGATGAAAGTAAATTGACTTTTCACAAAATCACAACAGGACGCTCTATACAATTTTAAAGACGCTAGATTAGTAATTCATGATCTAAATGTGTAATCTAGCGTCTTTAGACTAGTTACGGAAGCATATCATAGCTTCTGTTTTGATGGCTCTTCCTAAAGTCATCACTTAATTTACCAGTGCTAATAATCAATTGTTATAAAATTCACAGATAATTGGCGGTATTCCGCACAGTTTTGGAAATTTTTAACTTTCGAGTTTGTGTGAATAATAATGGGATGAGAGTTTTGGAGGGGGGTAAAAATCGTGTCTCAACCGCGCAATCGCTGGATAGTTCAGCTAATTCTAGCACTGGCAGTGCTGACTTTTGTGGGTATTTCCTTAGTTCCCATTTTCGGTGCGCTTACTAAAATTCATCTTCAACCCCCAGTTCTACTACAGTCCTGGTAGTGTGGCTGCTACAAACCAAACAACTAAGTTGCAAGATGAGGTACGGGGGTTATGAGTTGGTTTTACAAAGAGAACCAGAAAACCAAACTGCGCTCAAGGGGTTATTACAAGCAAGGTTACAACTTTGACTTTAAAGCAGGGTGATATTAATGGGGTGATTGAACCTCTAGAAAAGCTAGCAAAACTTAATCCTCAGCAGTCAGAGTATAGCGTGTTACTTGCTCAAGCTAAACAGCAGATTGGTGATAAGGAAGGCAGCTCAAGCTTATCGGGCTGTTTTAGACACAAAACCAGGGGATTTGAAGGCTTTACAGGGTATGGTGGCTTTGTTGTTAGATCAACACGTCCAGAGGCGGCTGTAGGCTTGCTACAAGAAACTTTGACTAATGCTGCTCAAGAGAATACTATTCAACCAGGCAGTGTAGATGCGGTGGCTGTACAGGTACTACTGGGAAATGTTCACGCTACCCAAAAACGCTATCCTCAAGCTATTTCTACTTTTGATCAGGCAATTAAGAAAGCTCCCCAAGATTTTCGCCCAGTTTTGGCAAAGGCGATGGGTGTTAAAGGAACAAGGTAAGCTGACAGAAGCAAAACCTTTGTTTGATAGTGCTGTGGCTTTAGCTCCCGCACAATACAAAGATGAAATCAACAAAGCTGCCACTGCATCAGCAACACCTACAGCCGCACCAACCACCCCAACCACACCAACCACAACCAACAACCACTACACCAACTACACCCTAAAGTATGTCTAAACCATGAAAAAAGAACAGTCCTTAAAAATTAAGGGCTGTTTTTTTGAATTTTGTAGGCGCAAGCTAATGCTTGGCAACGCTACCGTGTTCGCCAAAGGCGTTCTCGCAGAGTACCCGTAGGGAATTTTGAATTTTGAATTTTGAATTTTGAATTGTTAAGCTCCCTCAATAGCAGCAACCACGCCAAAAATCAAAAATAGGCATCCGCCAGCAAAGGTGAGTTGACGCTCAGAAATGCGTCCAGCAATCATTTTGCCAC
>NZ_PJIZ01000075.1 GCF_021596505.1 Nostoc sp. CMAA1605 | reverse complement strand
AATACTTCAACTAGTGCCACAACTAATTCCGATCTAGAAATAACTAGAAAGCAATATAAATACAACTACAGCTTCATTCCACCAATTCCAATGGTGGATAAACTACCAGATGGGGAAAGTTTCTCCAGTCAATGGTTGCTGTTGCTGGCTAAAGAGTTAAAAGTAATTTTTGTGAATATTTTGATTACTAATAGAGGTAATCGAGGTTCGCAAAAGATTCGTGATGATGTCAGAAATTTTATTCTAGAAGTTATTATCAAAGGGGCTGTACCAGCTAACATCAGTGTAATTGCTCGACTCATGCAAATTGTCCCCCAATTGCTGATTCGGGGTTTTTCTATGGATTTTCACGAACTGGATGATCTGTTATTTTCGCTAATTAAAGAAAGTGGGCTTTTAATTCTGAGTGATTCCTTCCAACGGATTACTAAACTCCTCGACAAAGGAAAACCCACAGGCCATGTGAGTAGTTTGGCGGACTATCAAAAGTTGTTTCCCGTAATTCCCCCGCCAAAGATTGCTAAAACTTTCCAAAATGATGCTGAATTTGCCTATATGCGGGTTGCTGGCTACAATCCGGTGATGATTCAGCGAGTTAGTGAGTTAGATGAACGCTTCCCCGTTACCGATGCACAATATCAAGCCGTCATGGGTAGTGATGATTCCCTTGCCCTGGCTGGTCAAGAAGGTAGACTTTATCTAGCTGACTATGGCATTTTCAACGGTGGACTCAATGGTTCATTTCCCAGCTATCAAAAGTATCTCTATGCGCCTTTAGCACTGTTTGCAGTTCCTCCAGGCTCAAACCCCAATCGTCTATTACAGCCAGTGGCGATTCAATGCGGTCAAAACCCCAAGGAAAATCCCATTATCACCCCTAAATCTAGTGAATATGCTTGGTTAATTGCTAAAAGCATCGTCCAGACTGCCGATGCTAACTTTCACGAACCAGTTACCCACCTTGCTAGAACACATTTATTAGCGGGGATTTTTGCGATCGCTACCCATCGTCAACTCCCCAATTCTCACCCCCTCTACTTGCTTCTGACTCCCCATTTTGAAGGCACTTTAGCTATCAATGATGCCGCCCAACGCGCCCTGATTGCACCGTTTGGTGGGGTAGATACCTTACTTTCATCCACTATTGATAACTCTCGTGTCTTAACTGTGCTAGGGTTACAAACCTATGGCTTTAATCATGCCATGTTGCCGAAACAATTCCAGCAACGGGGCGTAGATGATGCCAATCTTTTACCTGTATATCCTTATCGGGATGATGGTTTATTACTGTGGGATGCAATTCATCAATGGGTTGCCGATTACATTCAAATTTACTACCACACAGACCAAGAAATTCAAGCCGACGCATATATTCAAGCTTGGGCAAAAGAGATACAGGCTTATGATGGTGGTCGTCTCACAGAGTTTGGTGAAGATGGCAAAATTCAGACTAGGGAATATTTGATTGATGCCATCACCTTAATTATTTTTACCGCCAGCGTCCAACACGCCGCCGTCAACTTTCCCCAAAAAGATGTCATGGGTTATACTCCAGCCGTACCCTTAGCAGGTTATTTACCCGCCTCCATTCTCCAAGGGGAAGTTACAGAACAAGACTATCTCAACTTTTTACCACCATTAGACCAAGCCCAACAGCAATATAATCTACTCGCCTTACTAGGTTCTGTTTATTACAACAGACTAGGGGAATACCCGCCCCAACATTTGCTGATCCTAAAGTCGAACCCTTATTGCGATCGTTCCAAAAGAACTTAGAAGAGATCGAAACCATCATCAAAAAGCGTAACAGCGATCGCCCACCCTACGAATATCTCCTACCCTCTAAAATTCCCCAAAGCATCAATATCTAAATATTTGGGAATGGGGCATACAGGAGGAATTGGTGCAGGGTGCAGGGGCAAGGGTGAGAAAAATACAATGCCCAATGCCCAATGCCCAATTCCCAATCCCCAATCCCCAGTCCCCAGGTAATTGTTAAACAGAATTACTCCTGATCATTGCTGTCGCTGAAATTAACTTTTTCGTAAATTTCTGGTAGGGATATTTGTAAATCAACAGTATTGAGGAATAAGGTAGCAGATTCGCTTTCTAATTCAGTAAACAACCATTGATCAGCCGCAGTTTTCACATACTGCATCACATGATATTCATATTGGTCAATTAAAATATATTCTTGGAATTCTGGAATAGAGCGATAATAATGAAACTTATCGCCTTGGTCATAATTTTTAGTGGATTTAGATAAGACTTCTACTATTAATGATGGATTGGTGACGGTGGTGGTATTAGTTCCGGCATAAACTGGTTCACCTTGAATTACCATGACATCAGGATAAGTGTATTGCTGATAACGGGGTAGCCATAAACGTACATCAGCCACGTAAATCTCGTAATCTTTACCGCGCAAAGCAGACTTTAAAGCAAATGCTGTATTCAGGGCTATTTTATTATGATTAGTAGTGCCGCCTGTCATCGGAATGATTTCTCCATTGCGGTATTCGCTTCTAAATTCGGCTTTTTCTTCTAGTTCTAGATATTCTTCAGGGGTGTAATAACGTTTTTGAGTTGTGGTTTGCATAACAGTTTTCATCTATAGAGAAGAATCGCGGCGTAATATAACAGCTAAGTATTCTGAAGTTTTGACACGATTAAATTGAGATTTCATTCCCCAACTAACTATAGTTAGAGAATTCTATTTCCAGGCTATGATTTAGAGCATATCACTAATAACAAAGGCTTGATGATAGAGAGCGATCGCCTATGGTGGGGCAGAATATTGTCGTATTTGTTACCAAGTGTTGATTTTCGTGGCGATCGCCTATCGTTTTTTGATATGCAACAGATAGCTTGCAGATTGATTAATAAAATAAAGATGTACTCAAAACTGAGGAACGGGAAATCAATCATGCTAAATTACAATCCATTAGCTTGCTTACCTTCTTCAAAAGAGCTACCTGATTCTGACGATACTCCAGTAGATAATCAATTGCAAAAATCAATTCCTGATTTACTCAGAAGCATATTAGCAATGGCTTGGGAAGATAGCATGGATTGGTTTTTTGGTATTCGCATGGGTATTTATTATGACCCAGACTTAGCAGCAATGGTACCGGATGGATTTTTGAGTTTGGGTGTAAAGCGATTTTACGATGAAAACCTCCGTCCTAGTTATGTGCTTTGGGAAGAAAAGAAACTACCAGTATTAGTGTTAGAAGTAGTATCTCAGACATATCGCGGTGAATACTCAACCAAAAAAGCAGATTACGCAAAATTAGGGATTTTGTATTACGTAGTCTACAATCCATTGCGTCGCCGCAAGCCACGGTTAGAAGTATATAAATTAGTTAATAATGTTTATGAATTATGTGATGGCAATCCTATCTGGCTACCAGAAATTGGTTTAGGAATTGGTATAGAACAGGGAACTTATCTCGGTATTACCCGCGAGTGGATGTATTGGTATAACCAAGAAGGGCAAAGGCTTTTAACACCAGAAGAACAAGCGCAACAAGCACAGCAACGCGCCGAACTATTAGCAGAAAGATTGCGATCGCTTGGCATAGATCCTGATTCTCTCACCTGATTGGTGTTTATTCTTCATCCACTTCATCAGATGTTAAAAGTGCTTGTGAACTATGACGCACGTACAAAATATAAACAGTATCATTACGAATTGTAAAAAGAATGCGGTAGATATTTTTTGACTTACCGTAAAGAAGTTGACGCACTTCTTCAGAAAACACTTCATGTTCTACAGCTAAGACGCACCGACGAGGTTTTTCTTGAAGAGTTGCTATTGCATTCATCAACCCCCGAAACCACTGATCTGCATAAGCTGGGTTATATTCTTTCAGCCATAAGTATGCTGATTCAATTTGAGCGTCCGCAGTCTTGGTGGTTCTAACTTGAAATACCATATTTCTGCTGCATTTCTTGCTCAAATTCCCCCAAGGGACGTGTATTTCCTGCGTTTATATCTTCTAATCCCTGTTTAATTCCTGCTATTGTTTCTAACTGTTCTACAAGTTCTAAAAGCTTTTGGTATGATTGAGCATCTTGAACAACTAATTCGGCTTTGCCATTGACAGTTAAAACTACGGGTTTTCCAGTCTGCTTCATTTGCTTAATCAAGTCAGATGTGTTGCGCTTGAAGTTTGAGAGAGAGTGAATATCTCGAATAATGTTGAGCATTGCTGTAAGTACGCACTTAATTTGCACTCAATTTAATGCTAGCATCTGGAACAAGAAACCTAATTCCCGGCTAAAAATTCAAGACTCGTGGTAAGGTGCGTAGGCGTAGACCGTCGTAGACATCGCTCGGCGTAGATACTGATTCTCTCATTTAAATTGCCATTCAGATTGATTAATAAAATAAAGATGTACTCAAAACTGAGGAATGGGAAATCAATCATGCTAAATTACAATCCATTAGCTTGCTTACCATCATCAGAGGAACTACCAGACTCGGACGATACCCCAGTGGATAATGAATTACAAGATTTGATACCTGGTTTACTCAAAGCCCTTTTGGCTATGGCATGGCCAGAACGCATGGATTGGTTTTTTGGGGTAGATATGGGTATTTATTATGACCCAGATTCGCCAGCAATAGTACCGGATGGGTTTTTGAGTTTGGGTGTAGAACGATTTTATGATCAAAACCTCCGTCCCAGTTATGTGCTTTGGGAAGAAAAGAAATTACCAGTATTAGTGCTGGAGGTAGTATCTCAGACATATCGTGGCGAATACTCAACGAAGAAAGCAGAGTATGCAAAATTAGGGATTTTGTATTACGTAGTCTACAATCCATTGCGTCGCCGCAAGCCACGATTGGAAGTATACAAATTAGTTAACAATATTTATGAATTATATGATGGGAATCCTGTTTGGCTACCAGAAATAGGTTTAGGAATTGGTATAGAACAGGGAACTTATCTCGGTATTCCGCGCGAGTGGATGTATTGGTATAACCAAGAAGGGCAAAGGCTTTTAACTCCAGAAGAACAAGCACGACTTGCTCAACAACAAGCGCAGCAAGCACAGCAGCAAGCACAGCAAGCACAGCAACAAGCTCAACAAGCACAGCAACAAGCTCAACTATTACGAGAAAGATTAAGATCCCTCGGCGTAGATCCCGATTCTCTCACATGATTGTAAAGTGCGATCGCGTAACCGCCCACCATAGGCGATCGCTTCCAGTGGGGCGGAGTATCGTCGCTTTTTGTACCAAGTGCCTATAAAGTTGGTGCTTACTTATAATTTTGAGAAGCAAAAATTTATTTTTCATGTATTGTCAAAATTTAATTTTTTCTCGTCACGCTATTCAACAAATGTTTTATCGTCGCATCAGTAAGCAAGAAGTAGAATCAGTGATAGGTTATGGGGAAATAATAGAAGAAACTCCTGATGATCAGCCATTTCCTAGTTATCTCCTATTTGATTTTGTGGCAGGTAAACCAATTCATGTTGTATTTTCTTATGATGAATCTACAGATACAGGATATGTAGTGACAGCTTATATTCCCGATCCAAATATTTGGTCAAATGATTTTAAAACTAGGAGGAAAGGTTAATGAAATGTGTCATTTGTAAACATGGAGAAACTAAACCTGGCTTAGTGACGGTGACTTTAGAAAGAGATGAATCTATTGTGGTGATCAAAAAAGTGCCGGCAGAAATTTGTGATAATTGTGGGGAGTATTATCTAAGTGATGCCATTACTGAACAGGTGCTAAACAGGGCAGAAGTTGCTGTCAGTAATGGTGCAGAAGTTGAGATTATTAAATATGCAGCGTAGGTGTTTGAAACCTAACCCCCACCCCTTTTACAGTTAGTCGATACATTAGCAATGCCAAGCAATACATTAGCAATGTCAGGTGATACATTAGCAATGTCAGGTGATACATTAGCAATGTCAGGTGATACATTAGCAATGTCAGGTGATACATTGACAATGTCAATGCAGCAACTTGTGTGTACACTGTAGCCTTGCCAATGGGAGGGTTAGCAATACGCTTGGGTTAAGAAACGAAACCCAACACCATGATCTTAATTGAGTTGTCTTAGCATTTCACTAAACTTACATTTCAGAGTTTTCAGCTTGCTGTTGCACTCTAGCAAGGATTTCTTTGACAATCTCAGCATTAGGAGATTTCAAACGCTGCAATATATCTAACGATTTCTGTAAATAAGAGATGGCTGTGATGTATTCATTACATTCATCTGCTAAAAGCTGTCCTAGCATTGCTAAAGTGGCGGCTTCACCTTGGACATTGCCAATGCGTTTTTTGATATCCAAAGACTGATAGTAAAGTGCGATCGCTTGTTCTACTTCTCCAAGTTGTGCGTAGATTAGGGCTAAACAGTGCAACGTCGCCGCTTCACCTTGGACATTGCCAATGCGTTTTTTGATATCCAAAGACTGATAGTAAAGTGCGATCGCTTGTTCTACTTCTCCAAGTTGTGCGTAGATTCCGGCTAAACAGTGCAACGTCGCCGCTTCACCTTGGACATTGCCAATGCGTTTAGTGATATCCAAAGACTGATTGTAAAGTGCGATCGCTTGTTCTACTTCTCCAAGTTGTGCGTAGATTCCGGCTAATTGGTGCAACGTCGCCGCTTCACCTTGGACATTGCCAATGCGTTTTTCGATATCCAAAGACTGATAGTAAAGTGCGATCGCTTGTTCTACTTCTCCAAGTTGTGCGTAGATTCCGGCTAATTGGTGCAACGTCGCCGCTTCACCTTGGACATTGCCAATGCGTTTTTCGATATCCAAAGACTGATTGTAAAGTGCGATCGCTTGTTCTACTTCTCCAAGTTGTGCGTAGATTAGGGCTAAACAGTGCAACGTCGCCGCTTCACCTTGGACATTGCCAATGCGTTTAGTGATATCCAAAGACTGATTGTAAAGTGCGATCGCTTGTTCTACTTCTCCAAGTTGTGCGTAGATTAGGGCTAAACAGTGCAACGTCGCCGCTTCACCTTGGACATCCCCAATGCGTTTAGTGATATCCAAAGACTGATTGTAAAGTGCGATCGCTTGTTCTACTCGTCCATGTTTCGCATGAACAATTGCCAAGTTGTGAATTATTGAGGCTTTTTCATTTTCTTCTTCTGAAGGACATAAATCTAAAGCCTTTTGATAATGCTGAAGACAGTCTTCAATATCGCCAAGTTCATCTTCAGCACTAGCAAGACTGTGAAGAATACGATAATCTTCAGCAACATCTAAAGTAGAACGACAAATATTAACAACTTCTCGATATCTGCTTTTTTTATTCCAGACAGGTGCTAATGCTTGATTAATTTTCGTCGCAATGTCTCCATCCTTCCCCAACAACGCCAAGCGATGAATTTCTAACCTTTGCCCTTCCGTTGAAGTTTCCGCCTCTTCCCACCACAGGCGATATAAAACCTGCGCCGCTTGCGGGTACAACTCCTCACCAGCAAACTCTAACAACGGTGCTAAGATTCGGGGAACACGATACAGCACCTCTCCTACATTTACCGTCACCTCCTCCACTAAACCCAAACTCGCCGCCCGTTGTAAATCACCTTCCCAACTAGAAATCTCACCACAAATTGCAGAAATCGCCGCCTGGGGAACTGGTAATTCATACACCAACATCTTCCCCAACATTTTCCGCAAACTTGGCTTTTGCAACTTCAGCAACTCCTCAGCCAAGATATTCTCTCGAAATCTCTCCTCCTCCCCCTGCATCTTGTGTAATATCGCCTCTACTCCCTGCACTTGCAAAGTCGTATCTTGCAAAACCTTATCTAACCATTCCAACAAGCGGGGATTACCATCTGCGACTGTCTTGGCGTGTGACTGCAACTGGGCATCAATTACCAACGCCCCATTAAAAGCATTCAACCTGCTATACTTTTTCGTCAAGTCTGCATCTCGCAACGCCGCCAAATTCTCCCGATGCAAACGCTGATTTAATTCCGACAACACAAAATCATAGCGACTGGTAATAATCACCTTATGGGGAAGTCGGGAATTTTGTACAGCTTTCAACAACGCCAGCAGCACATCCACCACTTGCGGCTGTAACACATACACCCCATCCCCACGCAATTCTAAATTCGCTTCAAAGTCATCCAACACCACAGCAAAACGCTGTTCTTGACTATTCAATCCTGACTGAAAAAACTTAGTGAGTTGCTGCATCAGAGGTAAATTCCCATTGAGAATTTCTAACCCCTGTTCTGTTGTACATTGTTCAGCTAACACTTTTCGCAATTTATCTGCATCTAAACCCCGATAAATCACCAACTTGTCATAGCCAACCATCCTTTCCAACAGCCGCGCCGTCAGGGTACTTTTCCCCACACCCCCCAAGCCATGAATCAGCAACCCTAAATGAGTGCGAATTTCTTTAAGACAACTCCGCAAATATCGCCGCCTCCCCACAAACTCTGAGGCTGTCGCTACCCTCACCTGTTGCGTCTGGGGATCTAAAAACTGTTCATAGGCTGTTTCTACTAGCGGTAGGGGAACATCCCCCCAAGTTTCCACAAACGCACCAGGACATTCTCCCCGCACATACAACCGCAATAAATGCCAATCTTTAACTTTAAGTTGAAATAAATATTGATAGGTACTAGCCAAAGCCTCAGCTAATTGATATCCCCCCGCCAACTTCCCATACAGATGTGCGGCGGCGGTTGTCGCTGTCTGATCTTCCACCGGACGACCCCAACCTAACACAGTTCTAGCACCCTGAGCAATCAACGCCTCAGCCATTGAAGGGACAGCACCATTAGCGGCGGCTTCTCCGGTACGACAGCCAGATAAAAACACTAACTTGGGAAAGCGAAAGCGGAAAACTTGAGCTAATTCGGCGGCGGCGGTTTCCTGACGTTCTCCCGTTTCCGTCTCGGTAATAAAATAAGGTGTGTAAGGTGATTCACCGCTAATGGAAGCGTGTCCCGTCAGGTGAAACACATCAAAACTATCAATATACCGACTCCAAACTTTCCCCAATTCAGTTACACAGCCGCTTTCCTCCACCCGCAAATCTAAACCCATACCTTGGGTATCGGCTAAAATTTGCGCCTCTTCTAGTTCAAAGTCTAACTTGGATGTGACATCTTCTGGGTCTGTTGCCATAAACAATACGCGCAACTGTCGCGTTTCTACGGTGAAAGGTTCGGTATCTCCCTCCACGAAGCGCACAGGCAAAACTACGGGATTGACGCGTTTTACCAGGAAATCATGAGCATCATGCAGCACTTCCCAAGGTAAATGAGCTAATTCTGTAGTATCAATAGCAACTACTAAACCATCACCCCGACAATCTTTGATAGCACGACTCAGCCATCTACCATTCCCATCTAGCCAATAAAATAACTGCTGCCCCATTTTTGGTAAATTAGGCAGCAGATTATAGTATTCTCGTTTCCCCAGTTTTAACAAGTCGGCAATTTCTGCCAAGTTGAGAGTACGAGATTCATAGTGTTTTTGCTGTGGTAGCCAGTAACGTAATTCAACGGTTTCCTGTTGAACTTCCCGAAGTTGAATGCGGATAGTCTGCACTGTTATTGACTAAGAGATTTGAGGATGTCGGTAATTTCCTCTATAGTAGCCTCTTCCAGAAAAATCCGGCTGCCAGTGTCAGGATTGACGATAATCACATCAAATACCTTGTTAGGCTGTTTTTCTTTCCATTCTTGATACCATTTGCGAATTTGCTCGGCTAAGGCAACAGTCCCGCCCACAATGCCTACAATAGTAGCGATGGTTGCTAAAGTCCCCTCTTTTTGGTTAGGAACTTCGTAATTTCCTGATATTCCCTCAATTTTCAGCAAAGCGGCTGCGGCTTGGGGTGCGTCTTGGCTTTCAATAGCAATTTGTAATTTTGACATTAATTTAGCAGTAATTTTACTCAGCTAAATATACACCAAGTTTTTAACCTGGTGATTGAGTATCAAAGCTAGAAAATTCTAACTCCTTTGCCAAATTTTGATGGTTTTATCCAAACTACCGCTTACCAACATCTCGCCGGAACTGGTAAAAGTCAGGGATGTGACAATATCAGTGTGTCCTGTAAAGGTAGCTAATAACTCGCCAGAGTCAAAATGCCATAATTTGATAGTTTGATCTGCGCTGCTACTAGCAATAATTTGTTCATCAGGACTAAGGGCGATCGCATACACTTTATCTGTATGTCCCTTAAGGGTGCGAATTAATTTCCCACTCTCCAAATGCCAAATTTTAATTGTCTGATCCCAACTACCACTCACCAGCCATTGAGCATCTTTACTAATCGCTAAAGCTCGGACAATGTGGGCATGACCCATGAGAGTATGTAGGGGTTCTTTGTCTTTGACATTCTTACTATTCCAAGGTTCCGAGGTATGCCAAACTTTGATTTTACGATAGCTACCGGTAACTAAGGTTTGTCCATCCCGACTTAAAGCTAACGAATGTGCAGCTGTATCGTCTAAAGACAAAATAGCTTTCACCTGACGACTCATCAAATCCCAAAACAAGATTTTTCTGTCATCGCCACCAGTCGCTACCATTCGTCCATCGGGTGTGAAAGCGACGCACCGCACCACACCATGATGTTTGTGCAGAATATCAATTAAATCTAGTGCGCCGGTATGCCACATTTTAATTGTGGAATCTGCACCACCGCTAATTAACATTTGTCCGTCGGCACTAAAAGCTAGGGAACTCACCTCATCTATAAGTCCAGACATCACCCAAGGATATTCTGACAAAGTATCAATCAAATCGCCTTTACTTAAATCCCATAACTTGGTTTCGCCACGGCTACCACTCGCTAAAATTGGTACAACCGCACCGTTTTCATGTTTAGAATTAAAAGCTAGACAATTAATCCCTTTAGTATGTCCTCTTAATGTTTGCCAGCATTCCCAATCACCAACAATTTCCTTTTTTGGATGGTCTGAAGATATAGTCTGAATTGTTTCGGGGATAGTTCTCTCAATCACTATAGGTAAGGTATCTTGCTGCACATCTTTTTTACAAGAAAGTGATTCTAAATACCAACTTAAACCCCCTGCATATAGCAAATTGCTGGGAGTAACATACAATTTTGGTTCTGTTAATCCGACTTGATGACTAGGTAAAAAACCTGCAATTACAGCTTGTTTTTCATAACCTAATTTTCCGGTGGATGGATAAAACAAACACAGGAACATTAAGACTTGATGATTGATTAAATCATCTTGGGTAACTGTCCAGCGAATTCTATCTTTTTTAATGCCATTAAAACTTTCACCATCAGCAACATAAACCTGCACGCTGACTTTTGGGTTATCTGTCAACAAGTAAGTAAACTTACTTTCACCGCGCAAGTTGCCTTCATCATCTAGTAGCATATTCTGCACAGTGTCTTGGGGAATTTTCTTCAGTAACTTTCCTAGACGTGTGCTGATAATGCGATCGACAATTTGCTCCCGCAAGATATAATCTTGGGCTTGTTGCTGGAAATATGTGGGAAAAGGGATCGTCCAGTCTGGAGGTTCGGGATACTCAGGCGGTATGGGAGGCGGGTTTTTTGCTAGGACTTCGGCTTGTTGGCGAGAAAATTCGGTAATTTTTGCCAAAGCCTCCCCACAAAATGCCATCACTTCGCTGTGACAACCTTTCACCTGACTTTCTAATAAAGATAAATCGTAGGTTTTGGGTTTTTTCACACGTTGAAGGAAGTCAGCCTGTTGAGCTTTGAGTAAGCTAATCCAATCCATCTGCATTCCTGCGGCACAATGTTGCATACTTAGGGTAAGCTATACCAATGCAATGACTCAAGTTTATAACTTCTAGTTAATTAAAAATTCCGTAATCCTCGCAGTCTAATAGAACACAATCAAAGGTATAGTTCGCAGAGAGTATCCAACACAACAGGATTGAAACCCTTGATTGAGAATGGGACTGAAGTATTGAGAATTTAAATGATGTCCGACAATTCTAACTAATCTTAACAATGAGATACTGTTGCCCTAGAAACAGTTAAATTTCTCAAGGAGCGTATTATGGGAGAGGGTTAGACAGTCCCGACTCCCAAAGATAATTTAAAAGTAACTTTGTGTTACAGAAACTAATAGCTATCGGGACTATTTTGTGTTTCAGTATACATATTAGTAAATCTTAAGTTTTAGTTTCTGGGGTAGAAGATTGAATCGGCACACGATAAATATTGTTCGCTTCTAATTTTTGAATTTTTGTGTGCAGATCCAACTCATCACTACTAACGATAGTTTCTAAATTGGCAATTCTTTGTTCTAATATCTCTATACGTTGAGCAGGAAAAGATTGAGATGGTGATTTTTTATCATCATTCCGCCAGACAGTTGCCGTACTAAAAGCTGCACCTGCGATCGCAGCTAAAGGTAAAATAGGGCCACTACGAGTCACTGCTGAAAGCGGAATACAAATTGCGATAATTCCCACCGTCATTCCCCAAATTTTAGAAGTAGCGGCAACCCTGACATCTTCCTGCGATTGTTGCGTCATAAATTTTGCCCAGAGGATTTACTTGTACCAATTTTAGATTTGAGATTTGGGATTTTGGAGGAAAAGCGTGGATTCGTGGCTGATTCCAGAATCTCGAAACCATACTACCTATCCCAATTTGGTATTAACTAGATTCGCACAATCGCTGATCAAAATACCTCCCGCATTTGGGTTAAGTATAAATACTCCCCAACCTCTGATACAATCCTGAATGCGTGATTAATTATCATTTTCAATTAATGACTATTGACCATTGACCATTGACTTTTTGAATTTTGAATTGATATGGCAAGTACATCTCACATTTTCCTAGTAGGCGCGAGTCGCGGTGTTGGTAGAGAAATTGCCAATTACCTGCGTCAACAAGATATTGCTGTCACAGCACTATTGAGAAACGAAACATCCCGCACCGAATTAGAAGCTATAGGCGTGGAAGTAGTTTTAGGGGATGCCTTAAATTTAGATGATGTAGAAAAGGCAATGATTACGGATAAACCCGTAAACGCTGTTATTAGTACATTAGGCGGGTTGCCCTCAGACACCGAAAAACCCGATTATATAGGTAACAAAAATCTGATTGACATCGCAGTCAAAGCGAATATCCAAAAACTTATTTTAGTAACTTCTATCGGTACGGGTAACAGTGTCGGTGCTGTGCCTCCCCAAGCTTTAAACGCATTACAACCCGTCTTAATAGAAAAAGACAAAGCCGAACAGCATTTAATTGCTAGCGGACTCACTTACACTATTGTTCGTCCTGGCGGGTTGAAATCAGAACCGCCAACAGGTAATGCTGTGTTAACCGAAGATATCCGTATTGTAGGAAGTATTCACCGTGCTGATGTAGCAGAATTGGTTTGTCGTTGTTTAACTTCTGAGAATGCGAATAATAAAGTTCTGTCAGCGATAGATAAAAATATGTTATTCACGCAAACGGAATTTGTTGAATTTAGCTTAGGTTAATTGGGCATGGGGAATTGGGAATTGGGCATGGGGAATGGGGAATGGGGCATGGGGAATGGGGAATGGGGCATGGGGCATGGGGAATAGTAAGTGAAAAGCAAAATTATCTTTTATTTTTTACCTTTTCTGACTTTTCACATGATATGGAAAACCCCTCTCCAAACCTCTCCCCTAAAAGGAGAGAGGCTTTAATTTTCCCCCTTCCCTGCTAGGGAAGGGGGTTAGGGGGTTAGGTTTCACGTTAGCTTTTCCACATAAAATGAGAAGTCAGTTTACCTTTTACCTTTTGCCTTTCCTACTCTCCTGATATTTGTAGAAAGATAGTTCTTTTTCTTGCCCCATCTAATTCAAAGAATAAGACTGATTGCCAAGTTCCCAAAGCTAAATTACCATCAGCGATAGGGATAATTTCACTATTATTTAACATCATTGCCATGAGGTGAGAATGAGCATTCATCGGCTCATCTTCTGGCACAATTCTTAAATGTAGGTCGTTATGTAAATAACGGTCTGTTAATGGTGCGAGCTTATTTAAAAATACTTTGATATCTTCTAGTAGTCTTTCTTCGTCTTCATTAATAGCCAAAGCAGTGGTTGTATGTCGAGAAAATACTAATAATTGACCGTTTTTAATACCAGTTTCCGCAATAAAATCCTTAAGTTGGGAAGTGATATTATAAATATTAATTCCGGCTGCGGTTTCGAGTTCAATGATTTTATTAAAAATAGGCATAATGAGCAATTAACTACTTAACATTGTAATTTGTATTTTCTCATTTTTTAGTCGCTAAGTATCGTTTTTAAACCTGTAACTAATCTTGCCATTCCTGCTTGCACAGTATCTTTTTGCAATGCGCCATAGGCAACTCGTAAATAACAGCCTTTTTCCATGCCAAATGTTGTCCCTGGAATGACGGCAATTTGATGTGATTGAATAAGTTGTTTAACTAATTCAAAAGCATCTATTTGCGTATGAACTTTGAGGAAGAAATAAAATGCACCGTTAGCGGGGGTGATGGTACATAAGCCTTGTAGCTGTTGTAGGTATTCTAAAACTATTTGCCTAACTTGGGCGATCGCACCAATATTTTCTTGTAAATACTCAGGTTTTGCTTGCAATGCCCCGCAGGCTACATACTGAGATATAACGGGCGGACAAATCAAAATAGTATCCTGGACTTTTTAATTGCCACTAGCAGATGTTTGGGTATTACCATATAGCCAATTCGCCAACTAGCAAACCCATAAGCTTTAGATAAACTAAACAGGGAAATTGTATATTCACTACTACCAACAAATGATGCAGGGGAAACGTGTTTTACACCGTCGTAAGTAAAATACTCATAGGCTTCATCGCTAATATGATAAATTTGGCGATCGCGGCAAATTTCATTGACTTGACGCAATAAATTTTCTGAGTAGACTACCCCTGTAGGGTTATTAGGGGAAATAGTCACAACTGCCCTAGTTTTGGGTGTAATGGCTTGTGCGATCGCTTCTGGTTGCAGTTGATAATTATCATCAGTTTCAACCAACACCACACGACAACCAGCCATAGTAATTGCCATTTCATGGTTGAAGTAATAAGGCGTATTTAAAATAATTTCATCTCCAGGGGAAGTAATAGCCAGAATCGCATTCATAAAGGCCATATTGCTTCCCGCCGTCACCACAATGCAATTATCTGTGTTGAGAGCAATGTGATTAAATTCAACTAATTTTTGCGTCAATACAGCCAATAAAGGCGGAATACCTTCAACAGCTTTATATAAATTATTTGTGGGTTCGCTGAGAAATTGGGGTAAAAGTTCTATAGCTTCCGGTGGAGGATTGTAAGAAACCACACCTTGTCCCAAAGAAATTGTCCCTGGAGAACTTTGAATTAACTCCCCAACGACGGGAATAATTGGCGACTGCACCGCCTGCATTCGCGAGATGAATTGATTCATGAGCTTGAAGGGTGTAAGGGTGTGGGGGTGTAAGGGTGTAAGGGTGTAAGGGTGTGGGGGTGTAAGGGTGTAAGGGTGTAAGGGTGTAAGGGTGTAAGGGTGTGGGGGTGTGGGGTGTAGGGGTATAGGGGTATAGGGAAAGATGTTATCCGAAGTTTTTTCCCAATCCCCAGTCCCCAATCCCCAATCACTCTTCAATTTTGAATTTTGAATTTTGAATTTTGAATTGATGAGTCCCCAATCCCCACTCCCCGTATCGCCAGCTCACACAAATATTTTTAAAGAATTTTGATAAATTGTCTCTCTATTTGGTATTTCTGAAACAGTCATGACATTTTTGGAGTATCCCACAATGGCTAAAATCAAAAACCCCGCCGTTGCTCAAACTGGTGCTAAACCACCCTATACTTTCCGTACAGGTTGGGCATTATTTTTACTAGCTGTTAACTTGTTGGTAGCGGCTTACTACTTCCACATCATCGAGTAGTGGGGTTGGGCATGGGGCTTAGACAATAGGGTATGAACAAGAATAACCAATGCCCTGTTTGCCCTGTTTGCCCAATGGTGTTGCTCACATCGTTCCTTTAAATAAACCTTTGGGACGAATGAGCAACACCACAATCATGATTAAAAGCGCAATACCTTGCTTATACTGTGAACCCAACCAAAGGGTACTAGCCTCCTGTACGATACCAATAATAAAAGCTGCGGCGATCGCACCGTAAGGATTCCCAATCCCTCCTAAAATTACTGAGGCGAATAAAGGCAGAATTAAAAACCATCCCATATTCGGGCGTACGGCTGTCAGTAAGCCATACATACTACCACCCAAGGATGTTAGTGTACCTGCAATTATCCAAGTCCATAACACAACGCGATCAACATCAATTCCTGACACTTTCGCTAAATCTAAATCATCCGCCACAGCCCGCATCGCCTTGCCGATTTTGGTATTTTGCAGCAGATAATGTAAGGCTAAAATTATCACCACTGCCAAAGCCAAAACTAGCATTTGATTTTCCGTGACTTTCAAACCCAAAATATCTAACGCTGGAGCAATAGGTAAATCATAATTTTGATTTTTACCACCCCAAATCAAAATTACGCCATTACGCAAAAACAAAGCCAGTCCAATGGAGATAATGATCAGTGTTGTGGAATTAGCACGAATAGCGCGCATTTTTGACCACAATAATTTTTCTGATAACAACATAGCCAAGACTGTGCCTACAGTTGCTAACACCATAGACAGCCAAATATCTACGCCCAAAGAATTGATGAATAATGTCAAATAAGCACCCAAAGTTAAAAAATCACCATGAGCAAAATTTGACAACCGTAATATCCCGTAAGTGAGTGTTAATCCGACTGAACCTAAAGCGATAATGCTTCCTACAGCAATGCCGTTGACAATAAGTTGAATAATTTGTGTATCCATCAGTTTTTATCTAAAAAAGTCAGTTAAGATTCATGTGTAACGATTAATTTCAAAATAATGTTTTTAGCTATACGGTGATTATCGACACTAATCAGTTATGATTTATCGACATTAAAGAATTGTGAGCTAATATACATAGCATCCTATTCGCAATTTTTGCGTAACTAAACTTGTCCCACGGTCTGGCTGACCATGCAGCAGTATTCAAGCTTACCAGAACACAACTCACAGGTAGATGCCACAATCCCACAACTTCGGGCTGAGTTATGGCTGGAAAGCCGCTTGAACCAGCTACAAGCTCGCCTGAATGATTGTCTGCTAGCGATAGTTAAGGGTGTCTCCACCAGCAACAATCCCGCAGCAGAGATTTGGCAAATTATGGTAGATGAAATTGGCGCGGCTTTAAACAGTGGCGGCGTAACTGTTGCTGTGTGCCAACCGCAAGATACAGTTGGTAAAGTTTACTATATTTTTTGTCCACCATCTGTTAAATCTCGTCCGTCGGTGGCGAAGTTAACACTGAAAAATGGAAAACAACTAGACTTAGAATTAGAAGCAGCAATTCCACTCAGCGATTTACAAGATTTAACAACTCAACAACCGCCCCAAGCTTGGAAATTATCTGACGAAGCAGTCGGGTTGCTGGGGTGGTTAGTCATAGGTACAAGCAAACCCAACGCCCAAGCAAAAGTTCTCACCGATGCGCTCACCTTACGGTTTATCGAAAAAGCCGTTCAGCAGTGTATACAAGCATGGGTTCACTGTCAACATCTACAAAGTTTACAAGAGCGATCGCAGCATTCCCACGACTTAAATCAAGAACTACAACGGACAAATCAACTCAAAAATCAATTTTTAGCCAACACCAGCCACGAAATTCGTACCCCATTAAGTTCGATTATCGGCTTTACTCACTTACTTTTAGCCCAAGGCTACGATCCCACCAGAGAACGCCACCGCGAATATTTAAACATCATTCAATCCAGTGGGAAACATCTTTTAGCCTTAATCAACGATATTTTGGATCTATCCAAAATCGAAGCTAATCAGCTAGAAGTGCAGTGGGAAAAAGTCGATGTACCGGAATTATGTCGAAATATACTCACACTAGTGAAAGAAAAAGCTGGTAACAAGGGTGTGAAATTAACTTTAGAAATTGATCCTCAAGTCACAACCCTAGTTGCTGATCCTTTACGACTCAAACAGATGCTTTTGAATCTGCTCTTTAATGCTGTGAAATTTACCAGCAAAGGTACTGTAGGTTTAAAAGTGATACAACAAGATTCATTAGTGCATTTTACAGTTTGGGATACAGGCACAGGGATATCCCCAGAACATTTATCGCTACTTTTTCAACCCTACTTTCAAATTCCTAATTCTTCACCAGGGCAATATGAAGGTACTGGTTTAGGTTTAGCGGTAACTCAAAAACTAGCAGCAATTCATCAAGGTTATATCGAAGTAGAGTCTGAAATTAATAGCGGTTCTCGTTTCACAATTACTTTACCACTGAAGCCACAAGGATCAGTTCTCCCTCCAGAAATTCAACAAGAAGAATCCCCAGCATCTTTACAGCCCTTACCCGTCATTCCCAGCACTTGCAGAGACATTTTACTATTAGAAAATGATTTACCCAACGGGCAAATGATGCAAATTCACCTGACGAAATTAGACTATCAGGTAACTTGGGTAAAAAACGAACAAGAAATGTGGGATGCACTCAACCACAAGCAACCAGCTGTTATCTTAATGGATATACGCCTACCCGATAGCAACGGACTGGAGTTAATCCAACACTTACGGACTAACCCAAAATATCAGCAAATCCCCGTTATAGCCCAAACAGCCATGGCCATGAAAGGCGATCGCGAAATCTGTCTTTCAGCCGGATTTAACGAATATATCTCCAAACCCATTGACTTATCACTCTTAGCTGATTTAGTAGCAAAATACATTCAGGTAGATTAGGGATTGGGCATGGGGCATGGGGCATGGGGCATTGGGCAGAGGAAGAAAAACTAATGAGTGTTGAGTGCTGAGTAATAAGTAATAAGTAATAAGTAATAAGTAATGAGTAATGAGTAATAAGTGGTGAGTGCTGACTAATGACTATTGACTAATGACTATTGACTATTGACTACCAATCATGCTGACAGAAAAACTAGAGAAACTAAAACTTTTATTTACAGAGATGGGACAGGCTTTAATTGCCTATTCTGGGGGTGTTGATAGCACTTTGGTAGCTAAAATTGCCTATGATGTCTTGGGCGATCGCGCTTTGGCTGTGACGGCTGTTTCACCTTCGCTGTTACCAGAAGAATTGGAAGACGCGAAAATTCAAGCCGCAACAATTGGGATTCGGCATCAGATTATTCAAACCCATGAAATGGAAAATCCCAATTACACCGCTAACCCTGTAAATCGTTGTTATTTTTGCAAAAGTGAACTGCACGATCACCTCAAACCCCTGGCTTTAGAGTTGGGTTATCCCTATGTGGTGGATGGGGTAAATGCCGATGATCTGCACGATTACCGCCCAGGAATTCAAGCCGCCAAAGAAAGAGGCGCGCGATCGCCTCTAGCAGAAGTTGGTGTCACCAAATTAGAAGTCCGACAACTTTCCCAACAGCTAGGTTTACCGTGGTGGGATAAACCAGCCCAACCTTGTTTGAGTTCCCGTTTTCCCTATGGTGAGGAAATTACCGTCGCTAAATTACAACGCGTCGGGAGAGCCGAAATTTACCTACGCAAACTAGGCTGGCAAAATTTGCGCGTTCGTTCCGAAGGCGACACAGCGCGCATCGAACTACCACCAGAAAAAATCAAAGATTTCGTCCTGATGACAGACTTACAATCTATAGTCACCGCCTTCCAAGAATTCGGCTTCCTCTACGTCACCCTAGACTTAGAAGGCTACCGCAGTGGCAAATTCAACCAAGTTCTCAATCGAGTGGGGAGTTAGTGCTGAGTGCTGAGTGCTGAGTAATGAGTAATGAGTAATGAGTAATGAGTAATGAGTGCTGTTAGCGGTAGTGCAGCGTTGAGCCGATGTTGAGTGCTGACTAATGACTAATGACTAATGACTATTGACTAAATAGTCTCCGCCTCCACAGAAACTAAAATACAGCCGTTAATCTTCCAAGACTCATCCTCTTGCTTTTCCATGAAGTATAAGGCTCTTAAGGGCTTACCGTCTGGTGCTAGTAATAAAACTGGCTGAGTGATGTTGTCTTGAATGGTGGTGATTTTCTCAAAAAATACTGAACGGGGGCGGTAGACGGCTGGGTAACTTATGCTTACCATCCGCATAAAATTATCTGCATTTTGGAACTGCTCTCTAATCCCAGGGCTAGCAAGGGCGAAAGCAGCTTGAGCATCATCTTTTTGAAATGCTGCTAGTTGTCTTTCTATAACGGAGCGTATAGCAATAAAATCGTTATCGGTAGCTTCCATAAATCTGCTATTAGATCGCCTAAAATGCTCAGTTTCTTGTTTGAGAAAGTTTGAATTCTACTTGTTGGAGGGCAAATCGCCACACATCATAACCGTCAGCAGACAAATGTATGCCATCTGTGGTTAAATCTAAGCGCAAGTTGCCGTCTGCATCGGTAAACCAGTTATGAATGTTTAAGTAGTTCACTCCTTCTTGTTTAGCAATTTGAGCGATTTTGACGTTAAGCTGACGAATACGACTATTAGATATTGTGGATACATTAGTCGGTAGAATAGACTGCACAAATATCTGAGTTTTGGGGTGATTTTGCCTTAAGGTACGCATCATGCGGCGGTGATTTTGCAAGATGGTTTCATCACTGACACCTTTTCTGAGGTCGTTAATCCCAGCCATGATATAAATTGCTTCTGGGCGAGTTTGAGAAAATGCCCCTAATCGTTTCACTATGCCGCCGGAAGTATCACCAGATATGCCCTGATTGAGCCATAATTTACCTGTGGGCAGTTTTTTCCTGGGAAACCACAGACTCAAGGAATCACCCACTAAGATACTGAGACGATTTTTACCTTGACCCTGGGCGATCGCTTTCGCCTCTAAAGCTAGTAAACTTTTCCAATCCTCATAGGTTAATTGCTGTTTTCCCTTGGATTCTGCAAATTCTGGCTCAATGTCGGCACGGGTGTAAATCTGACCTGTTTTTAGTGCTGCCAGTCTTTGATAGTAAAGTTGATTGCCAGAAGTTAACAGTAAATTTACTGATTGATGACTGGGATTAAATAATAAGTCTATTGATATTGATAAATCTTGTTCAGTTAAAAGTTTCTTCTCACTAGCTCTTGGCTCAGAAGCTTCAGAAGCCGGTAAAATTTGACTGCTGAGTTCTGGTAAGGCAAGATTCAGCAGTTGAGACAACAATTTTTGATTTTTTTGTGGTTGTGTATTTGCTTCTGTTTGTAATAATTTGCTGCTAAATTCTGGAGTTGATACATCAGGTTTGAGGTGATGCTGGGCATCTGTGATTGTCTGAGAGTCTTGTTTTGTAAACCATTGGGAATTATGTTTATCCGGCGATTTAATTGACAATTGTGGAAAAGCTGATGCCGGTATTGCCAATCCTGTTAACAAACCTACTGCCAACAGATAAGAATCCCTCATCGCTGTTTCTCTCCTCTTATTAGTGCTTTTCCTTTTGACAGTCTTAGTTGTCCGTATTCAGGAAATTTTACGGTGGTTAAAATATCATTCTTATGTATAATGTATATTTCTGTAAACCGGGTTAACGATATTATCTCTGACAATTTACAAATTCTTTAAAGCGTATATTTTCTAGTATATAGACGAGAACCTCCGAAAACCTCATATCCAGTTGATGAAGTAGCATATTTTTGGATATCAATACTCCTAGATAATATTTCTGATTTTTGTTATTAAATTTACAGTATAAACTATTGCAATATACGTAAATTCTTGCATTGAAACATTTATTCATCTGTTCTGACATATTTAAATTCAATTCAATTGATGAATAAGCTGGTAATAAGTGCTAAGATTTATGCGAAGTAATCGTTTTTCCCTGTAATTTTGTGGCTAGAGCTAGTACAGCAATTGGTGTCAGTCCAATTATTAAAGAGATAGTGCAGAAACAAGCACATTCCACCCGTTTAACTCTCAAAGAGGTAATTCTCATGGGAATGTTAGCGATAGATAAGCTTGATGATCAAAGTCGTCAAGAATTAGCAGATAAAGTCCATCAAATGCAAGTAAATGGTGAAATCTAAGTCTGCTGACTAAAGTTAATAGTCCCTATTACACAGCCCATATAACAGCAAAAATTTATCATCGAGAAAACAGCAGTTAAAATCAAGCATGATTTGGTGTACGATTTTCACACCTTAAATCAAGCAAGAGTTTCCTAAATTCTTGTCCACTAACTTGTGCATTCTTTTGAGCCTCCGAGTTTTAGATTTTAAATTTCGGATGATGTAATTGAATTTCAAGTAAGGGCGGCTTTGAGAAAATATCTGTTTTTCTAACGTGAATATCTCTGATCACCCGCCCCTACAAATCTAAAATCGGTTGACTGCTGAATTATAAATTCTTGCTGTTATTTAAAATAATTGCCATTAACTAACTGACTATTAACTAATCTTCAAATCGATAACGACTTCCCACAACATAATCCTGATTTATCTCGCATGAAATCCATCGACGCTGTAAAGTTTCAGCAACAAACCCAGTAGTATTAGAACCGGCAAACGGATCTAGCACTAAATCACCCTCATCAGTCAAAAACTTGATGAAGAATTCCGCAAACCCTTGGGGAAATCTAGCTGGGTGGGGCTTAATTCCGGCTGCTTTACAGCGTCGTAAATAAATACTATTAGATTCAGTGTTAGCAATTTCCAATAAATTTGGCGGTATCGCGCCTTGGTTATCTTTTTGGAACTTTTCAGAAATCTCATGTCCACTAGGACGAATTTTCGCTTTATAGCCATTTTTGAGTAACCGCTTCATACTGTGGCTATAGGGTTTCAATACTTTTCTGTTATCAGCTTTGGGGTGGGGTGTTTTGGATAACCACCAAACCACGTTTACCGCATCTTTGACACGTATCCTTCTAATTGTCACCCATTCGGCAGGTGTGGGTAATCGTGCTGGATTGTAATGATAGAGTTCTTGGGCGAGAAAAAAACCGACTTCCTGACATAATCTGACTAAAAGTTCATATTGGTAAATACTGCGTACAGGATTACCAGGAAGATAAGCACCGCCTAAATCGAGAACAAACGAGCCATTCTCAGCTAAAACACGTTTAAATTGATGCGCGAAAGGTAAAAACCATTCAATATATTTATCTGCACTGGCGTTACCGTATTCTTTCTGGCGTGTTAAAGCAAATGGTGGAGAGGTGAGAATCAAGTTAATGCTGCTGTCTGGGATAGTGGTAATCATTTCCAGACTATCCCCTAAATAGGCTTGTCCGTGTTGTTGTTTGTAATAGGGCGAAAAGTCGATAATTGTTCTGGTTGTTGTTTGTTGTGAATTTAGATGATGTGTTGAGAGTCTTTATAGACTACCACTTTTTGTAGGGTAAGAATTTACCAGACATAGTAATCTTAACGCGATCGCCTTTCGGATCTGCTTCTTTCTCCACATCCATAGTAAAGTCTATAGCACTCATAATCCCATCACCAAACTTTTCCTGAATTACGTCCTTGAGTGGAAAGCCATAGACCTGCATAATCTCATAAAAGCGATAAATCAAAGGATCAGTCGGAACAACATGCCCCAATCCCTTGACTGGGTATGCAGTTAACTCTGGCAGGTAGACATAACCTAAGCCAAGTGCATCTAAAATTAATTTAGCCTCTTCCTCAGACACACTAGCTTGACGATAAAATACAGCCGCAATCCAAACTTCATCGCGTCCTAGAATTTTTTCTAAATCTGCAAAGCTGACTCCTTTTTCTTTCTTAGCGGCGAGTAGTGTCTGTGTAATTTCGGGTATAGACATAAAGTCGGTTCTTGAAATACTTCGTAGTAGGTTTATTGACGAAGTTTAAATCACAAATGCTATTTTGTAAATGAATATCTACAACCTAGAAAGAATGAAAATAACTTTATATATATGAACATTGCTTATTTAACACTAAGGTGCAAAGATTCTAAGCAAGAGAATTATCATAGAATATACAAAGGCTCAATCGCATAATAGTTATGAATATCCAAATTTATCCAGAATTAGAAAAGATTATCCAAGCGCAAATTGCAACAGGTAGATATGCTAATGCGGAAGATGTGATTAGCAAGGCTTTAAAATTACTTTTAGAGTGGGAAAAAGGTTATCAAGACTGGGTAGATGAAACAAGAGAGAAGGTAAATGTTGCTATTGAGCAATTGGATAGAGGAGAAGGTATTGAAGGGGATATTGTAATTGAAAATTTGAGGAACAGATTACGAAAAGCAAGAGATGTGCAAGGATAAAAAGACATATTATTTCTCCTGAAGCGATTCGAGATTTATCAGAAATAATTGATTATTTTGTCGATATAAATATAGATACTGGAGAGCGTTTTATTGGTTAATTTGAGAAAAAATGCCAATATTTAGCTAACTTTCCCAACATGGGGCGTAGCTACAGCAATATCAGAGTTGATTTGCGGGGTCTTCCCTGGGACGGTTATGTTATTCTTTATCGAGTTATCGATAGTGGTATTGAAATTGTACGCTTAGTTAGTGGTTATCGACATTTAGAATCTTTGTTTGGGGAATCGATGGATACTTGAAAATAGCTAGTTGAGTGAAGCATTAACCTACTGCAAAATCAGTAAACTGTCTCACATAAGGTGATTTAAAGCCTAAAACTATATCGGTTTTTGGTACTCCTCATTCTACTAACTCACTAGCTACACCTGCTTCGGTCAAATCTCTTTGAATCCAAATTTTTCCATCTTTAATATCTATATGGATAACTGTAGCATAAGTTCTTTCATTATTTTCCCATCCTACATGAACTACTAAATAGCGATTTCTTTCACAATCAAATATTAATTCCTTTTCTGTTCCCTCTGAACAATGATTATCGGTATGTCTTCCTAAGACGGTTTTAACTACATCAGGATAATTTATTCTTTCCATAAGACAATCGCCTGTTTAATAGTTTCAAATATCAATAATTTTAATTTGTGTTCAGCAATTATTTCTTGAATAAAGCGTAATTTTGAGCATAGACATACAATTGCTTATTGAAACATTTCAGGTAGTTTATTGAAAAAGAGCCAGATACAATGACATCATGTTCTAATAGAGTTAGAATAGCCTAATGTTAATATATTTTAATCTAAAGAGTTCTCTAGGTGAGTCTTTGGAGCAATATATATTAAAGATTTTAATTTCAATTTCCACCTTTAGTTACATAAATCACATTATATTTGAGTAAATAAACAATGGATAAAGATTTAATATTAAAAATAGAAGAAAAAGCTAAAGATTTAGAGAATGATCTTGCTGTTTATAAAGACAATCAACAAAAAATACAGAAACAAATAAATTTGTTAGATATGGATGTTAAACAATTAAAAAAACAGCAAGATCATATAAGAACTGAAAATTATAAGGATTATTATTTGACTCCAGATAAAAGAAATAAAATTATAAATAGGTTATCGGAAACTCTTGAGCAAGAAGGTACAATTCTTGAGATTAAAGCATTAAATGATTTTAAAAACTCTGGTTATGACGCTGCTGAATATTTCTATGTTGATACAGTAACAAATAAATCTAGACAGATAGATATTTTAGCTCATAAACAATCATCATTTAAAATAAAGGAAACCAGGACAAAAATAATTTTAAATTTATGGATAGTTGCTGATTGTAAATTTAAGAGTCAAATTGACTTATTGTGTTTTAATTTCGGTATAAAGCAAGATGATATATTAAATTTTCCTAAATTCATAGCATCTGATTACCGGTTTAAGTTGAATGACGTTATTGAACCTAATTTATTAATAACAAGTAAAATTACTCAACTAGTTATGGATGCTAATGCAATGAAAGGTGATCATTTGAGGGATACATTTATCTATGATAGTTGTCATCAAGTCTATAGCTGTATAAAATCCCTACATTATGAAATGAGCCAGATATATTTTAATCATATGAAGACAGAACTTTCACGAAGTTCATACATCAGGCAAATTATTCGGGAAATGAATAATAATGAATTCATAAGTATTGAGGAAATAATGGAACGTCTGCATTTAGTTTCAGTTTATGATTTATTATCTGAAATTGAAACAATATATCTAGATGCTTTTATACCTGTAATCATTATTGATGAGAGTCGAGGAATATTAGAAGCAGAATTGGACTCTAATTTCAAATTAAAAAATTTAGTAGATAAAGAGATAGCTCTATATAAATTTTCTAAGGGATATAAATTGGATGAAAATGATTTTATAGAAGATTATATATTTTTTGTCAATCGCAATGGATTAACTAAATTATTTGATTATCTTGATAGATATCTTAATAAATTTGAAGACAAATTTTGCAATCTTCTAGAATGTCATCCAAAAACAATAATTTCTCTTTTTGAAAATGATGCCAGAGATATAGCAGTTTTAAATAATCAGTTGTGAGAGATAAATACCTGAAAATACCATAAATAGGTCATTTTATTTCCATCTTTTTTAACATTCACTGAGGACTTCTATATAAAAATTAATTAGTCATAACGTATCAGTCATATGAGCCAACTATATAAATATTACTATGCTTATTTTCTTCTTTTTTTGCTCCTTTGCATTTTTCAGACAGTAAAAAAGGGATAAGCCCGAAAGCCTATCCCTAAAAAATCAACTAATCAATAAATTAAGTTCCAGATTGCCAAGAATTGATGTATTCAATTTGATCAGGGGTCAAGCTATCAATGTAAATACCCAAAGCTTGCAACTTCAAACGAGCAATTTCTTGGTCTACTTCAGTGGGAACTGAATGTAAGCCAGGTTGTAATGTACCTTTGTTTTTCACTAGGTATTCGCAAGCTAACGCCTGATTCGCAAAACTCATATCCATAACTGCGCTAGGATGTCCTTCAGCCGCAGCGAGGTTGATTAAGCGACCTTCACCCAATACAATCACGGATTTACCACTGGGGAGTTGATATTGTTCTGTGAAGGGGCGGACTTGTTTGACTTCTGTGGCTTTGCTAGCTAAGTATTTCAGGTCAAGTTCAATATCAAAGTGACCAGAGTTACAAACGATCGCACCGTCTTTCATCACGTCGAAATGTTCACCACGAATGACGTGCTTGTTACCAGTCACGGTAATGAACAAATCACCTTGGGGTGCAGCTTCCGCCATTGGTAATACGCGGAAACCATCCATGACTGCTTCGATGGCTTTGATGGGATCAATTTCGGTAACAATCACGTTAGCACCCAAACCACGGGCGCGGAGTGCTGTACCTTTACCACACCAACCGTAGCCAACGACAACTACAGTCTTACCAGCTAAAAGAATATTTGTAGCGCGGATGATACCGTCTAGGGTAGATTGACCAGTACCGTAGCGGTTATCAAAGAAATGCTTGGTGTCAGCGTCGTTAACGTTGACTGCGGGGAAAGTGAGAACGCCATCATTAAACATGGCTTTGAGGCGCACAATCCCGGTGGTTGTTTCTTCAGTAGTACCAATCAAATCAGCGATTTGATGTTGGCGTTCTTGTACTAGGGTAGCTACTACGTCACTACCATCATCAATGATGATATTGGGACGGTGATCTAAAGCGATTTGGACATGGCGATTATAGGTTTCTGCGTCTTCGCCTTTAATCGCAAATACAGGAATTTCGTAATCTGTGACTAAGCAAGCTGCTACGTCATCTTGAGTGGATAAAGGGTTACTCGCAATTAACAGCGCGTCTGCACCACCAGCTTTGAGCGCGATCGCCAAATGTGCTGTTTCAGTGGTAACGTGGGCGCAAGCTACCAAACGTAAACCAGCAAAGGGTTTTTCTTTGGCAAAGCGATCGCGGATTTGCCGTAATACAGGCATTTCGCGTCCAGCCCATTCAATACGCTGTCTTCCCAAGGGAGCGAGGCCGAGGTCTTTAACCTCGTGCTTTAATCGGGGAGATGTTGCGGTCATTAAACTAGTTTCCTTAAAAAAAAGTAACGAGAGATACGTATTTTTACACGCACCCTTCTTGAGTATGCCACGACTCAGGAAATTTGGCTGTAATTACCAAATACCTAGTTTTAGCTTCCCTGAACTAGACTGACTGTTGATAAGCTCCCTGTCAACTGCATCTTTGGCTTTTTTCTTTTCTCTTTATTTTTGGTAAGAGTATTACGAAGTTTTCTCTGGGGATTGGGGATTGGGGACTGGGGATTGGGGATTGGGGATTGGGGACTGGGGACTGGGGACTGGGGACTGGGGACTGGGGACTGGGGATTGGGTGGAATTAACTTCCTCTCTCAGCACTCACTACTCACTACTCACTACTCACTACTCAGCACAGGCTAAACGCCGCGCTACCGCTAACAGCACTCACTACTCAGCACTCAGCACTCAGCACTCAGCACTCTCCCCTCTCCCTCTATCTATGGATAGGTACAATTACGTAATTGTATCGTGGAGAATTCTTCAGGATTCGATAGTAAATTAGGAGGTGTTTGAGTGCGCGTTAAATTTTTGGCGATCGCAGGTGCAATGGTTGTTTCTGTTGCATTTGTACCAAAAGCTACAGCCCAGATTCCTCTTTTACCTCAACTGTCAGTTTCTGGCAGTGTGAGTAATGAGAATAGTGACAGAACTGTTGCCGACTGGGTATATTTAGACGGTCGCCGATTGTTTCAGATATCAGCATCCAAAAGTGACTTCTCGGCTCGTTCACAGAATATTCAGCAGAATTTAGCGGAAATTAGTCGCACTTTCTTTCAGTCTAAAGATAAACAAGTTAAGGTAGATACCCGAACTATCAATGGGCTACCAGTAATTGAAGTTAATGGTCAATATCTGATGACGGTTACTACCGCAGATGCTGCACTACAACAGGTAGATACGTCAACATTGGCAAATCAAATTGCACAAGATTTAAAAGCAGGTTTAGAACAAGCTAAACAAGAACGAAAACCCCAATTTCTCATCAACCAAGGTAAGATTGCTGCGGGTCTTGGACTAGCGATGATTGTAGCTAGTTGGGGTGTGTATAGTTGGCAACAGAGAACTAAAAAACATCGCGTGATTCCAGTTCCACGCACTTCACCAGATACGCAAAACATTACTACTCAACTCAATCAGCAGCAGCACCAGCATTTACAAGAAGTTAAAAAACGGTTGTTTCAAATTGCTCAAGCTGGAATTTGGAGTGGTGGCGGTTTTGTGATGTTGGGTTTATTTCCCTATACACGCATACTGCAAGTAGGGATTGTCACGGCTGCTCAAATTCCTTTGAAAATCGGTGTGGTGTTATTGGGAACTTATGTAGTTACCCGTTTGAGTTATGCTCTGATTGACCGATTGACTACCGTTTTGGTAAGCAGTGGTGCTTTACTTAACTCAGAAACTTCTGAACGTCTACAATTACGAGTTTCCACATTTTCTGGGGTAACTAAAAGTATTGTCACCATTATTTGGGTAGGATTTGGCATTTTAACCGCACTCATTTTGTTTGGTATCGATGTCATACCCTTGCTAGCTGGTGCGAGTTTAGTGGGTGTGGCGGTATCTTTGGCTTCCCAAAACCTAATTAAAGATGCCATTAATGGCTTTTTAATTATCGTTGAAGACCAATATGCTTTAGGAGATGTGATTGCTGTTGGTGATGTTGGTGGTTTAGTGGAAAATCTCAATTTGCGGATGACGCAAGTGAGGGATGCAGAAGGACGCTTGATTACAATTCCCAACAGTGAAATTAAGGTAGTGGCGAATCTTTCTAGCCGTTGGTCAAGAGCCGATTTAGTGATTCCTGTAGGTTATCAAACAGATATTGACCAAGCCTTGCAACTCATTAAAAATGTGGCTTTAGAGATGAATCAAGACATCCTGTGGAAACGTCAAATTCTGGAAACACCGCAGGTTTTGGGTATCGATAATTTCGGCGATCGCGGTTTAATGATTAGAGTATGGATTAAAACCCAACCCCTCAAACAATGGGAAGTCGCACGAGAATATCGCCGCCGTCTGAAAGTCGCCTTTGACCAGGCTGGGATTGATATTCCCGTTCCGCAACAAGCAATCTGGGTTAATGACTCGCAGTTGTCTAACTCTCACGAAATACAAGTGATAGGTGACGGTAAGTCAAAGTTTTAAACTAACCCCTCTCCAAACCTCTCCCCTGCAAGGAGAGAGGCTTTAAAATCCACATTTTTCGTTGATATTTTAGCTTCCTACTCCCCTCTCCGCATCGGAGAGGGGCTGGGGGAGAGGTCAAAAAAGACTCACGCTAATTTACAGATGCGATCGCTATTATTTTGTTACAAGTCAAGTTAAACTCACTCATATTTTGAATGAAAACTGCTGTAATTATGAATAATCTTAATTTAATCGCTGAATATAAAAATTTTGACGGTCAACTCGGCTTTTATTCTCATCCCTCTTCAACCTGCAATAGTGAAATGCGTTTTGCAGTGTATCAGCCACCACAAATTAACCAAAACCCTGTACCTGTTCTCTATTTTCTCTCTGGTTTAACTTGTACTGAGGAGAATTTTATCGTCAAAGCTGGGGCGCAACGTTATGCGGCTGAGTATGGTTTGATGTTGGTTGCACCGGATACTAGTCCCCGTAACACTGGAATTGCCGGTGAGGATGATGATTGGGATTTTGGTACTGGTGCTGGTTTTTATGTGGATGCGACAGAAGCACCTTGGCGATCGCATTATCAAATGTATAGTTATATCGTGCAGGAATTACCAGCTATCATTGCCGCTAATTTCCCTGCACAGCCTGAAAATCAAGGGATTTGCGGTCACTCAATGGGCGGACATGGGGCGTTAGTATGTGCAATGCGAAATCCTAATTTATACAAATCAGTATCAGCATTTGCACCCATAGTTGCACCGATGCGTTGCCCTTGGGGACAAAAAGCTTTGCAAGGTTATTTAGGTAGTAATCAAGAAACTTGGCGTGCTTATGATGCTAGCGAATTAGTACAGCAAGTTGGCTTTCACAGTGCAATTTTGATTGACCAAGGGACTGCTGATAAATTTCTAGAAACACAATTACTCACAGATGTATTTGCCCAAGCTTGTAAAACTGTGAACCAACCCCTAAACTTACGATATCAAGCAGGCTATGACCACAGTTACTATTTTATCGCCAGTTTTATAGAAGACCACATTCGCCATCATGCGATCGCTTTTGGTTTAATTTGAGGGACTGGGCATTGGGCATTGGGCATTGGGCATTGGGCATTGGGCATTGGGAATAAACTATTCTTCAGTAACCGAACTAATGAGAAACCCTCAATCAAATTTCCAAGTGTATTTCCCCTATACCCCCACACCCTTACACCCCTACACCCTTACACCCCATACCCCTACACCCCTACACCCCTACACCCCTACACCCTTACACCCTTACACCCCTAAAGCAACTCATGAGTCTGGTTTGGCAAGCTGATTTTTATCGTAGTCCTCATAAAGATGTCGCAGGTCATACTTTATGGGAGTTGTTGATTTGTGATTCCACTCGGAGTTTTGAATATACCGCTACCTGTCTTCAGTCTGAGGCGAACGCCAGTTGGTTAACTATGCAGTTTCAGCAGGCGGCTAATGGCAACTTACCAGATGCAATTCAGGTATTTCGTCCCCAATCCTTGAGTTTAATTGAGACGGCTGGGGAAAATTTAGGTGTCAAGGTTGTACCATCACGCCAAACTGTAGCATTGAAAGAATGGTTAACCCAAAAGCAATACCCAATAACCATAGATAAACCGCCACCATTACCCTTACCGGAAAACCTTTGGGGGGAGGAATGGCGATTTGCGACAATTCCGGCTGGTGATCTTGTGGATTTATTTAGCGATCGCCCAATTCCCATTGTCTCTATGCCAGAATCTCTACAACCCCTAAATCTAGGTTTAGCATCAACAGTAGCAATTCCTGGTGTAGTAATTTTTGGTGGTAGGCGATCGCTCCGTTTAGCCCAATGGCTACAATCAGTAAATCCTGTCTCTCTTGAATATATTGCTGGTGCGCCAGATGGTTTAGTTTTAGAAGCAGGTTTAGTAGATAGATGGATATTAGTAACTTTTGAAGACAAAGAAGTTACCGCCGCCGCCAAAGTTTACGAACAGCGCAAACAGCAAAGTCGAGGACTACATTTTCTGATAGTACAACCCGATGATTCCGGTATGACTTACACAGGTGTGTGGTTGTTGCAGGAATAATTGGGGAATTGGGCATGGGGCATAGGGCATAGGGCATCGGGGATTGGGGATTGGGGATTGGGGACTGGGGATTGGGAATCGAGCATTGATTAATATTATTACCCCATGCCCCATGCCCCATGCCCTATGCCCTATGCCCCATGCCTCTATTTCACGCCATACGCCAGCATCAGAGCCACTTCTTTAGCAAAGTAGGTCAAGATTAAATCAGCACCAGCTCGTTTGATGCTGGTTAAAGTTTCTAAAATAATTCTTTTCTCATCAATCCAGCCCATCTGTGCTGCCGCCTTAATCATCGCATATTCACCACTGACGTTATAGGCAGCAACAGGTAGTTGTGTAGTATTGCGGATTTGATAAATAATATCAAGATAAGCTAGGGCAGGTTTGACCATGACAATATCTGCACCCTCAGCGATATCTAAATTGACTTCTTTGATAGCTTCTCTAGCGTTAGCTGCATCCATTTGATAGGTTTTTTTATCCCCAAACTTCGGCGCAGAATCTAAAGCATCGCGGAAAGGCCCATAATAAGCAGAGGCGTACTTAGCTGAATAAGCCAAAATCCCGACATGAATATATCCAGCCGCATCTAAAGCTTGACGAATTGCCCCCACTCTACCATCCATCATGTCAGAAGGTGCGACAAAATCAGTTCCAGCTTCAGCCTGTGACAGTGCCATTTTCACTAATACTTCCACCGTGGGATCATTCAAAATAATCCCTTGCTCATCGACTAACCCATCATGACCGTGAGTTGTGAAGGGATCAAGAGCCACATCTGTAATAACTACAATCTCTGGAACAGCTTGCTTAATAGCTTTGACAGTGCGCTGTACTAACCCATTAGGATTATAGCTTTCTGTACCGGTGTCGTCTTTGAGTGATTCTGATATTACCGGAAAAAGTGCGATCGCATTAATTCCTAAATCAAACGCCTGTTTTACTTCCTGCAATAACAAATCTAAAGTATAGCGATAACATCCTGGCATAGAGGATACTTCGACTCTTTGTCCTTCACCCTCCATCACAAACACAGGATAAATCAAATCATTCACTGAAAGCGTAGTCTCCTGCACCATCCGCCGCAAAGCCGCCGTGCGACGCAAACGGCGAGGACGATGCACCAGGATATCGTTTTTTAAAGGCGAATCTTGCACTGTCATAATCCAAAGTTTCATGAGATTGATAACGATTATCATCTCATGAAAACAAACTCACTCAAGGTGTCTAACGCAGCAGAATGTTAGGGGGACTGGGGATTGGGGACTGGGGACAAGGTAGACAAGGGAGTTTTTATTTCTATGTCCAATGCCCAATGCCCAATGCCCAATGCCCAATGCCCAATGCCCAATGCCCAATGCCCAATGCCCAATGCCCAATGCCCAATGCCCATTGACCATTGACTACTAAAAACGCAACCCTACACCACCCTGAACAGAGACAGCCGCGCCGCCGCCATTACGATAGGCATCAAAAGCGATGATCGCATTACCGAAAAGTACGGTATTACTGTTGGGGACGACGTAATCAACACCAGGTTGCAAAGCAAAACTGATTTTGTCACCTACGGGAGAAGCACTATCACCACCAGTTAAAACTAAGCCAGCACCTAAATAAGCATCAGTTTGCCAATTGAGAGGCACATCATAAGAAACCGTAGGTACAACTGCTGTATTCTGACCTACCAAAGCTTGAGCGCGAAAAGAAATTGGTGCTTCTAAAAGTTTGTAACGAAAAGCCAACACCCCACCTACTTGTACACCATCGGTTAACCCAACCGTCGGCCCTACGCCTACATAACTACCATAGGCAACCTGCGCTTGTGCTGACTGAGTATTAATAGTCAAACTCAATATTGAACTTATTCCTAAACCTGCAACTAAATGATGTATATATTTCATCACCCAATTCCTCACACCATCTGAGATTCTCCCAGTTTAATTGAATACCGATGATCAAGGCAAAATCTTTACTTAATGGGGCATGGGGCATTGGGCATGGGGCATTGGGAAAAGGGCATGGGGCATTAGGATAAAATCTCTCCTATACCCCTACACCCCTATACCCTTACACCCCTACTTACGGACACCGAGGATGAAGACCGCCTTGGGTACAAATGTAGGCAATTTGTCTTGCGTCTAAATTTTTGGCTTGGGAAAAGTCTACACCTTTGACTACCGCCGAGACTGAGCCAACGTCTGGGGTTTGGACGAATTGATCTGAGGGGTCTTGTCTGTTCGGGGTGAGAATTGCGCCTTGGAAATCAGCACCAGCGACGTTTGCGCCTCTTAAATCCACTAAACTCAAGTCGGCGTTTTGTAAGTTAGCATTTTCTAACTGGGCAGATCGTAAAATCGCACCCGTCAGGCGTGTTGCTCTCAGGTTAGCATTGGTGAGGTTCGCTCTTTCTAAGTCTGCGCCTGATAGGTCTGATGCTTGCCAATCTGTTTTAGTGAGGTTAGCAAATGATAATTGTGTACCAATGGCAATCACACGACCAAGGCGCGCACCATACAAGTTGGCATCCTTAAATTTAGCATCTCCTAAATCTGCCCCTGTCAAGCTGGCATTTTCTAGAACTGCACCGCGTAAATCAGCCCCGACTAACTGACTACTGCTGAGGTTAGCACCAACTAGGCGGGCATTGGCTAAATTGGCTCGGTTGAGGGTAGCACGACTTAAATCACTACCAATCATCAGGACACGGCTGAGATTAGCATCAGTAAAGTTCGCCTGTTGCATCTGAGCCTGAGTTAAATCAGATACAACATCATCGTATGTATCCAAACGTCCATCTTCACCGGGACTGCGGAAACGGCTACCTTTAAAATTAGCTTGGTTGAGATTGGCAGATTTAAAGTTGATACCTGATAGGTCAGTATTATCCAGAACCAAGCTAAAGAATGAACTACCAGGAGTACCACTTTGCCCTAATTGAACGCGACTGAGATCCAGATTTTGGGCTTTACCACTATAAACACTGAGAATTTTATTAATAGTTTGTTGGTTAACTTGTAACCGTTTTTGCCTGATTTCTCGTTCTGGAGACGCGCTGTTGACAGATTGTAATTCACCCGCTAAAAACTGATTTTTGTTGTGTAGTTCAGTAATGGTGGGGATACCAATACTAGTGAGTGCTTGTTGAATTGTATCTATCAAGATAGGGTTGGTTTCATTGACCATCATATCTGTTAAGAACTGGATAGATTGTTGGTCATTGAGACTACCCATAGCCAAAATTAAGCTTTGGCGTTCTGAAATTGTCGCTCCAGAATCGGGACTCAATTGTTTGACTAGTGCCAAAAACTGTTGACTATTGATTTTTTGTGACTCCCGATGGCTTTGCTGACTTTGCAGATAAACTTGTGTACCGATTAAAGTCGCTAATACCGCAGTCATACTGGTCAAGGCTACCCCAAACAAAGTTAAGTTGGGGTTTTGCTGCATCCGTCGCCACAACGAGACTAAATTGCTGTTGTCTGGAGTGATGGCCATTGCGGCTGTCGCTGATGCTTCATTTCCCTCTGGTACATTGGTGGAACTACCAGCAGCAGGTAAACTCCGTCCACTAGTAGCCGCATCTGCTACCACTGTAGGGCGATGAGCATCTATGACATAGGTACCTGCTAACCAGTCGTGTAATGCCTTGCGTCCTCGGCGTGAGGGTAAAGCTAGACCTTCACCCAATATCATTAATACTGCTAGGGATGTGAATAATCCTAAGTTGGGGAAAGCAAAGCTATAACGCCAGAGAATGTAGGCGATGGACATGGGTACAGTTAAGCGGCCGATACCTTCACGCACAAATACAGCCGCTAAACCTGGGGGTGTTCCTTCTTCATTGACGACTCGTACACCAAACCAACGCTTAGGTAAAGTGCTGCCGGTTTTGGCTAGTAAATATAATTGCCACCAAGAAAGAACTGTAGGTGCAATTAAAGCAATTGACCAAAGAATATTAGTTGGCCATGCTACATTGCGAATACCGTAGCTAGCAGGTAAAGCCAGAGGACGAGCGATCGCTCTTTCTGTTACTACTAGTACAGGGTTAAGTGGCACTCGATTGAGATCACTACGAGAGTTAGCGTATACACCCAAACCAAAGGGAACTAGTCCACTAGCCAGTAACAACGTCATTTCCACTGCCCAAGCAGCCAAGCGTCTTGTGACTAGAGAATTGGTTTTAGCTGTATTTTTAGTACCGTTAGATTGATTAGTATTATTTTTTTTAACAATTGGAGTAGCCATTACATAGTTACCTGTGTATTTATTTTTATGCCGCTTGTAATTTAGAAATTGGGAATGGGGAATTGGGCATTGGGCATAGGAATAAAAATCTACCTTGTCTACCTTGTCCCCCTTGTCTACCCAGTCCCCAGTCCTCAATCACCAATCCCCAACAGCCTCTATTGCTTCGGCGTGTTACCAGATACGAAAAATTTGTATCCAAGATACACTACCCCTGCTAACAGTGCCAGACTGATGGCAGATACTACTAATTTCAGTACCATCTGTACAATTGACAAGCCCAGTAAGCCAGCTACGCCGATAAATACTAGCTTGCCTGTCCCTGATAAGCTTTGAAACCAAAGTTTTCCTCGTTCTAGCGGTTGTTGCCAATTCAGCCAACTAAACTGCATAGTCTGTTTTGGTGTTGACTCTCCAGAGGCAGAATTAATATCAGCCTCTAGTTGTTGGAGTCGGCGTTTTAATTCTTCTTCTGATTGAGGATTCATTAATGTTTTACCTCAGTTAAGACATTTTTAAACAACAAAACCATCAGATTTTCGTCTTAGTAATTTACACAGGGCTAATTGAGTATCAGGTAAAATTTACTACTAAAAATTTTTAATGACTGCGTAGCTATTGCCTGCTGCTCAAATTTATAATTTTTCGTCCCTGCGTCATTTCTCATGATCTCTGATGGTTTTGTTTGTGATTTTAGCTAATGTCTTGCGATCGCGTACCTATTTGCGTAGGTTAATTTAACTATTAATGCTTATTTTGGGGTGAGGATTTCACTATATCTACATTCAGGTTGCATAATCAGAATTTTCAAGCCTGTAGATATATACTGAAATTATTACGAATTTCCATATAATTTACTCACTTCATCTGATTTTCATACTTGAGTTATATATAGAGTTAAATAAATTTATAAAATTTTATACATTAGACATTAGGAACAATGCTTATTTCTCCGCGTCTATTTAATCAGGATGTTTATGTCAAAAATTATTTTGAGAGATACGGAATATATGAAAACTTTTAAATTATTAAAAGTTCTGACTGCTACGTTAGTAATGAGTGTATCTCTGACGCAGGCGATCGCAGCTCAAACACCCACAATTCAAGTTAGCCGGAACTTACCTTCTGATCCACTGGTTGTTAATGGTACATCCAACACAACTGTTACTAGTAACTGTGGTAATATCTCTAGCACACCCAATCATGTGATTAGAGTCACAGAGGCCTTACCCTATCTGCGTGTAACAGCTAAAAGTCCAGGAAAACCCACGTTGTTAATAGATGGGCCTGGAGGACGTTTTTGTGTAATCGCAGAAAGTTCCACGAATAACGAAGCAGAATTATCAGGTTACTGGCCTACTGGTAATTACTCAGTTAGTGTAGGCAATATATCGCAGAGAGAATATAACTATATTATCGAGATTTCACAACAAAGACCACGGAAATAAAACTTAGGGGATTTCCAATTAAAAAAAATATACTATCTCTTGGATGGCAAGGGGGCAGGGGGCAGGGGGAAAAACAGTTGTTTTGAAGAGGATAAATTTGGATAGTTTATTTTCTGGAAGTCACTAGGAACAAAGTAATTGAAAATTGTTAAATGTTTACCAATGACTAATGACTAATGACTATTGACTATTGACTATTGACTCAAATCACTTGATGATTTTTAATTGGTGCTTTCATCCATTGGAAAGCTACAAGGTTTAATAACAAACCAATCAAAAACAGTATCACCATTAAAGTGATTTGATACCAAATAACTTGAGGCAAAAGTAAATCTAATACTAAATGAGTTAAATTGAGAACGCTATAGACTATTGTCAACCAGAAATGAAATACCCGATAGCGTCTATTAGCAGTAAAAACTGTAGCGATAATTGCCAATATTGGTATAGTGAAAAATCCCAGCATTAACCACATAATGCTGGATATTTGATTCATTGATGTGGCTTTTTGTGATTCAATTAAACTCAAGCCGTGGAAGAGAGGCATTAAACCCAATTGGGTGTGAAATAGCATTCCCAAAAGAAATACTAACCACAGAGTAATGATTTTTCCTGATAATTGTTAGCCATATTCTTGCCATGATTTATAACTTATAACCGATGTGCCGGAGTAAATTATGTCTTGCGTTCACATCCTCAGTTGTTTCTATACCTTGGGGTGAAAAGCCATCAATTATTCCTAAAATTCCCCTACCCTGGTCAGTTTCAGCTAAAATTACCTGTACAGGATTAGCTGTCGCGCAGTAAATTGTACAAACCTCTGGACATTGCTTAATAGCATTGAGGAAATTAATAGGATAAGCTTGTCTAAAAATAATCAGAAAACTGTGACCTGCACCTATAGATTGAGCATATCTAGTGGCTATTTCTTGTAAGGATAGATCATTGCTAGCGATTCTAATTAAACAATCTCCTGAAGCTTCACAAAAAGCAATACCAAATTTAACTTGTGCTGATATCCCCACCATAATTTCATACAAGTCTTCCACTGTTTTAATAAAGTGGGTTTGACCTAAGATGAGGTTACAACCTTGGGGAATTTCTAGGCTAACTGATTGCAGTTCCATATTTAAATAACTAGTTTAACTAGTTGAAAGTTTGTGAATGAATCGAAACTGTAAATCCTTCCAAGTTACACCTGCCAGGTTGGGGAGGACTATATGGGCTTTTCCTACCCGTTCGACGGGGCCGATACCTATAGCCCACATCCCACCGTCTAAGGCGGCTTCCACACCGGCGGCTGCATCTTCCACAACAACGCACTGGGACGGGTTTAAATCTAGCTGATGTGCAGCATAGAGGAATAAATCAGGGGCGGGTTTGGCTTTTTGGACGCTATAGCCGTCAGCCAATGAGTCGATGAGGTCAGCAATACCGAGTTTAGTAATGACTGTGCGAGCATTTTTACTACCGGATGCGATCGCAATTTTAATCTTAGCTTGCCTGAGTTCATGCAAAAGTGCGATCGCGCCCGGCAATAAATCCTTGGCGGTGATATTTTCAATCATCTGCACGTAATAGCTGTTTTTCCGTGCCATCATCTCTTGAATTTGGTCTTCTGAATAAGGTCTATCACCAATAATCAGCATTAAGGAGGCGCGACGAGACACACCCCGCAAAGCCTCATTTTTCTCTCGATTAAAGGGTATACCTGCTTCATCTGCTAGTTTTTGCCAAGCTAAGTAATGATATTCAGCCGTATCAGTTAATACGCCATCTAAGTCAAAGATAAACCCGCGAATATCGACATTGGGCATGGGGAATGGGGAATGGGGCATTGGGCATGGGGTATTGTGTTGTTCTCCCCTGCTCCTCTGCTCCCCTGCCTCTTCCTCAGTACGCAGGTCGAACTTATACCACTGACCACGCCACTGTAATTGAAATTTTAGGCGTGACCAGTTGGGGGTAGATGGGGGTGGGCTACGGGTGCATTTTCTGTAAATTGAATGCCGCCGAAACCGAAAACTACTGCTTGCCAAACACCGCCTGTGCTAGCACCGTGAATCCCATCTTGGGTGTTACCGCGAGTGTCTTCTAAATCGACCATTGCGGCTTGCATAAAGCGTTTATAAGCTCTTGTGGTATCGCCTAAGTCTGAGGCTAAAATGCTGTGAATGGCTGGCCCTAAAGATGAACCATAGGTGATATCTGTGCGGGGTGCGTAGTAATGCCAATTTGCGGCTAATATTTCTTCGTCGTAAGGAAACTCTGCTAATGGTCGCATCAAGTACAACAACATCAAGACATCTGGCTGTTTCAGCACTTGAGTGTGGTTAGTTCCTTCCATCCCTAAAACAGCTTGGATTGATTTTTGGCGGGGTTCGTATGCTGTGAGGTCAATATCTTTTAATTGGAAAAATCCCTCAAACTGTTCAATTAATTGCGTTTCGGGATTGTACAGAATCCAAATTTTATTGATAATGTCTTGCAATAGGTGGCAATTTCT
>NZ_PJIZ01000074.1 GCF_021596505.1 Nostoc sp. CMAA1605 | reverse complement strand
CACCTAAAATTACACCCCAAGTAAATATCAATTCTCAGATACACTTAGCCTTAAAAAAAAATGCTCAAAATTTATTTGGCCGACAGATAAACCCAAACAGGAAATAGTTTTTCCTCATTTAATTAATATCTCCCATACATCGATTGCCACACTCTGGCTGATGTTACCAACTCCAGCAATTCAAAAACGTCTACATCCTCAAATACATAACCGATTTATCTTTCTTTCATCACCCCATCCGATGCTGTTGTGGGTGACACTACTTTACACTCCAGAAATAGAACCTAAGTGGCTACCCTGCTATTTAGATATGCAAAGTTCTCACAATCGTCAGATAGTGACATCCCTAGTCAACAATAAAAGCTATCCCCTCATTATTTTCACTTTAGAACCACCCCATTCTTGCATTCACATCCTCAATAGTGAGATTGATCCTAATCAACAACAAAAGCTGAAATTATCTGTAGAACAAAGCCAAAAATTACCCCTATGAATCAAGCACATTTAAGTAAAAATTTGCTGAAGCAACAATATAAACAATTGCAGTCACAAATCCTCAAAGAAATAGCCTCCATGTCACATATTGTTGCTTCAGCTAATCTTAAACATAATCAAGCTTGCTAAATCAGGGAACAAGGAACGGGGAACAGGTTCATTTCCTAAACCCCTACACCCCTATACCCTCATACCCCTACACCCATTTTTACGCGCCTTCCCGTAATTTATCCAAAACGCTTCTATCTTCTAGTGTGGAAGTATCACCAGTCACATCTTGTCCGGCGGCGAGATTTCGCAGCAACCGCCGCATGATTTTACCTGATCGCGTTTTGGGTAATGCGTCAGTAAAGCGAATTTCACCAGGACGGGCGATCGCACCAATTTCTGCGACTACGTGCTTTTTCAGTTCTTTACTCAAGTCTTCACTAGCTTGATAAGTCCCTTCTAAAGTGACAAAAGCTACCACTTCCTCACCTTTGAGTTCATCGGGCTTACCAACTACCGCCGCCTCAGCTACGGCTGGGTGAGACACTAAGGCTGATTCAATTTCCATTGTTCCCAGGCGGTGTCCTGAAACATTCAGCACATCATCTACACGTCCCATTACCCAAAAATAACCGTCTTCGTCTTTTCTCGCCCCATCACCAGCAAAATAAGTATACTGCCCATCTTTGGGGGGGATATGTTCCCAGTAGGTGCGGCGGAAGCGTTCAGGATCACCGTAGACAGTCCGCATCATTCCCGGCCAAGGATGGCGTACTGCTAAGTAACCGCCTGCATTTTCACCAACGGAGTTACCATCCAAATCGACGATATCAGCAAAAATTCCAGGGAAAGGTAAAGTTGCTGACCCTGGTTTAGTGGGAATTGCCCCAGGAAGGGGTGTAATCATAATTCCGCCGGTTTCAGTTTGCCACCAAGTATCAACAATCGGGCAACGTTCCCCGCCAATTACACGGTAATACCACATCCAAGCTTCGGGGTTAATGGGTTCACCCACAGTTCCCAACAGGCGCAAGGAAGACAAATTACGGGATTTGGGATGGTGTTCACCCATTTTGATGAATGCCCGAATTGCTGTAGGTGCAGTGTAGAAAATATTTACACCGTATTTTTCAATTACATCCCAAAAACAACCAGGATTAGAAGCACGGGGCGCGCCTTCATACATTAATGTTGTGGCACCATTGGATAAAGGCCCGTAGACAATGTAGCTGTGTCCAGTAATCCAACCCACATCGGCAGTACACCAATAGACATCTGTATCTTGTAAATCGAAAATCCATTTGGTGGTCATATGGCTGTATAAGTTGTAACCGCCAGTAGTATGAACTACACCCTTGGGTTTGCCCGTACTGCCGGAAGTGTACAGAACAAACAGCATATCCTCACTGTCCATCGGTTCGGCGGGACAATCTGCCGATACGCCTTTTTGTAAATCGTGCCACCAATGGTCACGTCCGGGTTCCATGTGAGTTTTTTGTCCGGTGCGTTGTACTACCAAAACATGGTTGACACTGGGAACAAGACCATTAGTAATAGCTTTGTCTACCTGTTCCTTGAGGGGAACGATCGCATCTTTACGCCAACCCCCATCGGCGGTAATCACTAACTTCGCTTCGGCATCATTTAAGCGATCGCGCAACGCCTCAGCACTAAAACCACCAAATACTACACTATGGGGTGCGCCAATTCTGGCACAAGCCAACATAGCGATCGCCGCTTCTGGAATCATCGGCATATAAATGCCCACGCGATCGCCTTTTTGTACACCCAGTTGCTTCAACACATTGGCAAACTGACAGACTTCCCGATGGAGTTGGGCATAGGTAAGGGTACGGGAATCCCCTGGTTCACCTTCCCAAATCAAAGCGGCTTTATTTTTGCGCCAAGTAGTCAAATGTCTGTCAAGACAGTTGTAAGAAATATTGATTTTTCCGCCCACAAACCACTTTGCAAAAGGTGGTTGCCAATCTAGGACTGTGTGCCATTTTTCAAACCAATGCAATTCTGATTCCGCCAAATCTGCCCAAAATTTTTGCGGATCAGCCTTAGCTTGGTCATAAAGACGCTGATAATCCTCCAAACTTTTGATATGTGCCGTCTGCGAAAATTCGCCAGGCGGATGAAATAAACGCCTCTCTTGTAAGATTGATTCTATGGTTGATTCAGACATAATGATTGCTGGTAATAACATTGTGACTGACAACTATTCTGTACTCAAAGTTAGACAAAATTGCTTTGATTTTTCTTAAGCAAATTTTAGGAGGGTGGGGGTATAGGGGTATAGGGGTGTAAGGGTGTGGGGGTGTAAGGGTTTAGGAGTGTAAGAGTGTGGGGTTTAGGAGTGTAAGGGTGTGGGGGTGAGAAAGATTAGCCGTAAGGAAATCTACGTATAGAAAAAAGAACCTAAATAATGACGCTGCCCCTATATGCCTTCTGGAATATCACCCTAGTAGGATGATGTTGTTTAAAACACTTTTATAAGTTTATAGAACAATACAGTTCAGATCATCCAATTTTTGCTGTTCCCAATCCCCAGTCCCCAATCCCCAGTCCCCAGTCCCCAATCCCCAATCCCAATTCAGCCTTTTCCCCGTTTCCGTTCTGTGTTCTGTGCTGTATAACATTTGATACATATTCACCCTAGCGATCGCCAGAGGGTGGATGATGGGTTCGTTATTTTCCGATTCAGTATGTCTAACCATCCCCGGCCGCGTGTGAGAGTGAAATTAATTAGAAAACAGTTTTTGACTCATCCCCTGAATCTATTTATAGAGATAACTTTGTCGATTTTGCCTTTTGGCTTCTGGCTTCTTCAACCAGCCCAAGCACAAGTCACGGAATATTGTCGCATTTCACCAACTGCGGTCAAAACTAAAGAAAACTTGCGCTTATTAGCCCTCAAAGGCGATAAAGACGCTAACAGACGCTATCAGCAATTAATTCAAAAACACGCCAAAGAAGTCCAGCAATGTCGTAACCGCACTTGGCCGCAAGTCCAGGCTGTGTGGTTACGTTTATACGCTTGTGATCTCAGGTCAGGGGCTATAGATCAGATTATGGATCGAGTGATTAATGATGGCTATAACCAAGTTTATCTAGAAGCATTTTATGATGGACGCGTCTTGTTACCCGCAGCCAATAACCCGACAGTTTGGCCTTCAGTAATTCGCAATCCTGGCGCAGAAAAAGCCGATTTACTCGCTACAGCCATTAAAAAAGGCAAACAAAGGGGATTGAAAGTTTATACTTGGCTGTATACTGCCAACTTCGGCTATAGCTACGCACTCAGAAAAGATCGAGAAAGTGCGATCGCCCGTAACGGTAAGGGTCAAACTAGCTTATATGTTGTCAATGATGGCAATCAAGTATTTATCGACCCCTACAACGAACAAGCCAAACGCGACTATTACCGCATGGTGCAAGAAATCCTCCGCCGTCGTCCCGATGGAGTGTTGTTTGACTACATCCGCTATCCCCGTCAAGCTGGTAGTGATTCCATTGCCACCAAAGTCACAGATTTATGGTTATTTACTAAAGCAACTCAAGAAGCTTTGTTTCGTCGCGCCCAAAATAATAAAGGACTAGAGTTAATTCGGCGTTTTTTAGGCAAAGGATACATCACAGCCGGAGATATTAGCGAAGTTGATCAACTCTATCCCCAAGAAAGTGAACCGTTATGGCAAGGACGCACTCCCCCAACCCAAGAAAAATCACTCCTGTCAGCCAACGAAAGACAACCCCTACTGCAAACAGAATTGTGGTTATTGACTGTAGCCCATGCCATGCAAGGCATTATAGATTTTGTCACCTTAGCTAGTCTCCCAGCCAAACAACTCGGTATTCCCTCCGGTGCGGTATTTTTTCCAGAAGGTAATCAAGTTGTAGGACAAGGCTATGACTCCCGCTTGCAACCCTGGGATCAGTTTCCTAGTTCCTTACAGTGGCATCCCATGTCCTATGCAAACTGCGGTAACGTTAACTGTATTGTGGAACAAGTGCAACGGGTAATCAGTTTCGCCAAGCCAGGAACACAGATTATTCCAGCGTTAGCAGGTAAATGGGGAGAACCAATCAGTAATCGTCCCTCATTAGAAGACCAAATGCAAGCATTGCAGCAATTAGCCCCCAAACTCAAGGGAGTGAGTCACTTTGCCTATTCTTGGCAGTATCCTGATCATGATAGCGATCGTAAGTTCTGCCGTTAGGGACTTCCAGATAAAAAATCTCCAAACTGTAGGGTGCGTCAGTATGAATAATCTCTTGGTATAGTCAGGTTTTCTCGCACTGGCGCACCCTACTAAGCTACTAAGCTACTAAGCTAACTCACTTCTTGCACCTGGAAAAATGGATGTCAAAACCATGACTACGTGCAAGTGGAGCTAGCCGTTCAATATTAAGTAAAAGTAGATACACAACTATATGAGGAAAAATAGACTCAAGGGCAGTTTGTGCAGCCTGACCCCAATCAGGTGGCGATGCAGACGTGATATGGAGATAAGTCCAATGGGCAATGAGATAAGCAGTCAGCGAAAGGATAAGCCAGCGATACACACCCAAAAGAGTTCCTTGCCCAAAGCGATGCAAACCAAAACGATGCTTCGCGGTTTTGAACCATCCCTCAATCTGCCATCGACGCTTGCCCCACCCTTCGGGTTCGGCAGTCGCTCATGGGGGAAACCCCCAAGACCGCGCTGCCTCACCACTTAAGAGTAGAAGCTTTAATTGGACGAGTAGACAAAACAAAGCGTTTTTCTAGTTTGCCATTATCGCGTTTTAAGTAATACCAAGAAACTGTAACAGGGAAATTTAAACCGAATAAATAAACTTGTTGACCCTGTTGATGTAAACGTCTTAAAAGTCTACCATCAGCTAATTTGCGACTAATAGCTACACCTGTAACAGCATGATATTTAAGCTGACGTATACCCTCCAGAAATTCGACACTACCAAAAGCTGTATCAGCTAAAATAATTGTCTGGAAGTGTTGAGTTAAAGATTGCGGTAAACGTTTCACTAGTTTTAATCCGAGTTGTGGAGGGGAGGGCGTTCCCTTACCTCTCCAAACGCGAAAATTCCAAGGAATACGACATCTTCCAATTACTAAATAAACTACGACTAGATGCAGACCACGCTTACCATTGTAAACTCTGATTAAATCACTAAACTCTTGGAATTTACCCCGTTTCTCCAAAGTTGTCAGGTCAATGATTACTTGTAAAAATGGTTTTCGTCCTTTGCCAGATGACTCTAATACCTTAAAAACCGTTTGTAATGCCCAAGAGCGAACCATCCGAATCATCTCCCTGGTTGACCAAGGATTGACATTCAAAAATCGGCTAATTGCACTTGGGGATTTTGTTTGACTGTGTTCGGGTAATGGGTGTCCTTGTGCCTCTAAAAATAACGCTAACATCGCATCTAGGTTATCTTTTTGGTACTGTGTCGGCATCAACGCTTTCAGGCTGTAAACTAATTCTTGGGCGTGGGCAAGCATTTTTCTTGCTTTATAACAATTCAATCTTTCACGCCTTTTCTCTCATGTTTTGAAAGACAAATGCAATTATATCTATGCCTTTTGTTCAACAGCCTCTGCATTCAGTTATCTCGCATTTTCTGTATTAATCGCCGTGTTTAAGTGATTTTTGAAACTAAAGTTACTAAGTAACTTCTATCCTTCTGTTGTTACATTTGAACACTCTCTTATCTGACCTGTACGGGTGAATACGGTTGGTGCAAGAAATGAGCTAACCCTCCCCTTGTTCATGGGCTACGGTGTACACACAAGTGATCAAATCACTATCAGTCCTCTGTTTACCCCACCCTAACCCTCTTTTAAGGGTAGGGGTTTAAAAATCAGGCAGTAGAGAGAGTGATTTTCAAGACATGAAGTTGTGGAGTCAAGTTAGGCCAAGGTTGAGGGAAAAAGCTACCGATGGGTAAAGGTTCTCGATTAAGAACAGCAGCTTTAATGACTAAAAATCCACGCCGAAAACAACTCAAGCAACGATGGAAAACACTATGTTTGAAATTGCGTCGAGCAACATGAGTGGGTGGTAGCTCATCTAAACTACTAATGGGTAGATTGGCATCAACTTCTCCACCGACGCTAACTTGCCACAGAGTAGCAACAGCCATCGCCAACCAATGCCTCTCGGCGCGTTTGGGGTGAGTAATTTTGGTGCGATGCCAACCAAAACCGCCGCGTTTGCCATCTTTAAACAGACACTCAATCCAACAGCGCATGGTATACCAGCAAGCATCCGCAATTTCCGGTGGTAAATCGGTGAGAATTAACCAAGGGTCAGCATAACCCTCATCATGGCGAGCTACCAAAGTACATTTGACAGAGTTAGTTTTGAAACAAGTAACTAAACCAGAGAACGACTGACCAACTTCCGAGACCAAAGTATTTAAAGGTTGCCAAGATTCAGTTCCTTGAGGTTTGAACTGTCCAATTTGGTTAATTCGCATAAATGGATGCCAACCCAGGGATTGAATTTGTTGATATAGCCAGTCGGCATACAGTCCACGGTCTGTTGTCACTATGACAAACCAATCTGCTGGTACAGTCTCACTGATGTCGCTTAATAATTTTTGCCAGTGCGGTTTCCAACTTCCTGGTTTAGTTGCCTCCACTATTTTCCAGGCTATGGGAATTCCACAACCCCTATAAACAACACTAATCGCTAAGACTGTAAATCTATCACTCAATGTTGTGGCATCAGCTGCTAATGCCAACCGTTTTTCCTCTTGTGGCCACAGACTCAGAATCCATAACAACAAAGGTCTAAAACACAATGTCACATCTAGTGTTGCCCGTCCTGTTGTTGCTTTTGTTTTATCTTCCCCATCTCTTAACCATTCTCTGAGTTGCTGACGTACTGTATTTTCCTTTTTTCCCAATAACTCTGCTAAGAACACTGACACTGTTGTCAGTCCACATGATTGGGTCATCACTATCCCAAAACTCCACATTGCTAGTATCAATGCTTGCGACTTGGACAGATGGGGCATCTTTTCTATCACTGTTCTAGTCCATTGCCTTAATTCCTCATTTTTTCCTAACAGCATTCTCCCTGACACCCTCAATTCTTCGCTTTATCTGACTTGCGGATTTTTGCGGTTTGATAACAGTTGTATATTTTACCTGCTTTTCTGCCCCTTTCTTAAACCCCTACCCTTGAAAGACCCTAACCCTCCCCTTGTTCATGGGCTACGGTGTACGCTCAAACATCCGTCCGGCAATTTCGTCCTCCTTGAGACGTTTCCACTCGCTCTCAATCGGATTCATCTGGGAACAATATTTGGCTAGGTAAAAGATGTATAGCCCTTGGGCTTCCCATTCGGCTAATTTGGCTTGTACGGCACGACTGGTGTGAATGGAACTACAATCTTGAGCAATGACTCGAATTCGTCCAGTCAACTCCAAAGTTTGTGCTGCTTGTTGAGCTGGTGCATCCATCAACTGAATATAACTCTGACTGGTAAACCCACCTACGGCTAATCCAAAATAGTAAAAGTGGTTGGATAATGAGACGTAGATTATTTAAAGTATTCTTCCATCCAGATTCGTGGTTCCATTGTGGATGATTAGAAAAATCAACATCCTTATTTTCTGGTGTCTCAGTTTCAAATTGACAAGGTTTATGTAAACCTAAGAAGGCTGGAGAATTTAAACTAATCATCGTATAAACACTAAAAATAATCTCCCACCATCTCTCAATATGTTGAAAATTAGTGAAACGGTAATCTGTCCAGCCTAGTTCCTGCTTACACTGTCGAAACCCATATTCAACCCAGGTTCTTAATCCATATAAATCGCCTAAAGTCTTCTTCAAATTCCCTTGAAGGTTAGTCATCACGAAGGAGGTAGAATTTTCTGGCATGGTTTCTGGGTCAGTAGTTATTTCCCAGTAAGTTATAGCTCTTTTTTTACCATAGATTATTTCTCTAATGTATCCAGTCTCTGATTTTTGATTGCTAAATGTTCTTTTAAATTTACACCACTTATTCGCTCTAACGCTTTGCCATGAAGGCAACCAGACTCCATGATTACTTCTAATTGATACTACATAGCCTAAGTTATATTCAGCTATTTTTCTAATAAATTGGCTACTTTCACCATACAAACTATCAGCCAATACTAATTCAATATTGAAGCCTGATTCCATTAATTCTGTAATTATTTCTGATGCTAACTCTATTTTAGTTTTATATTTATCTGACTCCTTTAGTGTTCCTTTTGGTTTAAATACTTTAAATATTAAGGGAAAAGTTATGTTAGCGTAAACTCCATAGGCGTTCACTGAAACTATCCCATTATCTACTTTCCCCACGCTTCCTAAATATTGTCTAGCTACATAATCTGTCTTTTTACCTTTTTTTCTGTCTCCTGTTTCATCTATTACTACCGTAATTGCTTTACCATTTAATTCTCTTTTTATTTTCTCTAATCTTCGCCTCTTCAACTCATTTACTGACCAGTCTGAATTGGCTATAAAATGATGTAATGATTGGGTTGAGTTTATACTTACTACTTTCGCTATCTCTGGTAATGATTTTCTTTTAATAGGAGAAATTATCCCTAAGTGTAAATATTTAAAACATTCATAATTTCTTACTTCTTTGAACAGGCCTTTGTACTCTGCACAATATTCATCTACGAGCGTAACTGTGGGCTGTGCATCTCTTGCCAAATGTTTCAGGATTTGTAATTCTACATCCATTGCCCTGCTTACCTGAAGAGAGTTTTTTCTTTTAATCCTTTTATTTAGATTACTCGGAAAGTGACATAAGAGGGATATTCTGCTTTCACTTCATCGAGTAATTCTTTCTCAGGATCACTTAAATCTGGTAAATCCTGCTGCCACTCTAGGAAAAATTCTTTTTCCTGTGCAAGTTCTAGCCCAAATTCATCAATCAATTGGGCTAGGGTAATATCTTTTCCTTGAACAACCTGAACCATTTGCCCATCCCTTTTAGTCAAATAGTAATTGAAAATCCAGGCTTTGCGCTTGCACCGTTAACTTTATACGTTCCTCAAAAAGTCGTAACTTTTATCACTATTATTTTAAAATTTGTCCTGAATAACACCAAATTGTTTCGTTAAAAGAAATAACGGTGTTAGTCAAACGATATACAATGAGTGACATAAGTCTACTGATGGCTGGTGTGTTGACTGGCAAGCCACCATCTTTGACTGATCAAGTACCTGCACAGTCTCCAGTTCAGTCAAATCAAGTAGAGCAGAAATCAACCCAGGAATCATCTCAGGGATTTTCCGCAACTGACATCACACCACCTGAATTTTTACAGGTGGAACATAGTATTATTACTCAATCTTTAGGCGATAAACCAAAGTATCAAAATAAACTGATTAAGCAAGTAAACGGAGAGCAGGAAAAAAGAACTTTAGAATCTCAAACTAACGCAAACACACATCAGCAAAATGTAGAAGAAACATTTTTTTCTTCCCTACACCCCCACACCCTAGATCCAGAAACATCAGATATCAAAGTAGAATTCTCTCCTTATCCTGCTATCGCTCAATCCCCAGAGGTAGCTGCGCCTGAATCAGATGAGGCGATGACTCAAGTTCTTCCTGTATCACAATTGGATGATGTGCAGCCAACAGATTGGGCTTTTGATGCTTTGCAATCTATCGGGGAGCGTTACGGTTGTACTGATTATCCTGGGAAAACGTATGATGGCGATCGCCCTATTAGTCGTTATGAATTTGCCGTTGGTTTAGAAACTTGTCTCCAGCAAATTGAAGAGTTACTGACTAGCAATCGAGATAACACTATTGAGCAAGAAGACTTAATCATATTGCAACGTTTGCAATATGAGGTCAAGGAAGAGTTAGCGCAATTACAACAACGTGTAGATTTAGGCGATCGCAAAACTAACAATATCGCAGCACAGCAATTTTCCACAACTACTAAGTTATTTGGCCAAGCCATTTTCAGCATCCAAGGAACAAATACTAACGACATAGATTTATTTCCCAGGGATGGCGTACCAGAACGTCAAGGTAAAGCCCATCTAACTTTCAGTAACAGTGTGCAGTTAACGTTAGCAACTTCGTTTACTGGTAGAGATTTATTACTAACGGGACTAGCGGCGGGAAATTTGGGTTCTAGTGCGCCATCTGTATTTACGAATATGGGACGTTTGGGTTTTGAATCCAGCACAGATAATAATTTATCAATTAACGATTTATCCTATCGATTTTTACTAGGGGATAACTTAGGGGTGGTGGTGGGAACAGCAGGTGTTAACCCGATTAACACCTTTCGCGGGATCAATCCCTTAGAAGGTTCTGGTGATGGTGCAATTTCTCTTTTCGGTCAGCGTAACCCGATTTTAGCGATTGGTAATGGTGTGGGTGGTATAGGATTTGATTGGCAAATTAGCGATCGCATCAGTCTACAAGGAGTATACAGCAGTGAAATCCCTGGTTTTCCTGGGGATAGCAACGCAGGTGGACTGTTCGGCGGTAGATTCACCACAGGCGCGCAGCTAACTTTAGCACCTACCGACAATCTTGATATCGGCTTACATTATCTTTATTCTCACTCTCCCGATGATTTATTGGGAACAGGTATCGGTGATGCTCAATTAATGTCACCCTTTGCTGATAGCACCCCTTTTAATACCCATGCTATGGGTGCAACTGTAGCTTGGCGTGTCAATCCAGATTTTCAATTGGGTGCTTGGGGTGGTTACTCTATCTCTAACCCAGAAAATCTGTCAGGAAGTGTGGAAATTAGCAACTGGATGGCGTTTGCCGCCTTTCCTAATCTCCTACGTCCTGGGAATTTGGGGGGAATTCTAGTCGGACAGCCACCCAAAATTACATCCAGCACTTTACCCGATGGGTTTAACTTTCCTAACTTCTCCGATGGTGGGACACCAGGGGGACGGCGTGATACATCAATTCATGTAGAAATGTTTTATCGCGCACAAGTAAATGAGCATTTATCTATTACACCTGGTTTCTTTGTAGTTTTCCATCCCGATCATAATGCTGCCAATGAGACATTATTTGTTGGCACATTGCGAGCTACTTTCCGGTTTTAATTTTAATTACCTGTAAATGTAATTACTAAGTGGTTTTGAGCTACTTAGGGTTGTAATTCTGTTGAAGTTTGAGAAACAACTAGCGTGTAATCTACCATCGCAGGGATAAATCAGCTTAAAAAACTACATTTAACCTCATGGCAGTTACATCTCCCACGTTTAATCACGCATGAGACGAGTTTCCTGAATCTCGTCTGTGCGTGTTTTTTCATTGAACTATTAACCAGGAGCAAATTTACTATGCGATCGCGCTCATCAACTACTAAATTGGGTTATGGGATTCTTAGCAGTAGCAGTTTAGCAGTGATGTTGTTAGGAATGGGGGGGAACAGTGCTTCAGCACAATTAACAATTCAAAGCACTGGAACCTTATCAGGAAATATTCAACTTCCCAACTTTAACCCCAACTTCAACAATCGAGTGACGCGGATTGATACTGACTCTAATGGTACTTACTACCGCAATGGTAATCCCATTTATCAGTCTAATTATGTGAAGATGGAAACAGCCGCAGATGGAAGTTTGCGCTATTTTGTGGACTTTAAAGGTATCCCTGTAATTTCCTTAGATGGTGTCCTCAGTTCACCTGTACTTTCCAAGGGTGAATTGACTGGTTTCACCTACCAAGGAAAAATCGCAGATACAAAATTTCAAGGTGTAGTTCAAGATGAATTCGGATTAACTAAAGCTTTTTACACTGGCATTGTTACCGATCCTAGCACTGGTAAACAGTACCAAGGAACATTTCAAGTTAGTGGACAAGGCCCAAGATACAGCGATCGCAACGGCGGCGAAAGTCCCACAGTTTTTGACTTCAAATCCGATCTACCAGGTCAGCCAACTGTGACATCATTGCAGATGAAAAATTCACCTTTGGTGAGATTAACCATCACAGTTCCGGCTGATGCTACTTTAGTCACTCCCAACACTAACACTAATACAACAAATCCTACCCCCAACACCAGCACCACAAATTCAACTCCCAACACTAACACCAGCACATCTCAACCCAGCACCAACGTCAGTACACCCACGCCTATTACTAGTGTCACCAATTCCCAACCCAGCACCAACGTTAATACATCCACGCTTATTACTAGCGTCACTAATTCCCAACCCAGCACCAACGTTAATACATCCCAACAACCCAGTCAAAATATCACAACTACTAACCTAGCTTCCAATGTTGATATTGGAACACCCAATATCATCTCCAGTGATGCTCAATTTAGCGCAACAGGATCACCAGGATTAGTCACACCTACGCCTTTTGCAGAAGCCAATATAGAATTCAGCAGTGGTAATCCCTCTGTCTCTGCTTTAGAAACTGTGACTCCTCAATCTCAAGTTAAAATCGGGCCTCGCAGTCGAATCATGGTGCGCTAACCATTAGACAATTTTTAATTAATTCGCTGTGAAATAATTCAGGAATCGCAACTAGGCAAATTGTAGTTTATTTCAGAGCTAGGACAAGAGCGAGATTCAGGTGTATAAACTTACCTCAAGTTCTTAGTAGTTGTTTTTACTGCTACTGAGAACTTGTTTTTGTCAACTGATAAAAGATGAAAACCAAATTTTCAACTACATACATAAGTTTAAAAAATCCTGTAATTCTCACAAAATTCATGAGGATGAATGATGTTTTATATGTGATTTTATGTATATACTAGCTACTTAGAGTCAACTCGGTTAAATAATGTAATTTGTTTGATTTAGTTGCAGTGATGCACAATTAATATATTTATCCCCAACAATCGGCTAGTTAATATTACAAATCTCATCTAATTCAATTAATATTTTGTGAGTGAAAGCTATGCCAGAAAAATTAATAGTGAATATCTTACAGGTTTTAAGCATAAATATGCGGTGGATGACTTGGAATTTATTCCTAGCCTTTATTCCTGTAGTATTAAGTATTTGGTTATTTCGCCATAAAAAGGGGCGTTCTTGGGTTTGGTGGTTAGGATTTTTAGTTTTCTATGCCTTTTTACCAAATGCGCCTTATTTATTAACTGATATTATTCACTTAATTCATGACATTCGTACAATTCAATCAGTATGGATGATTATATTGGTACTCATTCCTGTTTATTTTGTAGTCATCTTCGCTGGTTTTGAAGCGTATGTTATTTCCTTAATTAACCTCGGTTATTATCTCCACCGCGTCGGTAAAAGCCAATGGATTTTAGGGATGGAGTTGATTACTCATGCTCTTTGTGCGGTAGGTGTTTACTGGGGGCGGTTTTTACGTTTTAATAGTTGGGATTTTGTGACTCAACCCGATGCTTTATTAACTAAAGGAGTTGAGGAACTTCTAGGCAAACAACCCTTGTTTATTGTATTTATAACTTTTGTGCTTCTCTCTGTTCTGCACTGGTTGATGAAGCGAGTTACCCTTGGTTTTGTAAATCAACGTAATTCTAGAGTTGAAATCACATCATAGTTACACTAATTCTCTATGCGATTGCACCAAATATAAAGATGTAGAGACGTTGCATGAAACGTCTCTACTACATCAAGAAACTGTATTACACACATTCATGTGATTTTAATATTTAATTTTCAGTATCTTGATGAATGGTAAATGTTGACATGAAATCACCTGAATTAGCACTGTTGAGTGCGTCAAAAGTACCCTTAATTGTACCAGCGATAGGAACAGCTACCAGAGTTCCCAATAAACCTGCAATTTCATAACCCATCAAAATAGAGACAAAAATCCAAATGGGATTTAGTCCGATGAAATTGCCAAGTAATTTGGGAGCTAATAAATTATCTTTAATTTGCTGCATAAATATCGTGGCTATGGCAACTTGTACAGCTAACCACCCATTTTGCAATAAGACTAAAATAACTACTGTCCCAATACCAAGGGCTGCACCGATAAAAGGAATCAATTCAGAAATACCGATGAGAATGGCAAACAGTAAAGCAAATGGAACTTTGAGAATCAAATAGATTGGGGTAAGGACTACTGTCATAAATAGTCCTAATAACAACTGACTGAGAAAAAAGTTTTGAAAATTCAGTTGCAAAGCCTTCGTGAAGGGAATTCTGAATTTAGATGGTAGAAGATTGATCAGACCATACCAGACGCGATCGCCATACACTAGCATATAAAATGCTAACACCACCACCAAAACAAAATTCAGCAATCCTGAAAGCAATGTTCCTGCTAAACCCACCGCGCCTGAAGCTAACTGCTGAACTAAATTTTGAATACTGGCGTTGATTTGACTAGTCAACACTCTTAAATCAATAGGTAAACGTCGCTGTTTAGCAAACGCCTCTAACTGTATGAAATTATCTTGACTAGCACTTAACCAATCAGGAATTTTATTTAATAATTGAATAGTTTGGTCAATCAGCAACGGTACTAGAGTCACCCCCACAATCACAAACAGAGTTAATGTAACCAGCAGAACAATGATTACAGCTAAAGTTCGAGAAATTTTAGCCCTTTCAAAAAATTTCACTGGATAATTCAGTAAAAAAGCTAAAATCGCCGCAAAACTCAAAATAGTAATAGGGTTTTGGAAATAACGAAAGAGTACAGATAACAGCCAAACGTTCAGAGCGACAATTGGGCCACCCAGACCGTAGAATAGTAAACTTTGAAGGGATGCCGAACGGCGTATCTGACGCAATCGATACTCCTTAGTAATAGTCAATAGTCAATAGTCATTAGTCATTAGTCATTAGTCATTAAACATCAATACTTCGTCTTCCTTTTCTCCCTTACACCCCTAAACCCCTATACCCTTACACCCCCATACCCTTACACCCTAATCTCATAAGGAAATACATTAACGATGGACAGAACAATAGCTGATCTTCGGAAAGATTATTCTTTAGAAGGTTTGAGTAAAAACGAAGTTGACCCCAATCCTTTTATACAATTTAAAAAGTGGTTTGAGCAGGCATTAGCTGCCCAACTTCCCGAACCTAATGCTATGACTCTGGCCACAACTACACCAGATGGTAAACCATCGGCGAGAATGGTGTTGTTAAAAGATTTTGATGAGAGGGGTTTTGTCCTCTTCACCAACTATAACAGTCGTAAAGGACAAGAATTAACGATCAATCCCCAAGCGGCTTTAGTTTTTTGGTGGGCAGAATTGGAACGTCAAGTCAGAATTTTAGGGCGTGTTGAGCAAGTTTCTGAAGCGGAATCAGATTATTATTTTGAGACTCGCCCCGCGAAAAGTCGTTTAGGTGCATGGGCTTCAGAACAAAGTCAAGTCATCCCTAACCGAGAATTTTTAGAACAGAGAATGCAGGAATTGCAGTCTAAATACGAAAATCAAGAGGTTCCCCGTCCCCCTCATTGGGGGGGATTTCGGGTGATCCCCAGCGAAATTGAATTTTGGCAAGGACGCTCTAGCCGTTTACACGATCGCTTGCTTTATACTCTTACAGAGAATGGCAATTGGCAAATTGAGCGTTTATCTCCATGAGTGCTTGATTACTCAGCACTCAACTTTAATCGGGGATCAGGCATATAGTTATATCTTAGGTATATGCCTCCCCAAACGAACAAGATAATTAATAAGCCACCAATTCCTAAAGGACTAGGTAGCCAGAATACTACTTCAATGTGATTCAGTTCACCAGGTTGGAGTTGCCATACTAATTGCTGACCTTTTTTTTCTGGTTCAATGGCGGTTTCTGAGACTGGTATACTTTTAGCACCCCAAGGAGTATTGAGGGCAAATTCTAAATTGAGAATAGAACCAGTATCAGCCATAACGTTGCCTTTACTGCCAATTAAAGCCAGCGATCGCAAGTCTAAATCATAAATTAATTTATTTCTGACTGCTAAGATAAAGTTGTTTTGGAATAACAATAAATTAGACTCTACTTTGGGTATATCTGAGCCAGATTCTGTACTTTCAGGTTCAGCATCTTGTTGATTTTGTGAAGTGAAAAATTCATTAAATTTAGTCTGCAATTCCTGCCCATTACTAAAAGGAATTGTTACCACAACTTCTTCCCTAGAAATGCGTTTAGCTTTACCATCTAGTTTACGGGCGCGGTTTTCGATACTATTTAACCATTCATAAACATAATCACCGCTAAAACTAGTTAGCTTTTGCTCTAACCTAATATGCTGTACGAGTTCACCGCTATTAGAATTATGAAAATTCACGCCAATGTCATACTGAACACAACCCGATAACAGCAGTGATATAGACAATACTAAAGGCAAAATTTTACGACTATTAAATCTAAATAACTGAAATGTTCTAACTAACGACATTAACAATTTTAAAAACCTAGAATAATTCATTAAATATACTCCTCCTGAAAACTACATAAAAATCCAACCTCTTCCCCATACCCAATGCCCAATGCCCCATGCCCCATGCCCAACTCCCTAAATTCCCTGCCAAACCAAATAAGAAATTGTTAACCCAATAGCAACTAATGCCACCCAAATAAAGCGATTATCTTTAGTATTGACCTGACTTAGATCAACAAACTCTTTTTCCGGTGGTTTACGTTGAGTAGATGGGCGCGGTTTGGGTGCTATGCGAATTTTGGCTTCATTATCTGATATTGCCGCCAAATCGGGAATTTCCGTCATCCAATTACTCGGTCTTTTCAGTTTTGGTGCTTGCAGGATGTAAACTAACCTGCGTGCTTGATCGCGGGTTTCCGAGTGGGGATGACGACGGAGTTGTTGACACAGTGCGATCGCATCTTCTGTACGTCCGGCTGCTTCATAGGCTGTGACTAACCAAATATCTACTTCACCCCCTAAGCGGGAATTACGTTCTAATAAATCCCTGGCTTTCTCTAGATTTTCTACAGATTCCCGATATTTGCCATTTTCAAACGCAATTTTACCGGCTTGGTATCTAGTTTTAGCTAGTTCTAAACTTTCTGTATTCACCACGATTTACCCACCAATCAGCACTGCTTTTATTTTGCCAAGTGTCCTAATCTTCTTGGAATCTTTATTAAACCTCGGCAATTTTCCACTCGATAAACTTTTAAAATTCTATCTAAGTAAATGCCGTTATTTTCTTAATAAAAATTGAGATTATCAAAATTAGGTCAGTAAATATGCTGAAATTTAAGCATTCTCTCGGTTGTTTGGGTACAGGGTTGGCTTTAGCACTGCTTAACGCCACAATTAGCCCAGCATCGGCGCAACAAGTATTTGTGATTGATGGGAATAACTCTTTTGGGTATAGCCAAACAACTTCAGATGGTTATTTCACCTATGGCAATCCCTTAAACAATCGGATACCTGTACATCCCAGAACAATAAACGTGCATCCTCGAACAATCAATGTACAGCCTAGAAGTATCGGCAATTATCACCCTTATCCTCCAGTCAGACATCAAGTAATTAATGATACTACGCTGTTTAATCCCACCTTGGTAAATCCCATCATCAATAATTCCACACTGATAAATCCAGTGATCATTAATAACTCTTGGCAACGGACACCAATCAGGCGATCGCGTGTGATTATCTATCCAGGATGGAAAAGATAGGGTATGGGGCATTGGGCATTGGGCATTGGGCATTGGGCATTGGGCATGGGGAATAGGTGTAAATATCTCTCTACACCCTTACACCCCTACACCCTTACACCCTTACACCCCTTTCTAAATCAACGAACCTAAAATCATCGTCCCAATCCCGACATCGGTGAAGATTTCCAGTAGTAGGGCGTGGGGGATGCGGCCGTCGATGATGTGGGCGGCGCGGACACCTTGGGCTAGCGATCGCACACAACAATTGACTTTGGGGATCATCCCACCACTTACCACACCACTAGCAATTAAATCTCGCGCCTCCCGAATATCAACTTTGGGAATTAACGTCGAGGGGTCTTTGTAATCTTTCAAAATCCCCCTGGTATCAGTCAATAAAATCAATTTTTCTGCCCCTAGTGCAGCAGCGATTTCTCCGGCTACTGTATCCGCATTAATGTTATATGCTTGTCCCGTTTCATCCGCCGCCACGCTAGAGACTACAGGGATATAACCATTACTAGCTAGGGTGTCTAAAATTTTGATATTAACGTTACTAACCTCACCAACAAAGCCAATGCCTTCTTGACCTTGGGGACGGGCAGTAATTAAGTTACCATCTTTACCACATAGCCCTACAGCTAAACCGCCAGCTTGGTTAATTAACGCGACAATTTCTTTATTAACGCGCCCCACCAACACCATTTCCACAACATCCATTGTGGGGGCATCAGTGACACGTAGACCATTTTTAAATTGTGCTTCAATACCCAGTTTATCTAACCAGCTGTTAATTTCCGGGCCGCCACCGTGGACTAAAATTGGTCGCAAGCCAACACAGGATAAAAAGACAATATCCCGGATCACTTGGTCTTTAAGGGTACTGTCTTTCATTGCCGCACCACCATATTTAACAACAACAGTGCGACCGGCGAATTGTTGAATATAAGGTAGTGCTTCGCTGAGAACACGCACCCGTGTGGCTTCAGTTTGCCTGATGTACTCAGTATCGTTGACCATCGTGAATAGATGTTGAGACTTACATATTTATGCAAGTCAGTGTAGAAGACTTTTTACCCAGCCACAATCTCTTATTACATATCTTTTTTAATGGGGCATGGGATATTTGGGCATGGGGCATTGGGCATGGGGCATTGGGCATGAATATTAATCTGTTACCCGTTCTCTAATGAGTAATGAGTAATGAGTAATGAGTAATGAGTAATGAGTAATGAGTAATGAGTAATGAGTGCTGAGTGCTGAGTGCTGACTGATGACTAATGACTAATGACTGATGACTAATGACTATTGACTATTGACTATTGACTATTTCTCAACACACTAGGAATCGCCGCCATGATTTTGTCTACTATTTGTTCTGGTGTTTCTTCCTCGGTGATGGTAATTCTGAGGTCAGCTTGACTGTAAAGGGGTGTACGCTGTTCTAGGAGCGATCGCAGTTTACCTTGGGGATCAGGGTCTTGTAGTAGTGGTCTTGTGCTATCCTCAGCTAAACGAGTATAAAGTAACTCTACTGGCGCATCTAACCACACAATTAAGCCGTGGTGTAAGTAACTCCAATTTTCTCGCTTGAGAACAATACCCCCGCCTGTAGCGACAGTCAATTTGGTATAAGCGCAAACTTGCCCTAACACATCACTTTCCAGTTGACGAAACGCTGCTTCTCCTTCCTCTGCAAATATCTGATTAATCGATTTTTTGGCAGACTGGGCAATCACATTATCAGTATCAATAAATCCATAACCTAGTTGTTTGGCGAGTAATTGCCCGACGGTGCTTTTCCCAGCCCCCATCATGCCAATTAAGTACAGACTAACTCCTTGTAACAAACTACTCACGCTAATTTAAAACTCCAGTTTCAGACGGCTTTTTCCTGTATGGTTTTGGTTATGTGCTGTCAAAAGCGTCTGCATTAATAAGCAATCTTCTTTTGCGGCACGTAATTTCAAATTCTCCTCTATTAACCGTTCAGTTGTATACTCAATTAAGGCTGGAGTTGGTGAAAATCTGCCTGCGTGCTGTTCAATTAAGGAACGTTTTTGCAATAAATCTACAGCATCCAAAATTAATCTCTGGGAGATTCTCGGTGATAATCCTGGTATGATGTTTCCTTGTAACTCACTGAGTGAAACCCAATCTTGATTGATTGCTAACCAATACAGAACATTTTTTTCTATTTGCGACAAACGATTAAATTGCTGTTCTAGAATTAAACGCAAGTCTCCAAAAATAACGGTATTTTGGCTGATGAACTCATTGATGTCACCACCAAATAAGTCTTGAATGGCTCTGGCTACCAATTGTAAAAATAACGGATTACCTGCATACCAATCAGCTAGTATTTGAGATTCTTTCTCTGTTAGTTGACTCAATCCTTTAGATTGGAGGATTGAAAAGCTGGCTTTTTTACCCAATCCTGTCAGTTTCCAGGAACGCACGGGTAAATTCTGCCCCTCCAAAGCTGTGATTTCTGGTGTTTTCTCGCGACTAGTTAAGATGACACAACTTTGATGTTGCGATTCTCCTAAGCGTTGCATTAATTCCTGATAAATCTCATACTCTGGATGATATTTGATGGGGGATATTAAAGAAGTAAAATCAGTGTTTTCTGAATTGGAGTTACTGTCTTTGTTGTATTGATGATTACTAACTAATATTGAGTCAAAACTATCTAAAACGATTAAACAACGGGTAGAACGTAAACAATCTATCAATAGAGATATTTTCTCATCTACTGTGTCAGCATTTTTATCCTGTTGTTCGGGAGATAAAAGCGTAATCAGTTGCTCTAATATCTTCTCTAGGGTAGGTGCAAGACGTAGCGATCGCCAGATAATATACTCAAAGTCTGATTGTAGCTCTTGTGCTAGCTTCACGGAAAAAGCAGTTTTCCCAATACCAGCCATGCCCAAGAGTAGCACTAGCCGACAATTATCTTCTAAAACCCACTGTTTGATTTTTCCTAGTTCTGTCGTTCTACCTTGAAAATTACTGACATCAACAGCAGCACCCCAATCAATAAGGGCTGTAGATTTAAATTTAACTAAGTTATTTTCTGGTTCTTTGATAGTTTTTCCATTGCCATTAATGGATTGTAATTGCAACTTATCTTTTTTATACCCTGCTTTTTCCAGTAAATAAGTTACACGACTCCAATTTTTGACTTTGACGGAGTTTCCAGCTTGATTACTTAACATTTCTTCTATATATTTGTAGAGTCCGTTAGATAAATAAACTCTCACGGTGCTACTACTACGACTTTGATACACCACACTAGCAATTTCTGCCGGACTACATCCACAAAGTAAGCCTCTGAGAAATTTTTTTTCTACAGGAGTTAATGCTTTACCTTTAGTTGATGCTAAATCGATGTATAGTTTTTCTAACTCCCAATTCTTTCCCGCTTCTAGAAATACTTCTATTTGATTGGCATCAAATGTTGTCATTACTGTTCGCTATGTATTTAATATAACCTTGGCAATATATTAGCGACTCTTCCATAAAGCCAGAATAAATCAGAGATAAATTTCTAACGAATTTCCTAACTTTTGTTAGGTGACTAAGCAGTTACTTATTAGGTATGGTTGGCTTAATAGAAAATTTATAAAGTTTATTTGAAACTTTAAGTGAAACACTGCCGTCATACTTAATTACCGTTGCTCTATCTTTTCACAGAATGTTTCACTGGTACATTTTACTGAGTTACTTACAGTACAAAATCAAGAAGTTACACCCAAGTGAAAAAGCATGATTCCTAAATGGTAAAAATCCCAGGATTTATCAGTGGAATCCTTCCGCAATTTCAGGTCTACCAAGGAAAGTTCTGAATCAGACTTTCGATAAAATCTCTGACTATTTTACAGTCTGTAATTAGTGATATTTGCCATTACAAGGTGTAAAAAATGACAGTTTTACTCAAAACATCAAATAAGTCTATTCATTAGTTTGAGGTTTAGAGAATACTGCATATTTTCCAGTTATTAGACCGAATGTATTAATGTGGTGTGAATGAGGCATCAACCATGACTCGAATTCGTGATGTTGTGCAACAAGCTTTAGTAACTGGCTATCTGACGGTTGAGGCAGAAAATCAACTACGCTATCTATTAACTACTAGGTATGACATCGAAGATTTAAATGCCTTTATGACTTTGCAAGAGGCTGCCATGAACGGTAATGTTAAGCAAGAATCTCGCGAACTTTGCCAAAAAGGTATGAGGCTTGAATATTGAAGAGATTAAAGCCTATTACCGTGATTTGTTCAAATTGCCTCATTTACGCGGTTGATCGTTTTCCCAGTTATCATCTTCAAAGAAACTCCAATCATCATCCTCTTCACTGTCGATTTCATCGTTAGTGGGTTGTGTATAAGGGGGAATGATGACTCGGTAATCAGCATCATAAACTGATTCAGCTTTCCCTGCGGCGGTGTTTTTGGGTTCGCGGTAACTATAGGAGTAGGTAGAACCAGAGCGAGAAACTTGGTTGGGTTGCTGGGGACGTTCGTAACTAGTGGAGTTGCGTTTTGGTTCGTTGGCAGAATTCGCTTGAGGTGCAGGGTTTGGTTGCTCATCAAAATCCCAATCATCATTAGCACCCTCATTTGTCCAGTCATCAAATTCTTCGTCAAATCTCTCCCTGCGGCTAGACTCTGGCTGGCTTTTAGGTGGAGGGGGTGTTGATGGTTCAGATGTAAATTGTTCGCGCTTGTTAGTTGTGTTACGTCTAGCTGTTGTTGTTGAGGGAATTTTTTGACTAGGCGCAAAATAATTAGACAGCCTAAACAAACTAGTAATCAATAGAGATGTGCCAGCACCAGCAGTCATACTAAACAAAATCCACAACGCCAAAGGTAACGACTGGCTTCGCATACCCAAAAAAACTAGCGATAGCACAGGCGACCAATTTTGAACTAACAACAGCGTTAGTCCTCCCATGATTGCTATTAATAGAATTAAACGAATTACAGCCATAAATCTGGGGATTGGGGACTGGGGATTGGGGATTGGGGACTGGGGATTGGGGACTGGGGACTGGGGATTGGGGACTGGGGATTGGGGACTGGGGATTGGGGACAAGGTAGACAAGGTAGAATTTGTTTCCCAATTCAGCACTAACCATTAATTACTAACTACTAACCACTCATTAACTCATTAACTTATTACTCATTACTTATTACTCATTACTTATTACTCATTACTTATTACTTATTACTCATTACTTATTACTTATTACTCAGCACTCAGCACTCAGCACTCAGCACTCATTACTCAGCACTCTTTTACTTTTAACTCATTTATTCCCTTCCCAGCGTTGTATAGGTATGCAATCGATGTCTAATTGATCTAAGGCACGCGCTACGACAAAATCAACTAAGTCTTCAACGCTTTGTGGGTTGTGATACCAGGCGGGAATTGCTGGGACAATGCGAACTCCGGTTTCTGCTAAGGTAGTTAAATTTCGTAGGTGAATCAGGCTAAATGGGGTTTCACGGGGAACAACAACTAATTTGCGTCCCTCTTTGATGTGAACGTCGGCGGCTCTTTCTAGTAAGTCGGAACTTAAACCTACGGCTAATTTAGCAACGGTACTCATACTGCAAGGAATGACAATCATTCCTAAAGTACGGAAAGAACCACTGGCGATGTTGGCTCCGACGTTACTCCAAGGGTGACAACGCAAGTTACCTGCTTGGGGAACTCCGGCTTGTTCGCGCCAGAATTGCTCCTGTTGATTTGGTTCTGAGGGCATCCTAATATCCTGTTCGGCTTGCCAAACCATGTAACTTGATTTAGAGGCGACTAATTCGACTTCATAGTCGGCTGCTAGAAGATATTTGAGGGTACGAACGGCGTAAATCAGACCAGATGCACCTGATACGCCGATAATTAGGGGTTTGCTATGATTTGTCACCGTTAGTTTATGAGAGTGCTGTTAGTGCAAGCGCGGCGTTTAGCCGGTGCTGAGTGCTGAGTTTTGTTAGCGGTAGCGCGGCGTTTAGCCGGTGTTGGGTGAGTTTAGAAGTTAGTTAGTAATTTGGTAGATGCTTTGTTGCTTGTGGATGTTCAATTTCTCCACAAGATGCTTTTTGAATAGCCGATTTACTCAACACTTTCAACTCAGCACTTAGCACTTGTTGACTATTCCTCAGCATAAGGGTCTAAATCATCGGCTTCAAGGTCGTTGGCTAGGTAGATATCCGAAATATCACCATTTACACCACCAACTCCTAAGCCTTTGACTAGTCCGTCGCTACCTACGGTAACTAAATCTATTTGCTGACGGTAGTAATCGACGCTTTTAACTTGGACGGAGACGCGATCGCCTAATCTATAGGAAGCGCGATTTTTTCTACCAAATAGGGCTTGCTGTCTGGCGCGGTATTCATACCAGTCATCTTTGAGGGAACTAACATGAACTAGTCCTTCTACCCGTAACGGTACGCCAGGATTAGTCTTCACTTCCGCATCTCCAGAGGGAACTTCAATTTCCACAAAGAAACCATAGGATTGCACGCCGGTAATTACACCTTGAAAAACTTGCCCGATGCGCTGTTTCATCAGTTGGGCTTTTTGCAGTCCGGCTAAGTCGGCTTCGGCTTCTTGGACTTCTTTTTCTCTGTCGTTGATTTGGACAATTACCCTGGTTAAATCGCTTTGCAGTTCTTGCTGCAATTCTGGGGGGAGGACGTTCCAGTTAATTTCTGTGTGGCTGGAGGAGTGGCGCAGGTTCACCCGTTCTTTAACACGGGTATTGCGGCGATCGCGTCCGTGTTCTAGTAGTTGATAATACACTCTCTGGATGAGTAAATCGGGGTAACGACGCAGGGGTGCAGTACAGTGAATGTATTGGGGGAGTGCTAGCCCAAAGTGACTTCCTTGAGTGGTGCTGTATACCGATGGTTTAAGGGTATCTTGCAATAGATAAGTCAACACTTGCTCTGAGGGGGAGTCAGCAAAGGCTCTAGTCAGGTGTTGGTAATCTAAGGGTTCAATTTCGACTTCTGGGTCTAGTGCTAATTCCACGCCCAAGTTAATGGCTAATTTGAGCATTTCCTGCACGTCTTCGGCATCGGGTGTACCTTGAGTCCGCCAGATAGAGGGAACACCCAAAGCATTTAAATGCACAGCCATTAATTCATTCACCAGTAGCACAAACTCGGTGAAGAGCGATCGCACTGGGGAATCATCCACCACTACAGCCCCTAATATCCCTTCATCGAAGTAGGGGTTTTGAGTGGAGGGAAGATTTAACTGCAAGCTACCACGGGCGAGGCGGGCTTGTCTCACACTTTGGGAAATGCTGACTAAGTTGTGTAATAGTTCGATGACATCGGGAGATTCTTTTTTCACTTCTCCCGCTAACACCCCTTCAGCTTTGGCTTTGGTCAAGGCTGTGTCTACATGAATCACACTCGGTTGGATTTCCCATTCCAAGACTGCACCAGATTGGGCAGAGAAGGTAATTAAAAAGGAGATAGCCAGGCGATCGCTTTTCGGGACTAGGGAACAACGCTCCGCCACAGCATCGGGTAACATGGGCAACACTAAATCACCCAAATATACTGAACGACCCCGTTTTACTGCTTCCCTATCTAAAGCTTCGTCAGGTTGGATATAGTGGGAAACATCGGCGATGTGAAAACCTAATTGCCAGTTTCCTGCCACCGTTTTTTCTAGACTGAAGGCATTTTCTACTACCTTCTGGTCATTATTTACTTCCGTAATAGCAAGCGTAAATAAATTACGTAAATCCAGTTTATTTTTCAGGTCAGCCTTGAGCAGCCGTTTGGATAACTTAGAAGCTGCATCGAGGATTGCGTCTGAAAAAGTCCGAGATAAATCGTGTTTACAGGTAACTAAATCTATATCAGCTGCGGCTTCTGCGTCACTACCGAGAATTTGTACTACCCGACCGACAGGGGGATATTGGGCTAAAGGATAACGCAGCACTTCCACATGAGCGAGGTGGTCGAGGGCTTCCTCTAATTTCATGCCGTTAGTTAAGATTTTTAACTCAAACAGCAAACGGTCATCTAGGGGAACAGCTCGAAACCCACCGTCTACTTGTTTAATCCTGGCAAGTAGAGTGTGATTAGAACGTTCTAAAATTAACTTAACTTCCCCTTCTGGGGAACGGCGACGACTACCTTCTTTCAGGACTCTGACTAAAACGCGATCGCCATTCCAAGCGTTACTCAAATGACTTTCACGGATATAAATATCCTCAGCCCCTTCGACATCTTGAATCGCGAAGCAAAAGCCCTTACTAGAACAACGTAGTTTAGCTTCAATTAGACCTTCTTCTGAAATGCGGCGATACTTACCCCGTTCCTTTGCCAATAGACCGATTTTCTCCAATACCTCCAAGGTGATGTGGAGTTTTTCTAAACTTTCTTCGTCCTCGCAACCGAGTTTTTTTTCCAAAACTTTGCGAGCTACCAATTTATCATCGGTGAAATTGGCAAGGAGTGTAGCGATTGAAAATTCCATGCAGTGAACCGACCTTTGGTCAAAACATCATGTTGGCGTAATCTGGTTCTTTGCCGTATGCCCTCACGGACTACAGTATATTAGCTGGAAACGAATTGCCTCAAGGGCGTGTTCCCGACGTTCTCATCAAGGTTCATCTACCCAGAAGGGAAGATGGGTTTTAGCTACTCAGTGCTGAGTTGTGTTAACGGTAGCAGGGCGGTTAGCAGATGCTGATTTTGAGTTGAAGTAGAAAGCATTCAACAGTGTCACACTTAGTGAATGCTTGGCCTTTGGAGGAAAAATCCTCTTACGGAGAGAAGATTTTTTTCATCAGTGGCTTTTCTACTCAGCCCTCAGCACTCGATACTCAGCACTATTCATCAGATGATCCGTGTAGCTGGCTTTCCTGGAGAGTACGCTCTCAAAGCACTTCTCACTGCATAACCATTTCAGAGTTAATCTAGGTTTAGGTACCGTCATCGAACCAAACTTATATTAAGTAAAGCTGACAAAAAGTTTTCCCGTTAGTGTTAATTACGCAACTGATTTTGAGTCTAGTGTGGTAATGAGTCGCCGCATCACCCAAAAAAGTGCCACATAGGGGAAACTACAGGTGTTTTGTGGTCGAGGTTGAGGGTACTTTTGCGTGATTTGCCTCTGATTTTTTACTGAAAAAAACTGCCGAATTACCCAACTTGTCCGTATGAAGAATCAGTAACAATCAGGTACTAGGCTAAGTAGCAGTGAGGAAGAACCATTACTCCATTATTGTAGATTTAGAGCGTACTTCCAGAAAATAGTTCTGGATCTCGAATTGGGTAATTAGTATAGCATTAATAGTCAAGGCACTGAGAATAAATGAACTATGATCATCCCATACACTAGCAAATGCTACAGCTAGATCAATCTGAGTAGAGCGATCGCCTCTAGAATACCAAGTTGTTACTCATGATTTAGCAAATAATCCTCCCTCAGCTTCTCCACCACTAAAATAGAAATATTAGCAACACCAAGATATAGTGGTCTAATTGTATTCATCATATTTTCCACCCACTCAAAAATTAGTGGCTGTAAAGTTAAAATACATTTACTAAACCATCCAAGATAAAATTAATCCCACTCACTCAGATTTATTTTCTGAAGAGAATAATTTACTTTCTGGCAGTGCTAAAAAGTCGGGTTGTGTAAATTCCATGAGTTTTCACTCCATAATTTTCTAGAATTTAGATTTTGGTAGCAGTATTATGTTGGCTCAATTCCAGAGCTTGTATCCCAACGGCAGTTTAGTTTCTGAATTAGTAGAAATTTTTCAGGGAAAATTTATTGTTCGCGCCAGTGTGCAGATAGAAGGTGTTACCCGTGCTACAGGTATGGCAGCCGCCGAAACCATAGAAGCGGCTGAAGACCAAGCCAGAACGCGCGCCTTAATGGTGTTAAGAATGACCAATACACCACAAACATCAGTAGAAATTGTCTCAACACCTACTCCACAATCAACAGCACAGTTTCAGCCTGTCGACTCTCCCATTCAGGAATCTACAGTTCCCTCAGTTACAGAAAATCACACCAGTAATAATCACTGGTCACTCACTCATCATGAAACTGCGGTGAAAGTTGATACACCTATTCCCAGTTACAACCCAGAGATTAGTTTCCCAGCATTAGAACTCAGTGCCATCATGGAAGACACACCACCAATGTCTATTCCAGATGCAGAAAATTTACCTTTAACGGATCTTCCTCCCAGCAACGTTACCCCCTTTACACCACGTAATTCTCATCCCCCAGAAAACGTTGCGCCAATATCTGGAACTGGGAAGAAAAAGAAAAAAGCCGAACCCGTAGATTTATCTGATGTCATAGCTAAAACCGATGTAGAGTTGCAGCGACTAGGCTGGACACCAGAACAAGGAAGAGAGTATTTAATTAAAACCTACGGTAAACGCGGACGCACTTTACTAACAGAAGAAGAATTACACAGTTTTCTCAAATACCTAGAATCGCAACCTGATCCCATTGCGGGATTCTAATCTCTTAGTCAGTAACTTAGGAAAGTCAGGTTTTTTACACTTAGATCCAAAAATACTGGTTTCAAGGTATAGGGGTGTAAGGGTATGAGGGTGTAGGGGTGTAAGGGTTCATGAAATGATGATTTTCTCTTTAGTAGTCTGCCAAGAGAACTTTGCAAAGTTAATAGCAGCAAAAAAAATCTCTTTCTCCCCCTGCTCCCTCTGCTTCCCCTGCTCCCCCTGCTCCCCCTGCTTGCCTGAGCCTAGCAATTTTGGGTTGGTGAACTATTAGTCTGAATCAGTCTGAGAATTCAAAAGGGAGGGGAAAATTAAATTTTCCCCTCCCCTTTTGCAGTAAAAGCAGTTAACTGTTCAGGACTTAATATTACGCACAGAGGTGATTTGTTCAGAAGGGTTGTAAGGGTTTTGAACCCCTACACCCCCACACCCCTATACCCCTATACCCTCACCCAAACCCTTGATTCTTCCTATCAGTGCGTAAGTCCTACAGTTAACTGACAACAGCTACCGGACGACTACCGCCGAATGACGGTCAATTACTTGGTCAATCAAGCCGTATTCTTTGGCTTCCTGTGGTGACATAAAGAAGTCGCGTTCGGTATCGTCTGCAATGCGCTCAAGTGGCTGACCGGTATGTGCGGCTAAATACTCATTGAGTTTTTTCTTGTGGTAGAGAATTTCCCGCGCCTGAATTTCAATATCAGTAGCTTGACCTTGTGCGCCGCCTAAAGGTTGGTGAATCATAATCCGGGAGTGGGGTAGACTCATGCGCTTACCTTTCGCGCCAGCACTCAAGAGAAAAGCACCCATACTTGCAGCCAGTCCAGTACAAATAGTACAGACATCAGGGCGAATCTGGTTCATAGTATCGAAAATCCCCATGCCAGCTGTCACCGAACCGCCAGGAGAATTTATATACAAATAAATGTCTTTTTCTGGGTCTTCCGCATCCAGGAACAGTAATTGAGCCACAATCAAGTTAGCTATGTTGTTGTCAACCTGTTGACCCAAAAAGATAATTCGCTCACGCAACAGGCGTGAGTAAATGTCAAAGGCGCGTTCACCGCGACCTGATTGTTCAATGACGATAGGAATAGTCATGCAGCGTACTTGTAGCTATTTTAAATTCCATTTTATCGATGACAACGGCTGATTGTGGTCTTGAATCAGGGCGTAGAGGTATGGATATCCGTCTGAAGCTACAGATTTTTTCGCCTATCCACTAACGCGCTTATGTGCTGGGGTAGATGCTAATCATCTTTACAGGCACTTTTTATAGTGAGAGTACGTCCAGGGAAATGTGCTGATAAATCATGATTTTGTGGGGTCAAATATCTCATATTTAAGATTTTTTTAGCTTTTTATCAGCAAAGATACTGTTTATTTTGTGTAAATCCGGTAAAACAAGGTGACAGGGTGTAGTTAAATTCGCCGAGCCTAATCGCAATGTTGTCAACTGAGGGAGACCTGCCATGCCGACAAAACTTGTGCAAGCCGCCATCATCACTTTCTTGCTGTATGTGATTGCAGGACTTAACAATAGTCCCAAAATGCAAAATAGAGCTGTTTCGCCCTCAACAGAAACGCCTGTGCAGATTATTAGTATGCTGTTCCGTTCTTGGCATTAATAATTCAAGGTTTGTAGTGAGAACTCAAGTTTTTAAGAAAAGGACTAAAGTCCTGACTACGAACTGAATTATAGTGTTTTTGTGAGTTTTGCCAACCAGTGACGGAAGTGGGAATGATAGAGACGTAATCAGTTATTTGGGTATTGTTTTGTGTTTGCAAGAACTCTAGCGAGTTTTTTAGCACTTCCTCCACTTTAAATTCACCGGTGTTAAGAATATCCGCAATTTCGGCTGCTGAGATTGGTTGTTGCTGTTTGACTAATTCTTGCGACACTTTCAGGGCAAATTCTGATGCTTGTGTAGGTGGGATCATTGTCTGTAAGTGTTGCTGATCATATTTAGAGTTTTGTGTGTCCAAACAGATGATGCGATCGCTCTACAATAACCCCCGATAGCGAATAAAAATTAACACCACAGCCCAAGAACCCAAGGCTACTTTGATGGCAACGATGATGTTTAATATGGGGAGAATACCACCACTGAATAATTCTCCTAATTGTCCGTGTGGTAACTCGTAGCCTGCTAGGGTAATTACTGAGAGGACTATAAAAATTAAGACTGAAACTTTCTCCCAGGTGGCGGCGTGCCAACGTTGGTAAATTTCCTGCATCCAGGGGTAAGAAGAGGTGATTGCTACAAGTCCGATCGCAGTTCCTCCGGCTACACCAGCCGCAAAACCACCACCAGGGCTGAGATGTCCGCGAATCGCTAGTTCAATCCCTACTAAGGCGGTAATTGTTGCACCTAAACGGGCTAAAACAATTGAAGGTTGGTCTTTAAACTGATAGATAGTACAAGATGGATTTTCGTTAGATAAAAGGTAATTTGAGCCTAAGATGGCGATAGTAAAAACGATTACCTCAAAGATGGTGTCGTATAAGCGATTGCGGAAGATAATCCCTGACACGGCGTTGGGAACACCACTATCTTGAACCACCATGTCTACAATTGCAGCGTGTGCTGAACTGAGGGCGGGATTTGGTATAACTAGCATTTTGACGTACAGTGCTATCCCCGCAATGATGTAGATCCATTTCATGAATGCTGCTCCTGTAAGTCGGAAACGTTTACGTAAGATAGGCTAGTCGCTGGTGTGGGGAGTTCGGTTTTGATGATGTCGTAAAGGCGTTGGATTCTAATGGTGGTGTGATATTCTCTATCCCCAGGGACGCAGGTAGCGTGAATTTCTTTGTCTATCAACGCTCTTTGTAAAGCTTGGGTATTGGTGTAGGGAACGATTTCCAGGCGGAGATAGTGTTTTTTGACAACATTGCGTAAAGTCTCAATCACTTTCCCCGAATCTTCGTCTTGTGTCTTAGTTGACTCATCTTGAATTACCCCTAGACGCATCACCATCGAGGAACGTACCGCCACGGCGTAGAGGGTAATTGCCAACATTGTACCCATCAAGGCTTCGGTTAAAGCGACATCGACCGCACCTAAAACTGCATCTACCATTGCGGCTATAGCACCTAATACGCCACGAATAATTAAAGCGTGGTAGGGGTTGGCTTGAGTGACAACCATTCCCGCCGCTAATGGTAGGAGGGCAATAATTATATATAGATAGCTATCAGTCATTTTTATCCTCTGGAGTAGAGCAGTAAGCCAATACGTAACCCAGCATGGTATTCCACATGGCTAGACAGATAAATCCGAGCAGGAGTAGCGGCCATTCTCTGGGGATTTTGAGCAGCAAACCCACAATCATCAGCATTGAGCCAAGGGTGTCTGAGACGGAAAGACCATGTAGTTTAAAGAGGACTGAGCGATCGCTCACTAAATGAGCTGTTCCCCAAAACCAGAAAATGAGACCGATGAAGATACAGGTATAACTAAAAAAGTTGATCATACTTCGTTCAAACGTTTGAGAATTTGGGCTAGAAGCATCAAAGCAGCATTACCGATACTCAAAATAATCACCGCTACCACGCCAATCATCCAATCGTCGCGGAGGACGGAAACGAACAAAATCATGATGGCGACTTTGCTGGAAATGCTGGCTAAAGCCAACATTTTTTGCCAGACATCATCAGTCTTCCAGGCTTCATAAATGGGGATGAGCAAAGCCACAAGCATAGCTATGATGGCGATTTCCAAATTCATGCTTTTTTCCTCGGTTGAATCTGGTGGACTTCGTACCAACCCTCTTCGCGGTACTTGGTGACAATGGTTTTGGGTGTAAAGGTGATGATGAAGATATCGAGAAAGACGAGGCGGGGCGATCGCTTGGGTTTGACGTGTTCGAGAATGATTTCTTCGTGTTGATGGGGACGGAAAATAATCTCAAAGGCTTCGAGATAAGCGACGGGAATGGCGACTAGGGTTTTGATAATTACCTGTACCCAGTCTTTTAATTTATCTGGGGATGCGACACCGCGCGGTAGTAATAGAGAAATGATCACACCGATGAGAATATTGATCCAACTGACATTGGCTGTGAGTAGTAGCCAAATCACCATGCGTAGTATGAAATGCCCAATCATGCTAATGCCATCCAAAACAGTAGGATTAAAATCAGACTCATCGCCCCAATTAAATGGTCAAATTCTTCCAATACACGGGGGAGATAGACAGCCAGTTGTTTAAAAATGAAGATGTAAGCTAACCAACCTATGCCAATTGTGGCTAGGGCTTTGATGATGTCGGTAATGTTATATGCCTGGAGATAGATGACATTACCTGCAAAAAGTCCACCGATTAACAGGGTGACGGCTAGCCAAAAACCTGGTTTAACTGTGTATCCCGCTTGGGGTGCGTGGGGGAGAAAAATAAATTTAGCAAAAGATATGGCTGTACCCACGGCGGCGATATTCATGGCGATCGCTTGCCAAGGGAGCATATTTTTCATACTCAACACCTTCGCTCCAAACCCAGATAGTAGGGGAAAGCCGGAAATGGAGAGGCTGGCTATGACTAAAACTATCCAGATTTTGGTATCGATCTGCTTTTGTTGCAGTTCCTTGAAGTTACGGCTGGGTAATGCACCTGCACTGAAGAATAGGGATGATTTCACTAGTCCATGTGCGAGGGTATAGAATCCCCCCACCTCTGGGGCGGCGAGAATAAAACCTAACTGAGAAATGGTGTGAAAGGCGAGCATCCGCTTGCTATCTTTTTCTAAGACAGCACAAGATACACCCATCAACGCCGTCCCCACACCGAAAGCTCTGACGATGAAATCCAGTTCTGGGGAAAGAGGCGCGCAACGCAACAGGGGTAAGACGCTGGCTTTGACGACGATTCCAGACAGTAAAGCCGAGACGGGGGTTTCTGATTCGGAGTGAGTCAGAGGTAGCCACAAACCTGTAACAAAGATTCCCGCTTTCCCTAATAGTCCTAAGAAAATCAGGGCGATCGCTTCTGGTGGAGAGCCTTTTAAACCAGCATAAGCAAAGGAATGATGGGTTTGATAAACTAGTACCGCGCCTACTAGATAAAACAGCATCGCTGTATTGCTGACAAACAAATAACGCAAACCTACCCAAATTGAGCGATCGCTACGGGGATAGGCGATTAATAAAAACGCCGCAATCCCACTTACTTCTAAGCCCACATACAAACTAATAAAATCTGCACAGACAAAAGCCGCGTTTAAGCTGCCATGTACAATAATTGTCTGGGCGTAGAAAAAAGCGTTTTTATCGCTGTACCAGCAGTAGATAATGACCGCAGCTGTGACTAGGGCGTTGGTTAAGATAAAGTAGCCGCTTAATTGATCAGCTTGTAAGGTTACGCCGAAATTATCGAGTAAGTTGAGTTGAATCGGCGATGGTTGGAAAAATAACTGTAAGCCGAAAGCAAAGGAGGCGATCGCACCCCACAAAGTGAGATGGCGATTGAGTTTGGGGAAGATGAAAATCAAGAACCCCAGAAAAAATGGTAGTGCAATCCAGGCGATCGTTATGGTGTTCATCATGGCGTGTTGTTCTTCTCAATCTCACTGGTTTCCAAGGTGGGATTATCTCTTGAAAGTTTCATCACACCGACTAACATTAATGCTTGAATCGAAAAACCAATCACAATCGCTGTCAAAATTACCGCTTGGGGAACGGGATCAGAGTAAGCGGGATTGTCCACTTTGCCCACAATCGGTGAAAATAAACCATCCCGTGATGCAATCAGCACGTAATAGGCAATCACCCCTGTACTCATCACATCCATAGAGACGATTTTCATCAACAGATTTTTTTTCAGAATGATGCCGAAAAAGCCGCACAATATAGTGGCAAATACACAGGCTTCTAACACAGGAATTATCGCTTGGGTAAGGGTAGGCTGTAGAATCTAGGGAGGAAAGCTAGTTGCTTATTTCAGATTTATTTGAGTTAGCTTAATAGATATTTTTTCAGTAAATATTTTGGGCTTTAGACATTGGGAAAACTTATGAATTGACAATTTACTCATGCTCATCAGTTGCATGAGTTATCCAAACTCAAAGGTTTGGTCTATGGTAAAAATGTTAAAAGAATCTAAACATTACCTAATTTTACTATCAATGAGTATATTTGCTATCATCAAAATAGCTGATGAAAATCATTGAATATTGCCATAAATCGGCAAATTGTCCGGCTATGATGAATCCGGCAAAGTCACATTTTCTAAATTTACAGAATATTTCCTGGCTCTTTCTCAATAGCCACTAGCTAGTAAATAAATTTTATTTCTTGAGAAAATATAAAAGTTATGTTTATTCCTAGTATCTTCTCCTTTTTCTCAGGAGCAGGGTTTTTAGATTTAGGTTTTGCCACCAGTGGTTTTAATATTGTTTATGTCAATGAAATCTTCCCGCCATTTATGGCAGCATACCGTTATTCAAGAGAGATGATGAAACTGCCATTGCCAGAATATGGATATCATCATGGAGAAAGCGGTGATGTAACTCAACTATTTGAGGGCGCGCAAGCACAGCAACTATGTGAACTAGTTGAAAGTTGTCGCCAATCAAATCACCTTGTTGGGTTTATTGGTGGGCCACCCTGTCCTGATTTTTCAGTTGGGGGCAAAAATAGAGGATATGCAGGAGATCAGGGGAAACTCACAGCCGCCTATATAGAATTAATCTGCCGTAATTTACCAGATTTCTTTTTGTTTGAAAATGTCAAAGGTTTGTGGCGGACTAAAAAACATCGGCTCTTTTTTGAATCCATCAAACAACAATTAAAACAGGCAGGTTATATATTAACGGAAAGGTTAATTAATGCCATTGAGTATGGTGTCCCTCAAGATAGGGAAAGAATTATTTTATTAGGGTTTAAAAAAAAATATTAACAGATATAGGCATCATAATTCATCAGAATTCTGAGTTCAATGAAGTGCGTTTCCCTTGGTTTCGTCACCTTCTTTATCCTAGAGAAGACACTTTCTCTTACCCTTGGAGTCAATGTGAGCCATTTCAAGAAGATTCCATCATTCCTTGTCCTGATGGAATCATTCCAGAATTAACAGTTGAATATTGGTTCAGAAAAAATCATGTCTTAGATCATCCTCATGCTCATCATTATTTTCAACCGAGAGCAGGTATAAAAAAATTTACCAGTATTGCAGAAGGAGATGATTCTAAAAAATCCTTTAAACGCCTACATCGATGGCGTTATTCACCCACAGCTTGTTACGGTAATAATGAAGTACATCTACACCCATACAAAGCACGACGGATTTCTGTAGCGGAAGCTTTAGCGATACAATCTTTACCCGAAAATTTTGTTTTGCCAGCAAATATGTCACTGACTAATATGTTTAAAACTATTGGAAATGGCGTGCCATATCTAGCATCAAAAGCATTAGCTCAAACAATTCTTGATTTTTTAGTTAGTGGTCAAATTTACTACTAAGGCTACAAAAATCACTTGTTTTCCCTGGAATTTTATTTATTGAAATAAATAAAGACTCGTTAAGGCTCTAAGATTCAAACCGGAATATTTCAGCAATTAAATGTAGGTCTTATTAAATACAAAAATAAAAACTTTCGGGGATAAAATTTTATGTCGTTACAACAGGTTCATGCTTTTTATGAAGTTTTGATGTTAGATTCATCCATTTATGAAGCATACTTTAATAATTGTTCTAACAGAGGTCTGTTAGGTAGTTGGCATTGGGACACAAACAAAATAGTGAATTTTGCAGCTACTTTTGGTTATGAATTTACAGAGCATGAATTAACTCATGTATGGTTTGAGAGTGAGTCTATTTATACTCATAACTCTTTGAGTGAAGCACCACACAGTCAACTCAAGGAATTAGTTACAGTTTAGGTTGGATGGAATTTTAACTAGGATATAGAGATATTCAGAGTTAATCCTGGCGAGTTTAAGGACTAAAGTCCTTACTACTAACTTTATCAAAAGCAAAAAGCGTCCCTCACTGAGAGGAACGCTTTTTATTTAGCTAAAAGCTGGAAGAATTAGCCGTTGATAGCGGGTGCTGTTAATGCAACAGGAGCAGCTTCATCAGATGCTAAGTCTAAGGGGAAGTTGTGAGCGTTACGCTCGTGCATTACTTCCATACCCAAGTTAGCGCGGTTGATGACATCAGCCCAGGTAGCAATAACGCGACCTTGGGAGTCAATCACTGATTGGTTGAAGTTGAAACCGTTGAGGTTGAACGCCATTGTGCTTACGCCCAACGCGGTGAACCAAATGCCTACTACTGGCCAAGCAGCCAAGAAGAAGTGCAAGGAACGGCTGTTGTTGAAAGAAGCGTATTGGAAGATTAAGCGACCGAAGTAACCGTGTGCAGCAACGATGTTGTAGGTTTCTTCTTCTTGACCGAACTTGTAACCGTAGTTTTGAGATTCGGTTTCGGTGGTTTCACGCACCAAGGAGGAAGTTACCAAAGAACCGTGCATTGCAGAGAACAGAGAACCGCCGAATACACCAGCCACACCTAACATATGGAAGGGGTGCATCAGGATGTTGTGTTCTGCTTGGAACACGATCATGAAGTTGAAGGTACCGGAGATACCCAAGGGCATACCGTCAGAGAAGGAACCTTGACCGATGGGGTAGATCAAGAATACTGCGGTAGCAGATGCCAAAGGAGCAGAGTAAGCTACGCAGATCCAAGGACGCATACCTAAGCGGTAGGACAATTCCCACTGACGACCCATGTAGCAAGCACATCCGATCAAGAAGTGGAATACTACCAATTGGTAAGGGCCACCGTTGTACAACCACTCATCTAAGGAAGCAGCTTCCCAGATGGGGTAGAAGTGTAAACCTATCGCGTTAGAAGAAGGAACAACTGCACCGGAGATTATGTTGTTTCCGTAAATCAATGAACCTGCAACGGGTTCACGGATACCATCGATGTCTACAGGAGGTGCTGCAATGAAAGCGATGGTGAAGCAAACGGTAGCGGCTAGCAAGGTGGGTATCATTAATACACCGAACCAACCGACATATATGCGGTTTTCGGTGCTGGTGATCCAGTTGCAGAACCGTCCCCATACGCTTGCGCTTTGACGCTGTTGTAAGGTTGTGGTCATGTGTTTATGATTGCTTGAATTTCTATCAATTTGACTGGGCGTGTAAATTTATGCCCGTCGAATTAAAGTCTACATGAATTTACGTTATTTTGTTGATTAAGTTTGCAGTATTTTTATTAACAAATAATAAGCTTATTGCGATCGCTTCACACTCTCAAAAGTATATATTTCCTTTAAATAGTTAACTTCTAGACTTTGATACTAATAAAGAAGATTAATGTACTTTTATTAAGATAGAAAGCGAATATTTTTCTGTAATATTTCTCAATAATTTGCAGAACGAAAACCCTTATGGAATCAGGGTTTTTCAGGATCAACCCGTTTACATAGGGTTTGAGAAATAGTTAATTACTTTATAAAAGTACACAATGTTTGTCAGTGCTTACTACAATTAATTTTTAGCGGTATTGCAGTTAAAAACTGAAGTAAACAAAGGGAATGCTACCTTCAGGCGCGAACAACCACACGGCATAGACACACAGAGGTACGAACACCAACTTGAGAGGCCAACTAATGTCTAGTTTGAGGTGACGTTTGAAGACATAAGTAAAACCCATAAAAGCAAATAGAATCCCCATAATCCAGGTTAGTTGATGAGGGCTGGTGTTGAGGGCTTCAATATAAACCTTTTGATAGAATTGCGAATCCGCAGGATGATTCCACAAATGCTGAAATACCCAAACAGAATCTTGCAGATTAGGTAGACGGAACCAAATCCATGAAGTAAATACCATGATTTGGGTAATGAACCAAGCTAAAACTAAGCCGAGAGGATTTTGCCAGAACTGCTCTAGTTTCTCATAGCGATCGCTCATTGCATCCATGAGTCGATGTATCACCAAAGCTAAACCGTGATAAACACCCCAAACCACAAAAGTCCAAATAGAACCATGCCAAATCCCGGCAATCAGCATGACAATAAATAAATTCCAGCAGGTGCGAGTTAAGCCTTGACGAGAACCACCCAAAGGAAAGTAAACATAATTCCGTAACCAATCACCCAAGGTCATGTGCCAACGCCGCCAAAATTCCGCAATACTGGTACTGAAATAGGGGAAATCAAAATTTTCTGGTAGCACAAACCCAAACAGTAAAGCACTACCACGGGCGATATCTACGTAGCCACTAAAATCTAAATACAAATGCAGTCCATAGGCAAAAGTTGCCAACCACAAATCGTTACTACCAGCCCTTTGCAGATTCCCAAAACACAAATCAACAAAAATGCTGAGACGGTCTGCTAAAATGCCTTTTTTCACAGCACCTCTAGCAATTAACCAGAGAGATTCTGCGATTCTATTAGTAGTAGGAAATTCTAGTGAATTAAATTGCGTAATAAAGTTATGATAGCGAGTAATTGGCCCTGAGACGAGCTTGGGAAAAAATAATTTATAGGCGGCAAATTTCAGCAGTTGATTACTTGCAGGCGCACCACGATATACATCAACCAAATAAGCAATACATTCAAACGTAAAAAAAGATATTCCCAACGGTGCCACAACTTTAAACAGATTGCCTGATGTGCTAGCTGGATTATTAAAAAATATTGCAACTGCACTATTTATATATTTAAATGCTAAGAGAATTAAGACATTTAAGCTAACTCCTAGCCACAAAAGTTTTAATCGTCTTTGATTCCAGTCTACATTAGCAAATTGCCATTCCTCATTAGAGATTTGCCAATCTAAGTTATGTTGTCCTGGCGAAGTATTTTTCCCTATTTCTCGACCAAACTGGAAATTGATAAAGGTTAGGGCTAATAACAGAGGTATATGTTGAGTATTTAAAGAAGAGTAGGCAAAAATACTGCCGATTAATATTGCCATTAGGCGCATTTGCGGTTTCTCTAAAGCCCAATAAATCCCCAATACACTCAGGATAAACAGCCAATAAACGATAGATAATAATTCCATATTTTAGTTAATAGTCAATAGTTAATAGTCAATAGTCAATAGTCATTAGTCATTAGTCATTCATTAGTTATAAAATTCCTTTGCTATGTCTGATACCCGATGCCCGATGCCCAATTACCGATGCCCAATGCCCAATGCCCGATTACCAATTCCATTTATTTCACAGGCCAGGGAATCATCGGATCATTGGCTAGTTTTTGTGAGACTTCGTAAGCACCAAAGCGATTTAGGTGGCTGGGGTCGGAAAAGTTGTCATTGTTTTGGGGGAAAAGCTGACTTAAATCTCTAGAAATAAAGTCAGGGTTAGTCGCTAATCGCAACATATATGTCTGAAATTCTTGTTCTTTTTGGCGGCGGAATTCGTCTAAATATTCATCTGTTAAGGGTAAGTTAATGAAGACTAGGGGGATATTTTGCGATTGGGTAAATTGCAAAACATCCTGAAAGGCCGCGTCTTGTTCTCCTCCTAATTGGAAATTTTTATAGTCGTTGTCGTAATTACCTGTAACTCTGGAATGTTTTTGATAGTACCTAGCAGGATGAAAGCGGATAGATAATGGTAGAAAACCATCAAAATCTACTGCTTGTGTCAAAGTGCTATCATCTTCAGGATTATTGCTTGTGATATCAGCAGGTAATGAAGTTTTTGGGGATTGTTTCAGGAGTGGGAGAGATTTTATTTGTTCGTGGAATAGACCTTGAATTTGCTCACGGTGTTGATAGCTGACGGAAAGTTTGGCTAGGTTTTGGTTTAACCATTTATTAATGACTTGATAATTATTAATCTCTTTTTGGGGTGTTTTTTGGGCAACTGGTGGGGATTTTTCGGGGTTACTTGACGATTCATCATTGTTTTCGGAGGTTTTTGCTTGTTTTAACACATATTCATAACCTGGAGAATTGGCGATCGCTTTAAATGTGAGATCATCACGACCACTATTAAAGGCGCGAGAACCATCAGCCCACAAAATTAATTTGGGTAGTTCGGAAGGTTGCAAAACTTGACGAAGGACAAAATCGACGACTTGGGAAGTTGCCCCGTTAATGCCAAAGTTAAATACATCCACATTGGGATAACCTTGACGCGCTAAGGCTTTGGATAATGCGGCGGGATCTACTCCCCTTAATGCACGGGAAGAACCAATAATTAACACATCGGCGGGTTTACCATTTTTGGCGATGCGTTGTCTGTAGAGGGCTAATTGTTCATCTAATTGTCTGACATTAAAACTAGGCATGGAAGACCGCGCCGCCAATAAAATCGCTGTGGCGTTGGCTTTATTTTTTGCAGGGGTGGCGGTGACATCTTCTTCCGCTTGAGTAAAACCAGAGGAATTAAAACCTTGACTTGATTGCTGGGAATTGGTGGTGAAAAATGCGGTTCTGGGGTTGGAAGTTTCTCTGGTACTAACAGGTGACTTTGGCTGGGGTGATGGAATATTTTTCACCTGGGATGAACTGGGTATGGTGCGAGAAACTATGTAACCTAGCACCCAATCGGTTTGCAAGGTGAGTAACAATCCTAAAGTCCCCCAAACTAAGGCGACTTTCACACCTTGAGCATCAGGAATGGGGTTACTTGATTGGTCGCTTTCTGTGAATAACTGACTAACTAAAAACCATTTTCTAACGGTGTTAGTTGTAGTTGTCACCCAATCGCGTGCTACTTCACTAACGAAACTTTGAACTTCTTCTGTAGTTAAGTCAGGACGTAAAATCGGTTCGTCATTTTCCTGGTTAATTAATTCGCCGACATATTCAGCCGTGGCGGCGAATTCTGGGGTAGCTTCTGGGACTAATCTTTGACGTTGGGCTAAATCTACACCATGATGCCAAAACGGTTCTTTATTTCCTGAACGCCTACCATAAACGCGCACTCCCGCAATCCCAGAAATTTTGAGTTGGCGAATCAATTGGGTAACTTTCGGGGCGACTTGTTTACGGCTGGGACAGATGGGTGCATCACACATGATGTGAAATAAATCATCTTTTCTTAGGAGTAGCACCCGCAAGCCGCCGGTTTTTAACTTGCGATCTAAATTGGGATTCAGTAAGCGTTCGAGGAGGAAAATAATTGCTGGTTCATCACCTTCAGCCGCCAATTCTAAAGCGGGAGTCGCCAAAGCTGGATATTCCTTGGCGGGTAGAGTTAGCCAATCAATCCAGTCTGGTTGTGTGTCATCATGGGTTTTTTGTCCGTAAACCGTAGCCGCAAGAATACCTTGGGGTGCGATCGCATCTAATTGCTGTGATATTTTTTCTAGACAAAAAGCTTTATTTGGGACTGTGGCATCAGCATTAGGTAAACAAAAGATGTGTAGGGTTGATTCTTGTAGCGAAACCTGCACAGACACCGCAAACTCTGATAATACCGCCATCAATAGCCGCGCGATCGCCTGCACATCACCCCAACGCGCCCATTCCTTCAGCATCACCTCTGGCGGTGTTAAATCGATGCGTAACCGCCATTCGTGCTTAGTTTCGCCGCTAATTTGGGAAACAATTACCGCGTCCTTGTAGCCAGATAGCTTTAACTGGCGTAACTTGTGGGCTATGGGTTCAGCCAACAAGGAAGGATCAGGACTGTAACTTGACTGACATAAAATCCATAAACGTTCTGAAGCCGCTTGATGATCCTCACCGCTTTCAGACTGTTTGACCTTTACCTGTACCGCCACACCCATTGCACTCAGAGTTTCACTGAGATAACGGGCGATCGCATTGGGATCTCCCCGCCGTGCCAAACTTTCATTAGAGAGAATCAACGCCCCACCAGGGGCTTTCGCCGCATCTTCTAACATGGCCTTTTCGACCTGTTCTAGATGACGGTCTAGTTGATTGAGGTAAACTTTATGACACCATTCGGGACGATATTCCCCTTTCTTTCGTCCGTAGACAAATACTTGGTATATTGAGGGTTGTTCGTAACTGGTCAGGGCATCTAAATCTGTCTGCTGGAGTGCGTGCAGCAAATCATACAAAGTCCGCCAGCGTCGGGGACACTCAGAACCTTCACACAAAATATGGAGGTCATTTCCCCGTAATCGGACTTTTACCCCTAAAGTATTAATCCCCGTTGCTTGGCTGACCCATTGCAATAAGGATTGCTGACTATCTGATAGTAATGTTTTCATGGGCAGTTAACTATAAAGGAACACAGGGATTGGGGATTGGGGAATAGGGAATAGGGAATAGGGAATAGGGAATGGGGCATCGAGTATAGCAAGAAAATTTAATAACTAATGACTAATGACTAATGACTAATGACTAATGACTATTGACTCCACCTGTAAACTAAAACCATAGGTCTATCACATTTTGGAGTTTCTTGTTAACACATTTGTTACCTTCTTGGCTGGCTAAGTGGGACAAAATAGTCTTATAAGGTTGTCAGTCATACAGATTTTGAGTTTTGCGTTTTATTCTACTCTTTGAATAATCATTCACAACAAACCATGCCTCCTACTACTCAACAGTCCACCGTAGCCAATACCGGATTGAATTTGGTTCTGTTTACCATTCCCCAATCTCTCCTGGTGCAAATGGGTTCAGCGTCTATACTAATGCTCCTCACCGCAGGTAAAGTTTCAGTACAAGCCCTAGAATCTATAGGGCAAGCCAGTGAAGAATTATTTCGCGGCGATCGCTTGCCAATTCTTCCTTTTCCTGATGACACAGAATAAAAGAGGTGGAGGGTATGGGGTATGGGGCATGGGGCATTGGGCATTGAGAGAAGGAGAAAATACATTGACTCACTACTCAGCACCCAGCACCGGCTAAACGCCGAACAACACTCACTACTCCAAAATTAAAAAATATACTTACCAAACATTGCTCAACGCGATATCCACAAAATCATGATTCAAGATACCCAAAAATGCTTCCTAAATTAAGATTTTTGAATTTTGAATTTTGAATTACACGCAAGCGATCGGCTTCACAAGAGAAACAATATGAGTTCTGTTTTATACTCTTTATCTGAATCTGCCAATTCGTACCCTACCTCAGAATTATTTTTGCGTCACCGTCTGCAAATTGTAGAAGAATTGTGGGAGTCCGTACTCCGGCAAGAATGTGGGCAAAATATGGTGGATTTGTTGCGTCAGTTACGCGATTTGTGTTCACCAGAGGGACAAGCTACAAAAGACCAAGCTGTTTCTGCTGTCAAGTTGATTGAACAGTTAAATATTAATGAAGCAATCCGCGCAGCAAGGGGTTTTGCTTTGTATTTTCAGTTGATCAACATCATAGAGCAGGAATATGAACAACGGCAGCAGTTAACTCGCTATTCTGAAGCCGAACAAGAATTACCCCAACAGGAAAATTCTCACAATATCAACTACTCCTCTAACCAAAATGAAGATGATGTCATCTTCAATGGTGGCGGTAGTATGGACTGGCTAGCGAAAAATGGTTCTTCTAGAGAACAGAACAGACAAAGAGGGACTTTTGCTGCCCTGTTTCCTTTACTGCAAAAGTTGAATGTTCCACCCCAACAAATTCAACGCCTCATTTCCCAATTAGATGTCCGTCTAGTCTTCACAGCCCACCCCACGGAAATTGTCCGCCACACTATCCGCGATAAACAACGCCAAGTAGTGAAGCTATTACAGCAGCTTGACTCAGTAGAAACACGTAATGATAATGGCGGTGGCTATCCTTGGGAAGCTGGAGAAATTCGGGAAAAACTCCTCGAAGAAATCCGCCTCTGGTGGCGGACTGATGAATTACACCAGTTTAAACCCACGGTGTTAGATGAAGTAGATTATGCCCTGCACTACTTCCAAGAGGTTTTATTTGATGGAATTCCCCAACTATATAAACGCTTCAAGTACGCCTTGGGGAAAACATTTCCTTGGTTAGAACCACCCAGCACAGATTTTTGTTCCTTTGGTTCTTGGGTGGGTTCAGATAGGGATGGAAATCCCTCGGTGACACCGGAAGTTACCTGGCAAACAGCCTGTTATCAGCGCAAAATGGTGCTAGAGAGATATATCAAGTCAGTCAAGCAATTGATTGAGTTACTGAGTATTTCCATGCACTGGAGTGATGTGTTACCAGATTTGCTGGAATCTTTGGAGTTAGATCAGTCCCAGTTAAGCGAAGTTTACGACGCATTGGCTTTAAGATATCGCCAAGAACCCTATCGCCTCAAACTATCTTATGTGTTGAAGCGATTGGAAAATACCTGCGATCGCAATTTGGCTTTATATAAGGGCGAAACTCCCACTAATGAAGATAGCCCTATGTATCGTTCTGGGGCAGAGTTTTTGGCGGAACTGCGGTTAATTCAGCGTAACTTGACGGAAACGGGACTAAGTTGTCGGGAATTAGATAATCTCATCTGCCAAGTTGAAATTTTTGACTTTAATCTCACCCAATTAGATATCCGCCAAGAATCTTCCCGACACTCAGACGCGTTAAATGAGATTCTAGAATACCTGCAAATTCTGCCCCAATCTTACAACGACCTGACAGAAGAACAGCGTGTACAGTGGTTAACCAGTGAACTGCAAACTCGTCGCCCTCTAATTTCCGCCGAATTGCCATTTTCCGACAAAACTAATGATGTCATTAAAACCTTCCGCATAGTGCGATCGCTACAGCAGGAATTTGGGGTGAACATCTGCAAAACCTACATTATTAGTATGTGTCGCCAAGTCAGCGACGTACTAGAAGTTTTGCTGTTAGCCAAAGAAGCCAGATTATTTGACCCTGCGATCGCCGTGGGGACAATTCAAGTTGTACCATTATTTGAAACAGTGGAAGACTTGCAACGTTCACGCAGCATTATGCGGCAATTATTTGAACTACCTTTGTATCGTGCTTTATTAGCAGGTGGTTACGCCGCCCTCAACGGTAGTCAAGAAGCCCTTCCCCCCTCTCCCCATCTCCCTCTCCCCACTGAAGCGTTTTCCCTCACTCCCGACTTACAGGAAGTGATGCTGGGTTATTCTGACAGCAACAAAGACTCTGGCTTTTTAAGTAGTAACTGGGAAATTCACAAAGCCCAAAAATCCCTCCAGAAAATTGCTGAAGAATACGGCGTAAACCTGCGGATTTTCCACGGGCGTGGCGGTTCTGTAGGTAGAGGTGGTGGCCCAGCCCACGAAGCGATTTTGGCACAACCAGGCCACAGCATTAACGGGCGCATCAAAATTACTGAACAAGGAGAAGTTTTAGCTTCCAAATACTCCTTACTGGACTTGGCTTTATACAACCTAGAAACCATCACCACGGCGGTAATTCAAGCCAGCTTATTACGGACAGGGTTTGATGATATCGAACCTTGGAACGAAATTATGGAAGAATTAGCAGCACGCTCCAGACAGCATTATCGTGCTTTAATCTACGAACAACCAGATTTTATTGATTTCTTCCACCAAGTCACCCCCATCGAAGAAATCAGCCAACTCCAAATCAGTTCCCGTCCCGCCCGTCGCCCCTCCGGTAAAAAAGACTTAAGCAGTCTCCGCGCTATCCCCTGGGTATTTAGCTGGACACAAACCCGCTTTTTGCTACCTTCTTGGTATGGTGTCGGGACAGCCTTACAAGAGTTCTTGAGTGAAGAACCAGAAGAACACCTCAAACTCCTCCGCTACTTTTACGTGAAATGGCCATTCTTCAAAATGGTGATTTCCAAAGCCGAAATGACTTTGGCAAAAGTAGATATGCAAATGGCGCGTCACTACGTGCAGGAGTTAGCTAACCCAGAAGATAAAGCCAGATTTGAGATAGTATTTGAGCAAATCGCCAGTGAATTCTACCTCACTAGAGATTTAGTCTTGAAAATCACTGAACATGGTCGATTATTAGACGGTGATCCTGTACTGCAACGTTCCGTACAATTACGTAACGGTACAATCGTCCCCCTGGGATTTATCCAAGTTTCCCTCCTCAAACGCCTGCGCCAGTCGAAAAATATTGCTACCCCTGGTGTAATTCATTCACGTTACAGCAAAGGCGAATTACTTAGAGGCGCACTCTTAACCATCAACGGTATTGCGGCGGGAATGAGAAATACGGGTTGATGTATAGTCAATAGTCATTAGTCCATAGTCATTAGTCATTAGTCAAAAGCAATTACTGTTGACTGTTGACTGTTGACTATTGACTATTAACTCTCCCCAATCCCTAAGTCAGCATCACTGGTAATATATACCTATAAATTTCAGGAAAAATTACCATGACTGCTGACACTACAGGAGTTAACGCTACTACCAAAGGTGCTGATGCTATTGATGAAGCGATCGCTAAAGGCATCGATTTTGATGGTACACCCATTCCCACTGCCAAGCTAGAACTTTACACCAAAGTTATGGCACTAGAAGCCAATAGACAACGTAGTGGTGTATCTAATACTATGCGATCGCGCATTATCCGTATTGGTGCAAAACATATTCCTCAAGCAGAACTTGATCAATTGCTGATAGAAGCAGGCTTTGCACCCCTGAAAGAAAAAGATATCGCTTTTTTCTACGGCGGTAAGTAAATTCGTGCGTAGGCATAGCCTACGCATCATAATTTTAAGAATATTTTTATAGCAATGTTTCATGCGCCGAGATTCAATTTTTTACAAAATATTTCAACAATCGCCGAGTTTATTATTTCAGCTATTGACAAATCCGCCAGAAAATGCAGACAAATATAAATTTGACTCGGTAGCTGTTAAAGAACCTAAATTTGAAATTGATGGGGTTTTTTTACCACCAGAAAATGAAACTCCTGGGACTGTTTATTTTTGTGAAGTCCAATTCCAAAAAGATGAAAAGCTTTATGAAAGGGTATTTGCCGAATCTTCACTCTATTTTTACCGCAACCGCGATCGATTTAGCGATTGGCAAGCCGTAATTATTTATCCATCAAGGAGTATTGAACAAAGTGATACTCGTCCTCATCGCACATTACTTAACGGCGACCAAGTACATCGGATATACTTAGATGAGTTGGGAGATATTCGTTCTTTACCTTTATGGGTGGCGGTGATGGTATTAACTACAGTAGAGGAAGAACAAGCTCCATCACAAGCGCGGTATTTATTGACTAGAAGTCGTCAAGAAACTGCTGCACCAGTCAGCAATGCGATAATTGAAATAATTACCACGATCATCGCTTATCGGTTTGAGCAACTAAGTCGAAGGGAGGTGGAGTCAATGTTAGACATCACACTGAAGGAAACAAGAGTTTATCGAGAAATCAAAGAGGAAGGACGAGAGGAAGGGCGAGAAGCAATGGCTAACATGATTAGCCGACAGTTAACGAAGCGGTTGGGAGAAATTCCCCAAGATGTGCTTTCTGTAGTAGGAAGTTTGCAATTACCAATGCTGGAAGAGTTGGGGGAAGCGTTGCTAGATTTTAGCAGTGTGGCTGATTTGCAGGCTTGGTTGCAGGCGCGAATTAGTTAAGCTGATTGAACCCAGACATCTCCTGCAATGATGATCATAGTCGTAGGCATCGCTTCTCATATTGTACTGAAAGTGATGCTTCCTTCAGGCTATGGCTACTCCTGCAACCATCAAACTAGGCTAACCCAGCATTATTGAGATATATTTCCAACCCCATCTTTCATGCGTCGAGATTCGATTTTTTACAAAATATTTCAACAATCGCCTAGTTTATTATTTGAATTATTGACAAATCCGCCAGAAAATGCAGACAAATATAAATTCGACTCGGTAGCTGTTAAAGAACCCAAGTTTGAAATCGACGGTGTATTTTTACCGCCAGAAAATGCAACTCCTGGGACTGTTTATTTTTGTGAAGTCCAATTCCAAAAAGACGAAAAGCTTTATGAAAGAGTATTTGCAGAGTCTTCACTCTATTTTTACCGCAACCGCGATCGATTTAGCGATTGGCAAGCAGTAATTATCTACCCCTCACAAAGTATTGAACAGAGTGATACTCGTCCCCATCGTGCATTACTCAACGGCGACCAAGTACATCGCATATATTTGGATGAGTTGGGAGATATTCGTTCTTTACCTTTATGGTTGGCGGTGATGGTATTAACTACAGTAGAGGAAGAACAAGCCCCATCACAAGCGCGGTATTTATTAACTAGAACTCGTCAAGAAGCTTCTGCACCAGTCAGCAATGCGATAATTGAAATAATTACCACGATCATCGCTTATCGGTTTGAGCAACTAAGTCGAAAGGAGGTGGAGTCAATGTTAGACATTACATTGAAGGAAACACGAGTTTATCGAGAAATCAAGGAAGAAGGACTAGAGGAAGGACGAAAAGAAGGACGAGAAGAAGGACGAGAAGAAGGACGAAAAGAAGGACGAGAAGAAGGACGAGAGGCTCTCACTCATATTGTTAGCCGACTATTAACGAAGCGATTGGGAGAAATTCCCCAAGATGTGCTTTCTGTGGTAGGGGGTTTGCAATTACCAATGCTGGAAGAGTTGGGGGAAGCGTTGCTAGATTTTAGTAGTGTCGCTGATTTGCAGGCTTGGTTGCAGGCGCGAATTAATTAAATTGAACCTAGACATTTGCTGCAATGATGAGTATAGGCGTAGGCGCAGCCAGCCGTAGGCATCGCTTGTCATATTTTACTAGGGAGGGGCGATCGCGCCTAGCTGAAAAATTTATTTGTATGCAACGTCTCTGTAGTGCCGAATCAAGTGCATCTTAATCAAGAATCTTACTTATAATGTTCGTACCGTTAACACATGGGGTGGTGTAGAATCAGGCGGATAAATCACGTCTATCTGCACATTCCTTCTAGTAGCAGGTGGCATGACAAACTGTACTAGTGGCTCTAAAACTTGACCTGTTCTGTGCCAGAGATGAACATAGCGCGTTTGTTGCTTTCCTTGGTCATCAAAATAACTCAGCTTTACCGTACCTCTAAAAAAGGGAAAATCTTGGGATGGTTTGCGAAAACGCACGCCACCTTGAGATAATTTGTCTTCTTTTAAAGGTGTTTCTAAAGTAACTGTTACTTTTTGAGTTTGATTGGTATTGTTCTTTAAAGGCAAACTGAGATTATATTCCACGCCATAATTACCATGCGCTTCATAGGCTGTATCAGGATACCGTACCAGCAATTGGGCGGTTTGGTTTTGTCCAGTACCCAATCGACCACCCCGCAAAGTCACTAAAGGATAAGAAATCCCTTTCCCTGGTTGTGGAATGGAAAGAGTAGTGGCTTGGGGGTTATCTACTAAGTTTGCTTTCCATTGCGAACCTTGAGAAACACCAGCCACCCGTCCATAAATTAACGCCCCGCTAGTAGCGTCGGGAGGAGTAGGAGTTTTATCCCTTGGCCCGGCAAAGTTACCGTTATTAAGTAAAGCTTGCCATTCCGCCAGTGTTGGGGCGCGGTCAGAACCATCAGCGTTTTTCTTGGCAAACATGGCTAAACTCGCTGCATACACTTTGCCATTACTTCGTAAGCGCAGAAAGCTAGACCGACCATTGATAGGCTTTTCTAGATTTCGTACCGGAATGGGATGATTCAACAACATCCGGCTTTGTCCTGGTGGAATGACTATCTTAGAAGGAAAGTCAGCTTGGCGCACACCCCGCAGCACATCAGCCACAGCCCTCGCCCCTGGCCCGGAGTAGACTTTACCATCATTGTTTTCTCGGTAAGGGGGTAAGGTGACAAAGGGTGCATCTTGCATTAAGTAGCTGGCTGCTTGTAGAGTATCAACAGTTACAGGTTGTTTCCCAGGGTTCTGAATAATAATGCCTATATATAGAGTTTGTAAATCTTTGGGGGTGTGAGTATAGTGGTGAGCAAAGACATCAAACCGTCCCTGAAAAGGGAAATTTAGGTGTGCGCCTGGGGTTTTTTTATTAGTTGTAGGGAAGGTAGAAAGTAAAATGCCCTCAGTTTTAATCCATTCTGGGCTGTTGCTATTAAATACAGGAATGTTATCTAATTTCCCAGGTAAAGGGCGCACTTCTCCAGGTTGGACGATGATTTGGGGTTCTGGTTTGGGTGAATTTTGAGCAACGGCTGAATTTATCGCCTTGGAACATCCAGAAATCGTAGTTAGACCTAGCCCTAATAAAATGATGAATAAAGGTGGTGCTAATTTAGTTGGCATAAGAAAGTGAGTGCTACAGATAAACTATCCTAAATACAAGGGTATTTAAGCTCATTTCCGAAAGCGATCGCCATATATAATTTACTTACCAAACTTAACTATAGTCGCAAATCTATAAATGTCATTGATATCGTCGATGAATATACTTTAAATACTTCTAAAAACTCTAGTTATACGTTAAATTTGAGATTGGTGAAAGATTTCAATTCTGGAATCAGTTAAATGGACACACTTATCGAATCGACTAAGGATTTTGAGCGAGATTTAGAGAGATTTAATAATAAAGAAAAGTTTAAAATTGTTAAGAAATTAAATCGCTACGTTGAAATACTATCAAAAAATAAAACATTTTTAGATAAACAAGCTTTTAAATTGAAGGAAATTAAGCTTAGTGATGATTATGATTCTTCACTTTATGCCTTAATCATTGATAAAGACATCAGATTAATTGTGACTATTGATGATGATCCAATTTTTGACACTACAGTAGTTACATTATTCCGAGTCGTTAATACTGAAGATGCTTCCAAAGCCTATAATTCTGTAGCCGAGTCTCTTTACCAAGACTTTAGCGTCAAACATCAAGAAATTGAGGTTAGTTCTAGCTAATGTCACAGATTAAACCCCTTCTAGATGAGCATGGTGTCATTCATGAAGCGATGGAGATTTTACCGGATAATCTCAAAATAGATTTTCTAGAAGCTTTGGCTGAATTGGAAGATAATGAATGTCATCGAACTAGAACTTTTCCTAAAACTAGACTGCGTAAAGTGAAGGGAATTAAACAGGCAATTTACCGTGCTGATATCGATAAGTTATCAGGATGGCGCATACATTTACAATATATTGATGGCAAAATTCATTTGAATGACATCATCGAAGGTCAGCGTCATGATGATGTCATTGAAGTGATTAAGTCTAGAAAATATAGATATGAATAGATCAGAATTTATGAAAGTGTCACAAAGAATAGAAACATTTGGCTTGTAGTAAGGGCTTAAGCCCTTATTCTGAGGACTGAAGTCCTCACTACAAACTTAATACAAACTTAAAATAATACGACATCACTAAACATCACTAATACCCATAGCTGTACCTGCTAAATAAGCTGTTGTCCAAGCACTTTGAAAGTTAAATCCTCCAGTTACGCCATCAATATCGAGAATTTCCCCAGCAAAATACAGCCCAGAAACTACCTTACTTTCCATAGTTTTAAAGTTAATTTCCGACAGATTTATACCGCCACAAGTAACAAACTCCTCTTTAAAGACACCTTTACCATTAATAAAGTATTTGCCTTGAGTCAGTTCTTGTACTAACAAGTTTAAAGTTTTATTGGGTAATTCTGCCCAACGGTCATTTGTGGTGATACCTACACGGTTAATTATGTATTGCCAGAGACGATGGGGCAAATCAACACCACGGTGCAACGCGATCGCTTTTTTTCCCCACTCGTTCTTGATAGCCAGGACTTTTTGTTTGACTTGTTCTTGTGTGAGTTCCGGCAACCAATTTACTATTAAGGTGGCTTGATATTGGCGTTCGTGCAGGAGTCTGGCACCCCAGGCGGAAAGCTTCAGCACAGCCGGGCCACTGACACCCCAATGGGTAATCAGTAAAGCCCCTGTCTGTTCCAGTGCTGGCTGTTCTTCCACATATAACCGCAAGCGTACAGGGTTAACACTAATCCCCGCCAAGGCTTGGAGTTTGGCTTCAGCAATATTAAATGTAAATAACGATGGAACTGGCGCAACGATGTGATGTCCCAACTCTTGAGCAATTTTATAACCAATGTGACTGCTACCGGTCGCTAATAACAGGCGATCGCATTTCATCACTTCCCCTGATCTCAAAAGTACCTCAAACTCATCACCAGCTTTTTTCACCCCTGCTACAGCCGCACCAGTCCAAATTTCCACACCTTCAGCCTGAGCAGTATCCATTAAACATTCGACAATAGTTTCAGAATTATCTGTAATAGGAAAAATTCTGCCATCAGCTTCCGTTTTAAGTTTGACTCCGTGGGCTGTAAACCAAGCTACAGTATCTTGAGCTTGAAAACGGCTAAAAGCACCCCGTAACGCCTTACCACCTCTGGGATAATTCTGTACTAGGGCTTGCGGTTCAAAACAAGCATGAGTCACATTACAGCGTCCTCCCCCAGAAATACGGACTTTAGCCAAGGGTTGACGACTGGCTTCTAATAGAGTGACTTGGGCTTGGGGATTAGCTTCCGCACAGGCGATCGCCCCAAAAAACCCTGCGGCCCCGCCGCCAATAACTACAATTTTTGCAGGTAGCAATTTTTCCAACATTTCTAGATGATCATCTACATCTAGGCTAGTACAGAATCAACATCCCAATTCACAATTTCAAATCTAAAACTCTAAATTGCTAGAATTCATCAATCTATGTGGTTGTATATTAAAAACGCCACCAAGTTTTTTGAGCATAA